>NZ_JAIUIC010000014.1:0-197332 GCF_020165455.1 Mesorhizobium sp. BR1-1-3
GGGTGAAAGGAGCCGGCCCCGTCCCCGGGCCGGCTCCGCCATTTCTGGCTATGGCCGTTCGAAAACCAATCAGGTTCCGAGAAATCTGCGTTGCAAAAGGTCAGCTATTGCGGTGCGGTGGGCTTATCCACCAGCCTCTCAACCAGTCGCCTGAGTTCCGAAGGTGTCGTGTGACCGCCGACGATCTCATGGTAACTGATGCCAGCACGTCGCAGCGCTTCCTTTTTGACCGCATCACGTGCTGCTGCTGTGCCTTGGTGATGCGCATGGCCTTGGTATTCGAGCGCATGTCGAGGCAGACAAGTCTCGTCCACAAGAAGAAGGTCCACTCGTTTCGAGTTGATGCAGCTGTAGGCGTCAGCGTTCGCGCTGCGCAAAATTTCGCCCAGTGACACTTGGGCCATCACCTGCCATCCCGGATTGCAGCTGATCACCATGCGATCAAGTTCCTTGAAGACGCGCACTTCACTCCTGTTGAGGAGCGGTTGAATAGTGAAGCTCGCACCCATGACGATCCGCAACTGGTCAGCAGGATCAGTCGGTTTCGGTGGCGCGGAAACAGGCTTCGGGGCAACCCATGGGCCGCTAAGAATGTCGCCCCCTCTGCGCTCTCTCGCCCAGCGCCTGCTATTGCTCTCCCTCCATGCCTGCCTCCGTTTCCTCGATAGGAGACGTTCCAAGGCCATACCAATGAAGACGCCAGCTAACAGAATGCAAATTAGCGAAAGAATTTGCTGCGTTTGCTCACTGAGCTGGAATGGCATGCCGGAAAGCTACCTCCGCGATGCAGATTATTATTCAGCGATGACTTATATCAGCAATCCGTGAAATGGTATGCGCATCGTCGACCTACTGGACGCATCGGACGACCGCCTTTCCACGCGCAGGGGATCGGGGCAATATAGGCCGTTGGTTTTCGCCTTCTGGAACACGGCGATGTTGGAAATCCCGGAAGATCGATGCGAGCGTCATCGCCTCTTCAAGGCGATCGACGATGCCTTCAAGGCCGGCGACTTCGACGGCCTCGGTCTAGCCTTGGGCGGCTCTTCCCGATGGTTCGACGAGCGCATGCCGTTTGAGTTCGGCCTTGGGCATCCGCTGGAATATGCGATCTATTGGAGCCCCGTCAGCTTCATCTCGATCTTGCTGGAGGCGGGCTCGGATCCGAATTATCAGGATCATGGCGGGTTTCCGTCCATCATTGCGGCGCTGTCCACCGATCGCGCCAATAGGCTGGACATCGTGCGGGTGCTGATCGAAGCTGGCGCCGACCCCAACATGCGGGGCGTCAACGACTGGACTCCGCTGCACTATTCGGTGGCCATCCGCAGTGTCGATGCGATCCGCCTGCTTTTGGCGGCGGGCGCCGACCCGGCGCTCGAAACCCGCATCGATGACTACAGGACCGCGATCGAGGAAGCCGAGATTGCCGGCTTTGAAGGCGGTGCTTCCTTGCTGCGCGATGCGATGGCTGGGCGCAACTGACGGACAGTGAGTTGAGGCGCTAAGAAACCAGCAAATGCCAGGCTAGCCTCAAACCTTCTTCAACCCCGCCTTGAAGCGCTTGCCGTTGGCGACATAATGCGCCGCCGAGCCGCGCAACCTTGCCACGGCCGCGTCGTCCAGCACCCTGATCGCCTTGGCGGGCGAGCCGACGATCAGCGAATTGTCCGGGAATTCCTTGCCCTCGGTAACCAGCGCACCGGCGCCGACCAGGCAATTCCTGCCGATTTTCGCGCCGTTCAGCACGATGGCGCCCATGCCGATCAGGCTGTTGTCGCCGATCGTGCAGCCATGCAGCAAGGCGCGGTGGCCGATCGTGCAGCCTTCGCCGATCGTCAGCGGAAAACCGGGATCGGTGTGCATGACCGTATGTTCCTGCACGTTGGTGTCGGCACCGATGACGATGGGCTCATTGTCGCCGCGGATGACGGCGCCGAACCAGAAGCCGGCATTGCGTCCGACCCTGACGTCGCCGATCAGCGTCGCATCGGGTGCGATCCAGTTCGAGTCCGCATCGGCGAAGCTGGGCTCTGTTCCATCGATCGCATAAAGCGGCATTCCTGGTCTCCGAATCGTCTCAAGCTGGCAGCTCGGACCCTAGGAGACGGACCGACCATGAGGCAATGGCAAGCACGACGACGCCCAGCGCCAAGGTCCACGCAATTGCCGTGCAGCCGCAGGACATCAGCGCCAACGTTGAAATGCGGCGCTGACGCCGGGCATCGATGGCGTCGTTGACCAGCATGAACGGTCCCGCACAGGCCGTGGCGAGCAGCGAGCGCAAGACATGTGACGGCGACACATAGGGTTCGGTGAAGGCGACCTTGCGGCCCGACACCAGTTCCATGGCCGATCCGGCCAGCCCGCAGGCCGTCAACCCGACGGCAAAAGCAAAGAGTGTGAATTCCAGCGGTCCCATCTTAACTTTCCGTTTACCATGAAATTGCACAGTCGTTCCATGCAGGCTGCAAGAGCCATGCCGTGCGATGTGTGCCGCCCGGGGACACTGCAGGCGGACGGGCGGCCCGAGATCCGAGGACTGAGATGAAGCAGGCAGCGCTCGCCAACGAACTCACCGTGGTCGATTCCAGGCTGATGAAGCGGGTGCTCTACGGGTTCGCGGTGCTCGCCCTGTTGTCGGTGGCGATCAGCCTTGCCGGCAAATGGTTCGGCCATTCGATCGCCATGGCCGGATACACCGACGACGCAACAGCCCACCAGGTGGTGATCGGCAACAATGTCATCACGGTCCTGGCCAATGCCATCCGTTTCGCCCAGGCCCGGCGCGACGGCATCGCCTCGCGGCTCGACCTCTATCTGCGCTATCCCCAGATGGACGGCTACAGCGAGGCCGCGCGGGATGATTTCAACCATACGGGGACAGCCAAAAGCATCGTCTTCCTGTCCTTCGAACAGCAGATGATGTCGCGTGACATGAGCGGCCGCTTCGCGCCGATCTACAGCGCGCTGATCATCCGACCCGGCACTGCCGGGCCTGGCGGCACGATGATTTATGGTTTCAACGAGAAATCAGGCTATCTGAACGAGGTGCTGGTTGTCGGCAATCGCCCCGGCAAGGAGCCGTTCGTGGCCCGTTGCCTGAGCGGGCCGAGTGCCGACCAATCGCTGGCGCCCTGCGAGCGCGACATCCAGGTCGGCGACGAACTCAGCCTCACCTATCGCTTCCCAAGGGAGTTTCTGGGCGATTGGCAGGCGCTCGACGCGGCAATCGCCACCGAAGCCGGGCGCGTTCTGAAGGCGGGACGTTAAGAACGCTTCAAGGGAACCGGCTGGCCGGCTGCATGAAGCCGGCCGACCGCAAGATTTGCTGGCTCAGGCCAGATCGATGTCGAGAATCGCCATCGAAAAATTGTAGTCGCCGTCGTCCTCGTCCTTGAAGACGATGCCGAGGAATTCGTCGCCGACATAGACCTCGGCCGAATCGTCCTTGCGCGGCCGCGCCTTGACCTCAAGCTTGGGGTTTTGGAAGACGCGCTTGAAATAGGCGTCCAGCTTTCTGATTTCGTCCGGCTTCAACAGTCTTCTCCGATCATCGGGCTTGCTCGTTCGAACGCGCTTCTGGCACGTCGACAATGGCGATGTAAAGGCAAGCGGCCTGATTAAGGTCTGTTGATATTCACGTGAGGCCGGCCTGCAAATGGCGGTTTCCTGCGCTTCCCAGTTCTACCGCGTCGCGGTAGAACTGTGCTCACGTACCCAAACGTACGCTCCGCTCCGGTTCTCGGAACCCACCATTTTCGGCTCGGCCTGACCTGAATCTCAAAAGACCTTGGGCGAGAACAATCGCCCATGTCTGCCCACGGCCTCAGGCAGCGGACATATGACGATCAGATGTCGAAACTGACGACCTGATCCATCGTCTGCGACGGCAAAAGCTGGTCCATCTGGCGCGACGGCTGATCGCAGCCGGTCTCGCCGACGACGCGGGCCGGCACGCCGGCAACCGTCTTGTTGTGCGGCACAGGCGACAGCACCACCGAGCCGGCCGCTATCTTCGAGCAATGGCCGATTTCGATGTTGCCGAGTATCTTGGCGCCGGCGCCGATCAGCACGCCGTAGCGGATCTTGGGGTGGCGGTCGCCGCCGGCCTTGCCGGTGCCGCCCAGCGTCACGCCATGCAGGATCGACACGTCATCCTCGATGACCGCGGTCTCGCCGACCACGAGGCCGGTTGCGTGGTCGATGAAGATGCCCTTGCCGATGCGGGCGGCCGGGTTGATGTCGGTCTGGAAGACCGAGGACGAGCGGCTCTGCAGATAGAGCGCGAAATCCTTGCGCCCCTGGTTCCACAGCCAATGCGCCAGCCGATGGGTCTGGATGGCGTGGAACCCCTTGAAATAGAGCACCGGCATGATGAAGCGGTCGCAGGCAGGATCGCGATCGTAATAGGCCTGGATGTCGACACGTACCGTCGTCGGCCACTCCTTGTCGTCGGCCAGCATGGACTTGAAGGTCTGGCGGATGAGATCGGAGCCGATGTCCTGGTGCGCCAGCCGCTCGGCCAGCCGATGAATGACTGCTTCTTCCAGGCTGTCCTGGTTGAGGATGGTCGAATAGAGGAATGCAGCGAGCAGCGGGTCGCGGTTGACAGCCTCCATGGCCTCGTCGCGGATCGAACGCCAGATCGGATCGACCGGCTTCAATGCGCTGTGTCGGGAAATGCTGATGCTGTTCATCGCCGTCTCGTCCTGCGTCCTGCCTGGCTTGCCTGTTGTGCTTGCCTGCTGCCCGGCCGCACATATAAGCCAGATCATAGCACGATTGAACTCAATTTTCCTTAGTGCTTTGTCAAATGGATTTGGTTCGCGGGAATTCAAGCAGCCATGGAAAACGAACCCTTGATCGACGACGCGCTGAAAAGCGAGCTCTCAGCACTCTACCGGGCACAGGGCCGCCACTACCACAACCTTGCCCATATCGAGGCGATGCTGGCGCTGGCTGGCGACTATCGAAGGTTGCTGGCCGATCCCGAGGCGATCGAAGCGGCGATCTGGTTCCACGATGCCGTCTATGACAGCAAGGCCAAGGACAATGAGGCGCAAAGTGCCGCCCTTGCCGAAAAAAAGCTGGCGGGCCGCGCAGATCCTTCACGTATCAACCGCATCTCGGCAATGATCGTCGCCACCGCCACGCACCAGGTCCCGCCGTTCGACGACGCGACGGCCACACGGGACGCAAGTCTTTTCCTGGATATGGACCTGTCGATCCTGGGTGCCGCACCGGACGCCTTCGACGCCTATGAGCGCGCCGTGCGGCGCGAGTACCACTGGGTGGAGGAGCCGATGTGGCGAGCCGGACGCAGTGCGGTCTTGAAGAGTTTCCTCGCCCGCCCGCATATCTTCCACACGCAAGAGTTTCGCCAGCGCTTCGAACCGCAGGCCCGGGAAAACATCGCGCGATCGCTGGCGGCCCTTGCAAACGGCTAAGGACAATCAGGATAGGCGCCTATCACGATGCCAAGCAGCCTCGTCCCCGACTACGGCACTGCTTCTCGCTGCCCTGGCCCTCCGCTCAGAGCGGATTTTCGGCATAGAACTCCAGCACGCGCTGCTTGAAGGTCTTGTCCCCGACGGCCAGCATATGGTCCCGGCCCTCGATATGAAAAGCGCTGGCGTTCGGCATCAACGCTGCAAGCTCATCGGGCGAGCCGCCTATGTCGTCGGTGGTTCCGACGGCGACCAGCGTCGGCTGGGCGATGCGGGCAACATCCTGCTCGCTCAGCAATTCGCGCGATTTGGCGATGCAAGCCGCCAAGGCACGGCGATCGCTGCGGGTCTGGTCGGCGAAGGCGCGAAACGACCGGCCGCGCGGATGGCTGGTCGCGGCCGGATCTTCGGCAAGCAGCGCGTCGGCAATCGGATCCCAATCGCCGACACCGTCGATCATGCCGATGCCGAGGCCGCCGAAGACCAGCGTCGCCACCTTGTCCGGATCGGACAGCGCCATGAACGCCGCGATGCGCGCGCCCATCGAATAACCCATGACGTGGGCGCGCTCGATGCCGAGATGGTCGAGCAAGGCAGTGGCATCGGAGGCCATCTTGACCGGCGTATAGTCCGCCTCATCATAGCTCTTGGACGACGCGCCGTGGCCGCGATTGTCAAAGGCGATGGCGCGGTAACCGGCATCGTTCAGCGTCTTGAACCAGCCGGGCGACACCCAGTTGACATAGTGGCTCGAAGCGAAGCCGTGGATCATCAGCACCGGATCGCCCTCGCCCGATTCCGGCTGGCGGTCGAGGAAGGCAAGGTCGAAGCCGTCATGGGTGAAAGACTGCATCTGCGATCCCGCCTGTGTGCTCAACCGCCACCGCCATTGGGTGCATCGCCATTGTCGGCTGGTGGCATGCCGGGGCCGGACACCGTGCCCACCGCCGGATGGCGCAAAAGGTCGCCATACTCGATGCCGTTCCTGGCGGCAGTGCCTGCCTTGAGCTCAAGCACGAAACGCACCGGTACACCAGGCGAAATGACGGCGTCTGATTGCGGCTCGCCGTGCTTGACCGCCCGGATCTTGCCATCCTGGCCGACAAAAATCAGATCAAGCGGCATCGGGGTGTTGTGCATCCAGAAGCCAACCTGCTGCTGGACCTCGAAGACGAACAGCATGCCGTGGTTGTCCGCCATATCCTGGCGATACATCAAGCCAGCCTCGCGCTCCGCGGCGGTGTCGGCGACTTCGATGGAGAAAGAGCGATCACCGCCTTTCGTCACCACGACCAATGGCGCCGGATCGGCCGGAAGGATCATTGCCCGGCTGTCCGCCGAGGTCGGCTTTTCGGAATAGAAGTAACCACCGGCGGCGGCGATGAAGGCAATCGCGCACATCGCGCCCGCGGTCAGCCAGTTCCTGTAAGCCATTCGAGATCCTCGGCCGGAAACGCCTTAGTGCGAGACCGGCAAGGTCCCCATATCGGGGTGAATTTCGGCGGCCATAAGGCCTTTGTCGCCGCGCCCGAAACGAACCAGCACGACCTGTCCGGGCCGAAGCTCGGTGATACCGTAACGGCGCAAGGTCTCCATATGGACGAAGATATCCTCGGTACCCTCGCCGCGGGTGAGAAAACCAAACCCCTTGGTGCGGTTGAACCATTTCACCAAGGCGCGTTCGAGACCGCTCTCCGGCGTCACCGCGACATGGGTGCGCTGCTCCTGCATCTCGGCCGGGTGGACCGCGGTGGTGACATCCATGGAGAGCACACGGAAGGCCTGCAATCCGCGCTCGCCATGCTTGACGAGGCAGACCACACGCGCGCCTTCCAGGGCCGTCTGAAAGCCGTCTCTTCGAAGACATGTCACATGGAGGAGGATGTCGCCCGAGATGCCGTCATCCGGGAGGATGAAACCATAACCCTTGGCCACATCGAACCACTTGATGGCGCCGGCTACTTCGAGCAGATCAGAAGCGTCGCCGCCTTCGTCACGCTGCAAGGCGTCGCCAAGGGTTCCGTCCCGCCCCATGAAAGAGGCCTTTTCCCCCATAAGAATGCCCCCTCTTTTCAAGAACACCGCAACTGATTCTTGCCAACAGATTAACACTGCGGCTTCCGGTGTGTGCAAGACCTGCCGTGCCTTTTTTCACGGTTCATTGGGGCAATACCGGATTTGTTCTTTGCCGGCATTGCGCACCGCCGCACGATTGCCCTTTGACAGGGCCGACCCTATGTTGCGCCGCAACGCAATTTATCGAGGAAATCACATGCGCTATCTGCACACCATGATCCGTGTCGCCGACGTCGATGCCTCGCTCGACTTCTACTGCAATAAGCTCGGCCTCAAGGAAGTGCGCCGCTACGAAAACGAGCAGGGCCGCTTCACGCTGATCTTCCTCGCCGCACCGGAAGACGAGGAGAGCGGCATCAATGAAAAGGCACCGCTGGTCGAACTGACCTACAATTGGGATCCCGAAGACTACAAGGGCGGGCGCAATTTCGGCCACCTCGCTTATGAGGTCGACGACATCTACGCCACCTGCCAGCATCTGATGGACAATGGCGTCATCATCAACCGGCCGCCGCGCGACGGCAACATGGCTTTCGTCAAGTCGCCGGACGGCATCTCGATCGAGCTTTTGCAGAAAGGCCCGGCCAAGGCCAAGGCCGAGCCTTGGGCTTCGATGGCGAACACCGGAAGCTGGTAGCCGATCACGCTGTCTTGAGCGGACAATGCCAGGCTGACGGCCCCGCTACCGTTTGGTTTTTCAGGGGCGGCGCCTATCTGTCTGGCTGAGGCGCCAGGCTTGGGCCGGCGCCCAGCCATGCAAAAGGGCGCTTGCCCAGGAGAATTCATGCCGACCAGCCATGCCGACGTCGCCACCGAACATGCCAGCCGCTACCTGCAGCAGTTGTGCAAGCACTGGGCACACAAATTCCCGGTCGAGTTCGATCCCACCCATGGCACCATCGATCTCTCAATGGGCCGTACCGTCATGGCTGCCGATGCCGCAGCGCTGCATATCACGGTGTCGACTGACGAAGCAGGATCGATCGAGCGCCTGGAAAGCGTTGTCGCCGATCACATCAAGCGCTTTGCTTTCCGCGAAGAACTGACCTTCGACTGGAAACCAACTTCCGCCTAGCCAGCCAACTACTTCTCACCGGCGTGTGCAGCCATCTCCAGCAGCGCCTGCACCGAGCGCCAATTGCGCGCGGTACCCGGCACTTTCAGCGTGCGCGGGATCAGCCCGGCAAACACCGATTTGCCCAGCCCATTCGGTGCGCTGAGGTAGAGCACATCGCCCTTGATCTCGAAGCGTTCGGGGCCGGTGCACTTTTCGGTCAGCCGCGCCACCTCATCGGCGGTCGGCTCGCGTTCCAGCACATAGGCGTGCAGCTTCGTGTGGTCCGCGGCAATTTCCGGATAGGGATTTTCGCGCACCAGCTTCTCGAACCAGGAGAGATCGCGCACCATGATGCGCGAATGGAACCCCCATTTCGTCTCGAAGGCTGCTTCGAGCAGGTTCGCCAGTGCCGCCGCGTCGCCTTTCTTCGCCCGGAACACGGCATTGCCGCTCTGCACGTAGGTGGCGACGTCGGAAAAGCCGAGGCCCTCGAAGAACGACCGCAGCTCCGCCATCTTGACGATGCGGTTGCCGCCGACATTGATGCCGGAAAACAGCGCGACGAAGATTTTTCCCGGATCAACCATTCGATCGCTCATATGATGAACCCGGCCAGTGTCTCGTTGTCGGTGATGTCCTGATACTGAACGCCCTCGGCCTCGAACTTCGCCTTGAGCAGATCGAAATTGCGACGGTCCCTGGTTTCGATGCCGATCAGCACCGAACCAAAATTGCGCGCCGATTTCTTCAGATATTCGAAACGGGCGATGTCGTCGTCGGGTCCGAGCAGTTCGAGGAAATCGCGCAGCGCGCCCGGCCGCTGCGGAAAACGGATGATGAAGTATTTCTTCAGACCCTCGAAGCGCAACGCCCGTTCCTTGACGTCCGGCAGCCGCTCGAAATCGAAATTGCCGCCCGAAACCACGGCAACGATCGTCTTGCCCCTGATCTCCTTCTTGGAGAAATCCTTGAGCGCATCGATCGCCAGCGCGCCGGCCGGCTCCAGCACGACGCCTTCGACGTTGAGCATCTCGATCATGGTGGCGCAGAGCCGGTTTTCCGGGATCAGCCGCACCGTGTCGGCCGGAAAATCCTTGAGATGACGCAACGGCTCGCGGCCGATCTCGGCCACCGCGGCGCCATCGACGAAATTGTCGACCTTGGCGAGCTTGAGCCGTTTCCCCGCCGCGAGGCTCTCGCGCAGGCTCGGCGCGCCTGCCGGTTCGCAGAAGACGAAGCGTGCTTCCCTGCCCTGATCGGCGAAATAGTGGGTGACGCCCGCGGCAAGTCCGCCACCGCCGACCGGCAGCATGACGATATCGGGCATGCGGGCCCCCGGCATCTGGTCCGCGATCTCGTAGGCGACGGTTGCCTGGCCCTCGATGATGTCCTTGTGATCGAAAGGCGGCACCATATGGGCGCCGGAACTGTCGGTGAATTCCAGGGCAGCGCGATAGCAATCGTCGAAGAAATCGCCGACCAGTCTGATCTCGATGAAATCGCCGCCGAACAGCCTGGTCTTGTCGATCTTCTGCTGCGGCGTCGTCACCGGCATGAACACGACGCCTCGCCTGCCGAAATGGCGGCAGACGAAAGCAAAGCCCTGCGCGTGGTTGCCGGCGGACGCGCAGACGAACAGTTCGGCCTCGTTGCCGGCCGCCAGTGTCTTGCGGAAGAAATTGAAGGCGCCGCGGATCTTGTAGGAGCGGACCGGCGACAGATCCTCGCGCTTCAACAGCACCCGCGCACCGGTCTTTTTCGACAGATAGTCGTTTTCCTGTAGCGGCGTTTCAGGGAAGATCTGGCGGATCGCGGCGGCAGCGGCAGCAACGCGGGAAGAGAAACTGTTCATCGGAAACCACCCCTGGGGAAAATCACCTTGCGTTGCATGCTGTCCGCGGATCTCTATCATTAATCGGGTCGCGAACGTTCGGTTGTTGAGCGCCATGACCAGGTGCGGCGCGAGCCCGCCTATCACATATCCGGCTCCCCAGCGCCATCGTCCATCATTTACGTCCTTCCGGGCGGAAATTTTGCGAAATATTTTCAGCTACTTGCGGGTGCATTCTCATGCCCCCTCGCATCGGGCGGTATGAAATCGCTATCTCCGCGGGGATTGGAGGGCCGGCGGCGACGCCGCTCATTGCGCACATCACGCAGGCGTTTCCCGCCATTTTGGCTTTCGCGCAACACTGCGATGGCCGCAGCGGGGCGCCGATCACATTTCGACTCGACAGGACTTAGTTCTGCCGCACTCTGCCTGTCCGGGAGGTATCGTGAGGATAGACAGGCCTTTCGGCCGGAGTTGGAAATTCAGGCGTGCCTTTGAAGAAGATTTTTACCGTTGTCCTGGCCTTGTTCGTCGCCGGCTGCGCCGGCCAGCAAACACAGGAATTGCTTGGCAGCGCCATGGTGTCCGCGCCGGTGACGGAGATCGCCGGCAACCACTCGATCTTCATCGCCACGACGCGCAAGAAATCCGACGATCCCAACAAGGTTTTCGACGGCGAACGGTCGGCGACGCTGAACTATGCCCGCGTCAACGTCACCGTTCCGGGGCTTCACAAGACCGGCCAGATCGAGCGCCGCTCGCGCGGCAAGTCGGACGACCCGGCCAAGTATTTCATGGCTTCCGAGGTCGTCGGCTACGACACGCAGCCGAAATTCTCCAGCGCGCTCAACGCCGACATCGCGGCGCGCGGCGGCCGCGTCATGGTCTTCGTGCATGGCTACAACACCGGCTTCGATGCCGCCGTCTATCGCCTGACCCAGATCGTCCATGATTCCGGCTATCCCGGCACGCCAGTGCTGTTTTCCTGGGCATCGGGCGCCAGGACCACCGACTATGTCTACGACAAGGAAAGCGCCAGCGCTGCCCGCGACCAGTTGGAGGTGACGCTCAGGATGCTGGAGCAGTCCGGCGCGCGGCGCATCGACATCGTCGCACATTCGCTCGGAACCTGGGTCACCATGGAAACGCTGCGCCAGATGGCCATCACCGGCGATCGCGATCTCGGCGGCAAGCTCGGCGACGTGGTGCTGGCCTCGCCCGACATCGATGTCGACGTGTTCAAGAGCCAGATGCGGCGCTATGGCAAGCCCGACAAGCCGTTCATCCTGCTGTTATCGGACGACGACCGTGCGCTGCGGCTCTCCGGCCTGATCGCCGGTTCACGGCCGCGTGTCGGCGACTACAAGGATGCCGCCGATCTTGCCTCTTATGGCGTGACGGTCGTCGACCTGTCCAAGGTCAAGGGATCGGACAGCTTCAACCATACGAAGTTCGCCGACAATCCGACGCTGGTGAAGATGATCGGCCAGCGGCTGCGCGAGGATGACGGCTTTGCCAGCGACCGTGATGTCACCGACCGCATCAGCCTGCTTGGCCAATAGGTGCGGTCTCGCGGCCATGCCTGCCCGGCATCGCGGACGTATGGATTCACTTTGAACTGGACCGCGCCGGTCTCTGGCCTTATCGGAATAGCCAGCGACGTCACGCGTTTGACGTCCCCTTTTGCGGGAGCCTGCGTGTGACCGTGCGTTCGAAGAGCTACCTCGTCGTTGCATTGGCGCTCGCTGTCACCGGCTGCGCTGGCGGAAAAACGCACGACCTGCTCAACAGGACGACGGTCTCGGTGCCCGCATCCGACATCGCGGCCACGCATGAAATCTTCGTCGCCACCACCCGCCAGAGGGCAACAAAAGAGCCGCGACAGGTTTACGACGGCGATCGCTCGCTGACCACCAGCTTTGCCCGTGTCGACGTCACCGTTCCCAAAAGCCATCAGGTCGGCGCCATCGAGCGGGCCAAGGGATCGGCAAACAGCAATCCTGCCAAGGATTTTACCGCCAAGGACGTCACTTTCTATGAGGGCGCGCCCCAGTTCGCCAAAGCGGTCGGCGCCGACATTTCCATGCGCGGCGACCGTGCGCTGGTTTTCGTGCACGGCTTCAACAACGGTTTTGACGACGGCATCTACCGGCTGACGCAGATCGCCCACGACACCAAATATCCCGGCACCCCGGTGCTGTTCTCCTGGGCTTCGAGCGGCAAGACCACGGGTTATATCTACGACAAGGAAAGCGCCAACGCAGCGCGCGACGACCTCGAGGCGACGCTCCGGATGCTGGCCAAGACAAAGGTCAAGAGCATCGACATCATCGCCCATTCGATGGGAACCTGGGTGACCATGGAGGCGCTGCGCCAGCTTGCCATCACCGGCGACCGGGATCTCGGCGGCAAGCTGGGCTATGTCATCCTGGCCTCGCCCGACATCGATGTCGACGTCTTCAAGAAGCAGATGATCCGCTACGGCAAACCCGACAAGCCGTTCGCCATCCTGCTCTCTGCGGATGACCGGGCTCTCAAGCTCTCGTCCCTGATCTCGGGCGACAAGCCGCGCGTCGGCGACTACGGCAACGCTGCAGACCTCGCCAGCTATGGCGTGTCGGTGGTCGATCTTTCCCAGGCCAAGGGCGGCGACCGCCTCAACCACGCCAAATTCGCCGACAACCCGATGCTGGTGCAACTGCTCGGCGACCGGCTGCGGGCGCCGGCGGGCCTCGCCTCGGACGAACCCGACCCGACACAGCTCAACAATCTCGGCCAGGGCCTCGGCAAGGCCGTCGGCTCGGTCGCGGAAATCGTCATTACCACGCCGTTCAAGGTGCTGACCATCGCCACCGGCGGGTGAGCCAGCGGGCGGCATTGGCCATAGGATTGTTGAGATTCGGGTCAGGCCGAGCCGAAAGTGGTGGTTTTCGAGAACCGGAGCGGAGCGTACTTAAGTACGTGAGCACCGGAAGCGCAGAAAATCGCTAGTTGCAGGCCGGCATGGCCTGAATATCAACAATCCTAGACGAACAGATCGACCTTCTGGAATGTCGTCACATCGATCAGGCCGACGTCGGAGATCCTGAGCTCCGGAATGACGACCAGCGCCAGCAGCGAGTGCTGCATGTAGGCGTTGTTCAGCGAACAGCCCATCTTGCGCATCGCCTCGGTGAGCTTCTCGGCCTTGGCCGCGACGATTTCCGCCCGTTCGTCCGACATCAGGCCTGCGATCGGCATTTCGACCAGCGCCAGTTCCTTGCCCTTGGAGAACAGCACGACGCCGCCACCGACCGCGCCCAGACGGTTTACCGCCAGCGCCATGTCCTGCTTGTTGGTGCCGACGCAGATGATGTGGTGGGCGTCATGCGCCACGCTGGACGCCATGGCGCAGTCGCCCATATAGCCGAAGCCCGAAACGAAGGCGTTGGTGACGCCGCCCGTGCCCCTGTGACGCTCGACCAGCGCGATCTGGCAGATGTCGTTGCGGCGGTCCATTGCGACCAGCCCGTCCTCGACCGGCAGATCGGCCTCCAGCGCGCGCGTCGGCGCCTGGTTCTCGATGACGCCGATGACACGCACCCGAACCTCGTTGGCGCCCTTGGGGGCGGCGATATCGAAGTCGTCGCCCTTCAACTTCTTGCCGAGCTTGACGGTGTTCTTCGCCGTCCGGGGGTAATCATAGGCCGGAATGTCGATTTCGAGCTTGCCGCCCTTGGCCACCCTGACGCCGCGTGCATAGACCTCGTCGATGGTCATTGCGGCGAGATCCGAGACGATCAGCAGGTCGGCCAGCCGGCCCGGCGCGATCGAGCCGATCTCGCGCTCCAGTTTGAAATGCTGGGCGGTGTTGAGCGTCGCCATCTGGATCGCCGTCACCGGCTTCAATCCCTGTTGGATGGCGTGGCGCACCACGCGGTCCATATGGCCCTCCTGGACCAGCGTGCCGGAATGGCTGTCGTCGGTGCACAGGATGAAGTTGCGCGGGTCGATTCCGCTCTCCGTCACCGCCTTGATCTGCGAGGCAACGTCGTACCAGGCCGAGCCCAGCCGCAGCATCGCCTTCATGCCCTGGCGCACGCGGGCGATGGCGTCCTCGGCGCGCGTGCCCTCATGATCGTCCTCGGGGCCGCCGGCGACGTAGCCGTGGAACGGCAGGCCGAGATCGCGCGAGGCATAGTGGCCGCCGACCGTCTTGCCTGCATGAACCGTCGCCGCGATCTCGCCCGACATCACCGGATCATTGGCGACGACGCCGGGAAAGTTCATCACTTCGCCCAGGCCGATAATGTTCTCCCAGGTCATCGCTTCCGCGACATCGGCGACCGTCAGCTCGGCGCCGGCATGTTCCAGCCCCGGCGCCGAAGGCACGCAGGACGGCATCTGCACATGCACGTTGATGGGCATGGCGACCGCTTCGTCATGCATCAGCCGCACGCCGGGCAGACCCAGAACATTGGCGATTTCGTGCGGGTCGATGAACATCGAGGTGGTGCCGTGCGGAATGACGGCCCGGCAGAACTCGGTCACCGTCACCATGCCGCTCTCGACATGCATATGCGCGTCGCAGAGGCCGGGCACCAGATAACGCCCGCCGGCATCGACCACCTTGGTGCCCTGGCCGATTGCATGGCTGGCATTCGGCCCGCAATAGGCAAAGCGCCCGCCGGCAATGGCGATGTCGGTGCCGGCGATGATCTCGCCCGAATGAACGTTCACCCAGCGGCCGTTGCGCACGACCAGGTCAGCGGGTTTGCGCCCCACGGCGACATCGACCAGATGTGTCGCCATCTCGGTCCACGGTCTGGGTTTTGCGGGCGTTGCTTTCGTCATTGGCGATTCCTCGGTTGCCGCCAGTCTCGCAAATGTCGGCGGGCGCCGCCAGAGCCGTCGGTCCGACATACCGCGTCAGGGCGAGCTTGTTGACTAATCCGGCTGGAAGGCGATGCTGACCGCGAACCGAACCATATGAGGGAAGACATGACCCGTTTTTGGAAAGCGTTCGCCATCGTTATCCTGTTCGCAGCGTCGACCACTTCTGCCGTGGCCGAGGAACGTTGGCAGACCTTGCCGGAACCAGCGGCCATGCCCAAACCCGATCAGAGCGGATATGCGCCGGTGAACGGCATCCAGATGTACTACGCCGTTTTCGGCGCGGGCGATCCGGTGCTGCTCATCCACGGCGGCCTCGGCCACGGCGACATCTGGGCCAGCCAGGTGGCCACGCTTTCCAAGACGCACAAGGTAATCGTCGCCGACAGCCGTGGCCACGGCCGCTCCACCCGCACCGAGCAGCCCTATGGCTACGACTTGATGGCATCGGACTATCTGGCGCTGCTCGACCACCTGAAGATCGACAAGACCGCGCTTGTCGGCTGGAGCGATGGCGGCATCATTGGTATCGACATCGCACTGCATCATCCGGAGCGGCTGACAAGGCTGTTCGCGCAAGCCGCCAACGTAACCGCCGACGGCCTTGATCCGGGCGTGATGACCAACAAGACCTTTGCCGCCTACATCGACCGCTCCGGCCGCGACTACAAGAAGATGTCGAAAACACCGGACCAGTATGACGCCTTCGTGGCGCAGATGAGCCACATGTGGGAGAGCGAGCCGGCGTGGAGCAAGGAACAGCTTGCCCAGATAACCACGCCGACGGCGATCGTTGCCGGCGACCACGATGAGGCGATCAAGCGCGAACACACCGAATATATCGCCTCCGCCATCCCAGGTGCGAAGCTGTTCATCCTGCCCAACGCCAGTCATTTCGCCATGCTGCAAGCGCCGGATGAATATAGCCGGGCTGTGCTGGACTTCATCGATGCCAAATAGAGGATTCTGTACGGCGACAGGGGGATTGCGATTGCGGCGAATGCGGTTATCCTTCTGACGAGGATCTTTCTGAACCGTCATTTCGGGGAGTTCGATGCGTCGACTGATGGTCGCTAGTGCCGGTTTCCTTGCCGTTCTGGCCGTGCCGGCTTTTGCAGCCGACCCGGCGGTCGACGTGCCGATGACCGCGCCCGGATTCGACTGGACGGGCTATTACGCTGGTCTGCAGGCCGGCTATGGCTGGGGCCAATCCGATATATCGGTGACAGAAGGTGCGCCGTTTTCCATCGCGCCCGACATTGACGGCGGTTTTGTCGGCGGCCACGTCGCCGGCCTGTGGCAATTCGACCAGGCGGTGCTCGGCGCCGAGGCGGACCTCAACTATTCCTCGGTCGGCGGCACGACGGTATCGGCGCTGGGAAGCACATTCGGCACCGACATCAAGTGGTTCGGGTCGGTCAACGCCAAGGCGGGTTACGCCATGGACCGCCTGCTGGTCTACGGCATTGGGGGCGTCGCCTTTGCCGGCATCGAAACATCGCAAGTCGCGGGTCCGGCGTTCGACAGCACGCGCACGAATGTCGGCTGGACCGTGGGTGCCGGCGTCGACTACGCGCTGACCGACAAGTTCGTCGTCGGCGCGCAGTATCGCTACTATGACTTCGGCTCCGAGCACTACGAGGTGGCAGAACCCTTTAACGATCGCGATCAGAACGTGAAGCTGAATACGGTCGGGATCAATTTGAGCTACAAGTTCTGACCAGGCCCAAAATCGCGACGCTGCCGGCCCAGGCGACCACTTGAGGGGCTCTCTTCATGGAAGGGTGGCCGACGCTCCCAGTGGGCGGGGGGAATGGGTTGGGCCTGAGAGGCGCCGGCCTTGGCGGATCAAATCCACCACAAGGCATCCTACCACTACCCGCCGCGCCGATAATTCCGTGATCGCGCCAGTATCATCAAGCCGCCCGGTCTGTTTGCACGTTCGGCGAACGCTCAACAACACGACTTGACGGCCTGTGTCTGGCGTCTGAAAAGGGCTGGCCTGCGGACGTGGCGGAATTGGTAGACGCAAGGGACTTAAAATCCCTCGATCTCTGATCGTACGGGTTCGATTCCCGTCGTCCGCACCACCCTTCGCTCTTCGAGCTTCGGTGGCGTGCCACCCTAAGTTCGTTAGATGAAGGAGTGTTCTCAGGTTCGTACTTCATCCGTTCAGGCGCACCAATTTCACCGGCTACAGCTTGTCGGCATCTCTACGCCTCGAACACTTTCTCAGTGAACCATTCCGCCAACCTGGCAAGCTCCGGTCCCAGCACGCGATCGGCGCCGACAGGCGGCACGATAGCTCTGATTTGATCGACGAAGGAACGCAGTGCCGGCGGCGGCGTCCGTTCGGTGACGTGCAGCGCCTGCGAGGCGATCATTGCCAGCATCGCCATGGCGGCATCGACGCAGCGGCCGGCGGTTGCTTCCTTGGTCCATGCGAAGAACGCCGTCGTGGCGACGTCGTCCTGCCCCGCGCCAGCCGATTCCGTGCCCGGAATGAAGGTGCGCTGTGCGGCCAGCTTGGCCTGCTCAAGATAACCGGTGATCGCCATCGGCACATAGCCGACATTGCCATGGCCATCGCTGTCGGCTGAGTGACGTCCGGTCATCAGCAGATCCGGCAGCAGCGACACCTTGCCGTTCAGAAGCTTCGAGGCGTGGCGGTCGCAGAGCAGGCAGATGTCGGCCCATATCGCCGCCAGATCGTCCAGCGCCGGCGTTGCCATCGCATTGTGATAGCCGCCGGTCGAGATGCAGCGGCCGAGCCGATGTGCATCGTCGGGCGGGATGTAGACGGGATTGTCCGATACCGAGGCCAGCGACACATTGGCCGCCCGCTCGGCCGTCGCCAGCGCACGATGCGCCTGGCCGAGGACGCGCGGCACGATGCGGTAGCTGACCGGCGCCTGATAGTTGCGTCGCCCATCGCCGGCGCCAACCAGAAACTCCCGCAATCCCTGCAGGGCAGCCGTCTCATGCTCATCGCCCCAGAGCGTGTCGAGCGCCGCGTCATAGTGCTCGAGCGGCGCGCGAAACGCTTCGATCGACAGCGCGAACACTTTTTGCGCCATGCGGATGCGGCGGCGCCCCGCGAGCGCTGCGTCGGCCACCAAAGCGGCGGCGCAGGGCGAGCCGTTGATGAGCGAGCCGCGTTCCTTGACCTCGAGGTCGAAGCGCGTCGAAAGTTCTGCAAACAAGGGATAGAGCGCCAGGATCTCACCGGCGCCGCCCTGGCCGGAGGCCGGCACGACAGGCATCGGCTCACCGTCGAGCATCGCGGCCACGGCTAGCGCGATGCGCGGCGTGGTGGCGGCGTTGCCCTCGATGAAGTTTGTCAGACGGGCAAGCACGATCGCCCTGACCACGCGATCCGGCAAGGGATCGCCGAACGAGGTGGCGGCGGCAAACGCCTTGATGCGCGCATGGCGATCACGCTCGTCAGGTTCGAGCTTTCGGCTTGCCAATTCCCCCATGGCGGTTGTGACGCCATAGATGACCGGTGGCGGATCGGATTCGATCAGCTTCAGAAACGAGGCGCGGCATTCGGCGATGCGCTGCAAGGCCTTCTCGCTGATCTCCACCGTGTCCTTCTTCCAGGCGACGCGGAAGACAGTGTCGAGGTTGATGTCGTCACGCGTCGACAGGCTAACTGGCATGCTTCACACCATCGGAAATAAGGGACCTAGTAGAGTGGTTCCTCGAACAGCGTCTTGTCGCCGTCGACCAGCGCCTTGATCTGTGCGGTGCCGTCGCCGGCAAGCGCAAGACGGATGCCGAATGGCCGCACCCGCATGTCGTTCTGGATCGCCATCCCCTCGCCTTCCGGCAGATAGAAGCGCTCGATGCCATAGTCCGGCGCGATGGTCGCCTCTTCGCCGCGAAGGTCCCAGCCTTCGGCGATGTGGCCTAGAATATCGGCCTCGTCGGCGGTTGCCATCGTTGGCGCCTTGCCGAACCAGGCGGCCGTCGGCTGCCAATAGCCGTCGGCGCCCTTCTTCAGGCGCACCACAATCGACGTATCGTCGCTTGAAAATTTGTCGGGCGGAATGTTGGCGATCATTTTCACCGGTATGCGTGAAATCTCGTAGCCCAGGATAATATAGTCGCCGCGCAGGAGGTCGCGCGGATCGACGGGTTCGATCTTCAGCAGCACTTCCTTGCCGTTGCGCAGGATCGCCGCCCGGCCGGCGATGATCCAGCTCAGGAAGCCTATCTGGACGAGCGCCAGCACCAGCGCCGAGATGACAAGCCTTTTCCCGGTGATCATGCCGTGGCTCCCTTGGCGTCTGGGCCCTTCATGCGTTTTTCCACGCGGATGATGACGATCGCGAGGATGCCGAGCAGCACCGCGGCGGCCAGGAAGAAACCGGCCGTATCGAGCATCGATTGCAGGGTCACGACATAGATGATGGCGAGTTCGAAGGCGAAGCCGAGATAGGCAAGCCAGCGTAGCCCACGGCTCTCCCGTCCTGCCAGCACGATCGCGGCGACAACACCGGCCAGCGCGATCGCCGAAGCGAGGGCAAAACCGCTGTTGTAGGTGCTCTCGTCGGCGAGTTCGAACTGGATCATTGCGAGGCCGGTGAGGAAGCCGAGCAGCGCGTGCAAGGGCAAGCGGCCGCCGAGTTGCACGACCCGGTCGACCGGGCCAGGCGCGAAGACCGAGGCCGCGAACAGCAGCGCCGAGGCGACGACCAGCGGGATCGCCACCTGCAGCGTGTCGTGGTTGGTGACCAGCAGCATAAGATAGAACAGCACCGACAGGATAATCAGGTGGCGCGCCGCCTGGCTGCGGGTCCAGAACGAGACGGCAAACAGCACGATCGCCATCACGACGAAGCCGTGCGGAAAATCGCTGCGGCTGTAATAGTCGAAGCCTTTGAGGAACAGCCGGGCATCGGCGATGCCGACCGAAGCCACCGTCAGCGGGTTCGATCGCAGCGCAACCGCCGCCAGCGCCGTGCCGGCGCCCCAGGTCACCAGAGCCGAGGCCTCGTCGCCCGAGAGATGATACATCTGGCCGATCAGCGCGATCGAGCCGCCGAAAGCCGCGGCCGCCACGATCCACAGCGCTTCCCCGATTGCCGCATGGTCGCGGGCCTTCAGCACCGCGCCGCCGACATAGCCGCCAAGGATGACGGCAAACAGCGCCGCCACGCGCGCCAGCCTCGGGATCGCGTCCCAATTGGCGGCGACGAAAATCAGGATGGCGGCGCCGAACAGCAAGGCGGCCATCATAGCCAGGATCGAGCCGAAGCTCAGCGACTTGCGCTCGTTGGCCTCGACATCGCGCGCCAGCGAATCGGCCGTCGCGGCGTCGATCATGCCGGCCTGCTGCCAGCGCGCGATATCCGCCCTGACCCGCGACGAATAGCTCGCCATGCTGCTTCTCCCCCCAGTTTGGTCTTTTTTGCAGCCGATCCGGTCAAGCCGTTGGCGCTAAGGCATTTTCCGATTCGGGTTTCTTTGTGTCAGGTCCGTGAACGCGCGTTAATGCTGCATTGCACAATTTGCATTGCTGCCATGCAGCCATAGCGCTTTTAAATCGATATGGGTCCGCCTATTTATAGTTCGTACACAAACGGAATGATCCGCAAGAAAGACGAAACGAGAACTACCATGAACCTGATCCGCAACTATCGCAACTGGCGCCGCTACAGGGACACCGTGTCCGAGCTGAGCCGCCTGAGCAACCGTGAACTGACCGACCTCGGCATCAGCCGCAGCGACATTCCTTACGTCGCTCGCAAGGCGGTCTAATTCTTCGGACCGCGAATGGTCCGAACCAGTTTTGAAAAAGAGAACGACAATGAACCTGATCCGCAACTATCGTAACTGGCGCGTTTATCGCGAGACGGTTACCGAGCTGGGTCGCCTTTCGAACCGCCAGCTGCATGATCTCGGTATCGTCCGCGACGAAATCAAGATCATCGCCCGCCAGGCGATCTAGACAGAATTTCGCCAGGGTCGACCTCCTCCCCGACCTTGACGAATACGGTCACCCCTTACCTCCTCCCAAGGGTTGACCACCAAAACGGCGCCCGCCGCACCTCCTCCCGCGGCGGGCGTTGTTTCCCGGCAAATCGAATTTTGCCCAAAGGTTTCGCTCCTTTTCAAACAGCGAAAGAGTTTTCGTCAAAGCCGACCTCCTCCCCGGCGATGACGAATCGGCCCGACCTTCACCTCCTCCCGAGGGTTGGCCACAAAAACGGCGCCCGCCGCACCTCCTCCCGCGGCGGGCGCTGTTTCCCAGGGGCAAGACGAATTTTGCTCCAGAGGTTTCGCCCCTTCTAAAAATGGCGAAAGGAATTTCGTCAAAGCCGACCTCCTCCCCGGCGATGACGAATATGGCCGGCCTTCACCTCCTCCCGAAGGTCGACCCCAAAAACGACACCCGCCGGACCTCCTCCCCCGGCGGGTGTTGTTGTTTTCAGGAGGCGCTCCCATCAGCAGCTGTTTGCCCCGCACCGCGCACGGCAATTGCAATCGCCGCACCAAGCGATTATTCCGGCGCTCATGAGCAAAAACCCAATCCACATCATCGGCGGCGGCCTCGCCGGTTCCGAAGCCGCCTGGCAGGCAGCGCAAGCCGGCGTGCCCGTCCTCCTGCATGAAATGCGGCCCGTTCGTGGCACCGATGCGCACAAGACCGATAGCCTGGCCGAGCTCGTCTGTTCCAATTCCTTCCGCTCCGACGACGCCGACAACAACGCGGTCGGCCTGTTGCACGCCGAAATGCGGCTGGCCGGCTCGTTGATCATGAGCGCCGGCGACGCCAACCAGGTTCCGGCCGGCGGCGCGCTGGCCGTCGATCGCGACGGATTCGCCGATGCCGTGACGAAAAAACTCGAAGCACACCCGCTGATCACCATCCGGCGCGAGGAAGTGCCAGGTCTGCCGCCGACGGATTGGGACCAGGCGATCGTTGCCACGGGTCCGTTGACCGCCCCCGGGCTTGCCCAGTCGATCGCGGAAGCGACCGGCGCCGATGCGCTCGCCTTCTTCGACGCCATTGCGCCGATCATCCATTTCGACACGATCGACATGAATACCTGCTGGTTCCAGTCGCGCTACGACAAGGTCGGGCCAGGCGGCACCGGCAAGGACTACATCAATTGTCCGATGGACAAGGACCAGTACCTTGCCTTCGTGCAAGCGCTGGTCGACGGCCAGAAAACCGAATTCAAGCAATGGGAAGGCACGCCCTATTTCGACGGCTGCCTGCCGATCGAAATCATGGCCGAGCGCGGTGTCGAGACGCTGCGCTACGGGCCTATGAAGCCGATGGGGCTGACCAATGCCCACAATCCGACGGTAAAGGCCTATGCCGTCGTCCAGTTGCGGCAGGACAATGCGCTGGGCACGCTCTACAACATGGTCGGTTTCCAGACCAAGTTGAAGCATGCCGAGCAGGTGCGCATCTTCCGCACCATACCGGGTCTCGAAAACGCCGATTTCGCCCGTCTCGGCGGCCTGCACCGCAACACCTACATCAACTCGCCGACCTTGCTCGACGCTTCGCTGCAACTGAAGTCGCGGCCCGGCCTGCGTTTCGCCGGCCAGATCACCGGCTGCGAAGGCTATGTCGAGAGCGCTGCGATCGGCCTGCTCGCCGGCCGCTTCGCCGCCGCTGAACGGCTCGGCCAGGCACCGTCGCTGCCGCCGCTGACCACGGCCTTCGGCGCTCTGCTCAACCACATCACCGGCGGTCATATTGTCTCCGATGACGAGCCGGGAAAGCGTTCATTCCAGCCGATGAATGTCAATTTCGGCCTGTTCCCACCTGTCGAAGCTCCGAAGGCCGAGGGCAAACGCATGCGCGGCAAGGACAAGACCGTTGCCAAGCGGCACGCCATCACATCGCGCGCACGCGCCGATTGCCGGCACTGGCTGGGACTTCCGGCGCAACCGGAAACGGCCGAAGCGGCGGAATAAACAGCTTCGCGTTCTGATTGGACCCCATGATCCGGGACAAAGTCGAAGACGGCTCCTTCGGTTCGGCCAGTGAAGTAATCCGCGCCGCCCTGCCTTCCAGCGCGAGGAGGAAGAGCACGCTGAACGCATGGCGTCCATCAGGGCGCGGGTGAAGGCGTCGATCGAAGACAAAAGCCCCGCTGTTCCGCTCGATGAGGCGATCGACCGGGTAAAGAGCCGGATTTCGCAACTGGCGAGAGAGAGCGATGATCCAGCGTCCCGCCGTCGTTCTTAGCGAAAGCGCGATCTCCGATCTTGAAGCAATTGGCGCCTACATCCTTGAGAGCAGCGGCAGCGAAAACATCGCCAAACGGTTTCGTGGATCGGATAGAAGAGCGCTGCCAGAGTATCGGCAATGCGCCTCGTGGCGGTCGCTCGCGCGACGATATCGTTCGGGGATTACGACCCGTCCCATTCCGAGCATTCCGCCGTCATCACCACCTGACCGAGAACGATGTCATCCGCATCGTCAACATCTTCTATGGCGGTCGCGACTATGAGACGGGATGCGCGACGGCGGGTCGAACGAACCATCCTGAGGCGATATTATTCAGCCGGCTCGACACCAGCCATCGGCAATCCCGGCTTTCCCGCCTCACCCGGATTTCGCCTGACATAGGCCGCCTTCAAACTCTCCGAGGTTTCGCGCGAGCCGTCATGGCTCCAGCCGGGCGGCTTGATCAGATAGTTCAGGCGATCGCTGAGCGAAAGACCCGGCGCAAAGGCATCCCGGAACATGCCGATCCACTCGTGAAAAGCCACCTTCAGCGGATTGAAGGTGCCGAGATTCCTGACGATGCCGTAGCGCGGCCTGTCCTCCTCCAGTTCCCCGACGAACGTGCCGAACATCCGGTCCCAGATGATCAGCGTGCCGGCATAGTTGGCGTCGAGATAGCGCGGATTGGTGGCGTGGTGGACGCGGTGGTGTGAGGGCGTGTTGAAGACGAACTCGAACCAGCCCCACATCTTGCCGATGGTCTCGGTGTGGATCCAGAATTGCCAGACCAAATTGAAGCCGAAGGTGAAGGCAATCACCGCCGGGTGGAAGCCGAGCAGCACCAGCGGCGCCTGCAGCACGAACATGAAGGTGAACAGGCCCGTCCAGCTCTGCCGCAGCGCCGTCGACAGATTGTAGTGCTGGCTGGAATGGTGGTTGACGTGTTCGGCCCAAACCCAGCGCACCCGGTGCGCGATGCGGTGATAGAAATAGTAGCGCAGATCATCGAGCAGGAAGGCCACCAGAAAGATCCAGATCGACAGGCCGAGATTGAAGACGCGGAACTGCCAGAGCCACAGCAACGCCCAGTAGGACACGACGCCAAGCAGCAGCCCGGCAACGACATTGCCGGTACCCATCATCAGGCTGGTCAATGTGTCGCGCGTTTCGAACGAACCCTTGGCACGGCCGGTGCGCACCAACCAAAGCTCGATCAGGATCGCGACAACGAAGAACGGGATGGCCAGTTGAGTGACCTGCGGAAAATTGTAGTCGTCCATCATGCCGCCTCTCCGCCGAAACTCTGCGGCTCAAGCGCCTTCAGCAAGCCTTGCGCATCCGTTGCGCTGGCAAAGCGGAAGCGGCCGCCCTTCCAGGTGAAATCGGCGAGCCGCAGCGAGACCGTATTCCCGTCTCCAGTGTCCAAAATCGTGACATCTTGAGGCGTGACGATGCGGGTCAAGAAGCAGTCGCCTACGCTGTGAACGATCCCGAAGCGCCCTCGCCCGATATCCAGGAACGCGGTCCCGGCATCTGCTGTCAGGCGGACCGCCGCCACGATCTCGTCGGGAAAATCCTCGGCGAATCGGCTCTTCGCATGATCTGCGCCACTGAGCGTCGCCGTCTTGCTGCCGCCAGTGAAATGCACCGCGGCAACCGACAGCGCGATGCCAAGGGCGACGATCGCAACCAGCAAAGGCAAGCTCATTGAATGGGTATCTCCTCCGGCCGGCCTGTCGTCTATGGCGACAGTTTTGGCGCGGAGACTTCTTAGCACGGTTGACGTTTACGTCAAAGTGCTGGCCAACCCTTGCTCGCGCGGCGCAGCAACAGCCAATGCCGGCGCAAGGCCGAGAGCCGCGCCACGCCTTCGAGCGGCGAGCCATTCTCCATCTTGCCGAGATAGGCGCGTGACAGGGCAAGTGGCAGGAATGCCGGGCGCAGCGAGACCGGGAGAGCCGGTGCGCCTTGCTCGAAGGCGGAAAGATGTTCCCGTGCCAGCGCCATCATCGCCGCCACCGCGCGTTTGGCGCCGGGTCCGCCGTCGCCGGTGACGAATTCTTCCGGCGACGATCCCGCTGCCGCCAGAATGTCGGCCGGGACAAAACATTGTCCGCGCTGGCGGTGCAGCGGCAACAGCAGCAGCAGGCCGGTCATCGCCTGTGCGCAGCCTGCCCTGCCCGCCAGTTCGGCAAAGCGCGGCGCCTCGCCGGGGTCGAGCACCATCGCCGCAAGCTGGATGAGTGCTGCGGCCGTCTCGCCGCAATAGCCTTCCAGATCGGTGCGCGACGGCATCGGGTCGTCGTAGAGGTCGAAGATGCGCGCATCGAGCATGTTCTCGAAGGCCGGCTTCGGCAGGCCGAATGTCGCTATCGTAGCGTTCACGGCTTCGGCAGTGGGATGGCCGGCGCCGGCCTCGCCGCCGGCGGCAATGACATCGCGCCACCATTGCAGCCGCACCTCGCCCGGTAGCGCCTCATGGATGCGATCGCGAATACCTGATATCTCCGCGTTGAAGGCGTAGAGCGAAAACAGCGCGTAGCGCTTGCCGTCCGGCGCGTAGAGCGCGGTCAGATAGCGATCATGGTCGGCGGCACGCACCGCGTCCATGACGATTTCAGCGCTTCGAGGCATATCAATCGACGGCAATGAGCGCGGCGGCCACGGCGCGCTCTTCCGCCAGAAGGACATTGTAGGTCCGCACCGCGGCACCCGTCGACATCGGGTCGGATGCAATGCCGGCGGCCTTCAGCGCGGCCCGCAATGCAGCGGGCAACGGCCGAAGATCCCTGCCCATGCCGACCAGCAGGATCTCGATCTTGTCGGCCTCGGACAGCAGCCTGTCAAAATCCGCCACCGTCAGCGCCAAGGGATCCACCGGCTCCCAGCCATGGATGCCGGATGGCAGACAGAGCAGCGAACCGCGATGCGACATGTCGGCAAAGCGGAATCCGCCATTGCCGTAGGCTTCGATCGGCGCGCGGCCCGGGAAATGCGCCTCGCGGATGACGATGCCTTTGCTGGTCACCGTTAAACCTCTTCGGGGGGGCGCGTCAGGTCGCGACCGCCTTGCCGCCATTGACCGGCTTCTCCTCGTCGGCTGAAGCCTGCGGCCGCAGCTTGAACAGGATCAGCAGCGGTGCGGCGATGAAGATCGACGAATAGGTGCCGAAGATCACGCCGAACAGCATGGCCATGGTGAACGAGCGGATCACCTCGCCACCGAACAGAACCAGCGCCAGCAGCGCCAGGATCGTCGTCACCGAGGTCAGCGTCGTTCTCGACAGCGTCTCGTTGATGGCGTTGTTCAGGAGTTGCGGCAGCGGCATGCGCTTGTATTTTCGCAGATCCTCTCGGACACGGTCATAGACCACGATCGTATCGTTCAGCGAATAGCCGATGATCGTCAGGATCGCCGCCAGTGACGACTGGTTGAACTCCAGCCCGGAGATGACGAAGAAGCCGAGCGTCATGACCACATCGTGCACCGTCGCCACAATGGCGCCGACCGCGAACTGCCATTCGAAGCGGAACCAGACATAGATCAGGATGCCGAGCAGCGCGATCAGCATGGCGATCGTGCCTTGCTTGGCGAGCTCGCCGGACACGGTCGGTCCCACCACTTCGACGCGGCGGAAGTCATAATTATCCTGCAGCTCGCCGCGCACCTTGTCGATGACGGTCTGCTCGGCATTTTCGCCACCATCCTGCGTCCCGACGCGGATCAGCACGTCGTTCGGCGTACCGAACTGCTGCACCTGGACTTCACCGATGTTGAGTTCGGTCAGCCGCGCGCGGAGGTCGGCGAGATCGGCATTGCCGCTCTTGGCCTGCACTTCGATCAGCGAACCGCCCTTGAAATCGATGCCGTAGTTGATGCCGACGGTCATGAACAGCACCACCGACAGGATCGAAAGTGCGCTGGACAGCGTGAACGTCCAGCGACGGATGCCCATGAAGGGGATCTTGGTGCCGGGCGGAACGAAGGTCACCGGCGCCTTCGGCAATTCCTTCGGGCGAGCCCGGCGCAGCCAGATCGAGACCAGCAGACGGGTGAAGGTGAAGGCGGTGAAGACGGTCGTCAGGATGCCGATGGCATAGGTGATGGCAAAGCCCTTCACCGGACCGGTACCAAGATAGAACAGGACCACGGTGGCGATCAGGGAGGTGATGTTGGAATCGACGATGGTCGCCAGCGCCTTGGTGAAACCGGTATCGATCGCCTGGATGACCGAGCGGCCGGCGCGCCGCTCCTCGCGGATGCGCTCGTAGATCAGCACGTTGGAATCGACCGCCATGCCGATGGTCAGCACGATACCGGCGATACCAGGCAAGGTCAGCGTCGCGCCAAGCAGCGAGAGCACGCCGACGATCATCGCCACGTGCACCGCCAGCGCGATGTTGGCGAGGAAGCCGAGGAAGCCGTAGGCGACGAACATGAAGGCAACGACGAGGATAGAACCGATGATGCCGGCGACCTTGCCGGCATGGATCGAATCCTGGCCAAGGCCCGGACCCACTGTACGTTCTTCGATCACCGTCAACGTCGCCGGCAGTGCGCCGGCGCGCAGCAGCACGGCGAGATCGTTGGCGCTCTGGGCGGTGAAATTGCCGGAGATTTGGCCGGTGCCGCCGAGGATCGGCTCGCGGATCTGCGGCGCCGAAATCACCTGGTTGTCGAGGATGATGGCGAACAGCTTGCCGACATTTTGCGCCGTGGCCTGGCCGAAGCGCGCCGCCCCCTTCGAATCGAAGCGGAACGACACCACCGGCTCGTTGTTCTGCGAATTGTAGGTCGCCTGCGCATCGACGAGGTTTTCGCCCGAGACGATGACGCGGTTCTCGATCAGATACGGAACCGGCGGATCGTCCTGCGAATACAGCACCGACGAGCCGGCAGGCGGACGGCCGTTGAGCGCGTCCTGCACCGGCATCGACTGGTCGACCATCTGGAAGGTCAGCTTGGCGGTCTGGCCGAGGATTTCCTTCAGCCTTTGCGGGTCCTGAAGACCCGGCACCTGGACAAGGATACGGTCGTCGCCCTGCCGCTGCACGATGGGTTCGGTCGTGCCGAGTTCGTTGACGCGGCGTTCGACCACCTCGATCGACTGCGTCAGCGCGGTCGACGTGCGGTATTTGATGCCGGCATCGGTGACGTTGAACTTGAGCAGGCCGGGCTCGGAATCGTCGAGCGTCATTTCCTGCACGGAACCGCCGGTGAACAGGCCGGCGGCGACCGGATCGGTCAGCGTCTTCAGCGCCGTCTTGGCGGCATCGATCTGGGCGGGATCGGTAATGCGAACCTGCAGGGTCCGCCCGGTGCCGGCAAGGCCGGTATAGCCAATCTTGGCGTCGCGCAGCAGCGTGCGGATTTCGTCGCGCGTCGTCTCCAGCCGGTCCTTGATCAGATCGTTCTGGTTCATTTCCAGCAAGATGTGCGAACCACCCTGCAGGTCGAGGCCGAGCGTCATCTGCCGCTTCGGCACCCAGTTGGGCAGCTGCGCCAGCGTGCTGGCGGAGAACAGGTTGGGCGCGGCGAGGATCACCGTGATGGCCACGGCCACCCAGATCAGGATCATCTTGAAGCGCGAGAAATACAACATATGGCGTCGTCCGTCAGAGCGTGTCCGCGGATCGCTCCGCCTAAAATTGGATTATTTCTTGGCGTTCTGGTTGGCCACCGGCTCGCCCTTGACGCGCACATCGGCGATCGTCGAGCGCAGCGCCGTCACCTTCAAGCCATTGCCGAGGTCGACCTCGAGCTCGTTGTCGTCGATCACCTTGGTCACCTTGCCGACGAAGCCGCCGCCGGTGACGACCGTGTCGCCGCGACGGACCGCGGCCAGCATCTCGCCGCGCTTCTTCAGCTGCGTGCGCTGCGGCCGGATGATCAGAAAGTACATGATCACGAAAATCAGGACAAACGGCAAAATGCTGATGAACATGTCGGGAGAAGCGCCGACGCCTTGGGCGTATGCCGGTGTCACGAACATCGAGGTACTCCTGAATTTTGAAAACAGCCGCCAATCTGGCGGCCCCTTGAAATTTGGCCGGAATATAGTCGGTAAAGTTGTCAATGCAACTGCGCGGCCGGCCAAATCGGCTGCTTTTCCGGCCTGTTGAGCCGTGTTAGAGCAGGATCGCAAAAAGCGCGAGCCGGTTTCCGCAAAAAATTATGCTCGAACAAAAGGTTGCAACCGGTTTTGTATCAGGCGAAATCGGGCAGCTTCACGCCCCAAGACATCAAAAACGCGAAAACAAAAGACAGACATGACCGACAGCAGCATTGAGGCCCTGAACCAGAAACTCGACCGGCTGATCGAAGCGGTGAGCCGCCTTGCCCCGCCGCCGGTGCCCCAAACCGACCTCCGCGAGGCCGATTGCTTCGTTTGGCAGGCCGATCCGGGCTATCTGGAACCGGTGCACAGGGTTAACCGCGTCGACATCGGACTGATCCGTGGCGTCGACCGCGTCCGCGACATCCTTGTCGACAACACCGAACGCTTCGCTGCCGGCTACCCGGCCAACAATGTGTTGTTGTGGGGCGCGCGCGGCATGGGCAAATCGTCGCTGGTCAAGGCCGTGCATGCGGAGATCAACGCCAAGGCCAGGTCCGACCTGCCGTTGAAGCTGATCGAGATCCACCGCGAGGACATCGACACGCTGCCGAAGCTGATGGGTCTGCTGAAGGCGGCGCCCTTCCGCTTCATCCTGTTTTGCGACGACCTCTCCTTCGACCATGACGACACCTCCTACAAATCGCTCAAGGCAGCGCTCGAAGGCGGCGTCGAGGGCCGTCCAGCCAATGTCATCTTCTACGCCACCTCGAACCGCCGCCATCTGTTGCCCCGCGACATGATCGACAATGAACGCTCGACCGCGATCAACCCGTCCGAAGCGGTCGAGGAAAAAGTGTCGCTGTCCGACCGGTTCGGGCTGTGGCTCGGCTTCCACAAATGCTCGCAGGACGAGTATCTCGACATGATCGACGGCTATGTCCGCCATCATGGGCTGACAATCGATCCCGACACGCTGCGCGCCGAAGCGTTGGAATGGGCGACGACGCGCGGCAGCCGCTCGGGCCGCGTCGCCTGGCAGTTCACCCAGGATCTGGCTGGCCGGCTCGGCAAACCGCTGAAGGACTGATGCGTTGGATAGCGTCGCCAACGCCATCCGATGACAAGATCATTTGGGCGGCTGCGACCGCCGCAAATCACGCGGCGTTTGGCCGATCTCACGCCGCATCCAATGCGCCAGATGTGACTGGTGCGCGAAGCCCGTCAATTCCGCCACCTCGCTTGTGCTGAGATCGCCTTGCTGCAGCAGGACGCGTGCGCGTTCGACGCGACGCCGTAGCACGTAGCGGTGCAGGGTGAAGCCCGTCGCCGCCTTGAACCATGTCCGCAAGTGCGAACTGCTGGCGCCGGCAACCCGGCTCAGTCGATGGATCGACAGGGGTTCGTGCAGCGCAACCTCGATATGCTCCAGCACGCGCTTGAGCTGAGTATCCGACAGCCGGCTCGCGCGATCGATATCAGGTTCACCGAGGCCAAGCAGCCTCACAGCGAGCGCGGCGCCGATGCTGTCGGCAAACAACGACCCGCTCGGCGACTTCGCATTGAGATCGCTCTCCAGTGCTCGCGCGAGGTGTTCGATGCGCTGGTCACGAAGCAGGTGACGTGTGCCGAGCGGCAATGCGCGCGCCTTGCCGCCAAGTTCGGCTGCCACCCTTTCCATCAAGGCCGGCTGTAACGCGATCTCGATCGTGTCGAACGGGGTCTCAGCCTCGAACCCACCCTCCTGACCGGCGGGCACCAGGTCGATATCGCCGGCGCGCCTGACGAAATATCGTCGAACCTCATGGCAGTAGGAGCGCGTCGCGGCACTTGCATGCACCATGATGCGATGGTGTGGCGCCCGGAGCAGACGATGGACCCCGGCTTCGACATGCCGGGAGGCCAATGTTACGTCGGACGGGGATCGGGCCGGGGCGACTTGCGAGAGCATGCTTTCTCGATTCATGGCAAAACCTGTTCAAGACTTGGCAATTCCCGCGCGATTTTCAATGCCGTGGCTATGTACCTACGCCTCTCCATAAAACTTGGATGAGAGGTTATGCCATGAGTTTCTATGTTGTTGTGGGAGCAGGCCCGGTTGGTCGCGAGACCGCGCGGCTTCTGGGCGAAGAAGGCCATGATGTTGTCTTGACGAGCCGGAGTGTCGGTTCGAACGCGCTGCAAAACGTCCGGACCGTGCACTCCGACGCCACCAATGCCGCGGAACTGGCGCGTATCAGCCGAAACGCCGACGCGATCTTCATGTGCGCCATGGCCGCCTATCACCGCTGGCCGACCGACTTCTTCCCAATCATCGACGGCACCGTGCGGGCTGCCGAAGCGGTCGGCGCGAAGCTTGTGGTGCTCGGAAATCTCTATGGCTATGGCAAAGATGCCGAAAGCCCGCTTCACTCCGACCTGTCTCTGGATCCGACTTCGAAGAAAGGAACCGCCCGGACGATCATGTGGCAGCGGGCGGTCCGTGCGGACGTGCCGGCCGTCGAAGTGCGGTCCAGCGATTATCTTGGACATGGCGCGATCAGCTCTTTCTCACTGGTCGCGCTGCCCTCCATAATCGAAGGGAAACCGACGGCTTTCATCGGAAACCTCGACGCAACTCACGCCTGGTCCTTCACGAAGGACGTGGCCAGGACACTGGTCGCTGCCTCGCGCTACACGGGCGAATGGGGACGGGCGTTCCATGTTCCATCGCAACACGCCCCATCCCGGGAACTCATCCGGGCGACCGCGGCAATGCTTCACCGTGAAATTCCAGGAACACGCTCCTATTCCATCTCCGAAATGGAAGCATTGGGCATGCATGAGCTTATCGAGATGAGCTACCTCTTCGACAAACCCTTGCTGGTCGATTCCTCCGACGCGGAGACGCTTCTCGGCGTCAAGGCCAGCAGCCTTGGCGTCATGATCGCCGACACTCTGCGCGACCATCTTTGAAGCTTGAAGACTGGCGCGTCGCACCGGAACTGAAAAAGCCCGCTCCTTTCGGAACGGGCTGAGCCGGCGGGCCGGACTGGAGGTCAGACGGCCCGCAAATTGCTTTTTTTCTTCTATTCGAAACAGCCCCGACTATTCGAGATAACCGGAGGGATCGACTGGCGCCGAATTCTTGCGCACTTCGAAGTGCAGCTTCGGCGAGTCCGTCGTGCCGCTCATGCCCGACAGCGCGATCTCCTGGCCGCGCTTGACCTTCTGGCCGCGCTGCACCTCGATCGAGCTGGCGTGGCCGTAGACGGTGACCAGGCCGTTTTCGTGGCGCACCAGCACCGTGTTGCCGAATTCCTTGAGGCCGTCGCCGGCATAGATGACGACGCCGTTCTCGGCCGCCTTGACCGGCGTGCCCGTCGGCACGGCGATATCGACGCCGTCCTTGCCCGAGCCGAAACCGGAAATCACGCGGCCGCGCACCGGCCAGCGCATCTTGCCGATGCCGGTGGCGTCTGGCGCGACGGCATCGTCGGCCTCGGCCTGCTGGATGACCTTCGAATCCTTTTTCGGCGGCGTGTAGGACGCCAGCGTTTCAGACGGCGTGGTCTTTGCCGCGGGCTGCGTGGTGGCCGTCGTCACCGGATCGACCTTGGCCGGCTTGGCAGCGGCGACGGTCGCGGTTCCGCCGGCCGGCACCTTCAGGGTCTGGCCGATCTTGAGCAGTCCGTCCTTCATCCCGTTGGCCTGCTTTAGAGCAACGACGCCGACGCCGGTCTTCCTGGCAATCGAAGACATCGTGTCGCCCGACTGGACCGTGTAGGTCCCGGCAGCGCCGGTCGTCTTGGCAACCTGCGGCTTGGGCTCCTTGGGCTGGTTTGCTGCGGCCGACGCGTCGACCTGAGCGGCGGACTTGCCTTCCTTAGGCTTCGGCTGCTGCGGCAGAACGGCGACCTTGTCCGGCGCAGTGGCCGGCAGGTTGTGCTTGCCGTCTTTCGCCGGCTTGGCATCCGCGACCTTCGCCTCGCCTTTGCTGGAATAGGCATAGGCCGGGATGACCAGCTTCTGGCCGGTCTTCAGCCCCTTGGTCGCGCTCAGCCCGTTGACCTTCATGATCACGTCGGACGGCACCTTGTAGCGCTGCGCCAGGCCGCCGATCGTTTCGCCGTCCCTGACGACGATCTCGGTTGCATGCGGAGTGCCGGAAGCAGCCACGCGGGGTTCGTCAGGTTGCGAAACCTTGAAAGGCGACGCCGCCGGAGCGACGGTGCCGGTCGTGGTCCTGTCGACATGCGGTGCCGGGGCCAATGCGGTGCGCACCGGCTTCGATGCCGGCGCCTGCTGCGCTTGGGCAACGGGCGGCGGCAGCGGCCGCGTCGAGACCGGCTTGAGGCTGGAGCGGCTGACCGATTGTGTATGGCTGCCATCGATCGGAGCGGCGGCGACATCGCCCGGATAGGGCTGCTGTACGGCATCCTGCTTGTTGATGATGGCGCGCTGATTGTTGGTCGAGGATGTAAAGACGTCGTCGACGCCATTGAACCGCGAAACCTGGGAACTGCACCCCGCAGCAGCACCCGCGACCATCAGAATGGCGCAGCCTCGCGCCAGATTGCGACCGTTTGTCTTCAAAACACTGAGTTGCATCGCACTAACCCGCACATACCCGGTACAAACTAGGCATGATTAAAGCGCGTTAATGTTACTCGACGGTTAACCTCATGGAATCCGACGCAATTTTTCTTAAAATATTAGAGAGCGAGCCGTGCCGAGATTTCGGGTCAGGCCAGCCGGGGTCGAAGACGGGCGCACGACGCGGCCGAACATCGACATCCGCGCTAGATAACAGCGGCGACACCGCGCAGGATCGGCTGCAGGCGAACGAGGCCGATGTCTTCACGCTCGAAGCGGCTGCCGACCTTGGTCAGCTTGGCCAGCACCTGTTCGCCCTCTTCGGGGCCGATCGGAGCGATGACGATACCGCCGCTCGACAACTGGTCGAGCAGGAAACGCGGCAGGCTGTCGAAGGCAGCCCAGGCGACGATGCGGTCAAATGGCCCTTCATTCGGCAGCCCGCCGGAACCATCGGCGTGGCGCACGATCACATTGCCGATGCCGAGCGCCTCGAAGCGTTGCCGCGCCTGCTCGGCGAGCGTCTTGTAGCGATCGGTGGTGATGACCCGCGCGGCCAGCCGCGACATCACCGCCGAGGTGTAGCCCGAGCCGGTGCCGATCTCGAGCACGCGGTTGCCCTGCTCGATGGTGAGTGCGGCGATCACCGCCGCCTGCATGTCGGCGCCTTCGATCGCCTCGCCGCATTCGATCGGCAGCATGCGGTCCGACCAGGCGATCTGATGGAACTGGGCCGCCAGGAAGCCGCGCCGCGGCGTCGCCTCGAAGGCCGCGATCAGCGCCTTCGGCACAGTCCCCCGGCCGCGCAGACGCAGCAGAAAGGCGGCAAAACCTTCGCGGTCGTCGATCGGGAGGCCCTGGTTCATGCGAGCGCCTTGCTCAGTTGGTCACGGATTTCATGGGCGGTAAGGTCGAGCTGCAGCGGCGTCACCGACACCAGCCGGTTGCGCAAGGCGTAGAGGTCGGTGCCTTGCTTGCCTTCGACCGGCTCGCGGCCGAAACGCAGCCAGTAGTAAGGCAGGCCGCGCCCGTCACGGCGCTCGTCGACCCACAGGGAGTGCACAAGCTTGCCCTGCGAGGTGACCACCGTGCCTGCGACTTCCTCGGGCGTGCAGTTGGGAAAATTGACGTTGAGCAGCACGCCGTCGGGCAATGGCGTCGCGACAAGTTTCTTCAGCAGCGCCGGCGCCAGCGCCTCCGTCGTCTCGTAGGGCACGACGCGATCTTCGCCGACATAGCTGTAGCCCTGGCTGAGCGCGATCGAGCGAATGCCGAGCAGCGCGCCCTCCATGGCGCCTGCAACGGTGCCGGAATAGGTGACATCGTCGGCGATGTTGGCGCCCGAATTGATGCCGGACAGGATCAGGTCGGGTGCGCCAGGTAGGATCTTCTTGACGCCCATGATGACGCAATCGGTCGGCGTGCCGCGCACGGCAAAATGCTTCTCGCCAATCTTGCGCAGCCGCAGCGGCTCCGAGATCGACAGCGAATGCGCATAGCCGGACTGGTCCTGCTCGGGCGCCACCACCCAGACATCGTCGGACAGCGTACGTGCGACGCGTTCGAGCGACGCCAGGCCCTCGGCATGAATGCCGTCGTCATTGGTCAGGAGGATACGCATTATTTCGCTTCGATCTTTTCCAGACCGCCCATGTAAGGCCGCAGCACTTCAGGAATGGTTACGCTGCCATCCTCGTTCTGGTAGTTTTCGATGACGGCGATGAGCGCGCGGCCAACGGCTGTGCCCGAGCCGTTGAGCGTGTGGACGAAGCGGTTGCCCTTGCCGTCCCTGTCCTTGTAGCGGGCGTCCATGCGGCGTGCCTGGAAATCGCCGCACACCGAGCAGGACGAGATCTCGCGATAGGCGTTCTGGCCGGGCAGCCAGACCTCGATGTCGTAGGTCTTGCGTGCGCCAAAACCCATGTCGCCGGTGCAGAGCGTCATGGTGCGGAACGGCAGGCCGAGCCGTTTCAGCACTTCCTCGGCGCATTGCGTCATCCGCTCATGCTCGGCAAGTGACGATTCCTGATCGGTGATCGACACCAGCTCGACCTTGTAGAACTGATGCTGGCGCAGCATGCCGCGCGTGTCGCGCCCGGCCGAGCCCGCTTCCGAACGGAAGCACGGTGTCAGCGCGGTGTAGCGCAGCGGCAGTTTTTCATGCGCGGTGATCTCCTCACGCACAAGGTTGGTGAGCGGCACTTCGGCAGTGGGAATCAGGCCAAGCCTGCCCTCCCCGTGCGGCGTGAAGAACAGATCTTCCTCGAACTTCGGCAATTGGTTGGTGCCGAACAAAACATCGTCCTTGACCATCAACGGCGGTATCACTTCTTCGTAGCCGTGTTCGGTCGTATGCAGGTCCAGCATGAACTGGCCGAGCGCGCGTTCCATCCGCGCCAGTCCGTTTTTCAGCACCGTAAAGCGCGAGCCCGACAGCTTTGCCGCGCGCTCGAAATCCATCATGCCGAGCGCTTCGCCGATCTCGAAGTGCTCCTTCACCCAGTTCGGCCGCGTCGGTACCTTGCCGACGATGTGCTTGACGACATTGTCGTGCTCGTCCTTGCCGACAGGCACGTCGTCGAACGGTACGTTGGGCAGCACCGCCAGCGCGTCGTTCAGCGCCTTGTCGAGCTCGCGTTCGCGCGCCTCGCCGTTCTGGATGAAGACCTTGATCTCGCCGACTTCGGCTTTCAGCGTCTCGGCCAGGGCGGCATCGCCCGAACGCATGGCGTTGCCGATCTCCTTCGACGCGGCATTGCGGCGCTCCTGCTTGGTCTGTAGCTCGGTAACGTGTTCGCGCCGCGCCTCGTCCGAGGCGATCAGCCCGCCGACCGTGGACTGCGCCTCGTCAGCCGACCACGAGCGCTTCACCAGCGCCTCGACAAGGGCCTTCGGGTTGTCGCGAATCCATTTGATGTCAAGCATGGTTTGAACGCTCCGGGGTAGCATGTCGCCCAAAGTGCGCAGCGGTTTGGGACAACGACATGCTTCAAACAAAAGTGAAACGCATCGCTTTCAGTGCGATGCGTTTCAGCCAGAGGGGGTAAACCGCATCCTCGATCGATGCAAGATGGGGCATGGGGAACGCAAGCATGCGATCGCGCTTTGACGCGCTTTCGGCTGAAGGCGGAGGAGAGCCTGAAATGAAAAACCCGCCTCTACGGCGGGTCGCTGGCGCAAGTCAGCACCATACCGAGAATCATAGCATAGCTGCCCTCACCAGGTCAAGAAAAAATTCCTATCGAGGCTGGCCAGACGCGGCGGCGCCGTTCAGGTGGAGGACGCGTCCGCCGGCTTCTTCTCGGCGACCTCTTCCGCCGCGTCCTGCTTCTCGCGTGCCACGCGCTGCTTTTCCTGATCGCGCTCGATCAGCCGGGCAGCCCAGATGGAGACCTCGTAGAGAAGGATGGTCGGAATGGCGAGGCCGATCTGGCTCATCGGATCGGGCGGCGTCAGCACCGCCGCGACGACGAAGGCGATGACGATCGCCCATTTGCGCTTTTCGGCCAGCCCCTTGGACGACAGCATGCCGACGCGTGTCATCAGGCTGGTCACCACCGGCAGTTGGAACACCAGGCCGAAGGAGAAGATCAGCGTCATGATCAGGCTGAGATATTCCGACACCTTTGGCAGCAGCGAAATCTGCACCTGATCGTCGGTGCCGGCCTGCTGCATGGCGAGGAAGAACCACATCACCATCGGCGTGAAGAAGAAATAGACCAGCGACGCACCCATCAGGAACAGGATTGGCGACGCGATCAGGAACGGCAGGAAGGCGTTGCGCTCGTTCTTGTAGAGGCCTGGCGCGATGAATTTGTAGATCTGCGTGGCGATCAGCGGAAAGGCGATCACCATGCCGCCGAACATGGCGAGCTTGACCTGCGTGAAGAAGAATTCCTGCGGCGCCGTGTAGATCAGCTCGACCTTGTGCGGATCGAGGCCTGCCCACTGCGTCGCCCATTTGAACGGGACGACCAGAAGGTTGAACAGCTTCTTGGCGAAGAAGAAACAGACCAGGAAGGCAACGAAGAAACCGCCCAGCGACCAGATCAGCCGCCGGCGCAGCTCGATCAGATGCTCCATCAGCGGCGCCGACGATTTCTCGATCTCGTCCTTTTCGGTGTCCGAAACGCTCACTTGGCGGCTCCAGCCGTCTTCTTGGCCGCCGGCTTCTTGGCCGCAGCAGGTTTCGGTTCGATTTTCGCCCCCGTCTTGGTCGCTACGGTCTTGGACGCGATCACCCTGGCCGCAGCGGGCGTCTTGGCCCTGGGCGTTTCAGGCATTGCCGCCGTCGCGGGCTTCGCTGGCACCTTGGCCGCAGGCGTGGCCTTAGCGGTGACCGTTTTTGCAGGAGCTTTAGCGCCATTTGCCGAAGCCTTTATAGCCGGCGCCCTTGACGGTGCAGGCTTGGCTGCCTTCTTCGCCGTGGACGCCTTCGGCGCCACGACGGGTGTCGTCGGCACTGATGACGTCACCACCGATTCGTCGGTCATCGCCGGGAAAATCGGCGCTGCCGGCGCTGCTTCCGGTCCGTTGACGCCGGGCATGGTCGTTGCACCGTTCTTCAGCGGCTCGGCCGCCTGCGGGGTCGAAGCGGCTGGCGTTGCCGGATCGGCTGCCGGCTTCGGCTTCATCGCCGCGTCGACGCCGGAGCGAACGTCGGCCGCGGCCTGTTCGAACGGATTGAGCTGCTTCCTGATCTCGGCCATCGGGCTCATGCCCCTGAGCTCGTCGACGGACTTCTTGACGTCGTCGAGCTCGGCTTCCTTCAGCGCCTCGTTGAACTGTTTCTGGAAATCGGATGCCATGGCGCGCAGCTTCGCCGTCGTGCGGCCGAAGGTGCGCAGCATATTGGGCAAATCCTTGGGCCCGACGACCACGATCATGACGATCGCGATGACCAGCATTTCGGTCCAGCCGACTTCAAACATGACACTCTGTTCCGACTAGAACCTTTGGGCTCAGCTCTTGCTGGCCTTTTCCTTCGCGGCCGCAACGGTCTCGTCGGCACGATGTTCGACGGTGCGCTTGTCTTCGGCAACGTCGTCGTCGGCCATGCCCTTCTTGAAGCTCTTGATGCCCTTGGCCATGTCGCCCATCAGCTCGGGAATCTTGCCGCGGCCGAACACCAAAAGCACGATCACCAGCACGATCATCCAGTGCCAAATCGAAAATGAACCCATAGCAAATCTCTCTCGAATGTTTTCCCTGGCGATGATCTATGCGTTTTCGCGTTGGGATTCAAACACAACTGCGACAGAGTTTATGAAAGGGTGGCGGATGTCACGCATTTTCGACGCGGCGGCCCCGCTACGAATCCGCGCATCCTCGACAGATCGGCCGCCAATGCCAGTCAATCTTCCGTGACGCGCGGCGTCAGCAGGCCGAGTTCCTCGAGATCGATATCGGTCAGCGCATCCTCGTCGTCGGTCAATGCATCGGGATCGGCCGGCGGCTGCGGAATGGAGAAATTCGACGGCATGCGGCCCGAAAGCAGGCCGGCCCCCTTCAGTTCCTCCATGCCGGGCAGATCGCGGATCTCTTCCAGCGCGAAATGATCGAGGAAGGTCTCCGTCGTGCCGTAGGTGACCGGGCGTCCGGGTGTCTTTCGCCGGCCGCGCATGCGCACCCATTCCGTTTCCAGCAGCGTGTCGAGCGTGCCTTTCGAGGTTTCGACACCGCGGATGTCCTCGATCTCGGCACGCGTCACCGGCTGGTGATAGGCAATGATCGCCAGCACTTCGAGAGCCGCGCGGGAGAGCTTCCTTTGCTGGACGGTATCCCTGCTCATCAGGAAAGCCAGGTCGCCGGCGGTGCGGAACGCCCAGGCATCGCCGACACGCACCAGATTGACGCCGCGCCGCGCATAGATCTGCTGCAGTTCGGCCATGGCCAGGGCGATGTTGATGCCGTCCGGCAGGCGTGCCGCAAGCTGCTTTTCGCTGACGGGTTCGGCGCTGGCGAACACGATCGCCTCGGCCATGCGCACAGCCTCGGCCAGATGCAGCCGTTCGGCCGGGTTTTGTAGCTGCTGCTCGGCCGGATCCTGGGAAAGCGGGCCCTCTTCGGGTTCATCGCCGACTTTGAACGGGACAACCGAAGCGTTGGCGCGTTCGCTCATGATGCCACCTCGACTGCCTTGATTGTCTGCGTTCGGCCGCGCAGGTAGATCGGCGCGAACGTCTGATCCTGCCGCACATCCATCTTGCCTTCGCGCACCAGTTCCAGCGTGGCAGCGAACGAGCTCGCGATCGCCGTGCGCCGCTCCTCGGGACTGGTCATGTACGCGATCAGAAAACTCTCCATCGTCGTCCAGTCGCTCACGGCTCCCACAAGGCGGGTCAGGATGTCGCGCGCGTCCTTGAGCGACCAGACACCGCGCCTGGCGATGGTCACATTGTTGATCGCCTGCTTCTGGCGCTGCTGGGCATAGGCGGTCAAGAGATCGTAGAGCGAGGCAGAATAGGCGTTGCGCTTTTCGATGATGACCATTTCCGGCATGCCGCGCGCGAACACGTCGCGGCCGAGCCGGTTGCGGTTGACCAGACGCGCCGAGGCGTCGCGCATGGCTTCCAGCCGCTTCAGTCGGAACTGCAGCACCGCCGCCAGTTCCTCGCCGCTTTCGCCCTCGTCGCCGGGCTGCTTGGGGATCAGGAGCTTGGACTTGAGGAAGGCCAGCCATGCCGCCATCACCAGATAGTCGGCGGCAAGCTCCAGCCTGAGCGCCCTCGCCGTCTCGACAAAGGTCAGATATTGCTCGACCAGCGCCAGGATCGAAATGCGCGCCAGATCGACTTTCTGGGTGCGGGCAAGATGCAGCAGAAGATCGAGCGGACCTTCGAAGCCGGCCACGTCGACGACCAGCGACGGGTCGCCGGTGACGCGTGAATCGTCATTTTCGGCCCACAGACGGTCCATCGGTGCGGCCTTCGCGGCCTTGCTTTCCAATGTCTCCGCCACTGCCTGTCACTTTCCCTTGCTATGCCACCGCATCGAAGTAGGTGGCGAATTCGGCGCGTATTTCGGTTTCTTCGACCGTGTCACGGTCCTTTATATAGGTCAGCGCCCGCTTGGCGCGCTCCAGCGACGTGCCCTCAAGCCCAGTGGTGCGCGATGCGATGCCGGCCATCTCCTCGAGAACGCCGTTGCAGTGAAGGACCAGATCGCAGCCCGCCGCAAGGATCGAGGCCGCCTTTGTCGGGAAATCCCCAGAAAGTGCCTTCATCGATGTGTCGTCGCTCATCAGCAGTCCGTCGAAGCCGATTTCGCGCCGGATGATCTCGTCGATGACCTTGCCGGAGGTGGTCGCCGGATTGTTAGGGTCGATCGCGCTGTAGACGACATGGGCAGTCATCGCTATCGGCAGATGGCTAAGCTCCTTGAACGGGGCGAAATCATGCCGTTGCAGATCACTGAGCGAGGCATTGACCACTGGCAGTTCAAAATGCGTGTCGGCAAAGGCACGTCCATGGCCCGGAATATGCTTCATGACCGGCAGCACGCCGCCCGATATCAGCCCTTCCGCGGCTGCGCGGCCGAGCTCGATCACCGGTCGCGGGTCCTTGCCGTAGGCACGCGCGCCGATGACATCGCTGGCGCCTTCGATCGGCACGTCGAGCACCGGCAGGCAATCGGCTGTGATGCCGTAGCGTAACAGGTCGAAAGCATGCAGCCGCGCCATCAGCCATGCCGCGCGGGCGCCGGCATCATGATCGTCGCGCCACAGCGCGCCCAGCGCGCCGCCGGCGGGATAATTCGGCGCCAGCGGCGGCCGCAATCGCTGCACACGGCCGCCTTCCTGATCGATGAACACCAGCGCGTCCGGACGCGCTATGCAGTCTCGCATCTCGGCGACCAGATCGCGGATCTGTTCGGTCTCGCCGATGTTGCGCGCAAACAGGATGAAGGCCCACGGGCATTCATTACGATAGAAATTGATTTCTTCGCGGGTGAGCGATTTCCCGGCGCAGCCGAGGATCATGGATTTTGATTCGGTCATGTCGGCAGTTTAGGGCTTTGTGCGATCAAAGGGAATCGCTAGGGATTCATCCAGGGCAACGCCGGATCTGCTTTCCCCATGAAAAAAGCCGGCGCGGTGGACCGCGCCGGCTTTCAATCGGTTGACTCCGGCTTTAGCGCGAGACGAAGCAGTTGCCGCCGGCTGCCTTGTAGCTGGTGCACAAATTGATCGCGTCATTGCGTGACTGGGCCGGAACGCGCACGCGGTAGAACGTGCCTTTGCCGGCGATTTCGGCCTTGACGATGTTGGCGGTACGCCCGGCAAGCACGCTGCCATAGCGGCGCTGCAGATCCTGATAGCTGGACTGGGCGCTTTCGACGGTCGGCTGCGAGGCGATCTGCATCGACCACGAGCCACCGCCGGCCGCGGTCGATGCCGGATCGATGGACGCAACCTGATCGGGCTTGACCTCGCCGACGACATCGACCGGCTGGTCGGACGGACGCTGCGGCGCGAGCGGAACCTTTGCCGGCGTGTTGGCCGATTGGGCCTTGGCCTCGGCCTTCGGCTTGGCCACCGGCTTGAGGGCCGGCTCGTCGTCCGCCTGGGCGGCGGCAGGCGCCACGGTACCGGTCTGGTCGGCATCGGCTTGCGCCGCCGGGGCGACATGCTGCGGCGCCGGATCGACCGGCTCGGTAGCGGCCACTTGCGGAGCGGCGGGTGCCGCCGGATCTTCACGCGGCACCAGCGAACCGTCCGACTTGACCACCATGGTCCTCACCTTGCGCGGTGCAATGGCGACGACATCGGCATTTGTGCCCTTGTCTGCATCCTGCAGCACCTGCGCGATGCGGTCCTCGGACTTGGGAGCTGGCGCCGTATTGTCGGCCAAAGCAGCGCCAGCCATCGGCGCGGCATTGCCGACATCGGTTCCAGCGCCGGCTGCATTCTGGTCCGGCGAAAGATCGATGGCGCGGGCCGGGTCCTTCGCCTGCACGTCCACCGGCTCTTCGGTGTTGGTGACCAGCTTTTCCTGGACCGGCTCGGCGGGCTTGGCGCCCCTGACCGCGTCGTAGACCTTGTTGTCCTGGTTCGGCACCACGGCGCCGCCCGGATTCTCCGGCTTGACCTTGATCGGCGCGTTGTCGGCCTTGACGATGACGGGCGCTTCGCTGCCGCCCTTGCCGCCAAAGGACAGCGCAAAGGCACCGAGACCGCCCGCGACCGCGACCGCGCCGACAATCGCGGCGATGAACAGGCCGCGTCCGCGCGACGGCCTTGCGGCCTCACGCTCGCCGAGACCCGGAACAGCCATCTCCTCGTCGAGTTCGGGATCGTAGTCGAGTTCATCGACGGTGAAATCATCGGCTTGGGAAGCCGGCTGGCTCCCCGGCAGGTTGTCGAGGTCGTAGCCCGAGGCGTCGGCATAACCCGTGGGCGCCGCCGCGCGGGCAGACATTTCCATCGGCCGCGCCGCATAGGTTCGCGCTTCCGGCTCATAGCCCGGCTTGACCCCGTCATAGCCCGGCTTGAGGCTGTCATAGCCCGGCTTGAAGCCCGCGGCATAGGAGCCATCATCGTAAGATGCGCCGGCCGCGTTGCTTGCGGGGGCGGCAGCGACCTCCACCGCGTTCATCTCGGAGAGAAGGCTGGAGAACTCGGCATCGAGATCGTCATAGCCAGGCGACGCCGGCTGGTCTTCCTCGAAGTGCAGTTCGGGGATATCGAGATCGTCCGCCAGCGCCACGACACGCTCGGGCACATCGACCGTCTCGACATCGGGCATGTCTTCGTAACGCGCCGGCTGGCGCGATTGCGGCGCCGATACTGGGGCAGCGGGAGCCAAGGTTTCGACCGGCTCGGACGAACCATAGGACGTCATGGCGGCGACTGCCGGCGCTGCGGCCATGGATGATGCCACCGAAGCGGCCGGCTGAGCGCTAAACGTAGGCTGCGTGCTGAATGACGGCTGCTGCGGAACCGGCGTCACGCGGCTCCACGAACGCGTCGGCTCTGTCGGTTGGGAACGCTCCGCAAGCCAATCGAAAGAATCCGCCGAATTGTCCCGGGGAGCGGCTTCGTCACGCGGATCAAGGCCCTGGGCCAAAGCCGCGTCCAACGCATCATCGTCGAAATCGACATCGCCAATGGTGTCCGAGTTCGGATCCTGGAGTTCATCAAGCATAAGATCGTCAATATCCGCGTCGGCCGCTTGGGCCGTGCCAACATGTCGATTCTGCTCAGGCGTGGTTTCGTCAAGATCCCAGTCGAGGTCGCCGACAAGGTCGGCCGGTTCCTCGGCAGGCTGGGCAACAGGCGCCGGGGCAGCGACAGCGGGCTGAGCCGTGACCGACTCGCTGGCCACCGGCGCCGTGCGGGAAGTCATGGCGCCCAGCAGCGCATTCAACTCGTCTTCCAGGCTCCGTTCGTCCGCAATCGGGGCGTGCACCGCCGGCGCGACATTGGCTTCTGGCGCCGCCGGCTGGACCGTAGCGGCAGCAACTTCGGCGACCGGCTCTTCGACCGTTTCGGCGAACGAATCGTCAAAGTTCAGGTCGAAGGCATCGTCCGACAGGCCTTCAGGGTTGGAAATCTCGCTTGTTGAGTCCGCAGCATCGGCAAGCACTTCATGCGCTTCCGGCTCGTCGAAGGCGATCGGCTCATCCGCGCGAACGTCGAAATCCATGTCGACATCGGCCATGGCATCGTCGAGGCCAGCAAAGCTCTCGTCGGAGATTGCCTGGCCGTCAAGCGCCGCCGCCTGCTCCGGCATGGCATGCTCGACGGGATCGGCGGCCATGAATGACTGTTCCGCCGCCGAATGGTCGTCGAGCATCAGCTCGTCTTCAAGCGACATTGCCACCGCATCGTCGAATTCGTCATCGGAGGCAACCGGCTCGACAGAAGCGGGCGTATCGGCAACGCTGTACAGGGCCTCTTCGGCTTCCTCATCGATCCGAAGGTCCTGGTCGAGCGAGGCGGCAAGCTCGTCCGCCATCGACTGATCGTCCTCGAAGGGGGACACGTCCTCGAGCGAACCGGCGACGGCATCGCCAATGTCGGACGCGAAAGCGGGCTCGACGGACGGCACGGCTTCAGCGGCGACCGCATGGCTGGCGCCGGCGACGTGGTCGTCGATCTCAGCCATGTCCAGTTCGAAATCGTCGTCGAGCGACACCGAAAGCTCGTCGTCCATCGCGCTGGCGTCAGCCGCTTCGAATGCCGGCTCATGCACGAAAGTCGGCTCATGAGCCTGAACAACCGGAGCGACGTCGCTGTCGTCAGCGCCGAACTCGCCCATCATTTCTTTCTCGAGATCGATATCGAAATCGCCCTCTTCGAGCCCGCGATCGGCGGCTGGGGCCTGCGGCTGGGCGGGCGATTGCGGCCTGACCGGCTGGCGCGGGTCGAATCCCATGATCCTGGTCAGTTCCGCGAACGGATCATCCTCAGCGATGTCGTTGTTGTCGGCTACTCTCAGCTGGGTTCTGTCTGCCATTATTGTTCCCGAACTCGCACTCATTCGGACGCCATGGACGTCGCGTAGGGTTGGCCCTTACCAGCGCAATGTGGGCAAAAGGTGACAGGTTATTTAGTCAAACCTAACGCATTTCAGTGGGCGCGGCGGCCCCGATCAACGTCAGGCCGGACGTCAAAACGTCCGAAACAGCCTGCACCAGCCCTAGTCTGGCATGCGTCAATTGTCGGTCGTTAACCTTAACAAAACGTAAGTCCGGATTATCCGTGCCACGGTTCCAGTGCCCGTGGAAGCTGGAAGCCAGATCATAGAGGTAAAATGCCAGCCGATGCGGCTCGAGCGCAAGGGCGGCGGACTCGATCAGCCGCGGGTATTCGGCAAGCTTGCGGATCAGGCCGATCTCGCCCTCGTCGGTCAGCAATGCCGCGGCCGACGCCAGGCTGTTGCGGTCGAAATTGGCTTCGCCCAGTTGCTCGCTCGCCTGCCGGAACACCGAATGACAGCGCGCCGAGGCGTACTGGACATAGAACACCGGATTGTCCTTGGACTGCTCGGTCACCTTGGCGAAATCGAAATCCAGCGGCGCATCGTTCTTGCGATAGAGCATCATGAAGCGGATCGCGTCGCGGCCCACCTCCTCCACCACTTCGCGCAGCGTCACGAAATCGCCAGACCGCTTCGACATGCGCACCGGTTCGCCCTCGCGAAACAGCTTGACCAGATTGCACAGCAGCACGGTGAGCTTGACCTCTTCGCCGGCAATCGCCCGCGCCAGAGCCTCCAGCCGCTTGACGTAGCCGCCATGGTCGGCGCCGAGCACATAGATCAGGTCGACGAAGCCGCGATCGACCTTGTCCTTGAGATAGGCAACGTCGGCGGCGAAATAGGTGAATGAGCCGTCCGACTTGACCAGCGCCCGGTCCATGTCGTCGCCGACCGCGGTCGAGCGGAACAGCGTCTGCTCGCGGTCCTCCCAATCGTCGGGTTTCTCGCCCTTGGGCGGCGGCAGCTTGCCCTTGTAGATATGGCCCTTCAGCGTCAGATCGTTGATCGCGGAGCGGATCTTCCTGGCATTGTCGGCGTGCAGCGTGCGCTCGGAGAAGAACACGTCGTGATGCACGTTGAGCATCGCCAGGTCCTCGCGGATCATCGCCATCATCGCATCGATGGTGCGATCCTTGACGATGGCGAGCGCCTCGTCATCGGGCATCTGCAGCAGCGAGCGGCCGAATTCCGCGACCAGCGCCTGACCAACTGGCACCAGGTAATCGCCCGGATAAAGCCCGGCCGGAATCTCGCCGATGTCGTCACCCAGCGCTTCGCGGTAACGCAGGAATGCGGAACGGCCGAGCACGTCGATCTGCGAGCCGGCGTCGTTGATGACGTATTCCTTGGTCACGTCGTAACCGGCGAAGGCCATCAGATTGGCAAGTGCATCGCCGACGACAGCACCCCGGCAATGGCCGACATGCATCGGTCCGGTCGGATTGGCCGAGACATATTCGACATTGGTCTTCCTGCCGCCGCCAACCATCGAGCGGCCATAGTTGCGGCCCTCGCCGAGCAGTGCGGTCAGATGTGTCTGCCAGAAGCCGTCCTTCAGCCTGAGATTGACGAAACCGGGGCCGGCCACCTCTGTTGCCGCGACATCCTTGTCGTCGCGCAGCGCCTGCGCCAGTCTTTCGGCCAGCGCGCGCGGGTTCTGGCCGGTCGGCTTGGCCAGCACCATTGCCGCATTGGTCGCCAGGTCGCCATGGCTGGCGTCGCGCGGCGGCTCAACGGCAATGCGCGACAGGTCAGGCGAAATGCCGTCTTTGTCTTTCAGATCAAGCGCTTCGACGGCTTTTATGATTCGCGCGGTGAAATCGGCGAAGATGTTCATTTGTGTGACTCTGGGGTCTGGCTCTGGCGGCTTTGCAGCGAATCCGGCTCGTTGGCCGGCAAAATCGAGCCCGCCCTAGCCCAATTCAGGCGTATGGTCAAACAAACGCCGGTGTTCCTTGAGCGCGTAGGTGTCGGTCATACCCGCCAGGAAGTCGGCGACGCTGCGCGCCTTGATGCGATCATCGGCCCGATCCAGCCCCTCGCGCCAGCCATCCGGCATGGCGCGCGGATCGGCGAAATAGGCGTCGAACAGATCCTTGACGATCTGCTCGGCATCCGCGCGCACCCTCATAACCTCCGCGTGCCGGTAGAGGTGCTTGTACAGAAAGGCCTTCAGTTCCTTCTCCAGGGCAGCCATTTCGGCCGAGAAAACCACCATCGTCTCGCCAGCTGCCCTCACTGCATCGGCGCTCGGCGGCCTGATGCGATCGAGATTGGCGGTCGTCGACCTGATCACGTCCTCGACCATGGCCGTTATCTGCCGCCGCATCAGTTCGTGGCCGGTGCGCACGGCATCGAGGGAGGGATAGCGTTCGCGCACGCCTTTCAGGATCGTTCCGGGCAGCGAAACCGTCTCCAGCATGTCCAGCGTCAAGAGCCCTGCCCTCAACCCGTCGTCGATGTCATGCGTGTTGTAGGCGATATCGTCGGCGATCGCCGCGCATTGCGCCTCGATGCCGGCGAACCGGTCGAGTTCGAGATCGTGCAGTTGCGAATAATCACGGATCGCCTGTGGCACCGGCCCTTTCAGACCCTTGCCGTTGGCATCCGTCAGCGGCCCATTGTGCTTGACCAGGCCTTCCAGCGTTTCCCAGGTCAGGTTGAGCCCGTCGAACTCGGCGTAGCGCGCCTCCAGCCTTGTCACGATGCGCAGCGATTGTGCGTTGTGGTCGAAGCCGCCCCAGACGGCCATCTTCTCGTTGAGCGCGTCCTCGCCGGTGTGGCCGAAGGGCGTGTGGCCGAAATCATGCACCAGCGCCACCGCCTCGGCCAGATCCTCGTCGCCGCGCAGCGCCCGTGCCAGGGCGCGCGCTATCTGCGCCACTTCGATCGAATGGGTCAGCCGGGTGCGATAGTGGTCGCCTTCATGGGCGATGAAGACCTGCGTCTTGTGCTTCAGCCGCCGGAAGGCCGTCGAATGGATGATGCGGTCACGGTCCCGCTGGAATGGCGTGCGGGTCGGGCTCTCCACCTCGTCGAACAGCCGCCCGCGCGAGTTTGCCGGATCGCAGGCATAGGCGGCGCGTGGCCGATAGCCGAATCCGATGTCGCCCAACTCACTGGTCATGGCTGATGCTGCCGCGTTTGACTTAGCCAGGTTGACTTGGCCCCTCGCGCTTCATACCTATCATGTGAAACCGAAAGCAAGGTGACGCCCATGGGCGCTGATGCCAAGACTGCCATGAAAGTCGATATGACCGAGGCCGCCGCCAAGCGGATCGCCAGGATTGTCTCGAACGAAGCCGGCAAGACGGCGCTGCGCGTTTCGGTCGAAGGCGGCGGCTGCTCGGGCTTTTCCTACAAGTTCGATCTGGTCGATACGCGCAACGACGACGACGTAGCCATCGAGAAGGACGGCGCCACCGTGCTGATCGACGATTTGTCGCTGGTCTATATGGGCGGCTCTGTGATCGATTTCGTTGACGATCTGATGGGCCAGTCGTTCCAGATCCGCAATCCGAACGCCGTCGCCTCCTGCGGCTGCGGCACGAGTTTCTCCATATAGAATGCCTGCCATCGGTGCGGTCCGTCAGATCGCGCTGTCGGCTGGCCGTGACCTCGACGTGACGCTGGCTTTCTGGCGCGACGTGCTCGGCATGGCCGTCCATGCACGCTTCGATCCGCCGGGCATCGCCTTCATCATGGCCGGAGAAATCAGGCTGCTGTTCACCGACGGCGTACCGGCCGGAACCGTCTATCTCGACATATCGGGCCTTGATCAGTTCCATGCCTCGGCTGCTGCCGCCGGCGTGCCTTTCACCGCGCCGCCAACGCTTGTCCATCGCGACACGGACGGCCAGTTCGGTCCAGCGGGGGAAAGCGAATGGATGGCCTTCCTAAAGGACCCGGCTGGCAATACGATCGGCCTCGTCGAACGCCATCCGCCGCAAGAGCCCAACTGAACAGCATCGAGACCGTCATGAAAATCGTCACCTGGAACATCAACGGTGTCCGCGCCCGCATCGGCAACCTGACCCATTGGCTGACCGAGAGCGCACCCGACATCGTCTGCCTGCAGGAGATCAAGACGGTCGACGAGCAGTTCCCGCGCGCCGAGATCGAGGCGCTTGGCTACAATGTCGAAACCCATGGCCAAAAGGGTTTCAACGGCGTCGCGCTGTTGTCGAAGCTGCGCTTCGACGAGGTGATCAGGGGCCTGCCCGGCGACGATGCCGATGAACAGGCGCGTTTCATCGAAGGCGTTTTCTCAACCGACAAGGGCGCCTTGCGTGTCGCCTCGCTCTATCTGCCGAACGGCAATCCGATCGATGACGAGAAGAAGTTTCCTTACAAGCTGTCCTGGATGGCGCGGCTTGAGCGCTGGGCCGAAGAACGGCTGAGACTTGAGGAGGCTCTGGTGCTCGCCGGCGACTACAACGTCATTCCCGAGCCGATCGACGCGCGGTTTCCGGAGAACTGGCTGGGCGACGCCCTGTTCCAGCCGCAGACGCGACAAGCCTTCCGCCGGCTGCTCAATCTTGGTTTCACCGAGGCGGTGCGCGCGGTCACCGACGCGCGCGACACCTATACGTTCTGGGACTATCAGGCCGGCGCCTGGCAGAAGAACAACGGCATCCGTATCGACCACCTGCTTTTGTCGCCGGAAGCCGCCAACCGATTCTCATCGGCCTCTATCGAAAAGCATGTGCGCGCTTGGGAAAAACCATCCGACCATGTCCCGGTGGCGATCGATCTCGCGCTTCAGCCGGCTTGAGAGAACCCTCGCCGGGCCCGTCTGCGCTGAACCCTCATATCGCCACATTTCGCGCCGTTCATTGCAGACCAGCATGGCGGCTGGGTTCCATGAGCGCACGATTTCATCTTTGTCCCATTGGCCTGGCATTTGCCATGGCCGTTCCTGGTACGGCATTTGCCGACCAGGAATGCCTGGCCAATGGAAAATCCTACCAGATCGGTCAGGTCGCCTGCCTGACGGTGGCCGAGCAGAGCCATCTGGCCCGCTGCGATATGGTGCTCAACAACACCTCGTGGACGAAGATCGGGGATAGCTGCCCGGAAAACACGCTGGCGCCACACCCCCATGTCACGCCGATCTCGACGCCGGCGCCCAGCATGGTGCCGACGGAGCCGATCGCGAACTGAGCCAATCTCGCGCCTTGTGGGGGAGATCGGCAGTTCAGCCGCCAGCAAAACTACTGGTCCGCGTTGTTGCCCTTGGTGAGGATATCATCGGCCAGCGAGATCGCGGTGCGGCGGTCGGCCTCGCCGGCGGTGGCAAATGCCTCTTCCTGCATGCCGCGGATCCAGGGCTGGTCAGCCGGCGAAGCGCGTTCGAGCGCTGCCGTCATCATCGCCAGGCCGCGAACGATCTTGCCGCTCTGGAACAACAGATGGCCCAGCGTCGCCTGGGCGCCGGCATGGCCTTTCTCGGCGGCGAGTTGGAACCAGCGCCCGGCCTGCTTGACGCTGGCCTTCACCCCGCCCTCGCCCTTCAGGAACATCTGCCCCATCTCGAACTGTGCGTTCGGGTTGCGGTAGTTGGCAGCCGCGCGCATGTAGTATTCCTGGGCCGCCACCTCGTTCTCGGTGACCGGGCTGCCGGGAATGCCCGTGCGCAAATAGTCGCCAAGCGCCACCAGCGCATCGGAGACATAGCTTTCCTCGGGCGAGCCGGGCTCGACATCCTGGTCGACGATCTCGGAGAAGAACTTGAACGCCTCATAGTCGTCGCGCGCCACGCCGTCGCCCTCGGCATACATGCGAGCAAGCTTCCAGGTGGCGCCGATCTGGCCGTTTTCGGCGGCGTATTTGTAGGCCTCGGCAGCCTGCTCCTTGTGGCCGTTCTTGTAGGCGGAGAAGCCGAACTGGAAGACCGCCCAGGGGCTCGATTGCGGCTTCACCCCGGTCTTGTCGTCGAACACCTTGTCGTCGAAGGCCATGGCCTGGCCGACGGCGCCAAAGGTCGCGCCAAACGTGGCGGCCACGACCAGTGCCGAAAAGACAGATGACCTCAACAACTCAGATGTCCGCATAACAGTGTGTTTCTTTCGCACCGCCCGGATGGGTCACCGCGCCATCGCGCGCCGGCCCTACCGTCTGTGCATATTTCCATATCGCGCCCGACTGATAATCGGTCGCGCGCGCCTTCCATGTCTTTGCCCTCGCCGCCAGTTCGCTATCGGACAACGCCACGTCGATCGTGCCGTTCACCGCGTCGATCGAGATCACGTCACCATCCCTGAGCAGTCCGATCGGGCCACCCACGGCTGCTTCGGGGCCGACATGGCCGATGCAGAAACCGCGCGTCGCGCCCGAGAAGCGCCCGTCGGTGATCAGCGCCACCTTGCCGCCCATGCCCTGGCCGTAAAGTGCTGCCGTCGTCGACAGCATTTCGCGCATGCCGGGGCCGCCGCGCGGTCCTTCGTAGCGAATGACGAGAACCTCGCCTTCCCTGTAGTTGCGATGCGTCACCGCCTCGAAACATTCCTCTTCCGAATCGAAGCAGCGTGCCGGCCCGGAGAATTTCAACTCCGCCATGCCGGCGACCTTCACGATCGCGCCTTCGGGGGCCAGGTTTCCCTTCAAGCCCACGACACCGCCGGTTTGGGTAATGGGTCTGTTGGCCGGGCGGACCACATCCTGATGCTCATTCCAGACAACGTGCTGCATGTTTTCGGCCAAAGTGCGGCCAGTCACCGTCATGCAGTCGCCATGCAGATAGCCGTGGTCGAGCAGGGTCTTCATCAGCAGCGGAATGCCGCCGGCCTCGAACATGTCCTTGGCGACATATTTGCCGCCCGGCTTGAGGTCGGCGATGTAAGGCGTCTTCTCGAAGATCTTGGCCACGTCGAACAGATCGAACTTGATGCCGGCCTCGTGCGCGATCGCCGGCAGATGCAGTGCCGCGTTGGTCGAACCGCCGGTGGCCGAGACCACGGTCGCCGCATTCTCCAGCGCCTTCAGCGTGACGATGTCGCGCGGCCGGATATTTCTGGCGATCAGCTCCATGATCTTTTCGCCCGAGGCGAAATTGAACCGGTCGCGCATTTCATAGGGCGCCGGCGCGCCGCAGGAATAGGGCAGCGCCAGGCCGATCGCCTCGGCGACGGTCGCCATGGTGTTGGCAGTGAACTGGGCGCCGCAGGAACCGGCCGAGGGACACGCGACCTGCTCGATCTCAAGCAGTTCGTCATCGCTGATCGTGCCGACTGAGTGCTGGCCGACCGCCTCGAAAACATCCTGCACGGTGATCTGGCGGCCGCGATAGCTGCCGGGCAGGATCGAACCGCCATAGATGAAGATCGACGGCACGTTGAGCCGCACCATGGCCATCATCATGCCGGGCAGCGACTTGTCGCAGCCGGCGAGCCCAACCAGCGCGTCGTAGCAATGGCCGCGCATGGTGAGCTCGACCGAATCGGCGATGACCTCGCGCGACACCAGCGACGACTTCATGCCCTGGTGACCCATGGCGATGCCATCGGTGACGGTGATGGTGCAGAATTCGCGCGGCGTGCCGCTGGCGGCCGCGACGCCCTTCTTGACCACCTGCGCCTGGCGCATCAGCGAAATGTTGCAGGGCGCCGCCTCGTTCCAGCAGGAGGCGACCCCGACCAGCGGCTGCGCAATCTCGGCCGCCGACAAACCCATGGCATAGAGATAGGAACGATGCGGCGCACGCGCCGGACCGACGGTCACATAGCGGCTAGGGAGCTTAGCCTTGGAGATGACTTTGGCGTCCATACTCTTCCTTGCCCCATCTTCCCTGCAAATGGGGCGGAGCGGCCTGCCCCCTCGCCGAGCCTTTTGGCGCGTGTCCCGAGACAAGATCGAGGTGCGCCGGGTTTATGGCGGGAAATAGGCAATTTCCTCAGCCCGGCTTCCAGCGCAGGGGTTGTTCAGAAAGTGTTGCCAAAACGCCACAATCGCACGAGGCGCAAGCGGTTTGGATTACGTGCAATGCAGCTTGGATGAGACAATCGCGGGCAATGCGATCTCAAACGAAAAAAGCCGGGCAGTGCCCGGCCTTTCATGCGCAATTTCAATTCGTTACCACTTGACCTTCAATGATGTTGAAAGTGCCGTGACAAGGTCGTTGCCGAAGTCCGCGGTATAGCCATTGTCATATGTTAGGCCATCATCTGGGTTTACGGCCGTATGGATCGATCCACTGGTCAGCACTCCCACCGCGCCCCCAAGTCGAACCTCGATGTTCTGAGTTGGCGTGTAGGCCACGCCACCGCTGAGGGTCCAGGTATCGGTCTGGGCGCTCAGGCCGGTCGACGTTCCGCGATCCCACGTGATAACCGCCGCACCGCTCCACTGATCATTGAATTTGTGGCCGACGCCGCCGGAAACTGTCCAGCCATCGCGATAGAGTAGATCGAGCGAGGTAAGCCGCAATGGGCTGGTCGTCGTGCAGGATGCCGTGCCGGTGGGACAAAACGGAATGCTCTGTAGCTCGCTCCAATTCATCCACTTGATGGATCCGAATGCCAGCCAGCCAGGAGCTATGCCCGACTGAAGCTTGAGCTCTACAGAATCCGGAACCTGCGAGGAACCACTAACATTCGTCACTTTGCCCAAAAACGGATTTAAAGGATTGAGGGCCGCGGGAACCTGAGACAGATCCAGCGTTCCGTCCAAATTGTTGAGCTTGACCGCCGAATTATAGACCAAGCTGGCGCGCAGGGCGATATCCGGAATCTCATACGCAACGCCGGCTCGCCATCCCCAGCCGTCACCCTCAAGGTCAAGCCGCCCTATGCCCGCACCGGGAATGGGAGCCACCAATTGTTCTTTGAAGCCAGAAACATTCTCGTGGAACACGCCGCCGATAAAACGAAACTGTCCTTTGCCGAGATCCATTTTGTAGGAGCAGGTTCCACCCACAGCCTCGCTCTTCACCTGGGTTTCAACATTGCTGTTCGCGCCGGCCCAATTCCGACCCGGGTTGCTGGACGCACCAATCGGCTGGCCATAGTCCACGAGGCAATCGACGGGGCCCATACCCGCCTTGATGCCGACGCTCGGCACCCAATAGCTTTCGGTATCGCGAGCACTGTTGGAGAAACCCATGAGGTTAAGGGGGCCGTCGGACGGGTCGGTGTCCTTCACGTTCTTGAGGTCGCGCTGCGGCATCACATAGGTGCCGGAGACCTCACCCGTGACTTGGGCAGGATCGAACAGCAGATCGATATCGTAGCCGCCACGCTCCAGGCCGCCGGCATGTGCCGGATTCATCGCCGTCCCGATCAAAGCCAGCGAAAAGCAGCCCGCCCCCAGCAGCGCCTTCAGTCGCAGAATAGTCATGAAATGTCCTCCCCCGAATTCGAGTGCACCAAGCTAGAACCAATTCAGGTTAACGGTGCAACAACGAATTCGCGGGCGTACATGTACACACTGGCCAGCCGCATTTTCGAGGAAATGCAACCGGGTGCGGCAAGGCCGAAAAATGGTCTGTGAAGGCTGAGCGGCTCTCAAAAAACAGAGAGAACCATCCAAAAGGCTCGAAAACAGGCCTTTTTTGGGGTCCGGGAGCTCCATTGTTACATTATGGCAACAATGGGGCTAAAACTTCCGTTTACGTCAATATTAACGCAACGGAATGCTGATTTTCGAGGCGGAAAACCAGCATTTTAGAGGGGTCTAAAGTCTCGCGAATCTATCCTCAACCGGCGTCGCGAACCCTGGCCAACGCGACCGACAGCTTGTCCTGCGCATCGCGGTATTCGGCGAGCTTTTCACGCTCGGCATCGACGATCTCGGCCGGCGCGCTGGCCACGAACCTCTCGTTCGACAGTTTCTTGTGCAGGCGTGCGATCTCCTCGGTCACCTTGGCCAGTTCCTTCTGCAACCGTGCAGCCTCGGCGGCGAGGTCGATCAGGCTGCCAAGCGGCAGGCAGATCGTCGCCTCGTTGAGCACGATCTGCGCCGAACCCTTGGGCGCGACATCGGCAAGCGAGATGTCGCCGACCCGCGCCAGCCGCTTGATCGCCGAATCCTCGCGAACGAGGCGCTCGCGTGTCACATCGTTGGCGCCGACCACGACGAGCGGTGCGATGGCTGCCGGCGGCACGTTCATCTCCGAACGCACGGAGCGGATGCCGGAGACGAGGTCGACCAGCCAATTGATGTCGGCTGCAGCCTCGGCGTCTTCGAAGTCCGGTGACGGCCACGTGGCATGGCACAGCAGCGAGGGGCGTTGCTTGCCTTCGCCAGCGGTCTGCGCCCACAGTTCCTCGGTCATGAACGGCATCATCGGATGCAGCAGCTTGTAGATCTCGTCGAGCACGAAGGCGACGCAGGCTCGGCTTTCGGCTTTGGCCGCCTCGTCGGTTCCCATGAACACCGGCTTCAGCAGTTCCAGGTACCAGTCGCAGAACAGGTTCCAGACGAAGCGGTAGGCGGCACCCGCCGCCTCGTTGAAGCGGTATGAGGTGATGCCGTCCGTGATCTCGCGCGCCGCCCGCGTCAGTTCGGTGAGGATCCAGCGGTTGACCGCCAGTTTGGCGTCGTTCAGCCAGAAATCGTCATTGCGCGCGACCTCGTTCATCTCGGCAAAACGCGTCGCGTTCCACAGCTTGGTGCCGAAATTGCGATAGCCGGCGATGCGCGCCGGATCGAGCTTCACGTCGCGGCCCTGCGCCGCCATCACCGTCAGCGTGAAGCGCAGCGCATCGGCGCCGTATTCGTCGATCAGGTCGAGCGGATCGATGACGTTGCCTTTCGACTTCGACATCTTGGCGCCGTTCTTATCGCGCACCAGCGCATGGACATAGACGGTGTGGAACGGCTCCTCGTCCATGAAGTGCAGGCCCATCATCATCATGCGGGCGACCCAGAAGAAGATGATGTCGAAGCCTGTCACCAGCACGTCGGTCTGGTAGTAGGTCTTCAGCTCGGGAGTCTCATCGGGCCAACCCAGCGTCGAGAACGGCCACAGCGCCGACGAGAACCAGGTGTCCAGCACGTCCTCGTCGCGGGTCAGGATCTCGCCCGGCTTGAAGTTCTCCAGCTTGTCCTCGACCCAGGCCTTCCACGGTCCTTCCAGCGCCAGATAGAATTCGATCGCGGCGCTCAGCGCCTCTTCCTCGGTCTTCTCGACGAAGACGCGCCCGTCGGGCCCGTACCAGGCCGGAATCTGATGACCCCACCAGAGCTGGCGCGAGATGCACCAGGGCTGGATGTTCTCCATCCAGTCGAAATAGGTCTTTTCCCAGTTCTTCGGCACGAAGTTCGTGCGACCTTCGCGCACTGAAGCGATCGCCGGTTTGGCCAGCTCCGCCGCATTGGCATACCATTGCTCGGTCAGGAACGGCTCGATCGGCACGCCGCCGCGATCGCCATGCGGCACCGCGTGGCGATGCGGCTCAACCTTTTCGAGGAAGCCGCCCTCTTCCATCAGCTCGACGATCTTCTTACGCGCGACGAAGCGGTCGAGGCCGTCGAGTTCGTCCCAAACCGCCTGGCGCTCCGGCGTCACCTCGAGGCCGGCGAGAAAATCTTCATTATCCCTGAGGCTTACCGCCGCCTCCGTGGTCAGGATATTGATCGCCGGCAGCTTGTGGCGCTTGCCGACCTCGAAGTCATTGAAGTCGTGCGCCGGCGTGATCTTGACCGCGCCCGAACCTTTTTCCGGATCGGAATACTCATCCGCCACCACGGGAATCCTGCGGCCAACGATCGGCAGGACGATGTTCTTGCCGACCAGATGCCGGAAGCGCTCGTCGTCGGGATGCACCGCGACGGCCGTATCGCCCAGCATCGTCTCCGGGCGCGTCGTCGCCACGGTGATGAAGGTTTTCGGGTTTTCCGGGTCGAAGACCTTGCCTTCGACGGGGTAGCGGAAGTGCCAGAGATTGCCATTGACCTCCTGCTGCTCGACCTCGAGATCGGAGATCGCGGTGAGCAGCTTGGGGTCCCAGTTCACAAGACGCTTGTCCTTGTAGATCAGCCCTTCCTTGTAGAGCGTGACGAACACTTCGAGCACCGCCTTGGACAGGCCTTCGTCCATGGTGAAGCGTTCGCGTGACCAGTCGGCCGAGGCGCCGAGCCGCTTCAGCTGGTTGAAGATGGCACCGCCGGATTCGGCCTTCCACTCCCACACTTTCTCGATGAACTGTTCGCGGGTCAGGTCGCGGCGATGGATCTGCTTTTCCATCAGCTGCCGCTCGACCACCATCTGCGTGGCAATGCCGGCATGGTCCATGCCCGGCTGCCACAAGACGTTCTTGCCGCGCATGCGCTCGAAGCGCACAAGAATATCCTGCAGCGTGTTGTTGAGCGCGTGGCCCATATGCAGCGAGCCGGTGACGTTCGGCGGCGGGATGACGATGGTGAAGGCCTCAGCCCCCTCCTCGGCCCCGGCACCGGCGCGAAACGCGTCGGCCTCTTCCCAGACTTTGGCGATCTTCGGCTCGACGGTTTTGGCGTCGTAGGTCTTTTCGAGCATGGGAAAATGGTCCGCGCTGTCGGGAGTTTTGCTGGTCCGGTGTAAATCGGAAGGTTTTGGCCAAGTCAACCGCAAGGGCTGTCTCGGACCCTCACAAGCAGATAGGCGCGGCCTCAGTCATTTCAACGCAAAGCGATCCGTCGTCCTGCCGACAACGACTTCACCAAAAGAAACGGCGCCACGAAGGCGCCGTTTCCTCTGGGCAATCGGCATGGGGAACTACTGCGCCCCGCGCGCCACGCGCTCGATCTCCTCGCGCACCAGCCTTTCGACCAGTGTCGGCAGATTGTTGTCGAGCCAATCCTGCAGCATCGGCCGCAGCATCTCTTCGGCCATCTCGTCGAATGTCTTCTTGCTGCGGCTGGCAAACGCGTCGGAAAGCTCGCCAAAGGCAGCCGCGACCTGACGGCCGGTGTGCTCGGAAACGATCGCCGGACGCGGCGCGTCGCTGGCCGCCACCGGCCGCACCACGCTTGCATCCGGACGAGACGGCTCGGTAGCCGGTTTCGCGGTCGGTTCATCCCCTGGAGCCTCCATCGACGGCTGGGAAGCCGTCTTGCGGGCTTCGCTCCGGTCTGGCACCGCCGCCCTCGCCTGCTCGCCAACCGCGGCGATCTCGCGACGCCAATCGGCGATGGAAGCGTCGGCGACAGGACGCGATATTGGCGCTTCAGCCGTGATTGGCTCCGCTGCGACGCGGGCGCTGACCTCGGCGAGTGTCATCGATGGCCTTGCCGGGCTGGGATCGGGGCGCACCGGCGTTTCCATGCGCGCCACCACCGGCTCGGCCGTCGGCAGCTGTGCCTGCACTTCCGCCAGCGTGACCGGCTTCCTGCCCTCGGGGGCGGCATGCAGGTCGGCACGAAATGCTTCCACGTCGGGGGCTGCATAGGCGCTCGACGCGCGCTCCAGATCCTGGCTCAGATCATCGGCGTCGCCCGGCTGCTTGCGGCCGCCGTCGCTGTCCTCGATGATCCGCCTGATGGAAGCCAGTATCTCTTCCATGGAAGGTTCGCGCTGTGCGCTGCTTGCCGTTGCCATCGTCACATCCGCCGCCCTTGTGACCCCTGTTGGGTTTTCCGCTCCGGCAGAGCCGGATCGAATCATGGCCACAGCGTAACCGACGGATCGCCGCACGAGAATCCCCAATCTGGGGACTTGTGGGATTTCAACAGATTAGCGCCATCTGAACCCGAGAGCCGCAGCGCGAAAGATCCTGCTCAAGCAGGGAACACGGCCAGTTCAGGCCGAACGCCTCAGCGGCCGTCCGGCGTGCGCAGCCCGTACCACTTGTCCTTGACCGCGTTGTAGTGCTCTTCAGGCTTGTATTTCGCTACCTGCAAGCCAAGGCGGTCGACGGACAGACGGCCGGTCGCCTGCAGGATGGCGTAGCTCGCCACCACCACATCGTGTTCGTAACCGGCCTGGTTGATCTGGGCGGTGATGACCGTCGCCTGCGCATTGAGGACGTCGAGCGTGGTGCGCTGGCCGACATTGCGCTCTTCGATGACACCGTTCAGTGCCAGCTTCGCGGCTTCGATCACTTGCCTGTTGGCCGTCAGCTGCTGCTGCGCGGCGGTGTACTCGGTCCAGGCGGCGGTGACGGCCTGGCGCACCTGGTCGCGGCTGACGTCGACCTGGATGCGGGCCTGGCTGAGTGATTCCTTGTTCTGGCGCACGATCGCCGAGGTGCGGCCACCTGAATAGATCGGGATGGTCAGCGTTGCCCCGACACTGGCCGAATTGGTCGTGCCATCCTGCGAACCGACGCCTGGCAAAGGCGAGGTATTGCGATAGGCGCTCGAAACGCCGGCGGAAGCCGACAGCTGCGGCAACAGCGCGCCTTCGGCCGACTTCACCGAAAACGCGGCGGCGTCGACCAGATGCTGCGTGGCAAGGATGGCCGGATGCTCGTTCGAGGCCACCCCGACGGCGGCGGCGAGGCTCGACGGCAACAGCTTTGCCACCGGCGAAGCGCCCTTGAGCTTGCCCGGCTCGTCGCCGACGATCTGGCGATAGAGCGCCGCACTTGCCAGCGCCTGCGCCCGGGCAGCACTCAGCGATGCCACGGCGGCGGCGCGTGAGGCGTCGGCCTGGGCGACATCGGTGCGTGTGCCTTCACCAACTTCGAAACGCGAACGCGCCGCGCGCGCCGTCTCGGTCAGGAACTGCAGGTTCTGCTCGGTCAGCACGGCGACCTGCCGGTCGCGAATGACGTTCATATACGCTTGCGCCGCGCTGAACAGGATGCCCTCTTCAGTGTTGCGCAGGCTTTCGACCGAGGCCCGGACCTGCGCTTCAGCGGCAGCAACATTGTTCCTGGTCTGAAAGCCGTCGAACAGCGTCTGGTCGATCTGAACGCCAAAATTGCCGGTGGTCAGCCGCACGCTTGAATTGGTGCCGTTGAGATGGCTGCTCGAATAATCGATATCCGCCGAGCCGGTGACAACCGGGCGGTAGCCCGACTTGGCGATGGCGACACCCTCATCGGTGACGCGAACGCCGGCACGGGCCGAATTCAGTGAAGAATTGTACTGGTAGGCCTTTGCAAGCGCGCCGGAGATGGTTTCGGCTGAAGCGGCCAGTGGGGACAGCATGGTCGCCGAAACGAGGACGGCGGTGAAAAGTGACTTGCGTAAAGACGGCACGGTTAAACCCTCATTCGTTTTCCATGGGAACCGCGCCGCGCCTGCTTCTCTCATAGATCAGCCGGCGCCGCGTGTTCGTGTTCCCTGCTGCTCACCCCCAAAGTGCCCCCAGTTTGGCATCAGCAGCGATCGTTCAAATGCAAGCGACCATGACAAAGCCTCTGCTGCAAGGCCAAATCATTCAGAATTCGAAAGCACGAATGCGTTCAAACCCCGGTAGTGGCTTAATTGCCGCATTAAATGCACGTCTTCCGGTTACAACCCCCCCGGCCTTGAAAAAGAGACGGGCCACGCCGGAATTGCCCTGCCCTTCGACGGCGACGAGTCGGCCGCCTTCGGCAAGCTGGTCGAGCAACGGGGCCGGCACTTCCGCGACACTGCCACCGATAAAGATAACATCATAAGGCGCCTTGGCGGCATGCCCCTTCGGCAACGCGCCCTGGACGACGGTCACATTGCCGCAGCCAAGCGACGAAAGCGTCGATCTGGCGGTTTCCGCCAGCGCCGAATCGTTTTCGAGCGCCACTACGGACCCGGCCAGCCGCGACAGGATGGCCGAGGCGTAGCCCGTTCCGCAACCGACATCGAGCACCGAATCGGTCGGGTTGATCTCGGCCAGCTGGATAAGCTTGGCCAACGGCGACGCTTCCATCAGGTAGCGCGAACCGTCCGCGCCGGCTGCAATGCGGATGTCCTCGTCGATATAGGCGAGATCGCGCTGGGCGGCGCCGACAAACATCTCTCTTGGGACGACAAGCATTGCATCGAGCAGCGGCGCGCTGGTCACATCTGTGGTGCGGACCTGGCCGTCGACCATCTTGACGCGTAGTTCGGAGAAATCAGCGCTCATGTCCCAACCAGTCCGCTTGCCGCGCCAGAACCGCGGTCCATTGTGTCAGGAACTTCAGGCCCCTGCGCTGCCGCGCGGGGGCCCGGGCATTGGAGGCCTCGCCCGGAATCGAACCGGGGTGCAAGGATTTGCAGTCCTCTGCGTAACCACTCCGCCACGAGGCCTCATTGCTCCCGGCGTTCCACCCGGTTCCAATAGGTTGCGGCGAAAATGCCGTCAAGCGGCCACCTTGCATTCCGAACGGTTTCCTCGCGTCACTCCGGACGGCGTCCGGCAAATCATCGGACCGCTTTATTAGCGGACAGTTAAGCATAGCCTGACGGGAGAAGAAACGCATCCTGTCGCCGCATGACAGGGCAAGGCTTGCCTCGGCCGCGGCTGTTCTCAAGCAGATCCGTGAGGCACTGGAAGACCAGGCCGCCCACTGAAACACCACCTTGCGCTATCGGCGGTCAATCGGGCCGGCGACGCCGTTCCCACCAGACGACAAAGCGACGCCGGTGACGGCGAACCATGGCGAATTCATAGGACAGCACCAGCAATCCGAGCGGAACCATCCAGAAGCCGAGGATCGGCAGGAAACCGAGGATGCCACCGATGGTCAGCAGGATGCCGATCGTGATTCTGAGCCCGCGCGAGCGCGGCATTTTGAACTCGCGCCCGAAAACGGAGATTTTGCGCGCCGGCATCTGGTTGTCTTGTGCTGTCATCGTCTCGAAAGATTGACCCGTTTCGATCGTTCGCAAGCATGCTCAAACCAAAGCCGCCGCCGCGCTTTCGGTTCCATATCCCTGCCAAGACGGCTAATATGAGGGCATCCTTCGACGATTGCGAGAAAGGCCTATGCGAAAAAGCCTCGGAAAAATGTGAAAAGCTTCTTTGCAAAGCCGAAAAGGGCAGCTATAGGCTGCGCCACTCACATAAGAGCCTCCGTTCCCCGGTAGCTCAGTGGTAGAGCAACCGGCTGTTAACCGGTTGGTCGCTGGTTCGAATCCGGCCCGGGGAGCCAACATTTCCAACGGTTTCAGAGTTTTCAGGAACGGCCGAAAATAGGCTGATCTACAGCATGTCTACACAACTCGACTTCGCTAGGCGCCGATCTACACCGGAATCGCCCGAAGGAGAGAAATCACCATGGAACACGTTTTTGATGAGCTGATCGGCCTGCAGAGACTCAGCCGAGATCGAATTGGCGAGCCGCCGCGACGGCCTGGACGATTCGCTTGGCAAGGAACCTAGTAACCGGCGTGGCGATCGGCGTCGGAATTGCCGTCGGTATGGCTCTAGGCGGTTAATGAAACCCTCCGGGTGCAAAAACCTATGCGGTGAAGTTAGCCCGAAGCAAAGACAACATCAGACCTTGCGCCTCCGTCCGCCTTGACGGCCGCGTGGCAGTCTCTCAGTTTTTTGGACGACCCACTCTTGGCGTGGGCTCGGCGGATGTAGTCGAAAACGTGACGTGCGGTGTCGCCTTCGCCAACGAAAACGAAGGGTTCGCGGCTTGTGTGCACGGTGACGGTCTCGTAACGCCTGTCGAGCGGCGGACCGGGATCGTCCCGAAAGTCGACATTTTTCCGGAGAAGCACTTTCATTTCGTCGGGCATGATTGAAACCTCCCTGTCGAAGGTGATCTCCTTTTTCCAGTAGATCAAGACCGGAAGCGGTACGCCTCCGAATTGCGGTGCCAATTCTTTCCTGCGACACTCGGCGAGTCCATCGCGACACGGGGGAGCCTTCGATGCTTGCAAAAGACGCTGTGATCTGCTGGACGCCAGACAGGCCGCCCTTCCATGACCGCCCTATGGCGGGGACGATCATGGTCACAACCGCTCCACTGCCGCAGCACGACTATGGTCATGTGAAAACGTATGGAGCCGTAAACTTGGACTGGAGGCAGATGGACGCTTACGACCGTCGGCAAAAGCTTCAACGCCTTTTCACTCAGATCATTCATAAGGATTGCGTTCCCGAGATCGATGCCCGTCTGGCTCTTTCAGTCATTGATGACGTCCTGATTGATGACCTTCACAGTCAGCAGCAGGATGAAGATGAGGTGTGAGGTAAGCGGCGGCCGATCGCGTCGCGCCTCAGCCAGCGAGTAGGGGATCCATATATGGCGGCGACCGTCGCGCTTAACCAGGTATCGGCCAACCTATGGGAGATGCCCCAGCCTTTGGGGGATTACGCCGGCGAGCTGCTGAAGCGGGGAAGATCCTACTATCAAGCGTTCCAGATCCTTGCCGAGCGTAACGAACCCGGTCTTAGCTATCCGGCCTATTTCCTCCTCGCGCACGCCGTGGAGGTCATTCTCAAATCATATCTGGTGGCGAAGGGCACGCCGAAGAGCAAGCTTGGCAAAAGACCATTGCGACATGACACAGGACAAGTGTTCGCTGAGTGCGAAAAGCAAGGCCTTGTGGTTGCCGACCAGATGATGAAAGCGCTGGCGATCCAGCTCTCCCATGTCAATCAGGATTACGACCTGCGCTATCCCACTGGCTTCAATCTATCCATTCCTGGCCCGAAGCATTGCGTCCTTCCCCTCGATGCCCTGATCGCCGCGGTCGCGCCGGGCGTCGAAAAGGCCTTCATCATAGCGCAAATCCAGTTCGCAGCCGACACACAGCACCTTCGCGGCAGCAAAATCCGATGGAGCGATTAGGCGACGATGACAGCGGAACTCGCGGTATCCGTAGTAGCCTTAGTCGTCTCGATCCTGGCGTTCGGGCTATCGATCTTCTTTTGGCGGCGCCAGTTCCGACCGATCGTAACGGCGATGGTTCAGACGCATGACGGAGGTAACGAGGCGATCGCCTATAATCTGGTGGTACTGAATTCGGGGTCGATCCCAGCCAAGAACATCAGGTTGATAGTACGAGACCAGGCGGCGCTCGAGGCTGCCCTTGGCGCTGGCGCCGATGCCGAGGCACGCGGCCTTTGGCTGGCCTGTTTTGAGTCCTCGATGGTGATCCGTCTTCTTCAGAACGGCGCGCAGACGACATGCTCTTTTGGCCTAACACATAGGATTCCGAAGAAGAGCTTTTGGAAGGCTCAAGCCGAATTTCCGATCCAACTCGAATACGAAGGTTGGTTTGGCAAGAAATACCGCGACGATCCGCCGAACGTCCTGCAGATCGCCGACAGCGATAGTTTCACCGGAGGCATGTGGGGACCGGTGAAAAAGGACGGACCGGCTTACATCGAATGAGGCCGGCAGCGGATGCGGACCGGGCACTACACGTGCACCAGCTCACACCACTTCCGAAAACGGCGAACGAGCAAGCGCCCGATATCGCAGCGAAAAATCCGGCGGTATGCAGCGATAGACTACTCCCTTACCAAGGGAGAGTTCGACGACTCCATCTCATTCATGGTCATCATCGTCGTTGTCGATGGGAACTACCTTCGTCGACGACACGCTCGACATGCCATTTCGTAATAAGTTTAGATGCCCATGCCACGCCCAATGCCAATACCGTGGCTGAACGCGAGTTCCGCGCCCAGGCGCCGGCCGGACTCCACTTCGACGCCAAGCGCCTTTTTATAGTTGGCAAGAAGCGATTCCAGTTGCGGATCGCGCTCGAGGCTCTTGGCCATGTCGGACATGGCCGAGCGGGTTGACTTGTAGCCGGACATGTCGCCAGCCTGGTATTGGTCCTGGCTTGTCCGGTGGAGCTTCTGCCAGCGTTCCACGAAACGGTCGGCCCGGCGGGTCGGATCGGCTTCCGGTCCGGTGCGGATTTCGCTTTCAAGCTGGAGAGCGAACACGATACGGTTGACGCTACCGGCTCCCGCTTCACGAACCAGCTCGGGATTCTTGATATAGGCCGCTTCGGCATCGCGCCAGCCATGCGGCCGAACCTTATCGAACGCGTTGCGTGCATCCCTCAATTCGCGCATCTGCCCGGGACTACCCTGCCCGTCCACAATTCCGTTGCTGATAATAGCGTCGAGCGCTCGCGCGTGGCGCACGAGAGCCTTCGTGCGAGCTCTGCGCAACGCCGCTTCCTCGTCCAACAACGCATCCGCTCCGCGTTGCGCTCCCCTGGCGCCCGCTTCCCTTCCTGGTTCGGCGCCGGCATCGCCGTTTTGCGTTCCAACCTCTCCCCCTTTCGGCCAGTACGCACGGTCCTGGCCGGGCTCTGCTTGTCCGGGCGAGCGCAACCCGTCCAGCATCCTTTCAATCCCGTCGCGAAGCTTCTCCGGAACGATCCGGCGCACGATCTTGACCACACGCTGACGGAAGCTGATCCCGCGTCGCTCGGCATAGTGTTGCGCCGGGTCGATCTGGTCGTAATCCGACGCCATATCCTTGGAGCGGTCGCGTGACAGCGCGCGGACAAGTCGTTCGCGGGTCGCGAAGTCTTCGCTGCCGTAATGCAGTTCCATCCCATCCCGATGTCGCGACAGGGACACGTAGCTGCTGTGCGCATCCATGTCCGGCGTTGCCAGCACATGGGTGCGGTCGACCGTCATGCCCTGGGCCTTATGGATGGTCGCGGCATAGCCGTGGTCGATGTGGGCATAGTCTTTCAGATCGAAGCGCACAGACCTGGCGTCATCGGTTTGAACCGTCATCGTCTGGACGCTGACCTCTTCGATCACACCGAGCGTGCCGTTCTTGACGTCGAGCGACCGCTCGTTGCGCAAGAACATGACCCGGTCGCCGCGTGCGAAGGTCCTTGCACCGCGCTCCACATCCACCTGAACTTCGTCGCCGAGATCTCCATCCGCGCGCATGCGCTCGCGCGCTGCCTGGTTGAGCGCGCGCACTTCGTCGTTTGTGTGGGTGAGAATGATCCGGCTCGCTTCAGGCTCTGCATGCCTGTCCCGATCCCAGCGCTCGACAAGATCGCTGCGTGCCTCATCGCGCGACGCAGCTTGGTGCACCATGCCCTGCGCGTCATAGGCGTCGATCGCAGCGCCGATCCTGCCGGTTGCAAGATCGCGCGTGGCCTCACGCTGCCAGTCCTGGCGCTGCCGGCGCACCTGGCCGATCTCGACGCCGCCGTGACGCTCGTGAATCGAACGGAATGCAGCGCCGGCTTCGATCGCCTGCAGCTGCTGCGGATCGCCGACCAGAACGACCTTTGCGCCAGCGTTGGCGGCATGGGAAAGCACGCGCTCCAACTGGCGCGTGCCGACCATGCCGGCCTCGTCGATCACTAGGACATCACGCGCGGTGAGCAGATCGCGGCCCTGTCCCCAGCCATGTTCCATGCTGGCGATGGTACGCGACGAGATGCCTGATCCGCCTTCCAGATTCTCGGCCGCGATACCGGAAAGTGCCGCGCCTCGAACCTGGTAGCCCGCCGCTGCCCATGCCTGGCGCGCAACGCCCAGCATGGCGCTCTTGCCCGTTCCGGCAAAACCGACAACGACACCAAGACCGCGGCCGTCGGTGATATGCGCAAGCGCATCTCTCTGCTCGCCCGAAAGGACAAGACCGTTTTGCGCTGCGCGCGCCAGCGCTGCCTCGCGATGTGCGTTGCTCACCGCGTGTCGCTCGTCCCCGACCATGTGTTCCGCAGCGCGATGCAGGCGCTGTTCGGTCTCGATCATCTGCCTTGTGGTGAAACGGTCTTCGCCGCGTCCGTCCTTGCCGAGTTCGACCAGATCGGGTGCGCTGCTGATGGCTGCCATGACCGCGTTGAACTGCTTCATCCCGTCGCTGTGCCGATGCGAGAATTTTGCAATGTCTTTTCGGGTGAAGGTCGATTGCTGATGCGTGATGGCATCGAGCGCCACGGATGGATCGGCAATGATGCGCGCACCATTGTTGCGCGCAATCTCGCGATGCAGTTCGGCGCGATCTGCTTCAATGTCGCCAGCGTCCAGGCCGCTGCCCTCGATGCGTTGCGCCGGTGCTCCAATCTGGGTCTGCGGCTCCAGGGCAATGCCTTGCGCTTCCAGACTGCGATGATCGATGCGTGCGTCGATGTCGAGTTCGGCCAAGCGTTCATTGGCCAGTTCCGCCCATCGCTCGCGCCAGCACTCGACCAGCTGGGTGGCATTCCAGTCTCGAACCTTCGCGCCAAAACCATTCTCGTCCACGGACCGCATGGTCAGCATGACATGAGCGTGCGGCTTGGGACTGCCATCCTCTGCCCTGTCCCAATGCACATTGAGATCGGCGACCATGCCCTTGCTGACAAACTCGACTTGTACAAAGTCGCGCGCCAGTTCGATGCCTTGCGCCTGGCTGAGTTCACGCGGGAGCGCAAACTCGACCTCGCGGGCGAGCTGGGCATCCTTGCGTACCTCGAATGCCTCGACATCGTTCCACAGCCTCTCGCGGTCGCTCCAGGCCTCCGGTGCATCCTCCGGCAGCATCACCTCGGAATGGACGACACCGCGCTTGGCGGCGAAGTCATGCGTACGTTCGATCCGCTCGTCGCGCAACCGTGAAGCCGAGCGGTAGGCAGCAGATGCCACAGCGCTCGAGCCTGCCTTGCGGCCAATGACCTTGACGTGAAGATGATAGATCGCCATCGCGACCAGATCATTTGCACGTCAAAGCGTACGTCGGCACGACGTATAAGCGCGCCCTCCCTCAAAAAATTCTCGGGATGGACCAGCCCGTCCCGGGCTGTCTCGGCAACCCCGGAGCCTTCCGGCAAGCTGTCACCTATCATCGCCGCATCGACAATCAATGGAGGCAGCCATGCGCAAACCACGAGACTTCGACGCCGAGCTGAAGGCGCTGGATGACAAGGCGCGAGAACTCAAAACCAGAAAGGTGCAGCAGCTTGGCGAGCTGGTGATCGCCACCGGCGCCGATCAGCTCAGCAGCGACGAACTGGCCGGTGCACTGGTCGCAATCACCGAGACGAAAGACACCGCAAAGCGTGAGGCATGGGCCAAGCGTGGGGTGATGTTTTTCGGAAGCAGGTCCCGGCGAACTGCTCCGGTATCTCAGCGCAACCAACGCGGCGCTCCAGCGCAACCGGGCAGCCCGCAATCGCCGGCAAGCGGCACGGGCTCGGCATGACATGAGGACGTGGCAGGTCGAGCGACGCCAGCGCACCCGACATCTGATCGAACTGGGCGGCCTCGTCGCCAAGGCAGGCATCGTTGATCTGACCAACGACGATCGCGCTGCGATCTATGGAGCGCTGCTCTGGATCGCCGGCAAGCTGCAGAGCCATGAAGGTGAGCATGCCCGAGACCTTTGGACCGCGAAGGGTCGGCAGGCCTTCGATGCTGAATGGCGTGAAGAGCAGATGGGACCGCGATCGTAGCCACAGTTGGGGCGAGCAGCGGTCGGCACGAGCCCGAACAGTAGACTTCCGCCGATGCGCCAGCGCCGACGCCGCAGTCAAGCGCTTGCGCGGGAAGCTTTCGCGATCTTCGTCGCTACCGGCGAAAATCCTATCTCGCGAGCCTTGATCCAGATGATGAAGGGCGCAAGGCTTGAGTGGGCGAAGCTCGTCAAAGCAGGCGCTCCATTATGAGCAAACTTCAAATGCCAGATCGTGTTCCCCTCGAAACCTCCCACGCTACAAAGATGCGATCGTGCACACTGCGCGTTGAGAGAAACTCTATAGCCAGGGTGCGAGCCAGCGGCATGGCTCCCTGAGCCACTGAATGGCGATGCCGACCCGTGAAAGCGTGGTATCTGGGGTCGCCATATCCCGCAGCATCCAGCCGAGTGGCCCCTGCAGCACGTGGAAGAGAATTTCGCGCTGGTAGGCCGGGGCCAGGGCCGGAACCTGGTCCGGGCGCTCCATGCGGCTCAGCATGCGAAGCCTGGAATCGAGCAGTTCAGGTGTAACGGGGCGCGTCCTACCCGATCGTGTGCGAGCCGAGCCGACCGATATGGCGAAGCCGAGCGCGAAGAGCTTGGCGCACGACGAATAAGAACCGGGGCGCTGGCTTCGAACATGAAGCCGCTGACCGGAGCGGAGCGACCTCCGCTCGCTCTTCCGACGTTGGCTTGGCGCCTCGACCGCGGACGTCCGAGCGCCAGACGCTTGGCCGCAGGAAGGCTTCGCGGACCGCATCGGCAGGTTGTCTAAATCCAAAGCATGGGAACCCTAAGCGAGGGTACGTGTTGCAAGACGATTGTACGAATTGAGCCGAGCACGGGTGACGTTCAGATTCCCCGGGTAACCGGACCGTCATTTCGGCGTGTTGAGCAGTCCTACTGCTGTCGCATCTGGGGAAAGGATCGACGATCCCCACGACGAGCGCAACCGGCCCGGCCTATGCGGAATGAGACATAAGGGGCCGTGCATGTTCGACAATACGCCTGCGACTCACAACCCCGAACTCATGTCTAGAGGCATCTACGATGACGTGATCAGGCTTGCGGTCGCCGCCCGTTGGCTCGGACTGTGCGTCATCCAAAACGCGCATACCCCAGGAAATGCCCTGGTGAAATGGCGGCTGAAGCGGGCGTTATATGTCGAAGACCACATTGCTGACACGATCAGCCTTGGTAATCTCGCGGGTCAAGCGGGCCTGAGCAGGACGTATTCTGCAGCCCAGCTTCGGACGGCAACCGATCTTCGTCCGCACGAGTATGTGGTGCGCAGGCGGACCCATCACGCCAAGGTCGTGCTCGCCGAAAACACATACTCACTGGTCGAGGTCGCACTGAGCGTCGGCTTCCAGGCGCAGGCACATTTGTCCACCGTCTTCAAGCGTTTTGCCGGGGAAACACGTCGGCGATGGCGGGTGCTCTATGCCTTTCCCTCCCTTTACTCCCTCTCCAGGAGAGATGGCCATGAAATCCTGTAACCTGGTCGTTGCTGTGGTGACCGCCTACGTCGCGCTCGTCGCGGTTCCAGCGCGGCTTTATGCCCAAGAACTGCAGTGCCCGTCCGCGGCCGACCTCCACGTTTCCACGCTAGAGGGCGAGGTCACGGGATTCGTTCCTAAAGGGCTCACGCTTGACCAGCCCGCCCAGTTGCAGACGGCAATCCAGCTTCTGCGGGAGCACGGAATGTCCAGCGACGATACGATCAACTACCTTATCGCGCTCTACTGTCCGGTCGTGTCGGCCAGTACCGACGGCAGCCACGAGGAGAAGCTCGAAAGAGTGAGACAATTCGCCGACAACGTTACGCGTCAAGTGCTTGCAGCCAACAGCATCCAGGACATCATCTACGACGTACCGCTACCTCCCTCCGTGGCGGCCGCGGCGGCAGTTCATGCGGGCGACGTCGGCCTCACCGTCGAACAATGGATCGCGACGACCGTCGAGGACGCTCTCAGGTAGCCGGCGAGCGGTCCATCCAGCGTTCTGAGGCGCTCAGCGATAAGCGCACCTCCTCGGCTATTCCGTGGTCGCCACGCGATCTTCTGGCCCTTGGCCAGATGCACCAAGCCTATCCGATCCAGCAAAGAAGGAGACCTGAAATGTTCGACACCACCATCAACCGCTCGCCCGGAGCGCGACTGAAGGAACTTCACGGCAAGTGGGGTTGGTTCGTAGCGCTTGGCATTGGACTTCTGGTCACCGGTGCGATTGCGGGCCTAAACCTCCTGCTCGCGACGCTCGTATCCGTTCTCTATATTGCCGCCATGATGATCGCCGGTGGCGCGATGCAGATCATCCACGCCTTCACGACTGGCAGCTGGGGCCGCCGCTTTCTCTACCTCCTGGCCGGACTGCTCTATGCGGCTGCCGGAGCGATCTCGGTCTACGATCCTGTCTTAACCGCCGTCGGCATTTCCCTGGTGCTCGGCGTCCTGCTCATTGCCGCTGGCACCCTTCGCATTGTAATTGGCTTGCAGCTTCGCAGCCAGGGTGGGTGGGGATGGATCGCCGGCAGCGGCGTCTTCACCGTAGTTGTTGGCATGTTCATTGTCGCCACTTGGCCTGCCGTTGGCCTGTGGCTCCTCGGCGCAGTTCTCACCGTCGACCTTTTGTTCCAGGGCGGCGGTTTCATTGGTCTTGGGCTATCCCTGCGTTCACGACAAAATCGTCGCATCAGCAGCCGATCCGTCGCCGCCTGACCTGCTACCCGCAAAGACAGACCCATAGATCCGACGAGATCTGCCAGTCTCCTGGCAGATCTCGGTTTGATTCCGGCGTAACCGAACCGTTTGACACGGCTGCAACGCAGCCGCATTAGCCGAACATGGCGTACGTGCCGTCCACGCGTGACCCTACACCAGCGAGCACAACGCGAACGCCGCAGGGCCGTCCGAGTTGCGGCAGGACGTCAGGACTCACTCGTGAGAACGAAGATTGAGGCTAGACGCCCGGGAAAGCGACCATCCTAGCTGATCGCCTTCGCCTCTCGATCGACACACCAGCGGCCTCGCTCGAGACGGAGCAAGCTCCCACCTCTGTATCGTCCGCGTTAATTGGTCGGAAGCTTCTCCGGACAGTTTGACCGATCCCCGGACGAACTCGTGGAACGTTCACAGTGCGACCGTGCTGTAGGCGATATCCTTCCACGCGTCGAACTCCATACGCTGCGCGATCAGTTTTGACGTAATGGCCTCCCAACTGTCGGGGCCAAGTATAAGTTGCCGAGGCATGGTTTTAGCCATCACCAGACCGACAAGTATCTGTGCAATCCGATGGGGGTCGCTCGGCGCAAGGGCGCCATCTCTGTCGTTTTCCAGAAGATCCATGATGGCATGCGCCCGGGCATCGTAGCCCTCGATCCTCGGGCTCCGGAGATTGCGCGAGACTATGCCCGTCGGCATGCCCCCCGGCTGGACCGACATCACGCGTATGCCAAGCGGCGCGACTTCTTGCGCCAGCGCTTCAGTGAGCGCTTCGAGAGCGAATTTCGACGCGCTATAGTAGCCGAGGGACGGCATGGCGACGATGCCGTTGGTCGAGGAGATATTGATGATCGTCCCGCTTCCGCGTGCGCGCATGCCAGGCAGGGCAGCCCGTATGGCCGCAACCGCGCCAAACACATTGGTTTCGAATAGCTTACGAACTTTCTCGTCTTGCCCTTCCTCTATTAGGGCGAGGTACCCGACCGCCGCATTGTTCACGAGTACGTTGATATGGTCATGCCATCCCTCGGCCGCCGCAACGGCCGCCTCTATTTCGGTGGTGCTAGTCAAATCCATCGATAGGGGCAGTACCGCGCCTGGATAATCCGCGGCCAGCGCGTCCAGGCGAGAGCTGTCCCGTGCCGTGACAGCCACGCGATGTCCGGCTCGCAGAGCCGCGTGCGCAATAGACGCGCCCAGCCCGCTCGATCCGCCGGTGATGAGCCAAACCGGTGTGTTCATTTGTGCTTTCCTTCTGGATGAAACACAGTGTTCAGCCCCGCTCCGTTCTCGCCCACCACTCGACCGAGAACGAGCCTACGCGCCAGGAGGAGAGTAGTCGGGGAGACGGCGATGGGTGACGCGGTCGGTTTCAGCCGCGTCCGTCACGGGGCGCCGGGCGCCAGAAAACCCGGTCTGGCCCTCAGACCGGCCACCGCCACCCTCGGCAAGCTTAGATTCGCCGCCAGCACGTCGACCGGATTGGCCGCTAGCCAGGCGGAGAGGTCGTTCGCCTCGTAGTGACCGTTATTGAACCCGACGAGGACCCGCAGGACTCCTGGCCCCGTGTTGCGGATATAGTGGCCGGAACCCATTGGCGCATAACCGATGTCCCCTGCCTCGAACTGCTCAATGACAACCTGTCCCTCGGCAAGGAACACCGCCATCTCTGCAGCGCCTTCGATGTAGTATTGCCACTCGTCGGCATTGGGATGCCAATGCAGTTCGCGCATCGCCCCAGGCTCGATTTCCAACAACGAACCGGCCATCGTGGTAGAGATCGGAAACTCGTCTACCGACACGGTTCTTTGCGTTCCCCCGCCCGGCACCCGTCGCGGTTGCTGAGCATAAAGCGGGTAGCGATGGAATGTTGTCAGTTCCGGAACCGGCCGCGGCTCGGCATCCCGGGACCGGTCATCGGGCGCCGGGCCGGTTGCGAAATAGGCCTCTCCGTGCGGCAGCATTGACAGGCACTCAGCGGAAAGGCCTAGATTTTGTCGTACGACCTCCGCTGGCGTACAAGACAGCCAGTCGGTGATGCTGAAGGTATGATCCTCTGAGAAATCGCCATTGTCGAAGATGAGAATGAAATGGCATTCGCCGGGTCCGAGGCCCTGGATAGAATGACCCCATCCGCGCGGGAAATACCAAACATCACCCGGGCCGAACGTATCGGTCGCCGCTCCCCCGTTTGGATTAAGAACCGTTGTGCGGCAGTTGCCAGAAATCACATATGCCCATTCCGCGGCGTTGGCATGCCAATGCAGTTCGCGCATGGCGCCAGGATCGAGACGCATCGACACGCCGGCGATACCGATGCTGGCGGGAAACTGGTGTATCGACGCGCCCCGTGTGATGCCGCCGTTGCCGACACGTGGGATGGACTTTTCGAGTTGGTATCGGAACGAAGGCATGGTCATATTTGATTCCCTTGCTTCAACAAAACGGTAGGCTTGCCGTACTGGGTCCCCCAGATTGTGTGAAGCTAAGCGGCGGTTGGCACTTCAGATATCGGCGCAAGGGATCGTTCTTCCGTACATAAGTACGGTCGCTCGCCCGTGTAGGCGACCGCGACTGCCGCTACGTGGGATTATTCACGATCGACCTTCGCCGTAGCGTGGCGTCGAGCATAACGGCGAAGATCGGGAATGAAGATGACGACAGAGCAAGCGAGTGCAGAAGCAGTGGAGCGCGCATTAGCATCGCGTGCCGCAATGGCGAGGATGATGGCGGTAGCGGGCCACGATTTGAAGCAACCGCTGCATGTCGCGATGATGTCGCTCGCCTACGCGGCAGAAGCTGGTATGCCGGCCCTTATTGCAGATCGTCTCCGCATCGCACTTGATGCCATGAAGCGCCTCGGTAGCGAACTCGATGACATCGCTCGCTTGTCGCAGAAGGACGAGACGTTGCAACCGCGCCGCCAGAATGTCCTCCTTGCTCAAGTACTGGAGCGGGTCGAAAGCGACTGGCGCTTCTATGCAGAGGCTTGCGGCGTCGAGCTTCGGATAATCTCATCCGACAGCATCGTCGAAACGGATCCTGAAATGCTCCACACGATCCTGCGCAATTTGGTCGGCAATGCGATTAAGTATAGCGGTCCGCGTGGCCATGTCCGACTGGTGTGCCGGACCAGGCGCCACAGAGCGTGCATCGACGTGCAGGACGACGGCGCCGGCATCCCCGCAGCACGCCTCGAACGCATCTTCGACGCATTCGAGCGCGGTGATTCCGCTGAGTGGGACGGAATGGGTCTTGGCCTTATGATCGTCCGCCAGACTGCGGATCTGCTTCGCCATCAAGTCGCGGTGAGATCAATCCAAAATGTCGGATCGACGTTCTCCGTCGAACTGCCTCTTGCAAATAGTGTCGAACGCATATTGAGAGGCCGACCAAGTCCCAGCGGCACGGAAAGAATGACCCTGCGCCGCAACTTCCGTGCTTCGCGCAGATCGAGATAATCTCGCTCCGGCACTGCACCGGAGCGAGAGTTAAAATTCGGAGTGAACAACGCTCCCATTGCTCTCGCCTTGATCACTTGATCAGCAAACCGTTCTCGGCTCTGAGTGTGAACTTCCCGTGGGTGGAGAGGGGCACTGCACAATCGCATGGGAAGTGCGTCGAACTGGATGCGGACGTCTGATCGGTCAAACGTAGGTCTAATGGAAATGTTTAATGGTGCTGAATCACGGTCTTCATTACACACAGGTTTATGACCAGAAACCAGACAGGCGCACCGTTTGCCAACGCAATGCTGCCAATCTTTGATCATTGTGCCACCTCTTTCACGCGTTTTCTGAGTAGAACTCGAAGAGAAATTAAAAATTAAGGTCGAACCAATGGAAAATACGGCAAAAGAGCTTCTTGACACCGTGACGTCGGGTGCATTCCTAGCTTCATCGGGCGACGGCACCTCTCGTCGTCAAACGTCCCGAGGCGAGTTTGCCGGTAGGGACTCCAGCGTATCTATAATTGATGCCGACATTATGGTTCGCCAAGCTCTTCAAGATCTTTTGAAATCCATCGATCTCTCCTCACAAGCATTCGGTTCGGTCAGTGATTTTCTTCAGCGGAACAGGTCGCCTGACAACCCAAGTTGCATCGTCCTGGACGTCCGGCTTCCGGGGCTCAGCGGACTTGAGTTCCAAGAGCAACTCGCCCGGTCGGGAGTTAAGACTCCGATCGTCTTCCTTACCGCCCATGCGGATATACAGATGACCGTCCGCGCTATGAAATCAGGAGCGGTCGACTTTCTCACCAAACCATTCCGGGATCAGGATCTGCTAGACGCCGTTTCCGCAGCTCTCGAACGGGATCGCGCGAGGCGACGTCAGCAGCAAGCCATTAATGACTTGCGACGGCGTTTCTCGTGTCTGACCGAACGCGAATTGGATGTGACCTGGCTGGTCGCTGCGGGACGGATGAATAAGCAGATTGCCGCCGAGCTCGGTATAAGCGAGTCTACTGTGAAGTTGCATCGAGGCAGCGTCATGCGCAAACTGAATGTGCGGACCGTTCCCGACCTAGTACGCATGGCCGACATCATGGCTCAGAGCATCGAACCTCGGCAATCGCAGCAGCTTTAGTTAGTTTAGTCTATTTCTTCTTACGCGGTTCACCGTGCTGTTGTAGTGCTTATTGTGGTCGCGTCACGCGACGTCTCTTCTATCTTGCCTTGGTTGGAAATAGGCAACGTAAAGGTGAATACGGCGCCTCCGTTTTCGCCATTCTCAGCCCGTATCTCCCCGTCATGCGCCTCGATGATGGAACGGCAGATCGCCAGTCCAATGCCCTTGCCGTTCGCCTTGGTCGAGTAGAACGCCTCGAAGATCATGTGCGGGTCTTCCATTCCGGATCCTTGGTCGCGAACCTCCACCGAGATCCGGTTTCCGGCGATAAGTCGCGAGCCGATTTCAAGGACTCGTTCCTCCGGAGGCATGCGTTCCATGGCATCGATGCCGTTCCGGATCAGGTTGACGAGAACCTGCTGAAGCTGGATACGGTCCCCTATTACCGATGGCAAGCCGTCATCCGGGCCGGTTTTTATCTGAATTGCGTTCACCGCAAGCTCGTTCTCCATGAGCCGGCAGACGTCCAAGACGAGTTCGTTGATGCTAACCGGCGTCCTAGTTTCAGAGGTTCTAAAGAACAGGACACGGATTCGGCGAATGATGTCTGCGGCCAGATTTGCATCCCTCGTGATCCTGCCCACGTTGGCGATCGCGCGTGTTATGTTAGGCGGATCAGCTTTCAGCCAGTGTTCGCAGGCCTGTGAGCTTGCCACGATGCTGGCCAGTGGCTGATTGACTTCATGCGCGATGGATGCGGTCAGCTCGGAAAGGCTGGCAGCCTTCGAGGCGCTCGCAAGTCTCTCATGTGCCGACCTCAGTTCCTCCTGCATCCTGGTTTCATCGTCGATATCGGTGATGACCGTATACCACTGCAGCAGTCGGCCATCCCCGTCGCGAAGCGGCTCCGACCGGCTGTCGGCCCAGCGGTAGTGCCCATCGTGTCGCATGTGACGATAGCGCAGCGTAAACGGCCTGCCTAAAGCAAAAGAGTCGACCAGGGCGCGGCGGAATCGTTCCCTGTCGTCTGGATGGATCAACCGGTCTATCTGCTGGTTGCGATCGAACCGCGCTTGGTCGACCTTCTCAGCGCGGATACCGGCGTAGTCGTTGAGCCGTCTGTTGATGTAAGTTGGTTCGCCCGAAGCAGAAGCGCACCAAACCATGACAGGCACCGTGTCGACCAGAAGCTGCAGTTGCCTCTCACTCGCGCGCAGGGCTTCCTCGGCCTGCTTGCTCTCGTCAATATCGATGAGTACGCCGTACCAGCGTATGATCTTTCCCGTGTCGTCGCATAGAGGTGCAAGACGACTGTCGACCCAGCGGAACACGCCGTCATGACGGCGCAACCGGTATATCTCCGCGAAGGAGGTGCCCGTCGAGAATGACCGCATCATTGCGTCACCGACCCGAATTCGATCGTCGGGGTGCACGGTCACGTCGAGGGCCTCACGCAGGCGGGTCTTGTTTGGAACCTCCAAGTCGCCAATCGCGATGCCGGCAAACGCTTTGACCTGCTTATTAGCGTAGAACGGCTCACCTTCGGGCGTCGCGCACCAGATCAGGGCAGGAATGGCGTCAACGAGTTGTCTAAGCTCTCGCTCACTCTCTCTGAGGGCCTCCTCGACGAGCTTCTGCTCGTGTATATCCACGGACGTACCGTACCAGCCGGTAATGTCTCCTTTGGCACCCCGGGCAGCGCGAGCAACTGCACGAAACCAACGATAGCTGCCGTCATGTCCTTGGATGCGGCAATCGGTTACAAAATCCTCGCCGCTGGCGAGGCATTCCACCAGCCGGCCAAACGTCTGCTCCACGTCGGCAGGGTGCACAAGCGGAATGGCATTTTTCCAGTCGTCCAAGTCTGCCTGACGATCGTTGCCGGTGACATAGTTCTGTACCGCCTTATTTGTGTACGTGTATTCGCCCTTGCCGTTCAGAGACCACCCCATGGCCGGCATGTTGTCAACGATGGCTGCCGCGAACCGCATGCGATCATCCGCCTTTGAGGGGAAAATCATTGCACACCTAATCACGGTGAAAATCACCAAGGCTGCCCCTCCAAACAGCGCGGTTTGCATTGCAGGAGAGAGGTCGCCCTCTGTCATCAGATGTGCGGGCGGAAAGTGGGCTAGGGAAAAAAGCATCGTCACGAAGATCGCCCCAATGAAGCCGATACGCCAAGCATCAAAGGCACAGACCGACACGACGCCCATGATCAGGAGCCACGGCTCACCACTCACCAAGACGAGAACGATTGCCATAAGCAAAGGGAAGATCGCCAGAACGGGTCGTGCAACGTTCCGGAACATCCGAGATGTCCCCTATGGATATGCCAAGGCAAATACATGCCGATGTGGCTGAGATGGTCGAAGCTGAATTATAGACATACACAGAACAAAAATTCGAGTAAGGACTGGCGTCTTTCACTGGGCATTATCGGGGTTCCCTGCGAGAGCACTAAGACGGCGGCTCAGGAGCGTCGATTGGCAGGGAAAACGAGAAGATTGCGCCCTGTGGCTCATTACGCGTCGTTCCGAGCGAGCCACCGTGGGATTCGATAATTGTCTTACTAATTGCCAGTCCCATTCCCATCCCATCCGGTTTCGTCGAATAGAAGGCGTCGAAAAGCTTTTCCTCCAGGCCGGATGGAACGCCAGGTCCAGTGTCTTGCACTGCGACATAGACAACATGAGGGGATTCGCGTCCGGAGATTATCTTCAGTTCGCGCGGCCGACTGTTGACACCTGCCATGGCGTCTATGGCATTGAGCATCAAGTTCAGGATGACCTGCTGCAACTGGACGCGATCCGCCAAGACGCGAGAGAGGGTCTTGTCAAGCCTCAGCTCAAGCGACACCTCGTTCAGGACGAGTTGCTCTCGAACCAGCGCGACAGTGTCGGAGACGATTGCATTGACGTCGACCAGGTCGTTCTTGGGCGGCATCTTGGTGACAAGGGCGCGCGTGCGATCGAGCACTTCGGCTGCCCGGTGCCCCTCGCTCATCGCCCGCTCGAGTGCACGCCGGACTGCCGGAATGTTGGGTGGTCCTGCCGATAGCCAATTCAGGCCTGCCGAAGCGCTAGTGACCACACCCACTAGAGGCTGCCGCAGCTCATGGGAGATTGCGGCGGAGAGTTGCCCTACCGTAGCGACCCGACTCGCGTGGGCCAATTCGGATTGAAGGTCGCGATAACGGCGATCGCTTGCACGAGCAGCCTCCTCCGCCTGCTTTCGCGCAGTCAGATCCAGAATGAAGGTGACCCCACCGTCCGATTCGGGATCGCCAAATGTGGCGGCGCCAAGAAGCACGGGAACCCGCCTTCCATCCTTATGGAAGAACTCCTTCTCCCAGGGTGGCGCTATCCCCGTTGCCTTTACTTCCGCGACCATTCTGGCGTCGTTTTCCCAACCTTCAGGTGGAGACAAATCAGTCCAATAAACCCGTCCCGCAGCAAGATCGTCGCGATCGAAGCCTAGTATGTCAAGAAACGAGTCGTTCGCCTCGAATATCAGGCCATCGAACCTCCACATGAAGACGCCGATGATGTTGGCATCCATCAGGCGGCGGATTCTCGCCTCGCGTTCGGCGAGGTCGCGATAAAGACGTGTATTCTCCAAGGCTACGGCGGCGTGGGACGCGATCAGCTTCAGAATGGCTATCTGACTGGGCGTGAATACGTTGGCGGCAAGATTGTTCTCCAGATAAAGCAGGCCGATCAGCTTTCCTTGGTTGATCAGAGGCAGCGCCAGAAGCGAGCGCACATGCCGGTCGAGGATATATGGGTCGGTGGTGAAAGGACTGGTCAACAGTGCATTCTCCAAGATAACCGTTTCTTTCGTGCCGAGGACGTGCTGGACAATTGCATCCGGCAGCGCGGCACTTGTGGAGTTCAGGTTTTCCCGCAACCTGACCACCACGCCGTGGCCAGTCATCTCGGCTTCGGCTTCGATATGAGTCCCCGCAACTTGACTCAGCACAAGGACCGCTCTCCCTGCACCTGCATGTTCGATCGCCATGCGCATCAGCGCATCGACCAGCTTGTCGAGGACGATCTCTCCCGAAACAGTCTGAACGACCTTGATCACCGTGGCTAATTCGAGTTGTTCGACCGGCGCGAACGTCGTGCCGGTCGAAAGCGCCACTGGCTGCTCTTCTCGCAGTTGCGGATACGCGGCCTCGATCTGCGTGACTTTGGCGTGAGCTCCCCAGCGGAGATAGCAGAGGCGGGCTTCCCGTAGATACATCAGGGAGATTCTTTCAAAGTTCTGTCGTGCATAGAACCTGCTGGCCATCTCATTGGAAACGGCTTCGTTATGCAGGAAGCCGTTTTCCTTCGCCAAGCGAATGCTCTCTTCATAGAGGCGCTGGGCTTTCAGATCTTGTCCGTCTACCCGCGCGATCTCTGCGGCGACGAGGAGATGCTTGTCGGCAAATGTCGGAGATCCCGTTTCCTCGGCCCAAGCCCGCAATTGCGCGTGCCGCGAAGCCAATTTCGCGTGCATTGCGCCACGCTCGCCAACGGGAGCTTCATCAATGAGTGCAGCGAGCGAAAGCCCGGCATAGTAGAAGCAGTCCATCTGCTCGATCTGCATGTTCCGGATCGAGAAATGCGATTGCACCTTATCCGCGGCGGCCAAGGCAGCCTCGTACTCCCCCGCAAGGAAATGAACCATGGTTTTGCGGGTCCAGTACCACCACATGACGACGGAGTTCTGCGAGCGTGCGAGATTGGCTTCGAAGGCGCCAGCGTCAAAGGTTTCGTCGCTATACTCCGAAAGTCCTCGCGTCCGACCCCGCAGGCACGCTACGGCGCGCTCGGTGGCTATCACCAAATCCATTCCAGCCTGAAAGCCGGTGTCCCGGGCAAAATCGAGCGCACGCTTACACTCGTGGTCGACATCCTCAAGCTTCTGGCCGCTGAGAAAGACATGCAGGACGATTACGGCAGCCTCGAAGCAGGCGTAATAGAGATCGCCGGCTTGGACTCCGCCTCTGAATGCTGCACGCAGCCAATCGAGGACAACGGGCAGCGGCTCCGTCCATGCGGCGGCAAGTCCCGTCAAATGGTTCACGCGCGCTTTGTCGACTGGCCCGTTTCGCTCTGAGGCAAGGTCACTCGCTAGCCGGGCGATGCGATACCCGTCCTCGTAGCGACCGAAGGCGGGGCCGATGACGTAGCCCAACAGAACAAGGCCCTGCGCCGACGTACTCGCAGCCCCCCGAGTCAGGGAAAGATTAATCATCCTGCAGATTACCAGGATCGTCATGTTGAAGCTGGAGAAATACGCCGGCGGCTGCATCTCCGCCAAGAGACGCATCGCCGCGAGTGCTTGTGGATCTGTCATGGGTGGCAGATCGGCGAAGCTCTCTATCGGCCGGCCCTGGAGGTTCCTCCAAATCTCGTCGTATTCACGCTCGACGTCCTCCCAGGAAGGGCGTATCGGCAAATTGAAGCCGAGAAGCCCCAGCCCCTCCACGCCATTTTCGACCGCACCGCTGTTGTCCGACTTGACAACGCAAAGCTCCACCTTGAGCCGGTAGACCGCCGCCTTCTCCACATTGGTAGTTTCTTGGGTCAGCAAGGCAGAGATCATCTGATCGGCCTGCGCAAGATCGCCGCTGAGGAAGGTGCATTCGGCATGCTCCATCGCCAGCGCGAATGCAAGTTCGGCATGTGTCGTCCAGCCGACATCGACGAGCTGCGATCGTCCCCTTGCCAGGTACCCGCACGCCGCCGAATAGGCGGCGGACGCCTTGGCTTTCCGACCAGCACGCAAATACAGGTTTGCGACCTTCGCGCGCTCCGCAGGTGCGATGCTTCCGATTTCGATGCGGTTGAACTGACTCACGATGTTGAAGACATCGGCATCGATCTCGGCTTCATCAAGCGTTGCCAGCAGTCGCGATCCGATCAGTTGATGGGTGGCGGCCTTCTCGGGTTCGGGAAGGGTGGCATAGGCTGCTTCATGGATGCGATCATGCGCAAACGCGTAGCCATCGTCGACTTGGAAGAGCAGACCGGCCAGGAGAGCGTCATGGAGAAGCATGTGTGCCTTCTCGGCAGATGCTTCGACAATCCGCTGGAACGTCAGGGCTTTCACAGCGTTGCCCATGCAAGCCATTTGCCTCAGCGCCTGCTGTGAGGCTTCCGGAAGGCGACGCAGACGCTCGACCATGAGATCGACTATGCTGTCACTTACACGCCTCGCATTGACCTGGTCGATATCCCAACTCCAGCCCGATGAATCCGGATCGTATACGAGCAGGTTCTCGTCGACGAGGCTCGCTACGAACTGAGTGGTGAAAAAGGGGTTGCCGCCAGCCTTCGCAAATATGCTGTCGGCAAGCGGAGCCACTCTCTGTGGATGATCGTCGAGCGCATCTGCGATCATGTGGACAATGTCCTGCGGCCGGATTCCGCTCAATTGGATATCCTGAACCGGCGCTCCTGACGTTCGGATGGAGCGCAGGCGTCTATACAGGGGGTGATCTGAGGCAACTTCATTGTCCCTGTATGCGCCCACGAGGAGAAGGCTTCCCGTTTCGGTCTGGGTCACCAAGTTCTCGACGATGTCCAGGGTCGCCGAATCCAGCCATTGCAGATCGTCGAGGAACAATACGAGGGGATGCTCTGGGCGTGCGAACACACCGATGAACTGTCGAACCACAAGGCGTAGCCGGTTCTGCGCCTCAGGACCGGAAAGATCAGGCACCTTGGGTTGTTCGCCGATAATGGTTTCCAATTCTGGAATGAGATTGACTATTAATTGGCCGTTCGGCCCGAGCGCTGTGGCGAACTCATTCCGCCACAGCGCTAGCTCGGCCTCCTGTTTGCTCAACAATTGTGCAACCAAGCCTTGCAAAGCCTGCGCCAGCGTCGCGTATGGAATTCCGCGTTTGTATTGATCGAACTTACCAGCCGCGAAAAGTCCGCGCCGAGACGCAAGCGACCTGTGCAATTCGTTGACGACCGACGATTTGCCGATCCCCGAATAGCCGGACACAAGAACGAGTTGGGGAGAGCCATTCGCCACGACCCGATCGAACGCAGTGATCAACGATCTGATCTCGTCCTCACGCCCGTAGAGCTTTTCCCGGAAGATTAGCTTAGTTGGCGTGTCGCGCGTGCCAAGATCAAACGGCCGAACGGCCCCGCGCGCCTCCCATTCCTCGAGACAGCGCTGCAAATCCGCCTTCAGGCCAGCGGCAGTCCTGTAACGGTCCTCCGCAGCCTTTGCCAGGAGCTTCATGACGATGGCTGAAACAGGCTCCGGAATTCCGGTCAACCTTTCTGAAGGAGGGACAGGTTGACGGGCCACATGACAATGAATCCACTCCATTGGGTCAGCAGCGACAAATGGCAGGGCGCCGGTGATCATTTCATAGAGGGTAACACCGAGAGCGTAGAGATCGCTGCGAGCATCGATCGACCGGTTCATGCGTCCGGTCTGTTCCGGAGCCATATAGGCGAAGGTACCGGCGATCACCTCGGGAGGCACCGGAGTCTGACGCTCGCGTGGAAGCCGCGAAGCGATGCCAAAGCCAATCAGCCAAGCGCGATCGCCGGAGCCACTTATGAGAAAATTGTCGGGTTTGATATCCTTGTGGATTAGACCAGCTTCATGCATCTGCCCCGTCGCATCCGACATTGCCATGGACAATATCAAGAACCGCCGGATCGGGATCGGTGCCCCGACCTGCCGCGAAAGCGGCTCGCCGCCGGGATCCTCGAGTAGAAGCTCGGTAACGTTTCCTTCCCCCAGAAGCGCCATCGGGCGCGCGGCCCACGTGCCCTCGATATATGGCTTCAGACTGTGTTCATGAACGAGGCGCGCTGCGAGGCCCAACCGTAACTGGTCCAATTTTGGCCTGACAACGAGCGCGGTCTTCTCAGCGTTGCCGTCTCGGCACCTCGCCCTCATTAGCAAACGCTCTTCGTCTTCGGCGAGGACCTTGAGGTCAACATTCGAGAGATCTACGAGCCTGCGCGTGTTCGTCATAGGGCTCTATCCGAGTCTCGTTGCGTCAAGTCGCCGATGCCAACGGTAATCAGCCAGACTCGCGCTGTCACCGTCCTTGAACAGCTTCTCTGTCGCAGTTGCTTTCTCAGTCGCATCGTCCCCTCGTAACGACCAGAGAGCAATAACACCGGACTACGGCCTCGGTTGGTCGACGGTAAATCCTTTACAAGTCCCATTCTGCAAACCGCCACGCAGACGATCGTGGATTTGTATCCGCGTCAATCACGAGCCAAGAGAGCGTCCGATACTGCATCCAGCAATGCTCTGGTATCAAATGGCTTCTGAAATACTCTAGAAACAGAAGCTTCAGTCACTCGCCTTTGAGTCGCCAGTTCCTGTCTGCCTGTGATGAAGATGACGGGGAGGTTGGGAAGTCGAGCATTTACCCTCCGCTGCAGTTCGACTCCATCCATGACCGGCATGCCGATATCAGTGATCAGGCAGTCTACTTCCGACAGCCGATCACCCTGGAGGAGAGACAAAGCAGTGTCATAGGGACGCACCTTATGCCCGGCAGATTCCAGGAGATCTCCCAGGGACTCTAGTAGATACGGGTCATCGTCCACGATCGCGACGACCCACTGACGAGAATTCACTTCACAAAGCTCCTGCATGGCGAGAATGAGTTATCGGAATATCGAGCATGGCTGCAATCCGCACCAGATCGGCAAGTGAGGCAGCCCGCATCTTCTGCATGACCTTGCCTCTGTGAACCTGTAGCGTCACCTCGCGTATTCCGAGTTCTGCCGCCGCCTGTTTGTTCATTAGCCCGCTGACGACGAGCGGAAATACCTCCCGCTCTCGGGGTGTAAGTTCAGCAAAGCGGCGTCGGAGAACGGCCAATTCGTCCTGCTTCGAACGGCGCTCCCGATCTCTCTCAATGCCAGCTTTGATAGCTATGAGCAGATCCGACTCCTGGAAGGGCTTCGTGAGGAAATCAACGGCACCCCGTTTCATCGCCCTGACCGTCGAAGGGATGTCCCCATGGCCCGTAATAAACACAACTGGCGGATGATCGCCGCTGGCGATCTGTTCGTGAAACTCAAGCCCGCTTACGCCGGGGAGCTCCACGTCAAGCACGATACAGCTTGGTAAGTCGGGCCGACGGTATTCGAGGTACTCGCTTACCGAGCCCACTGCGACACACCGGAAGCCCGCCGATGCGAGGAAGTCACTGATCGACTCCCGAACATGGATATCGTCGTCCACGAGAAAGATGACCTGGTCGGAACCTTCCACGCCGATTTCTCCGTTCCCTGCCATAAACCAAGCGGCAAGCCCGCCCCTTTCGCTAGACTAGCAGACATGGGAGGCATGAGATGTAATAGAAAACAATAATTGCGGGCCTTCTTCAGAGTGCCCCGCTATCCCTCGATTGCGGTGAATGATGATCAAATCACCGCAGGTCGGTTTTCTCTATGCCGCGAGACAGGATTTTCAGCGCGTTCGGAGTTGCGGCAATTGTCAAGTCGTGCCTTGTTGCGCGCTACTGAGGCGTTCGTCGCATTTGACTCTCGCTAAACGTTCAGGATTTGGACCGAGTGTGGCATGCGCAGCAGTCCGCGTTGTTCACGATTGTCGCACTGCCGAACATGGAGTCGCATGATCAACCATGTCGACTGTCATTCGGACGATACGGCCGCCGAACTTCGACATGTTTCGACGAACTAATCGGCGCGGCGCGGGCGTAACGACCACTGCGTGGCCTGCTGACCTCAAAGGGGTGGCGGGGAGCCTGCGGCCGAAGCTACGAGCGCACCTATGATCATTAGAAGAACACGAGCCTACTAACCGCCGGCGACTATCCATAAACCGGCGAGCGCCGTGAGGCCGCCAGCCATTTGGGCGACCCAACGTTGCACTCCGTCAATCGCAGGCCGCGATAGCCCAAGACCTATCCTCACGCCGAGGGTATGAAGCAGAGTAGTCGCGATGACAAACCCTACCAGGAACGGAAACGCTCCCGCTTCACCAAGTTCACCGCCATGTGCGTACCCATGGAAAAATGCGAAGAAGCCGACCAATACCATTCCCACCGATGTTGGAACTTGAAGTGCTGCGAAAGCCAGCAGACCGAGAATGAGAACTGACGCTGCAACGACGGGCTCTGCGAATGGCAGGTCACCACCGAGCATGGACACAACGAAGCCGACGACCATGGTTCCGACAAACGCTGAGGGGATGAGCCATGTGGACCGCCCACCGAGCAGAGCAGCCCACAAGCCCACAGCGATCATCGCCAGAATGTGGTCGAGCCCAAACAAAGGATGAGAGAAGCCTGCGAGAAGCGAGCCATGCTCCTCCGGGTTAAGATGTGCGAACGCCGGCATGACGTTGAACATCAAGGTTACGGTTATGACAAACAGTTGTTTCAACATGTCGAATTCCTTTCTCGGCTCTCAAAATTCTATGTAAGAATCGGAGCTCAATGCTTGACTCTCGTTTGGGGAGCCTTAAGCAACGACCGGCGGCATATAAGGAAAGATCGTTGACGGTTTCGACGTCACAGACTCCTTGCCGATGCCGAGGCGGATCGGCGCGTTGGCCGCGATGCTGCACATGACATCGGCGGCATTGTCCGTCAGCGAACGGCCGTTCCACTGTCCAAATCCGAATGTCGCCTGCGTGCCTACCTCGTAGGGCAAGATGTTCGGGAAGAAACGATGGGCGACCGTCGAACCGTAGCCTGCAGGGTCCTCCGAGGTACCGTTGGCGGCGACGACCGCCGCGATGGCGTTGGCAGTCCGGAGACCGTAAGTTGCAAAATCGTCGGCCGGCCGGCCGGCGTTCAGCCTGTTGCCCAGATCCTCGTCGAATTGCGTGAACAGCGGGTGGATCATCGGCAGTCCGATGCGATTGATCGGGCGCCAACCGCCCGCGTCGGTGGCTAACGTCGCAACAGCCCACACGCCGAGGCGCTTGCTAATGGCCCCGATCAGCAGTTCGTCGTCGGGAACCTCGAGCACGATCGAGTATACCGTGTGCCCGGCAAAGAGATTTCGGGCCTTTGCCGGATCCCATCCGACAAGGTTGATCACTGTGCCGTCCTGGAATGCGTGGCCTACCGCGTGAAGGACGTCAGGATCTATCCAAAACGGGTCGGCGGCCTTTCCCGCCCAGAAGCGAAGCCCATCGGCCGTTGTCGCGCCTCGGTTGGTGACCCCATCGATGATCGCCACCCCGGGCGAGTTCGGATCGCTAGCATCCGTCCCATCGATCCGACGCAACATAAAGCGTTGATTGCCATCCGCGTCCGCAGCATCGAATGTTACGCGAAAGGTGATGTCCTCGATCGCATCGCCGTCGAGATCGATCTTGAACTCGTACATTCCCTCCGGATGGTACCCAGGCACCGGAAGTTTGCCAAAAATCGAATGGCAGACATTAATCGCGAATACCGTGCCTGTCGTCCCACGAAAGACATAGAGGTCAGTGATGTCGAGGCGGATGTCTTGGCGTGCGATCGGGGAATCAAGATGGTGGGACATAACGATCTCCAAAAAAGCTCTACCGGCCGGGCCAGGCGAGTGACGTAGGGTTCAACAGTTGGTCGCGAAAAGCCCGGCCCGGCCGATGTTTTGAGCATGTCGCGCTCGGTCGGCGCACGTCCGACAGTCTTGGCCTGTCCAGAAGTGTGAGCGTTCCCCAATGCCTGCATGGGCAAAGACAGCGGCCTGGAGAAGGCGTACGGAACGTCTTCTCCAGATTGGGTGCTCGACTACTAACCTTTCAGAAAGGACAGGATTTCCGGATTGAACACGTCTGCATGGATGGTAAAGGCGCCGTGGGGGTAGCCAGGGTAAAGCTTCAGCGTGCTGTTTTTGATCAGCTCGTGCTGGAGCACCGAAGCATCCTTGTAGGGAACCACTTGGTCGTCCTCTCCCTGCATGATCAGGGTCGGCACGGTGATCGCCTTCAGGTCGTCCGTTTGGTCAGTCTCGGAAAAGGCTTTGATGCCTTCGTACTGTGCAATTGCGCCACCCATCATACCTTGGCGCCACCAATTCTCGATTACACCCTGCGAGACCTTGGCGCCAGGCCGATTGTAGCCGTAGAACGGGCCGGAGGCGACGTCGAGATAGAACTGCGACCGGCTGGCCGCTAGCGCCTTGCGAAAGCCATCGAACACCTCGATCGGCGTACCTCCAGGATTGGAGGGGGTCTTCAGCATCAGGGGCGGAACCGAGCTGATCAAAACGGCCTTGGCGACGCGGCGCTGCGGCTCGCCATATCTGGCTACATAGCGGGCAACCTCGCCGCCACCCGTCGAGTGGCCGATATGGATGACATCCCGGAGGTCGAGATGCTCGACCACGGCGGCGGCGTCAGCGGCGTAATGGTCCATATCGTTGCCGGTGGCTACCTGGGTCGAACGGCCATGGCCGCGGCGGTCGTGGGCGACGACTCGATATCCGTTCGCCAGAAAGAATAGCATCTGGTTGTCCCAGTCGTCGGCAGACAGCGGCCAGCCGTGGTGGAAATGGATAGGTTGGGCACTTTTGGGGCCCCAGTCCTTGTAGAAGATCTCCGTGCCGTCCCTTGTCCTGACGTATCCGCTGCTCATTAGATGCTCTCCTTTAGAAAGAGGGTTGGCGTCCTGCGCGGACGCTGGAACGGGAAGCAGGGGCGTGGCCGCAAGGATCGCCATACCGGCCACCATCTCGCGGCGATTGAATCCGAATGCCGGAGTAAGTGCTTGTACGTCCATGTCCATCGCCTCCAGGGGTTAAGTTCACGGTTGGAGGCTAGTCAGGAAACGGCAGAGCGAGAATCGTACCATTGGTTTTTTCGACTAGACATGAGCACAATCCGAACGGCTGGCTGGCCAGCTAGAATGGACCATCACGTGCTGTCAAAAGCCTCCCAAGGCGAGAGAGATTACATTCATTTCCCGTCGTCGGCGTCGCATAAAATCCACGATGAGAAAGCTGTGGCGGAGGGTAAATGCGTATCGGCTTTGTCGAATGGCCAGACGGCCTGCAACCTCGCGGTTCGCTTTGGACCGATATCGCTAGACGCGTTCGTAGCGAGCGGCCCGACTTACTCATCACGAACGAATTGCCATTTGGAAATTGGATTGCCTCAGGCAGCCGTTTCAGTGCGGTCATCGCGACGGCTAGCATTGCGCTCCACGATCAGGGTTTAGCGGCGCTGTCTGCTTTGGAGGTGCCGACGGTACTGACCTCGCGCCCGATTTGGGAAGAAGATCGTCTTGCGAATGAGGCGGTGGTGATCGAGGATGGCCAGATCCGAGCAATACACCGAAAACAGTATTTTCCAGCGGAGCCCGGATGGCACGAGACCGAGTGGTATGCCACCGCCGCGCGCGACTTCACGACGACGCAGGTTGGCGGCGTTATGGCGGGTGTGCTCTTATGCACCGAGGCGATGTTCAATGAACACGCTCGCGCATATGGACGCAACGGCGCCAGCCTAATTGCTCTGCCGCGCGCAACTGGCCCAGACTACCGGTCCTGGCAGATCGCCGGCGCGATGGCTGCGCTTGTGAGTGGCTGCTACGTGGTCAGTTCAAACCGGAGCGGCCGGCTTGGACATCAGGGGCCGCTCTTCGGCGGTCGCGGCTTCGCCTTTGCTCCCGGCGGGCGACTGCTTGCAACGACATCATCTGACCGACCAATCGTCACTATCGAGTTGGACGCTGCAAGGTCTTCGCGGGCGCAGGCAGACTATCCCTGCTATGTCACGGAACCGGCACGCCAGTGACTTCAGCATACAGAGAACGCCCACGACGGATGTTCGCGAATACATTTGATCTGGTCGTGATTCAGATCCTTCGACGCACTCAACGCATCGGCGACGCCCCATCAGGTCGACCTAAGGGCGGTAAAATGGGGCCAGCTTCGCTAGTCAGACTCACTGGGCGGATAAACCACACGTCCATGCTCTATAACAACCGCACCTGCGGTGAGCGTCGCCCGGCTCATTTGCCCCAGGCCCATCAGGTGACAAACGGCGTGGCCGCGTGAAATAAGATGGTCCGCGATTATTCGTCGATGACAACGCCACCAGACGGCCTCCGAACACATCACCGCCAGTTTGTTTGTGCTGCCTCGTGAGATCAGCGCGTCGAGAGAGTCTTGAAAAGCGTCTGATAGTGCATAGTCCGCGTAGTTGTGAAAACTGCGATTTCGCCAAAGCGCATTGCAGCAATCAGGCACGTCGACTTGCCACTGTCGGCGGCCACCCAAGTCAGCAAAATACTCATAAGAAATACTGTACGCGCCCAGAGTGATCGGCAATATGTCTATGTTGTACTCGGGATTACGGCGCGACCGGGGAAACGCTCTCACGTCGGCAATCAGGTCTATAGAGGCGCGTTCGAGAATCGCCGCGAACTGGCGAAAAGAGCGTGTAGAATGGCCAATTGAATAGAACTGCATGATCACAGCTTTCTGGAGAGCGCCCTCTCTCTATGGGCTGCGATATGATCCGTTCTGTCACTCCTTATTTCATATTGCGGCTCTTCGTTGGAGGCGTGATGGGTGTATCCCTTGAAAACGAAATCCTCTTCATGGATTCGTATGATACTGCCGCTCGCAGATCCCGCTTCCGAGTTCCAAGTGACGTGATCGCCAATGTGATATTTCGGCATGGTTCACCTTTTCATCATAAAGATCTTGTTAGTGAAGAACTCGGGCTCGGTCTTTTCAGGTGAATGGGTCGGCCTTCGGATTCAACTCGGCTCGAGCGGCCCACGACTTCCATCTTGACTTCGAGAAAGTGATGCCAAGCACCCCGAACTCGCGGCCGATGCGGACTGCTTCACGCAGTCGACGAGCAGCGTCGCGCCCCGGTCCCCCCCGCCGGATGAAGCGCTGCACGCGGTCGCATTGGACTCGACCGCCGGCGTCAAAGATCGACTCGGCCAAGGCCTGCGCGCAGGCTTCGTCCCGCCCCTGCACGAAAGCGGCTTCACCTTCCGCGGCGAATACCTCCACCGTCGCCCCGAGCCCGGTGCTCGGTTCGGTCACGAGGACGCGCTTTCCAACAAGTCCCATGTCCATGGTGTGATCTTTACTGACTTGAACAGTGGTTGGTCGCCGGCGCTAGGCAGCCAGGTCCGGAGCAATGGAAAGGACGACACGACCCATCGTACGGCCGTTCTCCAAAGCTTCGTGTGCCGCGCCAACACCGCCGAACAACACCACCCGGTCGACATGAGGGTGCAGCTCGCCGCGATCGACCATCCCGGCAACCCGCCGCAAGACATCGGTCTGTCTCAGCCGGCGAAGATGATCGCCCGCGATCTGCGGCTGTCCGATATTGACGAAGCGGACGTCGAGATTGTTCCATTCCGCTGAATCGTTGCTTCCCTTCGGCCATGGCGAGACGACGGTGTTCACCAGAGTGCCGAACGGCGCGGCGTGGTCGAAGCTTCGCGCAAAATTCTCGTGCCCCACGAAGTCGAAGACGATATCCGCGCCGGCTTTTCCGGTCCAACGGCGCAAGGCGGCGGCAACGTCCTCCTCGCGATATTGGATCGCCAGTTCAGCACCCAGTGACAGCACGAAGGCAGCTTTTGCGTCGCCTGAGACGGTTGCCGCGATACGGGCGCCGAGCTTGCGCAGGTATTGTATAGTGATATGTCCAAGTCCTCCTGCGCCGCCATGCACCAGGGCGAAGCTACCCGGCTTGGCATCGGCCTTCTCGAATACTGCCTCCCAGGCCGTGAGCGCCACCGTCGGCAACGCCGCTGCCTCGACGAAGCCTAGGCTGACGGGTTTCCGCGCGGCATAATGCCCGTTGAGCACCTTGTATTCGGCGTAGCTGCCGAAATTGCCGGCATAGCCGCCATCGACATACCAGACGGCGTCCCCGGGACGGAGATGGGTGATTGCCGAACCCACCTCTTCAATAATCCCAGTACCGTCAATGCCGAGGATGGTGAATGCGTCGCGCGGGCCAGTCCCATACACCGCGCCATTGCGGCGGTTCTGCCAGTCGGCCGGATTGACCCCCGCCGCCATCACGCGAACCAGAATATCCGTATCGTTCGCAATGCGCGGCCGGGCGATCTCGCGCGTTTCCATGACCTCGGGTCCGCCCGCCCGCGTCATTACAAGCGCCAGCATCGTCTCAGACATCGACCGCCTCCCTCTCGCTACATTCGATCGCATTGATTAGACTCTGGAGGTCAACCGCGCCGTCCAAGGTCTGTGCGAGGCGGGCGTTGTTCCTCAAGTCGGAGACGGGACGCGGGGAACTCAGGCCCACGCTCAGCGATGGCACTTCCTGAAGGCGTGTGGCACCGTAGGCCTCCGGAGGCCACTCGCAGAAGACGATCTTACCTGCTTCGAGCAATCGGATTGCGAGTTCCCTGTGCTGCGTCACCGTGACCGCGACGACGACACCTACGCCCGGATCATTGACGAGCGTCTCGTTCGTATCGGCGTGTGGGATGCCAAATCCCTCGGCTGCAACCTTTATTACCTCCACCCGGTTGCTGCTGATGGTGGTGACGCGATATTCGAGCAGCCTTTCATCCGCCGCCTTGTGTGCGATCGTCGGCCAGCCATTTTCGGGGTGCACTCCGATAATTCCGACATGAATCGGATTTCCAACCATGATTGCCTCCTACGCGTTGGTGACTTCGAAAATCGCCCGGCGAAGCGTCATGCGCGCGAGACGCCAACCGTAGGGGCCAAGTCGCCATAGCTCATGATAATGTCCGTAGCCCTTGATCCGAGCCGGAAGACCGGCGGCCGCTCCAGGAAAGACAAGCACGTCCTCCATCGACCAAATGGCGGTGATCTCCGTTTGCGAAATCTGATCGATTTCGTCGTTGTGAAGCTGGTGGATCGAGTGCGAACCTTGAATGTAGCTCCGCATGGCGTCCATATAGCTCTCGCGATCATCGAAGCTTGCGATGAGCTCGCCTTCGGTGCTGAAGACCCGAACCTCGACTGTCGGCTCTAAAAGGGAGGCGAATTGTTCCAGGTCTCGGGTATCGACGAAACGGCAGTATCTCGCCTTGGCACGTCGGACCTGTTCGATGTCAGTTAGTTGGGAATTCATTGCTCTACTCCTTTTAGATGCATGTAAGTCGGGGTAGACCCACGCGATTAGCTGTCAGATCGGCCGATCCGGTCGTCTGAAGGTACAGTCCGGCTCGCTCTGTGGTTTGGCTGTTCCAGTATTCATAGGGATGACTGGCACGCAGCTGGATGCGTCGATGACGCTCGTCGGCCTCCGGGCCGTGGCAATCGACTTCAGTTCAACACGAGAATTCAGTAGCCAGACGACGTCTTCGGCCTGTCGGGCTACCGCGGCGACGGAAGCTGCGGGAAGGTCGATCTCGCGGCACCCTGTCACATTGGACTACGGCTCCGGGTGAACAGCACCGCCACCGCCGCCACCAGCAAGATGATGCCAAGGACGTAGAACGTGTCGGAGAAGGCCATGATCAGGGACTGCTGCCCGATGAGCTTCCCGAGAAAGGCCTCCGCCTGGTGGCGTGCTAGACTCTCGTCTGAGACACCGCGCGACATAATGTATTCCGTCATTCGAGATATGAACTGCTCGGTGGGCTCGCTGTAGGGCGTGACAGACTGCCCGATAATGTTGGAATGGAATTGCTCCCGCCTGGTGATCAGTGTTGCCAGCATGGCCGTTCCCAGCGCCCCACCGAGGCTGCGCATCATATTGAGAACCCCGGACGCCGCACCGGAGAGTTCGCTAGGTATGCCGACCATCACAATACCGGCAAGCGGAGCAAGGACGATGGCCTGGCCGAATGCACGGATGAAATTCGTGGTCACGAACTGATCGCTGCCATCATTCACGTTAAGATGCGTGTTCATGAAACAGCTCGCTGCAAAGATCGCGAGCCCGGCGCAGACGATTGCACGTGCGCTCAAATGCTTCTGCAACCAGGGAACGAACGGAATAATTACCAGTTGGGGCAGCCCGACCCAGGCCAACACCATACCAATCTGCTCGGAATTGTACCCTTGGACTTGGCTCAGATAGGCCGGGAGCACATAGACCGAGCCAAACAGCGCGACGCCGACCAGCATGTTGGCTAAGGTTCCGAGCGCGAAGTTACGGTGGGCGAGCACCCGCAGTTGAACGGCAGGCCTCTCAACGGTCAGCTCTATGGCGACAAAGACCGCAAGGGCGACGACGGCAACGATCGATAGATGAACGATGAGCGGCGAGCCAAACCAGCCATTCTTGTTGCCCTCGTCGAGCACGGTCTGGAGGCAGGAAAGCCCAACAATCATGAAGGCGATGCCATACCAATCCCCCTCCTTCAACAGCGAAAGGTTCATCCTCTCCCGCTCGAGGGTTGGAAAAAGCAGGCCGAGCATCAGGACTCCCGGCACGAGATTGACGAAGAAGATAAACTCCCAGCCATAGTGCTGGGTGAGGTAACCGCCGATAGTCGGTCCGATCGCAGGCCCAAAAGTGGCCGTGAGCGCAAATGCTGCCAAGCCAACCGGCTGCTGGCGTTGTGGCAAGGACGTCAGCACGCGGGTGAATGCCATTGGGATCATCACGCCGCCGGCGAAGCCCTGAAAACCCCTGAGGACGATCATCTGCCCGAGGCTTGTCGTGAAAGCGCACGCGACTGAAAAGAGGAGGAACAGGCAGGTGCTGCCGAGCAGAAACCTGCGGAACGAAAACACTCGCGTGAAGAAATCCGTCAGCGGGATCATGATGATTTCTCCGATGAGATAGGAGGTGGATATCCACGTTCCGTTGTCGGAGCCCGTACCAATCCCGCCCTCGATCTCCGGAAGCGAGGAATTGGTGATCTGGATGTCCAGCACAGCGATCAACGCGCCGAGCATGCATCCGAAAATGCAGATCCAATCGCGGAAAGTCGCACCCTCCCTGTCGCGATGCGATGTCATCGGTAGGGTCTCGGTCATGGCTGGTTTCGAGACCTGCCATGCTCTGTATCTGGCGGCGGTTGGCTAACGGTGATCGTGGCGGTGACTGACATTCCGGGCAGGAGCAACCCTGCGAGAGGATCATCCCGGTCTATTGCGATCTTGACGGGGATCCGCTGAACGATCTTCGTGAAATTTCCGGTGGCATTGTCGGGGGGCAGGAGCGAGAACTCTTGGCCGCTGGCCGGCGCGATGCTGTCAACGATGCCCCTTACGGGGGTGTCGGCGAAAGCATCAACGTCGATCCTGACCTTCTGGCCCGAAGTGACCTCGGAGAGCTGGGTTTCTTTGTAGTTGGCGACCACATAGATACCGTCGAGCGGGACTACCGCAAGTAGTTGCATGCCAGGCTGGACGTAGAGGCCCACCCGCAACTGGCGCATACCGACAACGCCTTCGCTGGGCGCCCGCAAAACCGTGTAGCCTAGGTTCAGTTCTGCCTCCTCGAGTGCTCCTTGGTTGTGCTGCAGAGCAGCATTTGCTTCATCAAGCTGGGCCGCGAGAGTGCCGACCTCTCGCCGCACCGCCTCCAGGGCTGCCTTGTCCTTCGCGACCAATGCGTTCGCGGCGCCGATCTGGGATGCTGCCTGCTGTGCATTCTGGACGGAGCCATATCCCCCCTTGGCAAGCGTTTCGAAGCGTTCGTCATTTTGCGCGGCATAGACCTCCGTGGCCTGGTCGGCCTTTAGGGTGGCATCCGCCTCGTCGATGAGGGCGCGCTGCTCAGCCAACTGGGCGTCGATGCTCACGATTTTCGCCTTCGCCTCGGCGACGTCTGCCTTCGCCTCATCGACGGCTGCCTTGAAGCTGCGCGGATCGATGGTCGCCAACACGTCGCCCGCCTTGACCTTCTGATTGTCTGCGACCAGCACAGTGGCGAGGTAGCCGGCGACTTGAGGTGCAACTGGCACGATGTGGGCCTCCACATAGGCATCGTCGGTCGATTCCTCGAAACGCCAGACCGTCCAATACTGCCGGCCGGCATACGCAGCGGCGGACAACGCAGATAGGGCAGCAACGCCAAATGCGACGATGCGGAGCGCGCGGACAAATCTCCCCTCTTTGGCACGCGGTAAGGTCAATGCTACGACCTCCGTCTCCGGTTTGCCGGGATGATTGATATTCATGATTCCTCCTGCCGGGGAGGCCGGCCCATCCGGGGCGCGCCCGGACCAATGCTGGTTCGTCTCGTTACATTCAAAGAAGCGATTCTCGCGGGAAGACCTCGGCGGCCGCTGTATCGAGTTGGTTCTCCCGACTGGCCGCACACCTCTGCAGGTGATGGAATCCTCGCCTCAATGAGATCAGAATTCTGAGAACTGATCGCCGGCAGCGACCGCCGATGCTCCCGGCCTTTGAAGGGTCATTTGGCCCTCCCGCGTCACATCCTTCGTCACTGTGGCGGTGACCGTGGCCCTCTCCTTGGCCGCCACTAATGTGGCCCCCGTCATGAGCCAAGGCCGCCAAACCCGAGCCTGCCGCTAACAGCGCGGCCCAGGCAATTGTTATCCAAACATGTCGTACGTTTGGCATCGTCGTACTCCTTGCGGCCCACGCTTTGGGAGGAAGCGCCGCAAGAGTGTATTTGCCGTCGACTGAGCGAAATCATACTTGCGTCCAGCGATGCCAGACGTGAGGTCATGGATTGCGCATCTCGGCGAGAACGACGAGCGATATCTCATACCGTATTTCCGGACTTTCCCCTCCGGCGGGGCGGCTTCAAGAAGGAACGGCAGACTCCCCATTCTCAATTGAGATCCTACGGCGGAGGGTATCAGGAGCAGCAGAATCGTCGCCTTCTTAGGCGCGCCGAGTTCATTGGCGGGTCCAGGTCATGTGTCTAGTTCTGCCGAAACCATTGGGGCCTAAAGGCGCTAGTCGGCGAGGCAGAAATTGACGAACACCGGTTGAGAGCGTGCCTGATCCCTGCAACGGTCAAAGACGAAACGCAGCATGCCTTTGGAAAAGAACCTGCCTCCCGCGTGTGGCATCGTTGCGGCACGTAAGGCACACAATCTGCCGATCCACGAACGGGTCGGTACCAAGTTATTGACGAGGAGAAGCCCATGTCCAGCGTCCATCCAGTTCGCGCACTTTCCGCAGCGCTCGAGGCTGCGAGGACGAATGCTGTCGAAACCATCGCGGCAGATGGCGGGCCTCTGTCATCTTCAGTTCTAGCTGAACTCGCCATGTTGCAAACTGCACTGACGGCCACCCGCCAAACACTCGATGAGCATGGAACCCGATTGGGCTGGGGTGGCGACGAGGGGGCCGTGGATCAGGCGGTTCTAGAACTCCATTCAATCAGATAGCTGGATTGCCAGTACGCAGTGATCGGCTTCCTTTCGTTGTGCCAGAGTTTGCCGTGTTATTATTCGACAATCCGTAGGTCCGCACTGACTGGCTTCGCGTCTCTTTGAAGTTTGGAGCAGCCAACAGTTAAAGGCGTGCAGCCGGAGCCGCCAGCATCATTTGGACCACAACTGCCAAGCGTCAGGTTTTCCTTAGCAACTCGGGACGACCTGCGCTTCCCATTGTGAACGAGCGCGACGAGGACCAAGGTTGTCGACGCACCACAGCAAGCGGGCAAATTCTTACCAGGGCAATCACCTGCCACGGCATGTCGGTTGGACGGTTTCAGCGTGCTATGGAATCGAAGGAAACAATTGTCCAGAAGCTCTGCACGTTCCCGCGGTGAAGCGTCGCGCAACTCCGGCGGCGGCTGGTCGAATGTTATCCAAAATCCTACGTCCTCTGGTCAGTAATTGAACTGACGACAGGGCGAGGCAACACTAGGGATCGGAACGACGTGGTAGACGTTTCTGCAAGTCATAGCTTCGTGGCACATTCGCGCGACGACGGAACGCGCGGCCGGTTGGAACAGTCGCAACTTGACGCGTTGCTTTCGAGCATTCGGGCATGCCGCGTGTGCGTCGAGGAGTTCGGCCATGAACCGCGCCCGGTGGTGCAGGTGGCCCCCGGCACCCGGCTGTTGATCTGTGGACAGGCGCCGGGGCGACGCGTGCATGAAAGCGGACTTCCGTTCGATGACCCGTCGGGTGACCGGCTGCGCGAGTGGCTTGGAGTGGATCGGCGCGCCTTCTATGCGGACCCGCGTATCGGCGTGGCCCCCATGGCGTTCTGCTTTCCGGGGACCAATCCCAAAGGCGGCGACTATCCGCCACCGCCCAGGTGCGCCGCGCTCTGGCGGCAGTCGCTCGTGGCATGTCTGCCGAAGGTGGAACTGACGGTGCTGGTCGGCGCTTATGCTCAGCGGTGGGCGTTGGGAGACACGCCGAGGCGTTCGATGACCGAGACCGTCGCGGCATGGCGCACCTATGGGCCTGCGGTGATCCCGCTGCCGCACCCCTCCTGGAGATGTGCAGGCTGGCTGCGGCGCAACTCATGGTTCGAGAATGAGTTGGCGCCCTATCTGCGCGTTCGGGTCGCTGCCATTCTAAGCGGCGCCATTACCCTTCATGAACCGGCCACACGCTCTCGATAAGGCAAGCCCGCGGCGACCTTCTCCGCGCAGATCGCGAGAACCGCAGGCGTGACGTTATCCGGGCCCAAGCACACGAGAGACCGCCATCCAATGGACGATCAAATAGTCGGCGATGTTTCGGCTATGGCATCTCCACCAGAGCACTTCGGAACACACGACCGTGCATTTCGGCGCTTGTTCAGGTCGATCGTCGGACACGACCAGTTCGACGTCCCTGAGGCCTCACGCTTTCAAGCCGACGAGAAATCCCGCCAGGTCGAGCGGTTGTCGCGATTGGCCATCTCGATGGCTCTGGCGCCTTCCGTCCCAGTCAATCCCGACGGACATCAGCACCCGCCTGGCCCATGACAATGCCGACTTCGCAGACCTTCTCGTAGCGAGCATCAACAATGAGGTAAGGGAACGGCTCCTGGAACGGGCGATTGGCAAAGGCGGGGAGGCTCTCGTCCAGCGGCTTGCGCCCGCTCGGAAAGCTAGTAGCGCCCGAACAACTCCGCCGAGAAGCGGCCCTGCCGGTTCTGCGGCACCCTGAGACCGCGCTTGCCGGCGCGCGTGACGAGCGTGCGACCGTAATGGCCCGAACGATAGGCGAGCCGCTCCGGCGTGCGCTAGCATTTCTCGGCTCCAAGCACCTCATCCATCTGGCCCTCCAGGACTTCCTGCAACACCGCGCGGATCACATCGCGCAGCCCATCAGGGCTCGAAAGCAGAATGTCTTTGACGGCGGCGTTGGCGGACTTACCTTCAGCTCTGGTCATGGTGGCGGAACTCGGTGACGTTGAATATCACCAGCCTGCCATGACCGCCCTTTCTCAGCGAATTTGCAGAACTCACAGCACACAACCTTGTCTCGCGGCCCAGCGAAAATGAAACTGCAGGGCTGGCGGCGTCCGGGCGCTGACCGCCGTGACGCCCCTCGCTGGCCGATGAAGAGCCCGTCCTTTCCGGGCATTCAGAAAGAAAACCCGGCATTTGCAGAAGACCAGACGGCTTTTCGGGGCCTAGGTTGGCGCAATTGAGCACGCATTGAGCTCGCTGACCAAGGATCATCCCCATGACCACCAACGCCCTCCGCCTTCGCGCCGCACCGCTCCGTACCCCTTCCGATCTCGGCGAGAATGCCGTGACAGATATCTCTGCCGCTCTCACCGGGTTGCTAGCCGATACCTTCGCGCTTTACCTCAAGACGAAGAATTTCCACTGGCACATGTCAGGGCCGCACTTCCGTGATTACCATATGTTACTCGACGAACAAGGCGAGCAAATCTTCGCTATCACCGATGACATCGCTGAGCGCTGTCGCAAGATCGGCGGCACCACGCTCCGCTCTATCGGACAGATCGCGAAGGAGCAGCGAATCTCCGACAATGACGCGGCCTATGTGACGCCACACGACATGCTGGCCGAGCTTGCCCAAGACAACCGCACCTTCATAAGTCTCCTGCGCGCCGTGCACGCAGTGTGCGAGGAGCACGACGACGTCGCGACGACCAGCTTGATCGAGGTTTGGATTGATGAGGCCGAGCGCCGTACCTGGTTCCTTTTCGAAGCCGGGCGGATGGCGGACTGACCCCCAAGGCCATGGACCGTCGGCGCGGAATGGCGTCGCCCCGATCTGCGGCAAGCGGTCGCCGCTTGCGACTTCCCGTTGCTCTCTCACAGGAAAATGCCATGTCCCGCCCACCGCTTCCACCCTTCACGGAACAAACCGCCATAGAAAAAGTGCGCTCAGCCGAAGACGGCTGGAACACGCGCGACCCGGGCCGTGTCGCGCTCGCCTATACGGTTGACAGTGCCTGGCGTAATCGCGCCGAGTTCGTGACAGGCCGGGAAGCCATCGAGGGTTTTCTCACCCGCAAATGGAACAAGGAACTCGATTACCGGCTGGTAAAGGAACTTTGGACGTTTGCGGGAAACCGGATCGCTGTCCGCTTCGCCTATGAATACCATGACGACAGCGGCCAATGGTTCAGGGCCTACGGCAACGAAAATTGGGAGTTCGATACGGAAGGACTGATGCGCCGCCGGATCGCCAGCATTAACGAACATCCAATCGCGGAGTCCGAACGCAAGTTGCATTGGCCTTTGGGTCGTCGCCCCGACGACCATCCTGGTCTCAGCGGTTTCGGCTTCTGATCTGACGCGTGGTCGAGGGTTGGCGACCGTTTTCGCGCTACCCACTGATAGGCCAGCAGAGCCGCTTCGGCGTGCCGCTCGCGCGGATCGGAAGATGTCGCGGGCGGTTCGACGACTGGCGGGGCTTCGCTGACAGGGCCGGCCGGTAGCTGAATCCACACAGGGGCATAGAAATGAGTGGCAAGAAGCGTATTGAGCGTTATGACGAGGCCGCCGGCGGCTGGGGTGCGCTGAAGGCGCTCGGCGAGCACCTGGTCGAGCAGGATATTGCGATCAAGGGCGCGACAACGCTGCTACGCATGAACCAGCCGCTTGGCTTCGATTGCCCGGGCTGCGCTTGGCCAGATCCCAAACACACTTCGCCCTTCGAATTCTGCGAGAACGGCGGCAAGGCAGTCGCCTGGGAGGTGACGGCGAAGCGCTGCACGCCGGAGTTCTTCGCAGCTCACACCGTCACCGAGCTTTCGACATGGAGCGACTACGAACTCGAAATGGTCGGGCGGCTTACTCATCCGATGGCCTACGACCAAGCCAGCGATCGCTACTTGTCGGTGAACTGGGACGACGCCTTCGCCACGATCGGTCGGCATCTGGGCGCCCTTCCCAATCCGAATATGGCGGAGTTCTACACCTCCGGTCGCACCTCCAACGAGGCCGCCTTCCTCTACCAGCTCTTTGTGCGCGAATACGGCACCAACAACTTTCCCGACTGTTCCAACATGTGCCACGAGGCTACCAGCGTCGGCTTGCCGCTGTCGCTCGGCGTCGGCAAGGGCACGGTGCTGCTGGACGATTTCGACAAGACTGACTGCATCTTCATCTTCGGCCAGAACCCCGGCACCAACAGCCCGCGCATGATGACCAGCCTGCGCAGTGCCTCGCGACGCGGCGCAACCATTATTTCGTTCAATCCGTTCCGCGAGCGGGCGCTGGAGCGCTTTCAGGCGCCGCAGAGCCCGATCGAGATGACGACGCTGACGTCCACCCCGATCAGCTCGCGCCTGCACCAAGTCAAGGTCGGCGGCGACATCGCAGTGCTCAAGGGCTTGATGAAGGTGCTAGTCGAGGAGGATGAGCGGCTGCGCGCCGAACACCAGATCGAGGCCCTTGACTGGGATTTTATCCGCGGCCACACCGTCGGCATCGAGGCGCTCGTCGCCGACCTCAAGGCCACATGCTGGGAAGACATCGAGCGGCGGTCGGGCCTCACGCGCTCGGCGATCGAGGAAGCCGCCCATGTCTATATGAAGGCGAAGAGGGCGATCGTCGTCTATGGCATGGGCATCACCCAGCACCGGCACGGCGCGAAAAGCGTCCAGCAGCTTGCCAATCTTTGCCTGCTCAAGGGGAATATCGGAAAGGAAGGCGCCGGCTTGTGCCCGGTGCGCGGCCATTCCAACGTCCAAGGCGACCGTACCGTCGGCATAACCGAAATTCCGACCCCTGAATTCCTCGGCCGGCTGGGACAGCGTTTTGGCTTCGAGCCCTCTGCTGAGCATGGACACAATGTCGTCACCGCGCTGGAGGCCATGGTCGAGGGAAAAGCGCGCGTCTTCATCGGCATGGGTGGCAACATCGTCGCTGCCATCCCAGACTGGCAGGTCACGCAGGAGGCGTTTCGCCGTCTCGATCTCACTGTTCACGTCTCGACCAAGCTTAACCGCAGCCACATCATCCATGGCCGCGACGCGCTCATCCTGCCCTGCCTAGGCCGCACGGAGGTTGACCTGCAGGCGGCAGGCCCGCAATCCATCACCGTCGAGGACTCTATGTCGATGGTGCACGCGTCGACCGGCATGAACGAACCTGCCTCCGAGCACCTGAAGAGCGAGCCCGCGATCGTTGCAGGCATGGCCCGCGCCACCCTCGGGATGCGCTCAGTGGTGGACTGGGAGATCTTCGTCGCCGACTACGACCTGATACGCGACGCCATCGAAGACGTCTTTCCGATTTTCGAGGGCTACAACGCTCGCATCCGCGTACCCGGCGGCTTCCACCTCCCCTCGACGGCGCGCGAGCGTATTTGGAATACGGCTACCGGCAAGGCGAACTTCATGCCGTTCGATGGGCTCGGCGAGGATAACGCATCCGATGCGGACGTTTTGTGGCTCACCAGCGTGCGCAGCCATGACCAGTACAATACCACGCTCTATTCACTCTCAGACCGCTATCGCGGCGTGTTTGGCCAACGCGACGTGCTGTTCATAAGCGTCGAGGAAATCGAGAAGCGCGGCTTCAAGCCGGGCGACCGCGTCGACCTAGTCACCGTTTCAGACGACGGCGTGGAGCGAGTGGTTCGCAATTTCAAGCTGGTCGCCCATGCATTCCCGGCCGGCGGCTGCGCGGCCTATTACCCAGAGACCAATCCGCTGGTGCCGCTTCACGCCCACGATCCAATGAGTTTCACACCCTCCTACAAGGGCATTCCGATCCGCATTGTGCGGGCGCAGGTCCAGGTTGAGGTGGCTTGACCATGGATGCCGTCATCCTTGCCCGACTCCAGTTCGCCTTCACAATGGGCTTCCACATCCTGTGGCCGACGGTCACGATCGGGCTCGCCTGCTTCGTCGCGCTACTGAGCGGCCTTTGGTGGCGCACCGGACGCGAGGTCTATCGCGATCTCATGCGCTTCTGGATTTCCATCTTCGCGCTGGCCTTCGGCATGGGCGTCATCACTGGCCTCGTGCTGAGCTACGAGATCGGCACCAACTGGGCTGGCTTCTCGCGCTCGGTCTCCAACGTCCTCGGCCCGCTCTTCATGTACGAGGCGCTGACCGCCTTCTTCCTCGAGGCCGGCTTCATCGGCATCGTGCTGTTCGGCCAGAACCGGGTCAGCAGGGGACTGCATTTCTTCGCCTGCTGCATGGTGGCGGGCGGCACGCTGACGTCGGCCACCTGGATCCTCGCCGCCAACAGTTGGATGCAGACGCCGCAGGGCGCGGTGGCCGACGCCAACGGCATTTTTCATGTCGTCGACTGGTGGCAGGTCATCTTCAATCCTTCCTTCCCGTACCGGCTCGCCCACATGGTCTGCGCCAGTTTCATTACCGGCTCCTTCGTCGTGGCCGGCGTCTCTGCCTTCCATCTTTGGCGCAGGCAGCATGTGGAGGCCAGCCGCCTCGCTTTCTCGCTGGCCATGTGGATGGCGCTGGTGCTCACCCCGACGCAGATCCTGCTGGGCGACCTGCACGGACGCAACACGCTTGCCTATCAGCCGATAAAACTCGCCGCGATGGAAGGGCTGTGGGACACCACCAAGGGACCCGCGATGACCGTGATTGCCTGGCCCAGCATGGAGGAGCAGCGCAATCTCTACGCGATCGACATCCCGCATCTTGCCAGCCTCTATCTCACCCATTCCTGGGACGGCGAGGTCGAGGGCCTGAAGGCGGTGCCGCGCGAGGACCAGCCCTATGTGCCAATCGTCTTCTTCGCCTTCCGCATCATGGTCGGCATCGGGCTGATCCTTCTCGCCACCGCCGTCACCGGCGCGGCGCTGCGCTGGAGCCATCGCCTCTACGACACACGCTGGTTCCAACTGATCACCATGGCGACGACGCCGCTCGGCTTCATCGCGGTGCTCGCCGGCTGGACGACCACCGAGGCAGGCCGCCAGCCTTGGGTCATCTATGGCCAGTTGCGCACCATCGACGCGGTTGCGCCGGTCGCGGCCGGCGCGGTGGCAACGACGCTTGCCATCTTCGTCGTTGTCTACATGGTTCTTCTGCTGGCTTTCCTCTGGTTCGCCGGACGCATCGCCATCCGCGGGCCGCGCGATACCAGCGCTAGCGATCCGCGCCTTGTCCGTCCGGGCCTCGACCGGGGCAGCCCGGCGATCGTCGGGTCGGCTCCGGCTGTCGCGCTCGCCGACAAAACCCGCCTCGCATCAGGAGAGTAAGCCATGTCCGCATTCTTCGCAGCCGATCTTCCTGTGCTGTTCGCAGCACTCGCGGCGTTCTGCGTCACCATCTACGTGCTGGCCGACGGCTTTGATCTCGGCGTCGGCATGCTGTTCCTGCTTGCGCCGCGCAACGAGGACCGCGACCTGATGATGGCCAGCATCGAACCCGTGTGGGACTCCAACGAGACTTGGTTGGTCATGGGCGGCACGCTGCTGCTTACCGCCTTTCCCGCCGGCTACTACGTTCTGCTGCCCGCCTTCTATTTGCCGGTAATGTTCATGTTGTTCGCCTTGATCTTCCGGGGCATCGCCTTCGAATTCCGTCTGCAAGCAGGCGAATTCCGCTGGATCTGGGACATCGCCTTCGCCGGTGGATCGCTGCTCGCAACGCTCTGTCAGGGGCTTATCCTCGGCAACCTGATCAACGGGGTGACGATTGAGAACGGCATATTCGCCGGCGGCACGTTCGATTTCGTCAGCCTTCTCGGCCTTGCCTGCGGAGCCGGGCTGGTCGGCGGTTACGCGCTGCTCGGCGCCGGATGGCTGATCTGGAAGACGGATGGGCCGACGCAGGTGTTCGCCCGCGAGATCGCCCATTCTGCGTTGATCCTCACCTCCGGCATGATGCTCGCGGTCAGTGGGTGGAGCGCTTGGAGTGTTCCGGAGGTCGCCGCGCGTTGGTTCGCCTGGCCGAACATCGCTTTCCTCGCACCCGTGCCGTCGCTCACGGTCGCCGCGCTGCTGACCATCTGGCGCCGCATCTGGATCGGCCGCGAGGCCGAGGTCTTCCTGCTGGCGCTGGTCATCTTCCTGCTCGGTTTCGGCGGCCTCGTCGTCAGCTTGTGGCCCTATGTCGTGCCGCGACAAATCACCATCTGGAACGGCGCCGCCGATCCTCAGACGCTAGCTTTCGCCGGTACCGGGCTCATGATCGTCATCCCGATCGTCCTGGCCTATCAAGCCCATGCCTATTGGGTGTTCCGGGGTAAGACCCGCCATCACAGTGGCAACGGCTACGTCACGCAGGCCCTCCCCGAAAGTGAATGAAGGCTTCGACTGCTGGAATACACGCCCTCCCGGAATGAACTCGTTAGCTGAGCTTCGCGCACTACCGCGACCGCAAGGCCGATTCTATGTGAGCCATCAAGACTCTCGTTGTTCATTTAGCTTCGGTATGTCTCGCCACCGCCAGCATCGAACTGCTACAGGACTTCGGGTAGCAAGCCCCAAGCCCTCGGGGGCGGCGACGCCACCGAGCGGTCTGACAACCCCTGATGCGCACCTTTCGCTGGCTCTTCAAATACAAAGACCCAGGCTTAGGCCGAAGCGAAACATAACAGCCACAAGCATGCGTATTTAGCTTCGCCTTCTAGGGATTTGCGCACGATGTTCGTATCATGCAGCTGACATTATTCCTTCGAAACCATCTGTACCATCAATCAACGGCATCGTACTTGCGCATACCAGAGATAATAATCATTGGTCTAAATAATATACATGGGGAGGATTCTATCTTGCCGCCCCGTGTGTAGGCTGTCCTTGATACCGCGATGGTAGAACCACCGAAGGGCCGCTCTCAGATGCATAGCTCCATCGTTCGTGAACCGACCAAGCCAACCTTGATCCCGAAGCCGATCTTACCGGCCACCCTGGCGTTCGTGGCAGGTTTTGTAGATGCCTGCAGTTTCCTAGCTTTCCAGGGATTTTTTGTTGCGCAGGCGACGGGGAGCTTTGTTGTTGCAGGCTCTGAACTCTTGAACCCCAATGACAAGTACGGGCTAAAAGTACTCGCGATACCAGTGTTCCTCGTTTCCGGCATGCTCGCAACTTTTGTCGTACGCTTGGTCGCCCGCACTGATCGTTTAGCCCTAACGGTCATGCTAGGTGTCGAGGCGGTGCTACTAACTGTACTTGCAGCGACTTGGCTGTTCCGGGCATCGGATGGACTGAATGCGGAGGTTGCTCTGTTCGGGCTCGCGGCCATGGGTGTGCAGAGCGCCACGGCACGGTTGTTGCTGACCGGCTACGGGTCGACCAACGTAATGACAACTAACACAACCCAATTGTCCATAGACCTGGCGGATAGCATTTTGAACCGCTCCTTTTCACTGAATCTGCTGCCGACTTTCATGATCATCGCGGGTTTCTTCATCGGTGTGGCCGTGGGCGCCATCGTCTTTCAAATGATAGGGTTGGGCGGCGTTGTTATTCCTGCTGCAATCGTCTTTTTACTTGTCTTCGTCGCGAGAGACGCCACACAAGCGTCAAGACTGGCGTGAATGTGGCCATGTCACCACTCCGCTTTCGCACAGGCATCGGCACATTGGTGATGGTTGCAGTCGATGCCGCGGTCATCATCTACTGGCGCCGACAAGGCCGTGGCCGTTGCATCCACAGCGAATAGGCCCGCACCGGCTCGGGTCGCAACCGCCTAGCGCAGGCCCGGAACCGGAAAAGCTAGGACGCATAGGAACCGCGCGGCTTCTGCAAAGGGCGCGCGGAACATGGCGCCGGCGCTGCCGCCCGCCTTCGGGTGCCAATATCCGCGATCGTATTCCGTCCTGAACGCAATTGCTCTCTTCAGGAGGTGGAGGATGCAGAGTCACGTGCGCGCACAGGATTCCCGGTGGCGACGCATTCCAGCTTTGACGTCCCTCCGTGGCTCACTTCGCCTTGCACGGCGAGGAACTGAGGAACCTCGGCCGCTGGCCAGATAACCTTCCGCCCGGCGATATGGAAATTGCTGCCGCGTTCTCAAAAGACGCTGCTGCTCCTTCCAGGTAAATATCGCACCAGCCCAGGACATCAACGCGGTCCACGTCGGAAGCCCAGGCCTTGTCGCTCCCCCTCCCCGGCAAGAGCTGCTCCTCCGGCTGGAGATCTCGTGGTTCCCCCCGCAAGACTCCGTAACGACGAGCGAGACTCGGTCGATGTCCTGGGCGCCTCTTTCGGGATACTCACCGAAGGCTTCGAGCGGATCGAAAAACCGGAATCTGTCGGTATAAGCGACATTGATCTCGCGACACCATTCATGGAAACGGCGTGGCAATCGTCGTCCGCGCGATTTCCATCATGGAACAGGTCTGGTCCCTTCAAACCCCGTGATCCGGCGAGCGACTTCGGTTACCGGGCACACACATGGTTTCGGGATAAAGATTGCGATAGACGCCTGTCGAAACCCGCACTGTGGCCAATTGACGAGATTGGCCAGATCGACAAGCGCACCGAGAGCGGCGGGATCGACCGTTTGTCCACCTACCATCTCATCGGTGATGCCGATGATCTCCGCCGGTAGAGCCTGACGGTTGCCGTAGTGCGCTGAACGTCGACGACATCGCCAGATGCGCCGATTTCCTTCTCCATGCAGGATGGCCCTAGCATTCGCATTTTCCGCGGGCGGATACCCGCTCCGGCTGGTCTACCTCCGGGATCGCCAGCCAAGGCCCGTCCAGCAGGCCCCGTGCCGCAGGCTGCTCGTCGCGCCTGCTTTCAGTCGCCGCGGGTGTCACACCTCGAAAAGGCCGTCCCCACTTTTTCGACGGCGGTTTGATACATGATAGCCAATTCCGGTTCCGGCTCGCGGTGCTTCCGAAATTCCTGCGTCCTATCGGACCGCATGAACGGAGAATGTGTGCGGCAAACCGTTCCTTCTGAAAATCAGCGGTTTCAACTGTAATACATTCCGGCTCTCACGATCTACTGAGAATGAGACGCTACCTCTGAAGTCGGAGCGACAAATGACCCACCTGGATCAGTATCGTGCAGATCGGCACCAAGCGCCCTTCATCCGGCTAGAAGACCGCGACCTCAAGGTTGCTGCCCGCTGCATCGTGGAGGCTTGGGTCGCTAGGTTCGGGCAGGACGCCGGACGAACGGAGAGCAGTCTCCTTCCCAACGAGTTTGGTGTGCTTGAACCGTATCTAGCCGAGGTTTTGGTGGTCGAGCACGGTGCCGATTTCGTTTTTTCGAAATGGGGCGCCGCCTTGGACATAGTTTGCGGTGGCTCGCATCTCGCAGATCGGTTGTCGGCTTTCCCCCAGCCGAGCCGCAGCCATCTCCGTCGCGTCTGCGTCCGCGCCGCAGCAACGAGGGTGCCAGCAATCAGCAGGGCGACCTGGGCACTCGATGGCGAAATCTGGCGGTGCGCCATAATGGCTCTGCCGACCCTCAGCGATGATTTTTCGGTGAAGCGGCTGCTTGTCGCACTGCTATTTGCCCCTTACCCCTTCATCGCCGATGGCAACGTTCCGGACGGCTTTGGCTGGCCAGCAGCGGTCCTGCACGGAAGCGTTCACGTCCTGGGAAATGCCGTGTCGGTGTTGCCGCAGCAGACATCTCCGCTTCGGGGAATCGCGCTAGCGTTCAGTCGCCTTCTGAGCGGAAATGCAATACGTTGAATGAAAATCGTCGTAAGACAGTTTTGTAAGCGCTCGCAGAACTTCGCGATGGAATGAAGGTCTTTGATGCCGTACTTTTGCCTGAGCGGGCCAAGAGGTTGCGTTACCGCCCCGAACGCGAGTGCTGAGAGGGATGCCCCCGGGAAGCGAAGTGCACTACGGCAGACATAAACTCGACTTACACCATATACCGGCCCAGACTTCCACACTCCAGTATCGGCGTCTCGCTACCACAATCGCAATGGCTGGGAGGCCTTTGCAGTCTCAACTCCGAGGAAAATATATCGCGCAGGCAGGGCGCCGCGAGGTCATTGTGGGCCGAAAGCTTCATGCTTGCAGGCGGTTGGACAGGCGCCAGCGGCCGGGAGTGATGCCGGCAAAGCGCTTGAAGACCGTGGTGAAATGTGCCTGAGTCTGGAAGCCGACGTTGAACGCGATTTCGACGAGGCTGTCATTGGTTTTAATCAGCATGTCCTTGGCCCGCTCGATTCTGCGGCGCAGGACGTATTCGTGAGGACGAAGACTGGTCGCCATCCTGAATCGCGCGGCGAAATACATCCGGCTGAGGCCTGCCGCCCGAGCGAGATCCGCCAGCGAAATGGCTTCACCGATATGCTCGTCAACGTAAGCCATCGCCCGCTTCAGCCTCCATTTCTGCAGTGCGCCGTGGTTGGCCTCCTGCTGGACCTCGGACGGCGATCGCAGCCAGAGCCAGCGGGCTATGATGGCGTGGAGGATGGCGTCTCCGTGGACCCCATCAACTCCCTCCGGCCTAACAGCCTGCTCGAACTGGGAAAGTAGCCGCTCGATGACCGGATCAAACGGCATCCCGTGGGACGCCACAGTTCTCGTGAAACCTGCCTCATCACTAGCGCAGCCCGAGGGCTGCGCGGAGATCGAAAGCACCATATCCATGTAGGGGACGTCGATCCGGAAGGTCGAGCCCGCGGTCTCCGGCGACATACTCGATGTTCCCATCGCCGCAGCACTTGCGGATTGGCGCCGTTCAGGCTCACACACGGCGTTCGATACCAGGAGACCGATGGGAGCCATCCCTCTCGGAAAAGTTGGAAGCGACTGAATAGTCATTGGCCTATGCCCTTCATGAAACCTGTGTTTCTTGGAGGGAACGGATCGCCGTCGAAGCTTGATTGGGCGGCGGTAGCGGGACCAACAGGACCCCTGACTTCCGCGTTTCTGCTCCGACCCTATCCGATAAACCCTCGGCGAGTACGGGCTCAGAATATTCGGGCAGGCAAGGTGCTCAACTCTACGGGAGTTCACCAGTCTACATCATGTATTCGAACTCCCCCTACCTAGATATAATCCTTATGTCTATCCGTATGGACCAGGCTGTCTCAAGGCTTGCGCGATCTTTCCGATCTGGAATGATCGGCGCGCCATTTCAATCGTGCTCCGGTTGGCTTGCACTCGGGCCGTCGTCTCTTGCTCCCTGCATTTCGAGCCCGCTAACAGTTTCTTCCTCGATCTCGGTGCTAATGCCACCGTCTTCGCATCGGCGAATAGCTTTTTGACCGGTTTGACAACCGGGATGATGTCGGCGTCAGCGAACAGGCACGTTGTTCGAAATCCATGCTTAAGGAAGTTGATGCTGCGTGTTCAGCAGGTCATAGGCGGCGGAGTCATTCTGTCTTGATGTTCCCAAACCAGCTTCGAGTTGCCCTCTCACAAGCATCGTTCAGGCAGAAAAGACCGTGCCCATCGGAAATACTGTAGCCGGGAAGATGCTACCTTGTGAATTCCAACGTGATTGTCGTTGGGGCAACCGTTTAACACGAGAGGAAATTTCTTATGAACATCAAAGCTATCTGTCTCGCTGCAACATTCAGTCTTTCGATTTTTGGTGGCCATGCTTTGGCCGGGGCATTGGATGAGCCGGACACGATGATGCCGTTCTTCACCGACTCCAGCATGAAAACCATGAGGCCTCGGGTTGATTTTGAGCGCATCTTTTTTTCCATGCCGGCCGAAAAGCAGGCACAGATGAAGGGTGAGTGCGCGGGTGAGGTAATGCAGCCATTCACCGCGTTCTGCGCGACCGTGAACACGCTCGGCGGCCACAACTAGGACGCGCGTAATGCATGTCGCCTAAAAATTGACCTCGGTTGTCAGAGGACGACATGCAAATAGAAAAAAGAACCTAAAGTGCGTCGCATAAGTCCGCTTCAGCGCAACGCGCTTTAGGTCGCCGGATCACGCCCTTCAACGCTATCGAAGAAGGGACCCTCCTATCGGACCTCCGTTGATCAGGACTGGCGGATCCGCTGGCGTTGACGCCGGAGCGGTCCGACCACGATGACGACGCGCTGGATCGTCCCCGCCATGGCAACGGCGGTTGGCATCGCTGCCTCTTCGGACGTGAAGAGCCAGCACCGCCGGAGCGGGCCGGCAGCCTCGGGCTGGGGATCTTCAAGAGCAGCCATTTCATTGGCAACCCGACTCAGCGCACGCGACAAAAGCTCCAGTTTCAAGTAGCCGGGCTAGTCACCGCGAGAAAGATTTTTGCCCCCATGCTGAACGTCGGCGATACGGTCGATCGGCTCGAACCCCAGATGAGCATCTCGATCAAGTTTGCACCGCAGCTAGTTCAGCCGCCCCAACGTCCTGAGTAAGCCCACGCAATTCGGCCGGAGGCGCAAGGCAGAAAGTTCGAAAAGCTTCCAAGAACCCCAGGCAAACTGGACTCTGGCGCACATGGGCCGTCTCCTGGCAGGGTTTCTTCAGTGTCAGGCCTTCGTTTCGGCCTGGAACTCGCCTTCAATCACGACCTTAGCCGAGGCCGCGGCATTGGACTTTAGACCCGTCCTATTTGCCGCCGTCTCTACGTCGGGCTACGACGATGAGCAAAGCCCTCTTGCGCGCCCGTAACTGTCTCTCCTTTCTGGATCAGCAGCAGCCAGAAACAGCCAGTAGGAGGCAGCACGACCATGCCCGAACCAGACCGTATCATTCGCCTGAAAACCGTCCTTTCCCGGACCGGTCTGTCCCGGTCCACCATCTACCGCAAGATCGCCGAAGGTACGTTCCCACCCCAGATCCAGATCAGTATCCACGGCGCCGGATGGCACGAATCCGCCATCAGCCGCTGGATCGTCAATCCCGCTTCGTGGCGGCCGCAAGACCAGGGCGACAAGTTGTGATGAGGTGATCCGCCCTGCGCGAAAGGCTGGCCTTTATCAAAACGCAGCGGTCATGGCGTCGCCGGATCCATATTCATGGTGGCGCGAGAGGTCACCCAGCACAGATCGGATATGCGGCCAGGGGAAATCGTCTGGATGTTCCCAGTGCTCACCGTCACGCAAGATGACCTTGAGCTTGGCCAAAATGCCTTCGATGGACGTGGCCGCTGTCTCCGGTAGATCATCCAGAAGTGCGCTTTCGGCTGTTTCCGATTGCCGGATCAGTTCGTCTGTTCTCGAATAGCCGATCTCATCATCAGCAGCGTCCCAGCGCGCCTGGTGGGCCGCAAAATCCGCAAGCGCCCTGCCCCATTCTACTTCGTTTTCAGGCGAGTAGGCATCGTTCAGGCTTTCGATGGAATGGAGCGTCACGTCCGTACCATCGGCAAGCCGCAGCTTGGCGCAGGGAAAGCCGACCGTCCTGGCGAGGTGTGTCTCCAACCGCTGCTGTTCGCGGCACAGCGCCAGTGTCTCATCGTGGATCTTTTGCCAGTTACCACACAGACGAAGAGCAGGATCGGCCGCGCTGCTGCCGTCCGTCAGTTCGGCGGCCCGCGACTTTACCTGGAAGGGCCATGCCGCCGCGGCCGTGGCCGCACCCGCTAGCAAGCGCCGCCGGGTGACGAAAAACGCACTCATGCTATTGTTGGAATCAGCCATGATCCGAGCTCCTAACAGCTGGGGTGTGGTGAGGCCGCATCGAGTGTTCGCGCATTCGGTGCGGCCGCTTTCTGAAAACGAAAGGATTATTGGTTTTTAGAAAGCCACTGTCAACGTTTTCCGAAAAAGCTTGCGATTTTCATGAGTTATTACCAGTTTGCGACATGGATTCTGCTCAATGTCGCGCCGCACGAGCGCTGCTGAAATGGACGCAAGAGGACCTTGCCACCCGCTCCGGCGCGAGTGCTGTTACCATTCGCAATTTCGAAAACGACCGTTCTGTTCCTCAAACAGGAACGCGATACCTCCTCCAAAAAACGCTTGAGAATGCCGGCATCGAGTTCATTCCTGAAAATGGCGGTGGTGTCGGCGTGCGTCTGTCACGGCGTTCCGAAAGGACGTAGGATCGGTGAAGTAGCTCCCGGTAGGCAAGGCAAAGCGCGTCCATTAGCCGACAATCATTCGATTGCGGCGGCAGTCAGAGGGATCAAGATCAACCGCGAAGACTTCGTGAGCAGCAGGAAAGATTCGGGTCGAACGACGACTGGGCAGACCGGTTCATGCAACTGCCTTCGCTCGCAGAGGTTCGATGTTGCCCTTGCCTGCAATAATGCCGGCAAGCCGATCGGCCCAAAGCTCCAAGGCGTCCCGTTTCTCGCTCATATAGTCGTAGCGCGCATATACCCGCGACGTGACCGTACTCTTGGTCACCGAAACGTGGTTCAACACTTGCCCGACGATGAACGGCGAAATGCCGATTTCTTCCATGCCCGTCGCAGCAGATCGCCGTAGGTCATGCGGCGTCCACGGTGCAATGCCCATGATCATTGCCACGCCGCGCTTGCTGATCTCTTCTCGCTTCACTGCTTTCGGGACAGATGCGCCGGTGACGGCTGCACGGCCGCCCGGTCCAGGAAAAACGAAAGGCGGTACCGCCCTGCCCTTGCGCTCCGACAGCGTCTTCACGTCTGCGATCTGATCGCCGATGATCCGGATTGCCATTTCGCACAGTGGCACAACATGGTCGCGGCCGTTCTTCGCGCGCCTGGCTGGTATCGTCCAAAGGCCGCGTGTCAAGTCCAGTTCGCCGTGCTCCATGCCGGCGATCTCGCCAACACGCTGTCCGGAAACCAGGCACAGGCGCAGAATGCGGCGGGTGCTTTCCCGCATGTCGGCTTCGGGCAAGGCTGCCCACATCGTCTTGATCTCGTCGGCCGTCAGCACGCGGTTGCGCTCGACCGTTTCAGTCGGCCTCGCCATACCTTCGGTCAAGTTGCTGTCCAGATCGCCACGACCGCGCCCCCATCGGATCATGGCGCGAATGTCCTCGAACACCCGGTTCGCCTCAACGGCCGCGCCCCGGTCCTTCACCGCGTCGATCGCCTTGGTGATGTCGCGACGATGCAGGTCTGCGAGCTTCACCTCGCCGATGCAGCCAGATGATGCCTTCTCGACCTTCTTTCCGTCAGCGTCATAGCCGGACACATTCTTGCGCAGCCGGCGCGCAATCTCATCGACCGACCGCCGCGATGATGCCCGGCGGGTGAGATAGCTCTCAACCAAATCAGAGACGGTCATCGAGGCGGCGTGCGCCTTCTTGGCGGCCACAGGGTCGCCGCCCTCTTGCACGCTTGCACGAGTGTCCTTGGCCTTCTGGCGAGCACCCTTGTCGGTGCCGAGCGGTGTCTCGGGATAGGTGCCGAGCTTCAACCATTGCCGTTTGTCGGGCGGCCCGTAAACCACGAACCAGGTCTTTTGCCCACCCGCCGAGACGCGCAGCACAAGACCTTTTACGGTCGTATCGAAATAGTCGGCTTTCCGGCCGGAGCCGGCCTTGGCGGCCTGGCAGAATTTGTCGGTGAGTTCGAGTTTCGGCATCTGTCCAGCGACCAATCTTGCTACAACCGGCTTGCCCGGGTTCCGTAAGTGATCTACAGAATAATCTACAGAAAACCACGAGCTTTGTCGATACCGGCTGCGACAGGTCGCGACGGAATGAAACGCTAATTAGTTGTTATCAATAGAATTTTTAGAAATTCAGGCTGTCGCACGCTGGTCCACCAAGTCGCATTGGAAACCCTCTGTTAACCGGTTGGTCGCTGGTTCGAATCCGGCCCGGGGAGCCAAATTCTTCAAAGCGTTGAGACGGTCAGGTCGCCCATAGGGGCTGATCTATGGCATGTCTGGAAAACCGCAGGCAGCCGCAGGTTGATCCTCAACTTGACCTGGCGCCGCTATGCAGCGCGCTTCGATCACGGCGATCTCTTCACCGCGATCTCATCAGGATTTCATCTCTTGTCACCGTTCGGGTTGGGTGCCGGTGCCTCTCGCACATCTCGTGGTGGCGGGTCGACATGTTCAAGCTCTGGCGGGGCTTCTTTGTCCCGACGTCGGACAGGTAGCTTCTCCGGTTCGGGCTTCGATGGTGGTTCTTTGATCTTGCTCGGCATAATCGAGTTAACCGCACTGCCGGTCCCTTGTTCCCGCAGCAAGCCGAAAACCTGAATGGGGGAACCGGGAGCGCCAAAAAGCGTTTTCTCGCATGCTCAAGAAGATCGCCCTTGCCGCCGTGCTGGTCCAGGTTGCCGCGGTTTCGGCTCTCATCACTCAGACGGTCCTCTTCGCGTCCACGGCCACACAGGCCGCCAACGCGCAGCCCGGCGACGTAGTCGCTGTCACTGCCGACAAGGAACCGGACAAGGCGGCGCAGCCTGCTGGTGCCGACCAATGCCCAACCCGGCTTGTGACGAGCAAGGTTTTCACGAGCAACGTAATTACGGCGCAACGATAGTTCGCCATCGATGCCGGCCATCCGTCGATCCCCCCAATTTAAGTCAGGGCAGTGTGCTTGAAAGCGCAATGATTCCTGTTACTTGCGGCATGGGGCGAGTGCGTTTGGGTTGGGCAAGAATTGGGTATGATTTCATCAAATATGGAATGCCTGCGCTGTCATGGCAGCGGCAGGATTTTCGACTGCTCCAAATGGTATGCGTCAAACGGGCACTGCTGCCCGCAGGGAACCCATCGGGGTGGCTGCCCCGGAAAGACGGGTGCCTGCACGGAATGCGACGGCCTGGGGACAATGGCGGAGCCTCCGCTGAGGGCCGTGGCATAATCTGCGAGAGTGTCGCATGCCGCTGATGGCGACGCGGACGCGCCCGCCAAAAAACCGTACTAACGGCTCGAACAACAACCGCCCGCCAAAGGTGAGCTGGCAGGGCAGCTCACCTTGTAGCGATGCGGAAACGACGACCATGCAGCCGAACCATCCTGATGGCGCCGCCCCTTATCAAGGCTAAGCGGTTACCCCACCACGACCTGACCTTGTGCCGTCCATCCAAGGGAATTGGGCAAGCGGGTCCTGCAAGATTTTGACGGATCTTGCGAAGCCGGCGACGGCATCGCGCGCCACCGTCAGCGGAACCTGGCCGTCGTGAGCACGCTGGCAAGCTCGAAAGGCCGTTTCGAAAATCGGACCCCGCCGCTCCCTTGGCCACTCGTCAAAGAAGTCGAACGCATCGTCGAGGCACCCTATTTCTTGAACGAACTCGCCATTCTTGACCAGGACCGGTCGGTCGAACGTCCTGTAACTCATGTGATCCTCCATTCCGCACGTGGGTTGTTGTTGGTTCGGGTCATCATGCGATTGCATGCTCCGGCTCGGCCAACATGCCGCCGCCTCCACGCCCGGGCGGCACCGTTGCAAAGGCCGGGATTGGCGGCGGATCATCATCGTCATCTCGCCAGGGGCGCCGCATCCAACCGAGCCGGCTCTTCTTGCGGCGTCGGTCGAAAGACAGGCTGACGGTTCCCGACTCCTTTGAAACACGCGGTTCCCGCCCGGTTTCGTCCAGAAGGCGGAGTGCGCGAAGTATGTCGCTGACTTCCACGATGGCGCCGTTGTCCAATTGCCGCAACGCGGGATTGTCAGGAACCGCATGAACGTCGGAAGCCCAGAAAGCGAGCAAAGCCCGCTTTGCACCGATCGTCATCGTCTCCTCGTTCAGCACATCATCCGGCGTCCGCAATCCGGCGGATTCCGCGGCAAGATTTTTCGGTTCAGGTTGGTGAAAACTGTAAGTGTCGGTTCTCATCTCCATTCTCCGCGATCTGTGCCTCCCGGCCGAACCGGGAGGCGGACCGTAGATTTAGGTCCAGGGAATCAGGCGACCTCGCGTTGAGGCTCCGCATCCGAGTCGATCAACTGCTTCTTGCCGGGTTGCTCGAGCGAAACCGCTTTGGCTTCGGACCCTATCTCAATGCGCCGAGGCTTGAGTTCCTCGGGCACTTCGCGGACCAGGTCCACTGACAGCAAGCCATTCTCGAGGTTGGCCGCCTTGACCTTTACGTGGTCGGCAAGTTTGAACACCTGCTTGAAGTTGCCCGTCGCCAAGCCGCGATGAAGGACCTCCCGATTTTCCTGGTCGGGTTTCCTTTGGCCGACGACAGACAATTCGGGGCCGTTCTGCATGAGTTCGACCTCATCGAGAGCGAAGCCGGCGATAGCCATCGTAATGCGATAGTCGTTCTCGCCGGTCTTCTCGATATTGTAGGGAGGCCAGTCGGAGCGTACGCTTTTTTCGAGCATATCGAAGAGACGGTCGAAGCCGACCGTTGTGCGGTAAAGAGGGGTATAATCAGAGCTTCTCATAGCCATATCCTCCGTGAAGCAACATGGATTACGAGGCTGTCGCAGCGTCGCTGCGACGCCAGTATGTCGAGCCGAAGCCTCGACGGAAAACGATCTGGTAATCGTGTTTTTTTCCTTCAAGAGGGGCGACAAAAATATTTTTGGCCGGCAGGCAGGTGCCCAAGGCGCTGCCTTGCGTGCTGGTGGCCACTGCGCGATGTTGACGCCAGGGGTGGATGCGAATCATGCGAAAAATTTTGATGTCAGCACTGCTGCTCGCGGCAGCCTTTTCCGCGAACCCGGCCCACGCGCTGGACAGCAGCGGCACGCCTGTCGTCGTGACCCCTCTTGCGTCGCGCACGACGACCGCGTCCGGCCAACCGATCACGCTGCCGCAGAAGAACGTGCAGGTGCTGGTCTCGACCTACGACATCGCGCCGGGCGCGACCTTGCCGGTCCACAGGCACCCTTTCCCGCGCTATGCCTATGTCCAGGCCGGCACGCTGAAGGTCACCAATGTCGAGACCGGCGACAGCAACACCTACAAGGCCGGCGATTTCATCATCGAAATGATCGGCCAGTGGCATCAGGCCACCAATATCGGTGATATCGAGGTGAAGCTTCTGGTGATCGATCAGGTCGAGCAAGGCGCCAAGAACACGGAATTGCGCCAATAACCGCGAAGTCCGTGCCCGGCGCGAAAGTCTGTTCGCGCTTTCGCAGCAACCGGCGCGGTGGTAGGGCTGGCCGGGAAATCATGGAATGGATCGCCCCTTGACCAAAGCTCTCCGCCTGCCGCTGATCGAAATCTGTGTCGAAGGCATTGACGGTCTTCTCGCGGCGCAAGCCGCCGGCGCCGACCGGGTCGAACTGTGCGCCAGCCTCGTCGAAGGCGGGATTACGCCAAGCCTCGGCACGATCCGCGCCGCCATCGAGCAGGCAAACGTGCCGTTTCACGTCATGGTGCGGCCGCGCGGCGGCGATTTTCTCTACAGTGAGACGGAATATGCCTCGATGCTGGCCGATGTCTCGGCACTGCGCGAACTCGGCGTGCCCGGCGTGGTGTTTGGCTGCCTGAACGCCGATGGCACCATGGACGAGGCGCGTATGAGCGAACTGACGCAGGCGGCCGGCCCCTTGAACGTCACCTGCCATCGCGCTTTCGACATGACGCGCGAGCCGGCCGAGGCGCTCGAATCGCTGATCCGCAGCAAGGTCGGCCGCGTGCTGACCAGCGGCCAGCGTGACACTGCCATCGAAGGCTTGCCGCTGTTGGCGGATCTGGTGCGGCAGGCCGGCGACCGCATCGTCATCCTCGGCTGCGGCGGACTGGATTTGCACAACATTGCCGAAGTGCGCAGCAGAACCGGCCTGTCCGAAATGCATTTTGCCGCCCTCAAGGATGTGCCGAGTGCCATGGACTACCGCAATCCCCATGTCGGCATGGGTGGTTCCGATCTCGATCGCGAGTACCGCAACACGCTGACCGACACACCGCTGGTAGCGGCAACGATCGCGGCAGCCAAGGCATGACCTCGACCCCTGCCCCGATAGCCCGTGTATCGGCCCAAGACGAAGCGGCGATCCTGGCGCTCAACAACGAGCATGCCGCCGAACTGTCGTGGCTGGAGGCTGAGCGGCTGTCCTTCCTGCTTGGCGAAGCATTTTACACCAGGCGCATCGGCGATCTCGAAGCCTTCATCATGACCTTCGACCAGGACGCCCGCTACGACAGCCCGAATTTCCTGTGGTTCCGCGAACGCTATGAGCGCTTCGTCTATGTCGACCGGGTCGTCGTGGCGGCGCACGCACGCGGCCGCGGCCACGCCCGCCGGCTCTATCAGGACCTGTTCGGCCATGTTGAGCGCGCCGGCCACACGCTGGTCACCTGCGAAGTCAACACCGCCCCGCCGAACCCCGCCTCGGATGCCTTTCACGCCGCGCTCGGCTTCGTCGAGGCCGGCGACGCCGTCATCCATGGCGGCAAGAAAGCGGTGCGCTATTACGCCAGGCAGATCAGCGCCTGACAGACCAGGCAGATCTGCGCACGAAGATGAGGACTACTGGAACAGGGCTGTCGCACTCACAAGCGTCATCCAGAACCCCCAGACCAACGGGATGCCGACCAGCAGCCAGGCCAGCGTGAGTTTGATCGAATTCTCGTTGTCTTGCGCCATGGTCGGTCTCCTCAGAGCTGATCCCGAAAAGTGGACTCCGGTTTTCGGAAAAGATCATGCTCAAACAATAAGATAGAGCCCATCCCGATTCTATCGGATGGAACTGACTCTAAGCCACCGCTGGTTCGGTCTTCATGTGGAAGCGCGCATTGACGGGCCGCATCATCAGGTTGAGCAGGAGGCCGACAACCAGCAGGCCGGCCATGATGTACATGGTGACCGTGTAGGCGTCGGCCTTCGCAACGCCGCTGTCGATCTGGTACTGCCGGATATAATTCACCAGCACCGGGCCAAGCACGCCCGCCACCGACCACGCGGTCAGCAATCGGCCATGGATGGCGCCGACGTAACGCACGCCGAAGACGTCGCGCAGGTAAGCGGGAATGGTGGCGAAGCCGCCGCCATACATGCTGAGGATGATCCCGTAGAACAGCACGAACAGGAAAACGCTGCCGGTCTGGCCGGTCCACGGCACCGCCGCATAGAGGACGACGCCCAGCGCGAAGAAGATGGCATAAGTTGTCTTGCGGCCGATATAATCGCTGGTCGAGGCCCAGAAGAAGCGGCCGAGCATGTTGAAGATCGACAGCAGGCCGACGAAGCCGGCGGCAGCGGCAGGCGTGATGCGTCCCGGAAACATCTCCTGGCTCATCGCCGAGGCCTGGCCGAGCACGCCGATCCCTGCCGTCACATTAAGGCACAGCACGCCCCACAGCAGCCAGAACTGCGGCGTCTTCAACGCATCGTCGAGATGGACATTGGACGTCGTCACCATCGCATTCTGTGCCGCCGGCGGCGTCCATCCGGCAGGCCTCCAGCCCTCCGGCGGCACCCTGACGATAACGGCGCCGATCAGCATGAAGACGAAATAGACGATGCCCAGCACCAGGAAGGTTTCGGCGACGCCGATGTGCTCAGGCGTCGAAAACAGCTTCATCAGATAGACCGACAGCGGCGAGGCGATGAAGGCGCCGCCGCCGAAGCCCATGATCGCCATGCCGGTTGCCATGCCCGGCCGGTCCGGAAACCAGGTGATCAGCGTCTTGACCGGCGAGATATAGCCGAGGCCGAGACCGATGCCGCCCAGCACGCCGTAGCCGAGATAGATGATCCACAACTGGTGCAGATAGACGCCGAGCGCCGAGACAATGAAGCCGCCGCCGAAACAGCAGGCAGAAGCGACCATGGCTTTGCGCGGACCGACGCGATCCAGCCAGCCACCGCCGAACGCCGCCGCAATGCCCAGGAACAGGATCGCGATCGAGAAAATCCAGCCGAGGCCGGTCAATTTCCAGTCGTCGGGCGCCGAGTCGGTGATGCCGATCAGCTTAGACATCGGCAAGTTGAAAACGCTGAACGCATAGGCCTGGCCGATGCAAAGGTGGATGCAGAGCGCCGCCGGCGGCACCATCCACCTGCTGAAGCCAGGCTCGGCGACGGTGCGTGAGCGGTCGAGCCAGCCGCCCGCCCTTTCCCCGGTCGTATCCATTCCATCCTCCCAGATGCGTCTTCGAACCATCTTCTCAGATGTGTCCTGCAAACAAACTAGGCGGGTAAGCCGGCGAGGCAATAAGGAATGCCTGCCATACGACCAATGTCTAATGAGACTGGCCCATATCGGAAAGCAGGTCATTGCTTTCCCGAAAGTTAGATTAGAAACAATTAATTGACTGTCTGCTTATGAAGCGCGATCCCTCCACCTGCACTCACGATCATCTGGCCGGGCACGACGGCATTCACCAGTTGCGGTTGAGCCATTCGCGCGCCGGGCGCTCTATGAGGTAGTAGCTGCAGGCCGCGCAAGCGAAGACCGCGGCCAGCATCGGTATCGGCGCGCTGCCTTGCTCATAGACGAATTTGTAGAACGGCTGCTGCCATAAATAGAGCGAGTACGACCACAGCCCCAGCGTCGCCATCGGCCAGGACGACAGCAATCCGGAAAAATACCGTGGGCTGAAATCGAGTGCGTTGACGGCCAGAGCCAGCAGCGGCACCGCGAAGAGATAGTGCATCGGCGTCGGCACCCGATCCAGGAACAGGACAACGGCACAGACCGTTGCCACCAGGGCCACATGCTTGCCTCTCAAAAACGCCGGCAGCCTGCCGTCGGCCTTGAGCAGGCAGATCGAAGCCGACAGGAGGATCGACGCGATGTGCACATCCGTGCGCCAATAAGTGGTTTCGTAGTCCATCCCCAAGACCCAGTACGAAACCGCGCCATTGGCCATGGCCAGCAAGGCCAGCGCCAGGAGCAGCACGACCACGCGAGAGCGACTTGAGACGATGACGCTGATCAGCGCCAGGATGATGTAGGCGTGCTCCTCGATGCAGAGCGACCAGATATGGTCGAGCGCCCCTGCCCGAGCCACGAGAATGCCGGCATAATTGTAGGTGAATGTCAGCGCCGTCAGCGCGGCCTTCCATTTGAAGGCGAGGAACGTGCCGGAGAGCGCGATCATCGCGACGACTACGAAGACCAGAAGAGCCGGATAGATGCGGGAGAAGCGACGTTTGAAGAATTTTTTCAGCGGGTAGCGTTCGATGAACAGGATCTCGCCCATCAGCCGGCCGCTGAGCACGAAGAAGAATTCGACGCCCAGCACGCCAAGATTGATTCCCGGAACCGGAAAGAAATGGCCGATCAGAACCAGCGCGATCGAAAGCCCGCGCCAGCCGTCGAGATAGGCCAGTCTTGTTCTGGTTGATCTGTCGGCGGCGGATCGGGACGGAACGACATGCGTCGCGGAAATGTCGGTCATGCCGATCCTCTCGCAATAGGTATGCGAAGGGTACGACGGTACATTTCGAACCCAGCTCGCATTCCCGCCCAGTCCATATTGCAGTGCAATATGAATTTGTGCAAGTGCGAGATTGCTGCCGGATCAGGTCCGGGCGATGTATCGGCCGGAATTGCTTCAAGCAGTGCGGCGGCCATGCCAGCAGCAACTGAACGGATGCAGGCCGCCGCACGACAAAAAAGGGGCCACGGAGGCCCCCTTTCCTTGTCTGCGACTGATCGTATTAGAAACTGTTTCGAAACTCGCCCTGGCGAGTCATATGGTGGTGGTTTCGAGAACCGGAGCGGAGCGTACTTTTGGTACGTGAGCACCGGAAGCACAGAAAACGCCATCAGATGGCCGCCGGAGTAGAGTTTCCAAACAGTTTCTCAGGCGTTGGCTGCCGCAACCGCGCGCTTGGCCATCACCGTGATCAGATTGGCGCGATAATCGGCCGAGGCATGGATGTCGGTCATCAGATTCTTCGCCGGCACTTTCACACCTTCCAGTGCCGAAGCCGCGAAATTCTTGGCCAATGCTGCCTCGATCTCCTTCGAGCGGAAGACGCCGTCATCGCCGGCTCCAGTGACGGCGACGCTGACGCCATCCTTGCCCTTGGCAACGAACACGCCGACGATGGCGTAGCGCGATGCCGGATTGCGGAACTTTTCATAGGCCGCCTTGGCCGGCGCGGTGAAGGTGACCGCGGTGACGATCTCGCCTTCCTTCAACGAGGTCTCGAACAGACCCTTGAAGAACTTGTCGGCGGCGATCTCGCGCTTGTTGGTGATAATGGTGGCGCCCAGCGCCAGCAGCGCCGCCGGATAATCGGCCGCCGGGTCGTTGTTGGCGATCGAGCCGCCGATCGTCCCCTTGTGGCGCACCGCCGGATCGCCGATCAGTGACGCCAGATGGGCAAGCGCCGGACAGGCCTTCTTCAGCTTCTCGTCATTGGCAACGGCGTGATGCGTGGTCGCGGCGCCGATGGTGACGGTCTTGCCCGACACCTTGACGCCCTGCAGCTCCGCGATCCGCGACAGGTCGACAAGGTCGGACGGCGCGGCAAGCCGCGTCTTCATCGCCGGGATCAGCGTCATACCGCCCGAAAGCAGCTTGGCGTCGCCTGTCTTGACCAGCTTGGCAGCATCGGCGACCGAGGCGGCGCGGTGATAGTTGACTGCGTACATGGAATTCTCCCTTGTGTGAAAGGGCGAATAGGGAGTAGCGAATAGCGAATAGGAACTATCCCGTCGCACCGCCTTCTCTTCCCTATTCGCTACTCCCTATTCGCTATTCGCTTTCAGTGTTTCGTTGCGCGGATCGCGGCCCAGACGGTGGACGGCGAAGCCGGCATGGCAAGATCGTTGCTGCCGATGGCGTCGGTGAGGGCGTTGATCACCGCCGGCGGCGAGCCGATGGCGCCGGCCTCGCCGCAGCCCTTGATCCCCAACGGATTGCCCGGGCAAGGCGTGTTCGAGGTCGAAACCTTGAACGACGGCAGATCGCCGGCGCGCGGCATGGTGTAGTCCATGTAGCTCGCGGTCAAAAGCTGGCCGCTATTGTCATAATGGGCGCCTTCGAGCAGCGCCTGGCCGATGCCTTGCGCCAGCCCGCCATGCACCTGGCCCTCGACGATCATCGGGTTGATGATGTTGCCGAAATCATCGGCAGCGACGAACTGGACGATCTCGGTGACGCCGGTTTCCGGGTCGACCTCGACCTCGCAGATATAGCAGCCCGCCGGGAAGGTGAAATTCGACGGATCGTAGAACGCCGTCTCCTTCAGCCCGGGCTCCATGCCGCCCGGCAGGTTGTGGGCAGTGTAGGCGGCCAGCGCCATCTGGAACCACGGCACGTTCTTGTCGGTGCCGGCCACCTTCAGTGCGCCGTTCTCGATGACGATGTCGCCTTCGTCGGCTTCGAGCAGGTGTGCCGCGATCTTCTTGGCCTTGGCCTCGACCTTGTCGAGGGCCTTGACGATGGCCGACATGCCGACTGCACCCGAGCGCGAGCCATAGGTGCCCATGCCCATCTGCACCTTGTCGGTGTCGCCATGCACGATCGAGACCGAATCGAGCGGCACGCCGAAGCGCTCGTTGACCAGTTGCGCGAAGGTCGTCTCATGGCCCTGGCCGTGGCTGTGCGAGCCAGTCAGCACCTCGATCGTGCCGACCGCGTTGACGCGCACTTCCGCCGATTCCCAAAGGCCGACACCGGCGCCGAGCGAGCCGACGGCAGCAGACGGCGCGATGCCGCAGGCTTCGATGTAGCAACTCATGCCAATGCCGCGCAGCAGCCCCTTCTTGGCGGCGGCGGCCTTGCGCTTGGCAAAGCCGGCATAATCCGACGCCTTCATTGCCGCATCGAGCGAAGCGGCATAGTCGCCGGCGTCATAGCACATGATGACCGGCGTCTGATGCGGAAACGCTGTGACGAAGTTCTTGCGCCGCAGCTCGGCCGGCGAGACGCCGAACTGGCGGGCCGCCGTCTCCATCATGCGCTCCATGACGAAGGTCGCTTCCGGCCGCCCTGCCCCGCGATACGCATCGACGGGCGCGGTGTTGGTATAGATCGCCTTCACATTGGCATGGATGGCCGGGATATTGTACTGGCCCGACAGCAGCGTCGCATAGAGGTAGGTCGGCGTCGCCGACGAAAACAGCGACATATAGGCGCCGAGATTGGCCTGGGTTTCGACCTTCAGGCCGAGGATCCTGTGGTCCTTGTCAAAGGCCATTTCAGCATGGGTGTGATGGTCGCGGCCATGCGCGTCGGTCAGAAAACTCTCGGTCCGGTCAGCCACCCATTTGACCGGCACGCCGGTCTTCTTCGACGCCCACAGGCAGACGATCTCTTCGGGATAGATGTAGATCTTCGAGCCGAAACCGCCGCCGACATCGGGCGCGATCACGCGCAGCTTGTTTTCCGGCGCGACATTGTAGAAGGCGCTCATCACCAGCCGCGCCACATGCGGGTTCTGCGAGGTCGTCCAGCAGGTGTAGTGATCCTCGGCCTTGTCGTAATGGCCAAGTGCGGCGCGCGGCTCCATGGCGTTAGGCACCAGCCGGTTGTTGATGATGTCCATCTTGACCACATGGGCTGCCTTCCCGAAGGCCGCTTCCGTGTCGTCGGCATTGCCGATGTCCCAGTCGAAGATCAGATTGTTGTCCGCTTCGGGGTGGATCTGCGGCGCACCCTTGTCCATCGCCTTGGAGGCGTCGACGACGGCCTTCAACTCCTTGTAGGTGATCTCGACCGCCTCGGCGGCGTCACGCGCTTGCCCCTTGGTCTCGGCGACGACAATGACGACGGCGTCACCGACATAACGGACCCGGTCGAAGGCGAGTGGCGACCATGCCCCCATCTTCATCGGCGAGCCGTCCTTGGAGTGGATCATCCAGCCGCAGATGAGATTGCCGATGCCATCGGCCTTGAGTTCCTTGCCGGTCAGCACGCCGATGACGCCGGGCATGCCTTGGGCCTTCTTCACATCGATCTTCTTGATCTGCGCATGCGCGTGCGGACTGCGCACGAAGGCGGCGTGCTTCATGCCGGGAACCACCATGTCGTCGACATAGCGGCCGGCGCCCGTGATGAATCGTTTGTCTTCCTTGCGCGCGACCCGAGCGCCAACACCTTCAATGCCCATCAGAAATTCCTCCCGAGATTGTAGGGGAGTAGGTGAGTAGGGCAGTACGGCAGTAGGGAAAAATTGGCTCCGATTCCCTACTGCCCTACTGCCTTATTGCCCTACTGCCTCGTTCAAGCCGCTTGTTTCGCCTTACCCTTCGACCCCTTCATCGTCGTCGATGCGGCGAGGATCGCCTTGACGATGTTGTGGTAGCCGGTGCAGCGGCAGATGTTGCCGTCGAGCTCGGCACGCACCGTCGCCTCGTCGAGCCCTTCGGGGTGGCGGCCGATCATGTCGGTCGCCGTCATGATCATGCCCGGCGTGCAGAAGCCGCACTGCAGCCCGTGATGTTCCTTGAAGGCGGCCTGCACCGGATGCAGGTCGGCGCCATTGGCCAGGCCCTCGATCGTCAACACGGTCGAGCCGGAGGCCTGCACCGCGAGCATCGTACAGGATTTGACCGCCTTGCCGTCGACGTGGACGACGCAGGCACCGCATTGCGAGGTGTCGCAACCGACATGCGTGCCGGTAAGGCCGAGATTTTCCCGCAGGAAGTGAACCAGAAGTGTTCGGTCCTCGGCAGCACCGCTGACCCGCTTTCCGTTCACCATCAACGAAACGTCCGACATGGTCCCTCCCTGGGTATCAACCTTGGTCATCACGTTGCCAACGCGGCGTTGGCGCATCGGCCATGCGTTATTGGTACACCGCACATCGGACAAAAAACAGCACGTCGCAAACGCGGCACATTGTACTTTCGGTCATGGCCGCCCCCAAACATGCGGTGCCGGTGGCCCCATTGCCAAACCGCCGATTGAAGGCAACAATGTCGGTCGACGCCCGCGCGCCAGAAGCATTTAAAACAGCCGCGCACAAAAAAGCGTCGGAGGAAATGCGGAGAACATCGCTGGCCAATTCACAGACGCGCTATGCATGCGGCCTGTCGGCGCTCACCACGGACGAGCCCGACATGGAGGCGTTCGCCAAGGCGATCGCACTGGAAGCAGCCGCCATCGACGCGGGCTTTGCCCTGCTGTTCTTTTCCCAGAGCCTGGTCGAAGCCAGCGCCCTTTCCCAGGCGCTCATGACCCACGCGCCGGCGCTCCACCACGCCGGCTGCTCGACTGCCGGCGAGATCACGCCGCAAGGTCTCGAGGATGGTCATGTGCTGGCCATGCTGCTTCCGTCCACCGCGTTTACCGCCGTCAGCGTGATGGTCGAAAATCTGTCCTCGTCGGGTATGGACAGGATCACCGGCGAGGTCGAGACCCTGCGGCGATCGCTGCGCGCGCGCCTCGGTTGCGATCGGACCAAAGGCACTTTCGCGCTCTGCTTCATCGACGGGCTCTCCTATGCCGAAGAAGCGGTGAGTTCAGCCATCCACTGGGGTCTCGATGACATTCCGCTGCTTGGCGGCTCCGCCGGCGACGATCTGAAATTCGAGACGACGCGCCTGATCTCGAACGGCAAGGTCACCTCCGACAGCGCCATCATCGTGCTGATATCGACCGAAATTCCCTTCCATGTCTTCAAGACCGACAATTTCGTTCCCACCGATGAGAAACTGGTGGTGACGGCTTCCGATCCAGATCACCGCATCGTGCGCGAGTTCAACGCCACCAATGCGGCGCAGGAATATGCCGCGTCCGTCGGCATCGTCGCGCAGATGCTGACGCCACTGAGCTTCGCCTCGCATCCCGTGGTGGTGAAGGTGGGCGGACAATATTATTGCCGGTCGATCCAGAAGATGCATGCCGACGGCTCGCTGTCGTTCTTCTGCGCCATAGACGATGGCGTCGTGCTGTCGATCGCTCAGCCCAAGGACATGGTCGAATCGACGCGCGCCGCCCTGCGCGACGTCGAGGAGAGGCTTGGCGGTATCGACATGATCCTCGGCTTCGACTGCGTGCTGCGCCGGCTGGACGCACGCAATCGGCAGGTGTTTCGCGAGATCTCGGAACTCTACCGGGTCAACAATGTCATCGGCTTCGGCACCTATGGCGAACAGTACCGGTCGATGCATCTGAACCAGACTTTCACCGGCATCGCCTTCGGCGAGCGCCAGGCGGCGGAATAGGACGGCGCAACAAGATGCCGCTGAGGGACATAAACGATCTTGAAAAGCTGAAGAAGATCAACGCGGCACTGGTCAGCCGCGTCGAGCGCTCGATGGACCAGCAAGGCAACGCCTTTTCGCTGTTCCAGACCACGATCTCGCTGGAAAACCGGGTGCGTACACGTACCGAGGAACTTCACTCGACCTTGCGGCGGCTGGAGCAGTCGAACATTGACCTCAGTGCCGCCAAGGAAAACGCCGAACTGGCGAACCTGTCAAAAACCCGTTTCCTCGCCGCTGCCAGTCACGACGTGCTGCAGCCGCTGAATGCCGCCCACCTTTCGGTTTCGGCGCTCGCCGAAGTTCAGACCAGCGACGAGGGCAAGAAACTGGTGCGGCAGGTCGAGCGCTCGCTGGAGACGATGGAGGACCTGCTGCGAACCCTGCTCGACATCTCCAAGCTCGATGCCGGCGTGGTGCAGCCCGACATAAGCGACGTCAGCCTGGAGGCGCTGTTCTCGTCGCTCCGCTCGGATTTCCTGCCGGTGGCGGAGATGAAAGGCCTGTCGCTGAAATTCCGGCCGGTCCATGCGGTGGTCCGCTCCGACCGCACGCTGCTGCGCCGTATCCTGCAGAACATTCTCTCCAACGCGCTGGGCTATACACGCTCGGGCGGCGTGCTTGTCGGCACCAGGCATCGCGGCGACACCATCCGCATCGACGTCGCCGACACGGGCTGCGGCATTCCCGACGACCAGCGCGAGGCGGTGTTCGAGGAGTTCCACCGCGGCACCTCGCCGGCCAATGCCGAACTGGACGGTGGCGGTCTCGGGCTCGGGCTCGCCATCGTGCGCCGCATGGCCAGCGCGCTCGGTCATCCCGTGACATTCTCGTCGAAGGTCGGACGCGGCACGATCTTCCACATCGATGTACCCGTCGGCATCGGTGCGCCAGCCGATGCCATCGCCAGCGTTGCCGACATGGAACGGCCGCGCGGCTATGGCCTGTTCGGCACCAAGGTGCTGCTGGTCGAGAACGATATCGAAGTGCTGCAAGCCATGACCTTCCTGCTCGAACGCTGGCAATGCATGGTGCGGGCCGCGACCTCGACCGACGATGCGCTCGACATGCTTGGCGACACCGACTGGGTGCCCGACATCGTCATTGCCGACCAGCATCTCGACGGCGGCGATCTCGGCACCACGACCATCGCCGAAGTCCGCGACTATCTCGGCCGCGCCGTGCCGGCGCTGATCGTCACCGCCGACAGTTCGGAAGCCGTCGCCAAGGCCGCCCGCTCCGGCGGCATCGAACTGATGCGCAAGCCGCTGAAGCCGGCCCAACTAAGGGCGCTGCTGGCGCATTTGCTGGCTTAGCTTCATACCCTCCCCTTGAACGGCAGGGTAAAAGCTCAAAACCCAGCCTGATCGCGAAACAACTCCGCATTGTCCAGCTTCGACACCTCGATCACCGCTTGCGTGCGGCTGTACACATTGAGCTTGCGCAGGATTTCCGACACATGCGCTTTCACCGTGGTCTCTCCCACCTGCAGCTCGTAGGCGATCTGCTTGTTGAGCAGGCCCTGGCGCAGCATCTGCAGCACGCGCAGTTGCTGCGGCGTCAGCGTCGACAGGCGCTGCACCATGTCGGCGCGGTCGGCGCTGTCGGCGTCCGGCGGCCGGCCTTCATAGGTCTCCGGCACATAGATCGCGCCTTCCATCACCGAGCGGATGGCTGCGGCGAGGTCGCTCTTGCGCGCCGATTTCGGGATGAAGCCGGCAGCGCCATAGGACAGCGCTTCGGAAATGATCTTCGGCTCCTCGTAACCAGAGACGATCACCACGGGCAGGCGCGGATAGCGGGTCCGGAGTTGCAGCAGGCCGTCAAAACCGTGCACGTCGGGCATCGAGAGGTCGAGAAGCGCGAGGTCGAACGGCTTGGCATCGGCCAGAAGATCGAGCGCCTCGGTGATCGAGCGCGCCTCCACCGTGTCGACTTCCGGATAGGCCATCTGCACGGCGCTGTGCAGCGCCTCACGAAACAGCGGATGGTCGTCGATGATCAGGAACCGGGCGCGATCGTGGGTTGCGGTCATGGGGTTCATTTCAGTTCGTGAGCGATTAGAATAACCTCTCCACCATGGCCAGATTATTGCCAAATAGTATATCGCCATCTCCGGCGGAAAGTGCCGCCGGCACTTTCTCGACCAAATCGCCTTGTCCAGGCCCCCAAATCGGTCGAATGTTCCGGCAACCAAGCAGAGACCCTTGATGACAGAATTCGTCCTTCCCCTGCCCGCAACCGCATCGGTGGCCGTTGCCGGCTCGTCCGATCGTTTTGCGGTGCGCCGTATCTACTGCGTCGGCCGCAACTACGCGGCGCATGCCCGCGAATTCGGCAATGACGAGCGTGATCCGCCCTTCTTCTTCACCAAGCCGGCCGACGCGGTGGTCGATTCCGGCACCGCTATCCCCTACCCGCCGCTGACGGCCAATCTGCACCACGAGATCGAACTGGTGGCCGCGATCGGCAAAGCCGGCTTCCGCATTCCCCGCGACAAGGCGCTGGACCATGTCTGGGGCTATGGTGTCGGCATCGACCTCACCCGCCGCGATCTGCAGGACGAGGCCAAGAAGGCCGCCCGGCCCTGGGACTGGTCGAAGGCCTTCGACCGCTCCGCCCCTTGCAGCCCGTTGGTGCAAGCGCACGAATCCGGCCACCCACAGAAGGGCCGCATCTGGCTCGCCGTCAACGGCAAGGTCAGGCAGGATGCCGACCTCGCCGAACTGATCTGGCCGATACCGGATATCGTGTCGATCTGCAGCGAGGCGATGGAGCTCGAGCCCGGCGACCTGATCTTCACCGGTACGCCGGCAGGCGTCGGCGCGGTTGGCCCCGGCGACACGATGACCGGCGGCGTCGACGGCATCGGCACCATCGAAATAACCATCGGCCAGCCGAAGTGAGCGCATGAGCAAACTCGTCCTGCACAACTACTATCGCTCCTCCACCTCCTACCGGGTGCGGATCGCGCTGGAGATGAAGGGGCTGAGCTACGACTACATCCCGCATCATCTGCGCCATGGCGAGCACCTCGAACCAGCCTATCTCGCGGTCAATCCGCAAGGGCTGGTGCCGGCGCTGGTGCTCGGCGACGGCACGCTGCTGACGCAATCGCTGGCGATCATCGAATTCCTCGACGAGACCAGCCCGGAACCACCGCTATTGCCAGGGGATGCGGCCGGTCGGGCACGGGTCAGAATGCTGGCGCAGATGATCGCCTGCGACATCCACCCGGTGAACAATCTGCGCGTGCTGACCTCGCTGCGCACGCTGTTCGGCGCCGGCGACGAGGACGTCGTCAACTGGTTCCGCCACTGGGTGAACGAGGGCTTTCAGCCGCTTGAAAAGATCCTGGCCTTGTCGGCGGAGACCGGAACATTCTGCCATGGCGACGCGCCGGGTCTGGCTGACATCTGCCTCGCCGCACAGATTGCCAGCAATGCCCGCTTTGGCGTCGATCTGACGCCCTACCCGACGATCGCGCGCATCAACGCCGCCTGCATGGCGCTGCCGGCCTTCCAGAAAGCGGCGCCCCAGAACCAGATCGATGCCGAATAGAGAAGCCACCGATCCAGAGGAAGTAAAGGTGCTTGCCGACATCGAGGCCTATGGCTGCCATATCCTGTACGTGCTGGAGGAAGGCGACCTGGCGCCCTTCGCCTATTCAGTCGGTATCGAGCACAATTTCGGGGCTCCAGAATTGGTCGTGATAGGTCTGAGGCCTGAAATCTCGCAGTCCATCATCAACGAGTATTGCAGACGGGTCCACTCAGGCGAGGTTTTCGAACCAGGACAGCGAACGTCCGGCTTCGTCAAAGACTTCGACTGCCAGTTCGACGCTGTTCATATCGAGCACTACCCCGAGCATTTCGGCTGGGATCTCTGGTTCTACGACGGCCCGGATTTCCGTGTCGTGCAGCTGATTTTTCCGACGACTGAAGGCATCTGGCCATGGGACGCCGAGGCCGACGACTGGTTCCGAGCCTGGCAGCCGCTGCTCGACACGGCTCCCGCGTCCCAGGCCTGATCGACGGCATCAATTTCGGACTCGCCGCGCCAAGGAATCGGCTATCTTCGCGCTTCGATGCGCGTGGTCCGTGAAATTATTTGGAGTTACATCGATGAAAGCCGTCGTCTTCGAGAAATTCGGCGAAGCGCCGAGGATCCAGACCGTTCCTGATCCGAAGCCGGCAGCCGATGGCGTCGTCATCAAGGTCGAGGCGACCGGTCTGTGCCGCAGCGACTGGCATGGCTGGATGGGTCATGACGAAGGCATCACGCTGCCGCACGTGCCGGGCCACGAACTTGCCGGCATCGTCGTCGCCGCGGGCAAGCAGGTCACGCGCTGGAAGGCCGGCGAGCGCGTCACAGTGCCGTTCGCCGTCGGCTGCGGCCGCTGCTTCGAGTGTAATTCGGGCAATCACCAGGTCTGCGAGCACCAGACACAGCCTGGCTTCACCGGCTGGGGCTCGTTTGCCGAATATGTCGCCATCGAACATGCCGACACCAATCTTGTGCGCCTGCCCGACGAGATGGAATTCGCCACCGCCGCCAGCCTCGGCTGCCGCTTCGTCACTTCGTTTCGAGCCATTGTCGACCAGGGCCGGGTGAAGCCGGGCGAATGGGTCGCGGTGCATGGCTGCGGCGGCGTCGGCCTGTCGGCGATTATGATTGCCAGCGCCATGGGCGCCAATGTCATCGCCATCGATCTCACCGACGAGAAACTGGATTTCGCCAAAAAGATCGGCGCCGTCGCCACCATCAATGCATCTACAACGCCGAACGTGGTCAAGGCGGTCAAGCAGATCACCAATGGCGGCGCGCATATGTCGATGGACGCGCTCGGCCACCCGACCACCTCGTTCAACTCGATCGCCAATCTGCGTCGGCGCGGCCGCCATGTGCAGGTCGGCCTGATGTTGGGCGAACACGCCCGGCCGCAGGTGCCGATGGACAAGGTAATCGCCTTCGAACTCGAAATCCTCGGCAGTCACGGCATGCAGGCCTATCGCTACCCCGCGATGATGGAGATGATCCGCCACGGCAAGCTCAAGCCGGAACTGCTCGTCGGCAAGAAGATCAGCCTCGACGAGGCGCCCGCAGCCTTGATGGCGATGGGCGGCTTCGAGGGCATCGGCATTGGGGTGGTCACGAAGTTTTAGGCGAGGACGGCACCGTCGTCAGGCAATCGCGCGTCGTGGCAATTCCTGCTTCGCGAATCGCTTGGCGCCTACGACGCAAAGCACGACGCCAAGCGTAACGACCACCATCAGCGGGCTGACCTGCTCCTGCAGCAGCGTCGCTGCCAGTGCCAGCCCGAAAAATGGCTGCAGCAGCTGCAACTGTCCAACCGCGGCGATGCCGCCTTGCGCCAGCCCGCGATACCAGAACACGAAGCCGATCAGCATGCTGAACAACGAGACATAGGCAAGCCCCATCCACGCACTGACGCCGACGCCGTCGAACGACGGCGGCATTGTCAGCAGCGTCAGCACCAGCATGATCGGCAGCGACAGCACCAGCGCCCAGCAGATCACTTGCCAGCCGCCGAGCCTGCGCGACAGCGCGGCGCCCTCGGCATAGCCGAGGCCGCAAGCGATGATGGCAGCCAGCATCAGACCGTCGCCGACCGGCGAGGCAGTCACGCCCTGCGTCAGCGCAAAGCCCGCGACCAGCGCGCTGCCGATGCATGAAAACAACCAGAACGCCGGGCGCGGCCGATCGCCGCCGCGCAGCACCCCGAATATCGCAGTGGCCAGCGGCAGCAGGCCGACGAAGATAATGGAATGGGCCGTGGTGACGTGCTTCAGCGCCAGCGCGGTCAGCAAGGGAAAGCCGACAACCACGCCAAGTGCCACGATCACCAGCGACAGCAGATCGCCGCGCTCCGGGCGTTTCTGCCGAAACAGGAGCAGCAGCGCAAGGCCAAGCAGTCCGGCAATCGCCGCCCGGGCCGAGGTCAGGAATGTCGGATCGAATTCCCTGACCGCCACGCGCGTCGCCGGCAGCGAGCCGCTGAAGATCAACACGCCGATGAATCCATTCATCCAGCCACTCGCGGTCTTGTCCATCGTATGCTCCGTTTGTCGGCTCCGTATCGCGCGGAGCCGGTAGTATCGCCAGAGACAATGCGGTACAATTATGCAAAACTGTCATGGTCAGCAGAGCAGTACGGATGGACAAGCAGACTACAGGAAGCGAGAGCGGCGGTACGCTGGTCGAAGGCGTCATGGCGACGATCCGCCAGCGGATCGCGGCGCGCAGCCTGACGCCGGGAGCGCAATTGCCGTCGATCCGCGCCTTTGCCAAATCCATGCGAGTGTCCAAATCCACCGTGGTCGAAGCCTATGAGCGGCTCGCCGCCGAAGGCGCGATCCGCTCGCGGCCGGGCTCCGGCTTCTATGCCGCCGGATCGCTGGCGCCGCTGTCGCTGGCCGAAATCGGCCCCCGCCTCGACCGCGCCGTCGATCCGCTCTGGATCTCGCGCCAGTCCCTGGAGGCCGGCGATGACATGCTGAAGCCCGGCTGTGGCTGGCTGCCCGCTTCATGGATGCCACAGGCAGGGCTGCGCCGGGCGCTGCGCACGGTGGCGCGTGCCGACGATGTCGCACTGGCCGATTACGGCACGCCGCTCGGCCTGCCACCGCTGCGGCAATTGCTGGCGCGGCGCATGGCCGGGCATGGCATCGAGGCCTCGCCCGAGCAGATCATGCTGACGGAATCAGGCACGCAGGCCATCGACCTCCTGTGCCGGTTCCTGATCGAGCCCGGCGACACCGTGCTGGTCGACGACCCCTGCTACTTCAACTTCCACGCCCTGTTGCGCGCTCACCGGGCCAAGGTCGTCAGCGTTCCCTACACGCCGTCGGGGCCGGATATCGATCTGTTCGCGCAGGCGTTGGCCGAGCATCGGCCACGCCTCTACATCACCAATTCCGCCATCCACAATCCGACCGGCGCGGTGCTGTCGCCAGTCACCGCGCACCGGCTGCTGAAACTCGCCGATCAATCGCAATTGACCATTGTCGAGGACGACATCTTCGCCGATTTCGAACATGCGCCCGCCCCCAGGCTGGCGGCGTTCGATGGTCTCAACCGCGTTGTCCATATCGGCAGCTTCTCCAAGACACTGTCGGCATCGGTTCGCTGCGGCTTCATCGCCGCACCGCGCGACTGGATCGAGCCCCTGACCGACCTCAAGATCGCCACGACCTTCGGCGGCGGCCGGCTCGCGGCCGAACTGGTGCTGACGTTGCTGAAGGACGGCAGCTACCGCAAGCACATGGATTTGCTGCGCGCGAAGCTTGCGCGCGCCATGGGCGAGACGGCCGCCCACCTGAAAGCGATCGGCATCACGCCGTGGATCGACCAGCCGGCTGGCCTCTTCCTGTGGTGCAGCCTGCCGGACGGCGTCGATGCGGCCGAAGTCGCCCGCCGCTCGCTGGCCGACAACATCGTGCTGGCGCCCGGCAACGCATTCAGCCTGTCCGGAACGGCTGGCCGTTTCCTGCGCTTCAACGTTGCCCAATGCGCGGACGAGCGGATTTTCAGGGTGCTCGAGGCGGCGATGGCGCGTTGACGCGCATCAAGCTGATCCTGTTGCCTGGGCAACCTTCGGCTGCTAGGGAAACGCGAGCGCACTCGAGAGAATGTCTGCGCCGTCATTTTCCGGGATAGCGTTTATGGGAACCAGCAAGTCAGCAGACAAGTAGGCCGCAACAGCACTTCGTTGTTGCGGCGGCCCGTCATTTCCCATCTTCATTGAGAACGGCAGATCGCCGCCAAATGTAGCCATTTGAGCGGATGTTCAATCATGCCTTTTCCAAAAAACCCGACATGGACCACTTCCCTGCCAGCAGCCATGGTGCTGATGGCGCCCTTCGACATCCTGGCCTCGCTGGCCATGGACATCTACCTCCCGATTGTCCCGGCGATGCCGGGGATCCTCGAGACATCGCCTGATGTCATCCAGCTGACGCTGAGCCTCTACATGATCTGTCTTGGGCTCGGCCAAGTCGTCTTCGGCCCGATTTCCGACAGGATCGGCAGGCGCCCGGTGCTGATCGGTGGCGCGCTTTTGTTTTCAGGCGCTTCCTTTCTGCTCGCCAGCACCTCGCTGGCCGCTGTCTTCGTCGTCCTGCGCGTCGTGCAGGCCATTGGTGCGTCCGCCATTCTCGTTGCAACCTTCGCAACGGTTCGCGACGTCTATGCGCAAAGACCCGAAAGTGCCGTCATTTACGGCCTGTTCAGCTCGATGTTGGCTTTCGTGCCGGCGTTGGGGCCGGTTGCCGGTGCGTTGATTGCCGACAATTTCGGCTGGCGGGCGATCTTCCTGACGCTCGGAGTCCTGGCCACGGCAGCTACCCTCAATGCATGGCCGAAATGGCACGAAACCCGCCCCTCGAATGGCGATACCAGGCGAATGGCGCTTCGACCCATTCTCTCCAGTCTTGCCTTTTGGACCTACACGCTTGCATTCAGTGCCGCCATGGGCGCCTTCTTCGTGTTCTTTTCGACTGCGCCACGGGTGCTCATGGATCGGGCCGGCTTTTCACAGTTCGGCTTCAGTCTAGCCTTCGCCACCGCGGCGCTGGTGATGATCGTCACCACCCACTTCGCCAGAAGGTTCATTGCAAGCTGGGGCATCGCCGGCAGTGCCATCAGGGGCATGGCGATGCTGCTGTTCGGCGCGGCGCTATTGGCAGTGGGGCAACTGTTCGCACAGCCGTCCTTCGCGACATTTATCTTGCCGATGTGGGTCGTTGCCGTGGGTATCGTCTTCATTGTCTCAGTCACCGCAAACGGTGCACTCGAGGCGTTTGGCGATGTCGCGGGAACCGCAGTCGCACTCTACTTCTGCATCCAGAGCCTTGTCGTCGGCATCTTCGGCACGTTGTTCGTCGTCCTGCTCGGCGGAGACACGGCGTGGCCGCTGGTCGCCTACTGTTCGGTCATGGCGACGCTCACACTAAGCGCACTGAGGCATTTGCAGAAACGCCAAACCGAATAGACTGGACAGATGAGAAGCCTGGGCGGTTGGCGCAGGCTTCTCATCGTTGTCAGCGCGACGCCGCACACACCTCCCGCACACAGTCGCGCAACCAGCGTTGCGCCGGATCGGCATCGAGGCGCGGATGCCAGAGCATGGAGATAGTGACTTCCGCGGTGGCAACCGGCAGGGGAAAACTGCGCATGCCGGCGCGTGCGCCCTCGGTATGCCGCTCCGGAACGCTGGCGATCAGGTCTGATGTGCGGGCCATGGCAAGGGCTGCCGAGAAACCGGAAACCATGCACACGACGGTCCGCCGCAGCCCGAGCCGGTTCAAAGCCTCGTCGATCGGCCCTTTCTCGCGGCCACGCCGTGAAACGCTGATGTGTCGGCCTGCGGCATAGCGCTCAGGCGTCACCGCGCCCTCGGTCAAGGGATGGCCCGTTCGCACGGCGCCGATGAAGCGGTCGCGAAGCAACGCCTGGATGCGCACCTCCGGGCCGGTCTCGCCAGCGACGCCTATGTCCAGATCGATCGCCGCGTCGCGCAACGACATGACGTCCCGGTCGGACTTCGGTGCAAAGCGCAGCCGCACGCCGGGCGCATCGGCCTGGATACGAGCAACGAGACGAGGTGCGAACTCTTCGACGAAGCTCTCATTGGTGCGCAGCGTGAAGACCCTGTCCAGGTTCGGGAGATCGAGCAAGGTGGCAGGGCGCAGGATCGCCTCCGCATCCTGGACGACACGGCCTACCTGCTGTCGCAGTTCTTCCGCACGCGGCGTCGCCACAAGGCCTCGACCGGCGCGAACCAGCAGCGGATCGCCCGTCGCCTGGCGCAGTCGCGCCAGCGTGCGGCTCATCGCCGAAGGGCTGAGGCGTAGGCGCCTGGCGGCGCGCGCCACGCTGCCTTCGGTCAGCAGGACGTCGAGAGCGAACAGTAAGTTGAGATCGGGTGATGTCATCGGCAGATCATGACATGATATGGCGCCAAACGCACGAATAAGATGCAAATGCTGCGCCTTCCGCCACATTCGCCAAGGAACTAGATCTCCAGCAGTTCCGGTTGTGGGACTGATGGAAGGAGATCGCCGTGGCAATCGCTGAGCAAAATCCGGACGCGCTGACATCGGCGCCACCACGGATGCAATCCGCCGGCTGGGCGTTGGCAAGCCTGTCGCTCGCCACACTGCTGTCGTCGCTGGGAACCAGCATTGCCAGCGTCGGGCTGCCGTCGCTGATGCAGAATTTCGGCGCGACGTTCCAGGCCGTGCAATGGGTTGTTCTGGCCTATCTCCTCGCCATCACCACACTGATCGTCAGCGCCGGCCGGCTGGCCGACATGTTCGGGCGCCGACCGTTGCTGCTTGGGGGCATCGCGCTGTTCACGTCCGCATCGGTGCTCTGCGGCCTGGCGCCGACACTCTGGCTGCTGATTGCCGCACGCGCCGTGCAGGGACTTGGCGCAGCGCTGATGATGGCGCTGACGCTGGCCTTCGTCGCCGAAACCGTGACCAAAGACAGAATCGGCGGCGCCATGGGCCTGCTCGGCGCCTTGTCCGCGATCGGCACGACACTTGGCCCCTCGCTCGGCGGCCTTTTGATCACCGGCTTCGGCTGGCGGGCAATCTTCCTCGTCAATGTCCCGCTGGGAGTGCTCACCTTCGTTCTTGCCTGGCGTGCCCTGCCGGCACGCAATAAAACCGCGCGGCTCGACCGAGGCACGTTCGATGTCGTGGGCACCGCCCTGCTGGCCCTGACGTTGGCCGCCTATGCGCTGGCGATGACGCTGGGCAGAGGCAATTTCGGCACGCTCAACATCGGCCTGCTGATCGCCGCCGGCACCGGCGTTTTTCTTTTCGCCGCCGCGCAGGCGAGAGTGAAAAACCCCTTGATCCGGCTTGCCAGCTTCCGCGATCTTCAGCTGAGTGCCAGTCTCGCCATGAGCCTCGTCGTCGCCACGGTGATGATGGCGACGCTGGTGGTGGCTCCGTTCTACCTGTCGCGCGGGCTCGGGCTGGATGCTGCAATGGTGGGTGCGGTGCTGTCGACCGGCCCGCTCGTCTCGACCTTGTCGGCGTTGGTGGCCGGACGCCTGACCGACCGCTTCGGCGCTCATAGGATGATGGTCGCAGGCCTGCTCAGCCTCACGACAGGCACGTTCCTGCTGTCGCTCGCCGTGACCAGATTCGGCATTGCCGGCTATGTCGTTGCGATCACCGTCACCTGCATCGGCTACGCGCTGTTCCAGACGTCGAACAATGCAGCCGTCATGACCGGCGTTGACGCGGGTCAGCGCGGCGTCGTCTCCGGTCTGCTCAACCTTTCGCGCAATCTCGGGCTCATCACCGGCGCCTCGTTGATGGGCGCCATATTCGCCGTCGCATCGGCCGAAGGGCACGAAGGCATTGGTCTTCTGAGTTCCGAGGCCGCCGCCCGGGGAATGCAGGTCACCTTTCAGACGGCGACGGTGCTGGCGCTGGCTGCGCTGTTCCTCGCACTGCTCTCGGCCCGCGCCACAGGCCGCGCAGAATCCAGGGCTTCGTGACGCGCACACCGCTCAGAGAGTAGAATTCCAAACAGGCTCAGGCACCTGCCCGCTTGCGGCGTTCATAGAGCATGACCAGCGTTTCCGCCGTCAAGGCAGGCTTTTCCTCGCCTTCGATCTCGACCGTGTTGGCCGCCTTCATCAGATACTGGCCCGGGCCCCTGTCCTCCATGGACAGCAGCGTGATGCGCAGTCTGATGCGGGCGCCGACCCTGACCGGCGCCAGGAAGCGTACTTTGTCGAAGCCATAATTGAAGGCGGCCTGCGTATTCTCGGGCACGATGCCCATGCCGAGCGCCAGCGCGCCGATGATCGACAGCGTCAGATAGCCATGCGCGATCGTCGTGCGGAACGGGCTTTGCCGCCGCGCCCTTTCAGGGTCGACATGAATCCATTGATGGTCGCCGGTGCATTCAGCGAACTGATCGATGCGGTTCTGGTCGACCGTCGTCCACTCCGACACGCCGAGTTCCAGCCCGGCCATCGTCCTCAACTGCTCGTAGGTAGGCGGCGTTTTAGGCCGTATTTCGTTCATTCCTGGTTTCCCGATCGCTTCCAGAGCCTCCGGACCACGAACTGACGGCCTCTGTCAATTCGCTCTACGCGAATCCGTTCCGTCGATCTCGGCCGCAATCGTGCCACGCCGCCGGCGCAGTCGCAGGCCAACTCGGGCTTTCCGGGCTTCAGGGCGGCCGGCAGCCATGAACCGGTCCCGGCCACATCCGCTACTTCTTCTCGTAGCCGGCGCGGATTTCCTCCATCGCCTCCTTAATGCGGGTGCGCAGGATGTCGACCGATTCGGCACCGGATTTCTTGACCAGTTCAGCCACTTCGCCGGCATTTTTCAACGCGGCCTCGAAGGACTTTCTGGCAAACTCCGTCTGTTTGGCCATCAGTTCCTGCGGATTGCCCGGCGCCCTGTAGCTTTGCGCCATATCGGTGACCTCGCGCAGCGTATCCTGCAGCATCTCGCGCTGCCGGGACAACAGCGAGGTGGCGCCGGCGGCACCGGCTCGTGCCGATTTCTCCAGCGCTTCGAGGTTCTTGCGATGATGGGCAAGGATCGCCTCGACATCGACATTCGGCACCTTCAGGTCGCGGCCGAACCTGCCGAACATGTCCATGAAGGAATCGGATTCCGGTTGTTTTGCCATGCTTGTTTGCTCCCCTTTGCCGCGGATGCGGGCACCCTCGGATGGAGAATAACACTCGCGTGCCGTGAGTCCATTCGGACGCGGAGGAATGAGCGCCAGTCTGGCCGCGCATCAATTCACGAGGAACAGCCGCTCGGCCACATAGAGCACGACACCGGCGAGGCCGCCGATGATCATGCCGTTGAAGCGGATGTACTGCAGGTCCCGGCCGATGTTCATCTCGATCAGCCGCGTCAGTTGCGCGAGATCCCAGCGTTTGACCTGGTCGGCGATGAATGTCGACACGCCGGCCTTCTGGCTCTCCACGAACGACGCCAGCGCCACCACGAACCCCTGGTTCATGTCGGCCCGGATCTGCGCATCGCCGGCAAGATGCCGGCCGACCTCGACGAACATGTTGGCGAGGTGCGCACGGATGACCGAATTCGGCGCCTTGGCATCCTGCTCGATGAACTGGCTGAGGCTTGCCCACATGTCGCCGGCCAATCCCTTGACCTCCGGCCGGCCCAGGAAGTCGCGCTTCAGCTTTTCGGCCCGTTTGGCGTATTGTTTCGATGTCCTCAGCTTATCGATGAAGCCTTGGGCGAAGCTGTCGAATTCGGCGCGCAGCGGGTGGTCGGGATCGGCCCTCACTTCGTCGAGCAGCGAGCCCGCCGAGGCGACGATCTTCTTCAGGAGATAGGCGTCGGCGCGGAACAGGTTGAACAGCGACGGCAGTTCCTCGCGGATTTTTTCGCGCATCGTTGCCAGCGCTTTTTCGTCATTGAGGAACCGCCCGATCACCTTGGTGAATTCGTCGAACAATTTCTGATGGCGGCGATCATCGGTAAGCGCCGAGAGCAGTTCGGCGGCCAGCGGCGCCAGCGGCACCTTTTCGATCTGTTCGAGCATGCGGCTGGTGACGAAGCCGCGCAGGCCGGATTGCTCTATCGCCGCAAGCGTCTGCGGCACCAGCGGCACGATGAAGCGCGACAGGCCGGCGGCGCGCTCCGTATCGGCCAGCCAGTCGGCGACGAGTGCCGAGAAATCGACCTCGGCGAGCTTTTCACGCACCGGTTCAGGCGCCAGGAAGTTGACCTCGATGAAGCGGCCGAGATTGTCGGCGATGCGGTTCTGGTTCTCGGGGATAATGGCGGTGTGCGGGATCGGCAGCCCCAGCGGCCTTCGAAACAGCGCCACCACCGCGTACCAGTCGGCGAGGCCGCCGATGGTCGCCGCCTCGGCAAAGGCAGCGACGAAGCCGAGCCACGCATGGATGTGCTCGAACGATTTGGCGAGCGCAAACACCAGTACGCAAAGCGCCAGCGCGGCCGCCGCGAGGAATTTCGTCCGCCGCAACGCGGAAAGCTTCGCATCCGCTTCGGCATCGAAACGGACCGGCGTCAAGGGCGAAGCCGATTGTGACATGGGTGAGCCGCTCCTCGTCGATCTCAGCCTATCTTAGTGTTCCGACGGCCGAAATACCCGCGACAGCCGGTTTCGCCCGGCATCTTGCCCGGCTGCGCACACAAAGTTGAGGAGAAAATTCATCTATCGCGCCAAGCTAGTCTGGAATTATTCCAAGGTATAGGCCATATTCCGCCTGGGCCAATGTGGCGAATCCGGAATTTCGGGTCAAAGCCGCATCAGCAAAATTTCCAGATCTGGCGTGGGTTGCACCGCCCCAGTGCCTTGTGAGGACAATATGCGGCTTACGCGCCAGACCAACTATGCCATGCGCATCTTGATGTATTGCGCGGCAAATGACGACCGATTGAGCCGTATTCCCGAGATCGCGGCCGCCTATTCGGTGTCGGAGCTTTTCCTGTTCAAGATCCTGCAGCCGCTGGTCGAGCACGGCCTCGTCCAGACTGTGCGTGGCAGGAATGGCGGCGTCAAACTTGGCCGGGCGGCTGAAGCCATCAGCCTGTTCGATGTCGTGCGCGTGACGGAAGAGAGCTTCGCCATGGCCGAATGCTTCGAGAACGATGCCGCCGAATGCCCGCTCGTCGACAGCTGCGCGCTGAACTCGGCGCTGCGCGAGGCCCTGAATGCGTTTTTCGCAGTGCTCGCCCGCTATACGATCGCCGATCTGGTAGCGGCGCGGCCGAATGTACGCAACCTGCTCGGCATCGACATGCTGATGGAGCGCCGCGCCCCGGCTGCCTAGCGTATTTCTCCCCGTTCTACGGAGAGAAATGCCCGGCAGGGCAATGAGGGGCGGCGCCGACTTCGACAATTGGCGCGGGAAGCGCAGGAAACCGCCATTCGCAGGCCCGGCCTCACCTGAATATCAATAGACCGCCGACTGCGGCAGCACGAACGGCATATTGCCCGCCGGCAGCACGCCGACCCTGAGCCGGCAGTCGAACACTTTCTCGATCAGATCATCGCTCAGCACGTCCCGCGGCGATCCGGCGGCGGCCAGCCGGCCGCGATGTATGACGAAGATCCGCTCCGCATACATGGCCGTCAGATTGAGGTCATGCAGGATGGCGACCACGCCACCGCCCCTTCTGGCGAAGTCGCTGGCAATGTTCATGATGATCAGCTGGTGCTTGATGTCGAGGCTGGACACTGGCTCGTCGAGGAACAGAAAGCGCGGCTTGCCGTCGAGCACCGGCGCCCAGACCTGGCACAGCACGCGCGCCAACTGAACGCGCTGTTGCTCCCCGCCGGAAAGCTCCTGGTAGAAACGGCCGGCAAAGCCGTCGAGATCGACACGCGCCAGCGCCCGTTCCGGCAGCCGCGCATCCTCGCCCGGCAAGGCGCCCGAACGGCCGCCGACGAGACCAAGCTTGACCACTTCCCGCACGGTGAACGGGAACGACAGCGTCGTCGCCTGCGGCAGCACCGCGCGATGGACGGCTGCCTCGGCCGGCTTCATCGTCGAGAGATCTCGGCCGTTGAGGGCAACGCGGCCGGTATAGGCGAGTTCGCCGGAGAGCGCTTTGAGGAAGGTCGTCTTGCCCGAACCATTGGGGCCGACGATGGCGGCGATCTCGCCGGGCCGCGCGTGGAAATCGACACCACTGACGATAGGCTTGCCGGCGATATCAACCGAAACATCCTTTGCCTCGATCATCAAGCCTCACAAATCAACCACGCCGCGCTTGCGCAGCAGGATCCAAAGGAAGAACGGCGCGCCCGCTATCGCGGTGACGATGCCTATCGGCAGTTCGGCCGGCGCAACGATGGTGCGTGCGACCGCATCGGCCAGAAGCAGCAGCGAGGCGCCGAGCAGCGCCGACGCCGGCAGCAGATAGCGATTGTCCGGACCAATCAGCAGGCGCAGCAGATGCGGCACCACGATGCCGACGAAGCCGATGCCGCCGCTGACGGCGACGGATGCGCCGACCGCGGCGGAGACGCCGACGATGGCCGTGTATTTCAGCCGCTGCACCGGAATGCCGAGATGACCGGCGGTCGCCTCGCCAAGCGCCAGCGCGTTGAGGCCGCGTGCCAGGAACGGCATCGCCGCCAGCGCCAGGACGATGATCGGCCCTACCGACGCGATCTTCGCCCAGGTCGCACCACCGAGCGATCCGAGTTGCCAGAAGGTCAGGTCGCGCAACTGGCGATCGTCGGCCATGAAGATAAGGATGCCGGTCAGCGCCATGGCGAGTGCCGCCAGCGCGATGCCGGCGAGCAGCATTGTGGCAACCGAGGTTTGCCCCCGCCGCGTCGCGACCTGATAGAGCATCAGCGTGGTGGCGAGCCCGCCACAGAAGGCCGCCAGCGGCAGGGCAAGCGTGCCGAGCAAGACTGTCACCGGAGCCAATATCGTCGCGCCGAGCACGATGACGGCAACCGCGCCGAGGCTGGAGCCGGCCGAGACGCCGATCAGGCCGGGGTCCGCCAGCGGATTGCGGAACAGCCCCTGCATGACCGCGCCCGAGACGGCGAGCGCCGCGCCGACCAGCATGCCAAGGATGACGCGCGGCAGGCGGATGTCATAGACGATCAGGCTGTCGCGGGCGCTCAACGCGGCGTCGTCAGGCACTGCGCCGAACAGCTGGCCCCCGATGACGTTGGCGACCGATGCGTCCGAAGCCCCCGATGTCAGCGACAGAAAAACGGCAGCCGCGAGCCCCAGGCACAGCAGAAGGATGACGATGCGGGCGCGGCCCGACCGGTCGCCTTCGGATACGCTTGCCATCACCGGGCCGGCGATCGATTGATCGACCATGATCTGCCTGCTCAGTCCGTGACCTGCCCGCCATAAAGCGAGACAGCGAGGTCGTGGATGGCATCAGCCGTGCGCGGCCCGAAGCCGAGCAGATAGGCGCCGTCGATGCGGATCAGCTTGTGCGCCGTTCCGGCCGGCGTGGAGGCGATCGACGGATTGCCGAACAGTTCGTCGTCCGAAACCGGAGGCCCGGCATTGCTCATCATCAGGATCACGTCCGGCCTGGCGGTTATGATCGCCTCGTCGGACATCTGCTTGTAGCCGGAAAAGCCCTCGACCGCGTTGACGCCGCCGGCCAGCTTGACCATGCCGTCGGCGGCGGTCTCGCTGCCGGCCGCCAGAATCTTGCCACCCTGTATCGACAGCACGAACAGGATGCGCTTGCGCTCCTTGATCGAAGCCGTCTGCTTCTCGGCGGCCGTGAGCTTGGCATCGATCTCCTTGGCCAGCACCTCGGCCTTGGCGTCGACGCCGAGCGCCTTGCCGACGATGCGGACCTTCTCGAGAATGCCTTCGTGGCTGTAGTGCTCGGGCACCTCGATGAACGGCACGCTCGTCTTCTTCAAGACATCGACTGCTTCCTTGGGGCCGCTGCCATGCAGCGCCAGGATGCCGGTCGGGTCGACCGACAGCACACCCTCCGGCGACAGCGCGCGCATATAGCCGACATCGGGCAGCTCAAGCGCCGCCTTTGGGAACCGGCTGGTGGAATCGCGTGCCACCAGATGCTTTTCCTGGCCGAGAGCATAGACGATCTCGGTGATCGAGCCGCCAATGGCCACGATCTTTGAAGGATCGGCAAACACGGCCGTGCCTTCCGCGGCGCTGGCGGGTTGCAGTGCGATAACAGCCATGGAGAGACCGATCACCGGCCCCAAAATAGATCCGCGCACAGCCGACAATCTTGGGAAAACACTCATAGCATTTTTTCTCAGGCTGCGGTCGGGCTTGGGATGCGCGGCAGGTTTTCCGCCAGGAAGCGCCAGTCGTCTCGCTCGCTTTCGCCTTCATGACGCTTGCCGAAGAACTGGATGATCATCTTGCCGTCGGCGTCATAGACCTCGAGCGAGGTGACATGACCGTCCTTGGTCGGCTTGCGCACGGCCCAGACCTCGTGGATGTGGTCGGTGCGCAGATGCAGGTGGAAGGTTTCGTCCAGCACGTTGATCCATGGTCCCATCGGCTTGATCGACTTGATCGGACCGGAATGGATCTGGATGCAGCCGCGGTTTCCCACAAAGCACATGATCGGCATCTCGCCCTCCGCGGCATGATGAAACATGGCCCGGACCGCCTCATTGTCGAGCTGCCAGGCATAGTCCTGCCCAACCAGGCGCACCGCCTGCCGGCGGCTTAGTTTCAGCGTCTTCAGCATACCAAAGAACTGGTGCACATCGGTCAGCCGGCTCCAGCGGTCACGCAGATCGTCGAGATTGGCGGCCGCTTCGTCGCCATGGATCTCGTCATCGGGGAGTGGCCCCGAGATGTCGACCGTCGGTTCCTGGTTGGACGATTCGAGCGCGGCGACCAGCTTCTGATAGGCATAGAGGCTGGAGGCCGGCCGCAGATGCACCTTGTGCACGGCCTCGCCTGCCGCATCGAAGAACTGGAGGCTGCGGCGGATTTCGTCGCCGTCGCGCTTCTCGACGGCAAAGCCGTGTGCCCAGACCTTCGGGAAGATGCGCAAGTCGATGTTTTCGCCAAGCACCATGGCATTGTGGGTGCCGGTGACGACCTTGTCATAGACGCCGATCTTCTCGTGCACCGCGCTTTCATTGCGGGTCAGCGCCATGACCTCGCCGACGGCCTCGAGGCCGGTCAGAAGATCGTTGACGCGCGGCTCGATGCGGACGACGCCGTCCCCGCAATGCGCCGCGACCAGTTCGGCTTCCGAAATGCCGAGATGGGCAGCCAGATCACGCTCGCGCGTCTTCGGATTGTCTGTCCGTGCCCGCCGGATTTCATGCGGGGCGGATTTTACGCGCTGATCCATGTCTCGGTCCCTGTTGCCTTGTCTTACTTGTTGAGAATGAGCTTGCCCTGGCGGGTGATCTTCAGCCGGTAGAGTGCACCGTGATGCTCGATGCCTATCTCGTGCTCGCCCTGGAACAGGGTGTTGCTGGAAAGGGTTCGTACCGCCAGCGGAACCCGGTCGAAACGGGGGGAGGCATCGTCGGAACGGCGGACGCGATAGCGAAAATCGTTGGGATTGTGGGTGTTCATCTGGATGGATCCCTTTCCTGTGCCGGGCGTCTGGCTAGGCGTTGCGTAATCCGATTCATTTCTTGACTTGAATAATCATGTTTACTAGTCAGTGCAATACCGGATTAAATGAGTCAACATTTAAGACGCCGGCGACGATCAAAAATGCCAGCCAGCCCCGGGCCAGCCAGCATCAAACCTGGACTTTGGAGTTGGGGCATGGGGTTTGTGACTTGGGAATGGCGCGGCCGGTCGGCTGCGAACGGCGCGGCGGCATTGCTGGCAAGTGTGGCGGCGATTGCCTTATCGGCGCAACTGGCCAACGCCCAGCAGGCGGCGCAGCCGACAGATCAAACGAAGAAGGCTGAAGAGGAAAAGGCAGCACCAGCGGGAGCAACGCTGCTCGACAAGATCCTCGTCATCAGCCGCACCGGCGAGACGGCGATCGAATCGCTGGCATCGGCCAGCCATGTCGGCCAGGAACAGCTCGACCGCCGCATGGCGACGACGCCCAATGAGATGCTGCTCGGCGTGCCCGGTGTCGCGGCGCAGGTCGACGCCAGGCGCGTCAGCACCAGCATCAACATCCGCGGCCTGCAGGATTTCGGTCGCGTCGCAGTCATCGTCGATGGCGCACGACAGAATTTCCAACGCTCCGACCACGGCACGCAGTCGACCTTCTACATCGACCCCGAACTCGTCAAATCCGTGGATGTTATCCGTGGTCCTGTAGCCAACACCTACGGCTCGGGCGCCATCGGCGGCGTCGTCTTCTTCGACACCAAGGATGCCGAGGATTTCCTCAAGCCTGACGAAACATGGGCCGGTTCCGTCACGGGACGCTATGAGAGCAACGGCAAGGGCTGGACCGCAAGTGCATCCGGCGCCTACCGCATTAACGAGAATTGGGACGTGCTGGGCAACATCGTCTACCGCGACTATGACGACTACAAGGATGGCGGCGGCGACACCGTCAAGGGCACCGGCTTCGACGTGCTGAGCGGACTGCTCAAGACCAGCATACGCCCGACCGACAACAGCGAACTGAAGCTCGGCTGGGTCGGCTCAAGCGATGGCTGGAACGAGATCAGCGGCGGTGCGCCGGTCAATGACGTCGACCTGAAGTCGAACACCTTCACGGCGCGCTACAACATCACGGATGAGGACAAGAGCTGGCTCGATCTCCACATCAACACCTCCTACAACAAGACCAACCTCGATCTGACCAGCCTTGTCCCGCAAAACCGCTTTGATCCGGTCACCGGCCTTCCCGTTGTCTTGCCGGCTGGCTCGACGTCGACATTCGACATCGGCACGACCAGCATCGACCTCTGGAACACGTCCCGGTTCGAGACGAGTGGGATCGCGCACGAGCTGACATATGGCGGCGACTGGGCCGGCGACAATGTCAAGACAGGCGGCGCGGCTGGTGGCGACAGTTTCTACACGCCTTCGGGCAAGCGCAACGTTTCGGGCGCCTATGTCCAGGACAAGCTCACCTGGGAGTGGCTCGAAGTCATCGCCGGGCTGCGTTACGACAACTACAGCCTCAAAGATGACACCCACGACATTTCCGGCGACAGGGTATCGCCGCGCATCACCGTCGGCGTCTCCCCGTTCGAATCCGCAGGCCTTGCCGGCCTTCAGTTTTATGGCACCTATGCCGAGGGCTATCGCTCGCCATCGATCACCGAGACGCTGATCAGCGGCAATCATCCGGCAGGCGTCAGCTTTCCGTTCCTGCCCAATCCCAATCTGCGGCCGGAAACCGGCAAGACGACCGAATTCGGCGTCAACTACAAGCAGAACGACATCCTCGAAGCCGGCGATGCGCTGCGCATCAAGGCAGCGTATTTCAACAATGATGTCGAAGATTACATCGATGGCGTTACCCTGTCGCGGTTTGACCCGACAGCCGGTTGCCCGAGCGGACCCGGTATCCCGATATGCTTCCAGTACCAGAATTTTGCCAAGGCCAAGATCGACGGCTTCGAACTGGAGGGCGTCTATGATGCCGGATGGGGCTATGCCGGGCTCTCGGCTTCAATCACCAATGGTCACACCATTTCCTACAAGGGTGTGGAAGCGGATCTCGCCACGATCCCATCATCCCAGGTCACCGCGCAGCTCGGCTTGCGCTTCCTCGAGGACAAGCTGACCGTCGGCGGCGAAGTGCAATACAATGGCAAGCCCAAGGGCAATCCGATCGCCGAGGACTACACGCTGGTCAATGCCTTTGCCAGCTACCAGGCGACGGACAATTTGAAGATTGATTTCCGCGCCGACAATCTGTTCGATGTCAAATACGCCAACCCGCTCAACCTGACTACGGCCGGCCAGCCGCCGCAGCCGGTTTTCGCGGCCTACGAGCCCGGCATAACGCTGAAGCTGGCGGCAACGATGCGGTTTGGAGGCTGATTGCCATGACGAGCTTGACGACACCCCTTCGTCTGCTGACCTCGATGCTGGCGATGTCGCTTGCGATGGTTTCGGCGTGGGCGCAAGAGTCCGCGCCGGTCCCTGCGCTCACCCTGGAACTCAATGGTGCGCAACCTTCCGACAAGGGTTGCCGCCTGACGTTCGTGGTCAACAACAATCTCGGCGCCGACCTGTCCAAGGCCGCCTTCGAGATCGCCTTGTTCAACGAGGCAGGCGTCGTCGACCGGCTGACCGTGCTCGATTTCAATGAATTGCCGGCGGGCAAAACCAAGGTGACGCGTTTCGATCTGGCCGGCACCGAGTGCTCGAAAGTCAGCCGCGTGCTGATCAACAGCGCGACCGAATGCACCGGTACCGGCGTCGAGCCGAACGCCTGCATACGCAAGCTGAAGACGGACACCAAGACCGGTATCGCCTTCGGCGTCTGAGGTGGGACTGCATCCCGCATTCCTGCAAAACAAAGCGGCGTGGCCAGCTGCCGGCCACTGCCGACTGCCGCTGCGAGCGAACGATCTTGATTTGACAATTCTGCTCTTGTCGCTGCAGGTCTCGCGGCGAGACATGCAGGATATCAGCCCCCTCCCCGAAGCCGGCGCCGAGCTGGCGATAGAGCCAACCGAGCCGCTCGCGCTGCCGCGGCCATCGGCTTGGAACCGCAAATGGACGGCGGCGATCGTCGTCTCCTGCGCGCTCCACGCCGCCGTGGCGGCGGCTTTTCTGATCTCGCCTTCGGGGATTTCGAGTTCCCAGAATGCCGAGCAGCCGGAAGGCAGTGATCAGTCGGGCACCAACGTGGTCGGCAGCGCGCTGGACAAGGACCCGACGGCAATAAACGTTGCACTGGTGCCCAGCCCGCAACCGGCCAAACCACAGCCGGCAACACCGCCCAAGCCGTCGCAGCCAACGGAGGCCTCCCAACCTGCCGCGGAAGCGGCAAAGCCGCCGCTCAAGTCTTTGCCGGAAGCTGTCAAACCGCAGGCGGTCACCCCGGACATACTGGTGGCCGGCGCCCCTCGCCCCGATGATCAGAGCGTGGCTCCCAAGACCGAAGCGCCGGCACAGCCGACCGTTCAGCCCAGGAGCACCGAGGCGCCTGTCGCCGTTCCAGAACAGCCGCCGATCCCCAGCGCGAGGCCCAGTCCGGCAGCTGCCCCTTCAAAGACGGCGGATGAAAAGCGCGGCACGGCGGATGGCCAGGACCTGTCGGCGCAAGCGGCCAGCAAGGGCAAAAGGCAAAACGAGGCAGGCACTGCCGCGGAAGATAACTACCGCGGCGATGTCTTTAGAAAGCTCGGCAGCGTCAATCGCACTCTGCCGCCGTCCCTACAACTGGCGGCACGCAACAATGCGGTTGTTAAATTCGTCATAGGCAGGAAGGGCAACATAAATGAGTTGCGCATCCTGGAGACCTCAGGGTCGGCGGCTTTCGATCAGGCGGCGCTTGGCATTATCCGCAAAGCAGCCCCCTTCCCTTCGATTCCACCACAGGCAGCAAGCGCAAGTTTGGAGTTCGAGACCGAAATCGGCCCATTTTGAATGTGCGCAGAACAAAACGCTGCGGCCGCAAATCATCAACATCCCTGTGAGAGGAAACCACCATGTACATCGCCATGAACCGCTTCAAGGTGCAGACCGGCTCGGAGAACGATTTCGAGGCCGTGTGGAAGAACCGCGATTCCAGCCTTGCGGAGATGAAGGGGTTCCGCGAATTCCACCTGCTGCGAGGCCCGGTCAACGAGACCGAAGGCTACACGCTGTTTGCATCGCACACGGTGTGGGCGAGCCACGATGATTTCATCGCCTGGACCAAGTCCGAGAATTTCCGCGCCGCCCACAGGAATGTCGGCACGACGAAGGTCCACTATCTCGGCCACCCCCAGTTCGAGGGTTTTTCGGTCGTCGAAGGCGCGTAATGCATGTTGCCCAAAAGTGGTCCCGGTTTGGGACAACGACATGCATAAAACAAAAGAGATAGAGACATTCACTGTTTCCACGAAACGGTGAATGGCTCTAACGACCGGCCGGAGTCAGGCTCCGGCCAGCAAGCTCGCATTGCCGCCCGCGGCGGTGGTGTCGACGCAGACGGCCCGCTCATGTGCATAAGCCGCCGGGTTCAACACTTCGCTGACCAGCGGCACGATCGGGCCTGAGCGATCAGCGATAACCCTGCGCACGATGCGCGCGGCCTCTGGTGTGCCGGAAAAAGCAACGATATCGACGCGCAGCGAGCGTGCCTCGACCGGATCAGGCCGCCCGTCGATGACGGCCAGTGGGAGGCCCTTGCCGGTCAGAGCGGAAAGGGCCGCCGGTGCACCCGGTGCAACGGCCAGCACGGCGTTGCCGGCGGCGAGCGCCTGGATCGTCTGCGCCAGCAGCGTATCACCATCGGGACCAAGGCACAGCACCCGTCCACGTGGCGACAGCGAGAGCGTGTTGGCTTCGCCGGTCGGCCCGGGCAGGTCGACCTGGCCGAAATCGATGCCGGCGGCCGCACCAATGGCCGCAGCACCCTTGCCGCGCAGATGCTTCCTCAGAATGGCGATCCGGTCCGGACGCGTCGACCAGCCGCCAAGTGTGGGATCAGGCAGATTGTCGGCAAGCTCGGTCGCCGTGACCTTGTGGCCATCCTGCACATGGGTGCCGGCCTCCGGCCCCTTGCGGAAGCGGCGGAGATAGTGCGGACCGCCGGCCTTCGGCCCGGTGCCGGAAAGCCCCTCGCCGCCAAACGGCTGCGAACCGACGACGGCGCCGATCTGGTTGCGGTTGACATAGATGTTGCCGGCATGGATGCCATCGACGAAATGCTGCACGCGGCCCTCGATGCGGGTGTGCAGGCCGAAGGTCAGGCCATAACCCTTGCGGTTGATGGCGGCGATGACGGCGTCGATCTGGTCGGCGTCGAAACTGGCGACATGCAGCACCGGCCCGAACACCTCGCGCTCCATGTCCTCGATACCCTTGACCCGGAAGACATGCGGCGCGACGAAGCGACCTTCCCTGGGCGCCTCGAGCTTGGCGATCAGCCTGCCCTGCAGGCCCATCTTCGTGCAATACTCGCGGATCGAGCTTTGCGCCTCGTCGTCGATAACCGGGCCGACATCGGTCGAAATCCGCCAGGGATCGCCGACGTTGAGCGCCTCCATGGCGCCCTTCAGCATCTCCAGCATCTTCTTCTCGACGTCCTTCTGCACGTAGAGTACGCGCAGCGCCGAGCAGCGCTGGCCGGCACTCTGGAAGGCGGAGGCGAGGATATCGCGCACCGCCTGTTCGGGCAGCGCGGTGGAATCGACGATCATGGCGTTGAGGCCGCCGGTCTCGGCGATCAGCATGGCGTCGGGCGCGGCCGTCTCGGCCAGCTGCTTCTCGATCAGCTTGGCAACCTCGGTCGAACCTGTGAAGCAGACGCCAGCGATGCGCGGATCGGCGGTGAGCGGCCCGCCGACCGATGGGCCGTCGCCAGGGAGCAACTGGATGACGTCTTCCGGCACGCCGGCCTCGCGCAGCAGTTCGACGGCGCGGAAGGCGATCAGCGGCGTCTGCTCGGCCGGCTTGGCGATCACCGAATTGCCGGTGACGAGCGCTGCCGCGATCTGGCCGGTGAAGATGGCGAGCGGGAAATTCCACGGCGAAATGCAGACAATGGCGCCGCGCGCTTGCGTGCCCGCCTCCGCATTGGCCGCCTCAGTGGCGTAGTAGCGCAGGAAGTCGACGGCTTCACGCACCTCGGCGACGCCGTCGGCCAGCGATTTGCCGGCCTCGCGGGTGGCGAGTGCAAAGAACTCGACGGCATTCGCCTCATAGAGATCGGCGGCACGGTTGAGGATGGCGGCGCGCTCGGCGACGGGACGCTTCGCCCAGGCCGGTTGCGCTTCCACCGCAAAGCGCACGGCGGTCGCGACTTGCTTGGCAGCTGCTTCGCTGACCGTGCCGACCACTTCGGAAGGCTTTGCCGGGTTGACGATCGGACGCTGCTTGCCATAGCCGGCGGCCCGCGTAATCGGCTTGGCATGCCAGCGATCCGGCCCGGCGAAGGCCGCCCTGGCCTTGTCGATCGCCGCCAGCGTCACCGTGTCGGTGATGTCGAATCCTTTCGAATTGCGACGCCCGGCTCCAAAAATCTGGGAAGGCCGGGCAATCGCCGGATTGACTGCCGGACCCTGGCTTTCGACCGTCTCGAGCGGATCGCGCGCAATGTCCTCCGGCTCGACATCCTCATCGGTCAGCTGGTGCACGAAGGAGGAGTTGGCGCCGTTCTCCAGCAGCCGGCGCACCAGATAGGCCAGTAGATCGGAATGCGCTCCGACCGGTGCATAGATACGGCAGCGCGTGCCTTCGGACCGTCGCACCGTCTCGTGCAGCGCCTCACCCATGCCGTGCAGGCGCTGGAACTCGAAGGCGTCGCGATTGTCAGCCATCGACAGAATGGCGGCGACGGTATGGGCGTTGTGGGTGGCGAACTGCGGGTAGATGCGGTCGGTCATGCCAAGCAGCTTCTTGGCGCAAGCCATGTAGGAGACGTCGGTGTTGGCCTTGCGGGTGAAGACGGGATAGCCGGTGAGTCCCAACGTCTGCCCCCGCTTGATCTCGGTGTCCCAATAGGCGCCCTTGACCAGCCGAACCATGATGTTGCGGTCGTATTTCTTGGCCAGCGCATAGAGCCAGTCGATGGCGAAGGCCGCGCGTGGCCCATACGCCTGCACCACCACGCCAAACCCGTTCCAGCCGGCGAGCTCCGGCTCGGCCAGCACCCGCTCGATGACGTCGAGCGACAGATCGAGGCGGTCAGCCTCCTCGGCGTCGATGTTGAGACCCATGCGCGAGTGGCGCGCGGCCAGCGCCAGCGACAAGAGCCGCTCAGCCATCACAGGCAGCATCTCGTCCTTCTGCGCCACCTCGTAACGCGGATGCAGTGCCGAAAGCTTGACCGAGATGCCGTGGTTCTGCCTGATATCAGGACCGTTGGAGCCGGAATCGAGCGACGAAATCGCGTCGGCATAGGCCTTGTGATAGCGCAAGGCGTCGGCCTCGGTGCGGGCCGCCTCGCCCAGCATGTCGAAGGAATAGAGATAACCCTTTTGGGTCATCGGCCGGCCGCGCTTGACGGCTTCAGTGATGGTGCGGCCGAGCACGAACTGCTCGCCCATCTCGCGCATGGCGGCGGCCACCGCCTTGCGGATGACCGGCTCGCCCAGCCGCCGCACCATAGAACGCAGCGTGCCCTCGATGCCGCCCTCGCCTTCGTCGAGGACGCGGCCGGTCAGCATCAGCGCCCAGGTCGAGGCGTTGACGAAGATGGAGCTCGAACCGCCCGAATGCGCCGACCAGTCGTGCGGCGCGATCTTGTCGGCGATGAGGTCGTCCATCGTCTCGGTATCGGGCACGCGCAGCAGTGCCTCGGCCAGGCACATCAGCGCCACGCCTTCCTTGGTGGAGAGACCGTAAGCGGAGAGGAAGACTTCCATCAGCCTTGGATCCGACGAACCGCGCACCGCGCGCACCAGATCGGCGGCACGAGCCGAGATCGCCTTGCGGTCTTTCCCGGAGAGCCCCGTCGCCTCGGCAAGCCGCTTCACGGCCTCGTCTTCGTCGGGCAGGTAGTTGGCGCGGATCTGCTGGCGGATGGCATCGAGCGCTGGCATGGCGGTCCCGTGGATCGAGCAAAGGGGATCGGGCCGGCGGTCACCGGACCGAATGGCGCAAGCTAGCACAAGTGCAAAATTTCGGCCGGTCCAAAGAAATCGACACTGTAGGTCATTCGATCTATCCTAGCGGCATATAACTGACATTTGGACTGCGATTTCGATGACAGAAGACCAATTGGACCGCATAGATCGGAATATCCTGGCCGCACTTGCAAGCGATGGCCGGCTTTCCATGTCAGAACTAGCCGCGAAGGTCGGCCTGTCGAAGACGCCGGTGCAGGCGCGGGTGAAGCGGCTTGAGAAGGACGGCTATATCAGAGGCTACCAGGCGATCGTCGACCGCGAGCGCATGGGCGAAGGCCATGTCGCATTCGTCCAGGTGAAATTGTCCGACACCAGATCCGCCGCGCTCGACGCCTTCAACCGGTCCGTACAGGCTGTGCCGGAGATCGAACAGTGCCACATGATGGCATCGAGCTTCGATTATCTGCTGAAAGTCCGCACCAGGGACATCGCCGCCTACCGCCGCGTCCTCGGCGAGCGCATCTCGGCCCTGCCCCATGTCGCCCAGACCTCGACCTTTGTGGCGATGGAGACCGTGAAGGATCGGTAGATCACTCCGAAAGCGTCTTCAAGAACGCCACCAGAGCAGCGCGTTCTCGGTCTGAAAGCTCCAACGGGTGAACCTCTGATACCCCTTCGACGCTGGGCGCGGCCTTCGCATAATGCGCCACGACCTCGTCGAGCGACAAAAACTGCCCGGCATGCATATAGGGCGGTCGCGTTGCCGCTCCGCGCAGAGACGGCGTCTTGTAGGCGCGGATGAGTTGTGGCGCATTCTTGACCATGAAGCGCAGTTCGCCGCAGGCGGCAACGTCGCCGTCCCGATAGGCGCCAAGGCAGTTGAACGGGTCGGCCTCGACTTGGTGCACGGCATCGATGCGGCCGCGATCCGGCGGCAGGCCCGCAACAGGCGGCACGCCGGTGTTGTGAAAGCTGTTGTCGGTGAAGCGCGGGCCGTTGTGACAGGTCACGCAATTGGCCTTGCCGATGAACAGTTTAAGCCCAAGGACTTCTTGTTTGGAAAAGACAGCATCGCCCTTCGGCTCGGCACCGGTGGCGAGGTCCAGCGCAAAGCGGTCGAAGCGCGCGGGCATGGGCGCTATCGAGCGTTCGAAGGCGGCAATCGCCTTGCCGATATTGACGAAGACACCGTTGATGGCGTCGCGCTGCGCGCTGCTCATGGCATTCCAGGCTGCTTTCTCGGCATCGTTTCCAAGTGGGCTGGCATTCAACGGCATGCCGGAAAAATCGGGCAGCGGCCCAAAAATGCGCTCATAGCGCTCGCCGAAGCGCGCCTTGATGTAATGCGCGTAGGCAGCGCGGTTTCCCGCCTGCTCCAGCGGATTTTCGAGCGGCGTCAACGCTTGCGCCCACAGGCTGTCGCGACGGCCATCCCAGAAGAACCAGGGATCGTGCGCCACGCCGGCCAGCGGCATGGTGCGCCGGTTGGTGTGGCCGACGCCGACCGCCTGCGGCAGGTCGTCCTGGAACTGGCGGTCGATCTTGTGGCAGGTCGAACAGGATACCGACCCGTCACCGCTCATGCCCTGATCGAAGAACAGCGTCGAGCCGAGTGCGGCGGCGGCCGGCACGTCGGCAAAACGATTGGTGGTGTCGGCCTTGAGCGCCGGCAGCGACGACAGCGCCAGCGAAGCGATAGTCTTCTTTTCTGCGTCGGAAAAATCAGGCTTGCCGCAGCCCACGAGGACGACGGCGACCATCAGCGCCAGAAAGCGGAAAAGGCGCTTCATCGATCGCTCACAGCACCACGTTGAACAGTACGGTATCGGAGCCGGCGCCGGATGAGATGGCGAAACGAAGTTGCCACCAGCCGCTCATGGTGAATTTCAGCCCCTCGATGCGGTAACGGCCTTCGCCCAGGTAATCGGTGACCTGCGGGCTGGTCGGCAGGCCGTGATTGTGTTGCGGCATGCCGCCGGAGATGGCGATCGCGGCGCGCTCCACCGAAGCCCCTGTCTTTGTTTTCAGGGTCAGCAGCCAGGATTCCAGTTCGCCCTGCCGCACCACGCCCCGTTCCGGCACGAAACTCGCCACGTACAGCCCGTTGTCGGTTTTCTTCGTCCGCGCGACATCCGGGCCGGCTGGCAGCGACGAACGCGGCGCCGTCAGGAAGACGACCGCGAGAATGCCGACCAGCAAGGCAGCCAGACCAAGACCCGCCAGAAGATAACGCCATATCGATGCCAAACCGGTTCCTCTTCTGCAGACAACGCTCTGCCGAACGGATCGCATCCCGCCAGCCTGTGGGAAAACGCTGTGGCGGAAAAAACCCTGCTTGCCAAGCATGGCGCTGCCGATGGCAAAAAGCTACAGCACCGGGAAGCACTGGAGGATTGTAGATGGCGGGAACCGGCATCGCCTCGATCGGCGAATGCATGCTCGAACTGTCGGGCCAGACCGGACCGAACTGGCGCATGGGCTTTGCCGGCGACACGTTCAACACGCTGTGGGCGCTGCACGCGCTGAGCACTGAGCGGCCGGCAACCTATGTCTCGGCCTTCGGCGACGATCCGTTCTCGCAAGCCCAGATCGATTTCTTAGGCCAGAACGGCATCGGCATCGGCTCCAGCCCGATCATAGCGGGCGCACGGCCTGGCCTCTATGCCATCACGCTGACCGGGGCCGAGCGTTCCTTCACCTACTGGCGCGGCGACGCCGCCGCGCGGCAGCTCGCCTCAGACCCAGCTGCATTGTCGAAAAACCTGGTAAATCAGGCGCTTGTCTATTTTTCCGGAATCACTTTGGCAATTCTGGATGAGGCCGCGCGCGCCGTATTGCTGGCGGCCGTCGCCAAGGCGCGCTCGGCCGGTTCACTTGTCGCCTTCGATCCCAACTACCGGCCGCGGCTTTGGCGCAATCGCGAGAATGCACAGGCAGCGATCGTCGAAGCCCTTGCCGCCACCGACATCGCATTGCCGACTTTCCCCGACGAGCAGATGCTGTTTGGCGATGCAACACCGCAAGCGACCGCAGAGCGACTCAGGCAACTGGTTAGCGAGGTCGTCGTCAAGAACGGCGAGCAGCCCGCCCTGATTGCCCAAGGAGAAACACTACGCGAAGTCCCGGCGATCCATGTCGCCGCCCCCGCCGATACGACCGGCGCCGGCGATTCGTTCAACGGCGGCTATCTTGCGGCTCGTCTCGCCGGCCACGACCCGCAGGAAGCCGCGCGCGGTGCGCATCGTGTCGCCGCCGCCGTGGTGCAAGTGCGCGGCGCGCTGGCGCCGTTCGAGACGCTGCGGGCGGCTTTCGAAGGCTAAGGTCGGAAAACTAGGGCAGGCGGAACCTGTATTCCGTGACGTGGTGGTAGATCGCGCCCGGCCACAGCGTTGCTTGCGGGAAATAAGGCCGGTTCGGCGCGTCCGGCCAAATCTGCGGCTCCAGGCAGAAGCCGCAAAAGGCCTTGTAGTTCCGCCCTTCCAGCCCGGTGCGCGGCGTCACATACTGGCCGGTATAGAGCTGGACGCCGGGCTCGGTGGTCCAGACCTCCATCTCGACACCGGAACTGGCGCCCTGCGTCCATGCCGCCTGCTTGAGCGGCCCGCGTGCCGAAGCAAGGCAGAAATTCTGGTCGTAGGGCAGTTGATCACCCTCGGTTTCCATGCGCAGCGGCCGCGCCTGGCGGAAATCGAATGGCGTGCCGTCAACCGGCTTGACCACGCCTGTGGGGATCATGTCGCCATCGACCGGCAGGTAGGCGCCGGCATTCAGCATCATCCTGTGGTCGAGAATGTCGCCTGCGCCGCCATCATCCAGGTTGAAATAGGAATGCTGGGTGAGATTGCACAGCGTCGGCTCCTCGCAGGTGGCGGTCAGCTCGACGCTGAGCGTGCCGGGGATCTTCAGCCGGTAGGTGCATGTGACGTCGAGCGCGCCGGGAAAACCCATCGTGCCGTCGGGATCGTGCAGCGTCAGCGTGACGAAATCCCTGCCATGCAAGGAAACCGTCCACGCCCGGTGGGAGTAACCTTGCGAGCCGCCATGCAGCGTATGCTTGTCGAGGAAGTTTTGCTCGGTCTGGTAGCGGCTGCCGCCAATGGTGAAGCGGCCGTCGCGGATGCGGTTGGCATAGCGGCCGACGACCGCACCGAAGAAGGCCGTATCCGTCTCGTAGCCTTCCAGACTGTCATAGCCGAGCACCAGCGGAGCATCGTGCCCGGTCAGGCGCAAATCCTGGATGATCGCGCCCAGACCGATGATGTTGGCTGTGATGCCGCCGCCCCTGATCGTGAAGCGACGCACCTGCTCGCCAGCCTGCGTCGTGCCGAAAACCTCGCCGTCCTTCATCGCCATGCCCGTAAATGCCAGTTGATCCAGAAGACTTCGGCTGGTTTTTCCATGAGAGATGGGCAGGCCATCGGCCTCCCCATCCCAGGGATAGCCTATCAGAGGCCGAGGCCGCCGATGCAGACATATTTGGTGTCGAGATAATCCTCGATGCCCTGATGCCCGCCTTCCTTGCCGAGGCCGGATTCCTTGACGCCGCCGAACGGCGCTTCCGGCGTGGTGATGAGGCCTTCATTGACCCCGACCATGCCGTATTTCAGCCCTTCCATCACTCGGAAGGCGCGGCCGAGGTCACCGGTGTAGAAGTAGCAGGCAAGGCCGAATTCGGTGTCGTTGGCGAGGGCGACGGCTTCCTCTTCGGTCTCGAACTTGAACACCGGTGCGACCGGGCCAAAGATCTCTTCCTTCATGAAGCGCATCTTGGGTGTCGCGTTGGCGATGACCGTCGGCTGGAAGAACGAACCGCCGAGCGCATGGCGCTTGCCGCCGGCAACGATCTTGCCGCCCTTTGATGTGGCGTCGGCGATCAGTTCCTCGACCTTCTCGACCGCCTTCTCGTCGATCAGCGGCCCCTGCTGCACGCCGTCCTCGAGGCCGGAGCCGACCTTCAGCGCGTTGCTGGCGGCAGCGAGCTTCTCGACGAACTTGTCATAGACACCTGCCTGGACAAGGAAGCGGTTGGTGCAAACGCAGGTCTGGCCGGAATTGCGATACTTGGCGGTGATGGCGCCGGCGACGGCACGCTCGAGGTCGGCGTCGTCGAAAACGATGAACGGCGCGTTGCCGCCGAGTTCCATCGACACCTTCTTGACGGTGACCGACGACTTCTGGATGAGAAGCTTGCCGACCTCGGTCGAGCCGGTGAAAGTGATCTTCGACACCAGCGGATTGGCGCAGATCTCGTCGCCGATCTCGCTGGCCGAACCGGTCAGGATGTTGACGACGCCCTTGGGGAACCCGACTTCCTCTGCAAGCGCGCCCCAGGCGAGACCCGAATACGGCGTCTGCGACGCAGGCTTGACCACGGCGGTGCAGCCGGCGGCGAGCGCCGGGCCGAGCTTGCGGGCCAGCATCGAGGACGGAAAATTCCACGGCGTGATGGCGGCGATGACGCCAACCGGCTCCTTGGTCACCAGGATGCGGCGGTCCGCCCATGGCGACGGCACGACGTCGCCATAGGTGCGGCGACCTTCCTCGGCGAACCACAATATGTAGGACGCGGCCGAGCCGATCTCCCCCTTCGATTCGAACAGCGACTTGCCCTGCTCGATGGTCAGCAGTTCGGCCAGTACGTCCTGATTGTCCATCATCGCGTCGTGCAGCTTGCGCAGCAGCTTCGAGCGCTCGAGCGCGGTCGTCTTGCGCCAGGTCTTGAAAGCTTCCGCGGCGGCTTCGATGGCGCGGCGGGTCTCGGCCTTGCCCGACTTCGGCACGGTGCCGATCTTGAGACCGGTGGCCGGGTTGTTGACGTCGACCGTCTGGCCGCTGTCGGCCTGCACCCATTCGCCATTGATGAGATTGGCCTGCCGCATGAAATGGCTGGTTTTCTGAAGCATGCTATCCTCCGTTCGGCGCCCTGACGGGCGGGTCTGTGAAATCTTCGGTGCGCGTGCGCCATGGACTGAGGCCGGCACGCCGGAGCCACTGCTCTTTACCGAGGGCAAGGCACGCAAGCAATCGCAAGATGGCATATAGGGCTTGGGCCAGAGCGAGACGAGAGCAGGCTGACGTGCTTACACCGATGCCTTACCCGAAAACGTACAAGACAACAGTCAGCCAGAACGCGGTGGTGACGGCGGCGCAGGCCGTGGCGAGGGTCATCTGGTTCGACGCCAACGCCTGGCCGGTGTTGAACTGCACCGCGATCAGATAGGAATTGACGCCGGATGGCATCGCGGCCACCATCACCGCCACCTTGGCCGTCAAGGGCGGCATGCCGAGCAACCAGACGAAGACCAGCACCAGCGCCGGCATCAGGAACAGCTTCAGCACCGAAAGCGCCAACGCCGGCCGGACATTGCCCGATATGCCGAAACGGCGCAGGCTGAGCCCCATGGCGAACAGCGCCACTGGCCCGGCAGTGTCAGCCAGCGTATCGACCAGCCGCGTGGCAAGGTTCGGCAGCGGCGCGCCGGTTAGGCGCCAGGCCAGCCCGGCCAGGATACCGATGATCAGGGGATTGGTGAACAGTCTTCTAAGAAAGCTCTGGACGATGCGCAGCGGGTGTACGGGCTCACTGCCACCGCGGCCAAATATCTCGAACATGATGATCGAAGCCATCATCATGGTCGGCAGATGCACGGAAACGAGCAGCGACAGCACTTCGAATCCCTTGGACCCGAATACGCCGAGAACGAAGGGAATGCCCAGCAGCACCACATTCGAGAAGGACGACGACACTCCACCGACGATGCCTGCGCGTGCGTCCCGCCCGAAGATCCGCGTCGTCACCAGATGGCCGGCAGCCCATGTCATTGCAACCGCCGTGAAGTAAGCGCCCCACAGCGGCCAAGGCGCCACGCCGTGGAAGTCGGACTTCACCATCGTCTGGAACAGCAGCAGCGGCATCGCCACGTTGATGGCAAATTCCGAAATCCCCTCGCCGCTCGCCGGCTTCAGATAGCCGGTGAGCCCGGCGAGGTAGCCGAGCGCGACAAGGCTGAAGACGAAAAGAACGGTTTCGGTGAGCGGAGACATTTTTACCGTGAGGGGCGGGTTCCCCGTGATAGGCGAGCCAGGACCGCGACGCAATCGCGCCTGAATTTGATCGTCGTCGGCTGGCAGCGTTATAGAGCGCTTGGATCATCAGGGCGGACACGGACGACAAATAGCCTTTGTCCGACTCTCGGACCTCCGTCTTTTGCAGCGGGCATGGCTGACGGCTTTCGTCGCCGCACTGCTTTGTCTTGCCGCGACCGCGCTTGCAGTTGCCGAGACGAAAAGCGACGCGCGCAGCGTCGCCGATCGAGGCCGCATTCACGGCGATGCTGAAGGTATTCACCAGGGAAGCCCTCCGATGCAATGGCCTTCGCGCAGAACAATCTCGGGGATGTCAGATGGAATCGGGCCAGCTATGGCGGCGGCAAGGCCGAATATCAAAAGGCGATCGGATTCTTCGAGAACGCCAAGCAGGGTTTTACCGAAGCCGGCTACACCATGCCCATCCCTCTCACCGACCAGAAGGTCGATCTGGTGAAGAAGCAGATGGCGAAGAAGTAGGTCTACGCTTCCCGCCCACCGCGCCTTGTCTTTCGGTCGGCTTTACCGTCCCTATATGTCCTGCCACCGGAACCCCTTGCCGGGAACCGCAGAAGGATAGCGGATGATTCGATTTGCCTTGGCGTTGTTCCTGCTTGTTGTTCCCGGCGTGGCCCACGCCACGGACGCAGGCTGGGCGCTACTGCGCGATGGCGGACACGTCGTGCTGCTGCGCCATGCCATGGTCACCGGCACCACCGATCCGGCCAATTTCGACATCGACAGCTGCGCCACCCAGATGAACCTGTCGGCGCGCGGCAAGCAGCAGGCGAGCAAGATCGGCGCTCTGTTTGCCGCTCGGGCGGCACCGATCGAGCGCGTGCTGTCCAGCCGCTATTGCCGCTGCCTCGACACCGCCCGCATCGCCTTCGAGGCCGACCCGGAACTCTTTGCACCGCTCGATCTCCTGAAAGGCGACGAGACGCAGAAGGCCGCGCAGATCGCTGCGATCCTGAAGGAAATCCGCGCCTATTCCGGCTCCGACAATCTGGTCATGGTCACCCATCTGGAAGACATCGTGGCACTGACCGGCATCTCACCGCGCGAAGGTGAGGCCGTCGTCGTCGAGCCGCAAGGCGATGGCCTGCGCGTGCTCGGCCGCGTCACCTTCTGAGCGTGCTGCGCGCGATCGCTGACGCCGAAAGCGGTGTTGCTGAAATGTCACCGTTGAAAGAAGCCGCAAATTCGCCGTGACAATGCCGCTTGCGACAACCCGTCGCAGGGGCTATAGGCGCGCTCCCGGTCACGAGAACCGCAGCGAGCACAACGGTTGGAGCTTTCGTCTCCGCCCGTGCAGGCGGCATTGCCGCCCTGCATACGGCGCCGCTTTGGGGATTGGGATCGCGGATGTAGCTCAACGGGGAGAGCGCCGGACATAATCCGGAGGTTGTGGGTTCGAGTCCCTTCATCTGCACCACGGATAGCTCAGTTTGGTTAGAGCATCAGATTGTTAATCTGACTGTCGAAGGTTCGATTCCTTCTCCATTTGGCCTTGAAAAGCCATCCGAAAAACGGTCCGGGGACTGGAATGCGAAAGACTGGACGGGTGACCCAAGCCTTCGGGCGCGGATCATCCCAAGCGTCTTTCGCCATCGGCTCGCGGCCAGGCCCGCGGTGACGATCAAGGCGCGGTGTCGCCGGCAAGGGAGGCTAAGGCCTCCTGCGCCCGCTTCGCTGCCCCGCGATCCGCTCCCGAAGGCCCGCCACGGCTCGATGCCACCAGTCCCCGGATCATTCGTGCCCGGGCTACGACGCAAGAGACGACGTGAAACGAGAAACGAAGGGAAGATCGACGCATGACGTGACGCCTCGCATGGGGCCATGCCCGACAGGAGTAAGACAATGACCATTCTCGACAAGGTTCTTGGACGCGAGCGCGTCCTCGTAAGGGAAAACGAACGTGCCCTCGCCCTCCACAAGGGGGAGATCAAGGCTGTCCTGCTGCCGGGCGAGCACTGGCTCGCCAACCGGCGCGGCAGCCTCGAAGTGTCTCGGCACGATCTGAAGAACCCGGAATTCGTTTCGGCATACGAGAAGGCGTTGTTCGACAAGCTTCCGGATGTGGCCGCGCGTCATTTCACCGTCGTTCGCACCGGGCGCACGGATGTCGCCGTCATCGAGCGTGACGGCAATCTGCACGCCGTGCTGGCACCGGACCGCAAGCTCGTGCTGTGGACGGATGCCGGCCCGTGGAAGGTGACGCTGATCGACACGTCAGTCGATCTCGCCATCGATGCGGCGATCATGCGCCGGCTCGGCCAGGCCCGGAAGGCGGAATTGATGTCCGTCCATCCGGTCGTCGATGGTCAGGCCGGACTGCTGTTCATCGACGGTGTCCTGGTCAGGACGCTGACGGCGGGCGTGCATGGCTTCTGGAACGTCGGACGCATGGTGCAGATCAAGGTCGTCGACCTCAAGCGCCAGTCGCTCGACGTTGCCGGGCAGGAAGTGCTGACCAAGGATCGCGTGACGATCCGCGTCAACATCGCAGCCGAATACCGGGTCGTCGATCCGGTCAAGGCGGTCAGCATGGTGAAGGACTTCTCCGAAGCCCTCTACCGCGCCCTGCAATATGCCTTCCGCAAGACGCTTGGCGCGCTGACACTCGATCAGATCCTCGAAAAGAAGGTGACGGTCGATGAGGAAGCGGCAGCCAAGGTCCGCGCCGACATGGCCGAGATCGGCGTGGAGGTCAGCGATATCGCGCTCAAGGATGTCATCCTGCCGGGCGAGATGCGCGAGATCCTCAACCAGGTGGTGTCGGCCGAAAAACAGGCCGAGGCCAACATCATCCGTCGCCGCGAGGAGACGAACGCGACCCGTTCCCTCCTCAACACGGCCAGGGTGATGGCGGAAAACCCGGTGATGCTGCGGCTGAAGGAGCTCGAGGCGCTGGAAACCATCGCCGGCAAGGTCGAGCGGCTGACCGTCCACAACGGAACGGGCGGGCTGCTGAACGATCTGGTCAAGCTTCGCGACAGCTGATGCATGTCGCCAAAAGTGTTCCGCTTTTGGAAAAACGACACGCATCGAAATAAGGCTGACGTTGCGTCAACAGAAGGGCCGCCGGGTAAACCGGCGCCCCTTCTTGCGTTTCGAAGGAACCCTACCCATCTGCGCCCGGCGTATCAGGCCTTTTCCTGCCGGAAAAAACCGATTAGACAGCGCCCAAACAAGATGCGGACAGATTCCGCCCGCAACCGAAGGAAAAGCCCTTGTCCACCACGTTCGACAAAGTCGCCAAGATCATTGCCGACACCAGCGAGATCGATATCGACACCATCACGCCCGAGAGCCACACGATTGACGATCTCGGCATAGACAGCCTCGATTTTCTCGACATCGTCTTTGCCATCGACAAGGAATTCGGCATCAAGGTGCCGCTGGAAAAGTGGACCCAGGAGGTCAATGACGGCAAGGCTTCGACCGACGATTACTTCGTCATGAAGAACCTGTGCGCCAAGATCGACGCGCTGGTCGCCGCCAAGACCGCCTGACGTCAGTTAAGCGCATGATCTTGACGCGCTCTGCCGCCTGACCCACAAAGCCGCACATGAGCAGCCCCCGCGACGTCGTCATATCAGGTATCGGCCTTGTCTCCTCGCTGGGGGAAGGTCCTGACGCCCACTGGCAGAAGCTCGCGCAACCGGGCCCGCGGCCGGTGCTCGAAGCGACGCGCTTTGCACCCTATACTGTCCATCCGCTGCCTGAGATCGACTGGAACCTGCAGATCGCCAAGCGTGGCGATCAGCGCCAGATGGAAACCTGGCAGAGGCTCGGCACCTATGCTGCCGGCCTTGCACTGGACGACGCCGGCATCAAGGGCGATGACGAACTCTGCGCGACCATGGACATGGTTGTGGCGGCGGGCGGCGGCGAGCGCGACGAGGCGGTCGATGCCGCCATTCTCGCCGCTTCGGAAAGCCGCAATGACCGCGATGTACTGCTCAACGAGAAATTGACCACCGAATTGCGCCCGACACTGTTTCTGGCCCAATTGTCCAACCTGCTCGCCGGCAACATCTCCATCGTCCACAAGGTCACCGGTTCGTCCAGAACCTTCATGGGCGAGGAAGGTGCCGGTGTCGCCGCGGTTGAAACGGCCGCCGCACGCATCCGCTCGGGCCAGTCGACGCATATCCTGGTCGGCGGCGCCTTCCAGACCGAACATTCCGATATGCTGCTCGGCTATGAACTCGCCGGCTATCTGCATCGCGGCCCATGGAAGCCGGTTTGGCAAAGACAGGGCACTGAGGGCGGGGGCGTCGTGACCGGCTCCGGCGGCGCCTTCCTGGTGCTGGAGCAGCGCGAACACGCGATGAGCCGCGGCCGCAAGATCTATGCAGAACTTGGACCGGTCGTCTCCGGCCGCGCCCGGCGGCCACGGGGAGAACTCGACGCCGAGATCGCCGCACTGCTCAAGCAGGCTGCATTGCCGAACGGCAAATTGCTGACCCTGTCGGGCGCATCGGGGGCGCATGCGGCGACAACAGCCGAGAAGGCAGCGCTCGATGCCAATCCGGCGATCGCCGCGCGTGGCTTCTCGACGCTGACCGGGCACATGAAGGAAGCACAGTTTCCTTTCGCCGTGGCACTGGCGGCACTCGCTGTCGACCGCAAGGCCGCCTATCCTGTTTTTGATGCCGCAGCCGAGACGCCGTTCGAAGGCGTTCCCCAATCCGTCCTTGCAACGGCGATCGGCTATCACCAATTCGAGGGCATGGCGCTGGTCAATGCCGCGTAACGCGGCTCCACGATCCATGCTGCAACGATAAGAGGGCTCCCGGATGGCCAATCTCAGAGATCACATGGGCAGGCCGATCGTCGCCGTCACCGGCATCGGCGTGGTGACCTCGCTTGGCGTCGGCAAATCAGACAATTGGGCGGCACTGACCTCCGGCAAGTCGGGCATTCACCCGATCACCCGCTTTCCCATCGATCAATTGAACACCCGCATCTCCGGCATGGTCGATTTCCTGCCGTCGAGCTCGAAAGGCGCCAGCCCACTCACCTATGAGCTAGCCGAGCTTGCGGGCTTAGAAGCGGTGAGCGAAGCCGGTCTTGATTCCAGCGATTTCGGCGGACCGCTCTTCCTCGCATCGCCGCCAGTCGAACTCGACTGGGCCGAGCGCTTCTCGCTCTACAATTCTGACAAGGACAAGGATGACACCGCCGCCGAAAGACTGCTTCGGGTCGCGCGTAGCTTGAAAGAGCTGGATATTTTCGAGACCACCCAGTTCGGTTCGATCGCCGGCCGCCTTGCCGATCGCCTTGGCACGCGTGGTCTGCCGATCACGCTGTCGACGGCTTGCGCTTCAGGCGCCACCGCGATTCAGCTCGGTGTCGAGGCGATCCGACGCGGCGAATGCGACCGTGCGCTGTCGATCGGCGCGGACGGTTCCGCGACCGCCGAGGCATTGATCCGTTTCTCATTGCTTTCGGCGCTCTCCACGCACAACGACATCCCCGAAAAGGCGTCGAAACCCTTCTCCAGGGATCGCGACGGCTTCGTGTTGGCCGAGGGATCCGGGGCGCTGGTGTTGGAATCGCTTGAGACGGCATTGGCTCGCGGCGCGACTATTCTCGGCGTCCTGGGCGGTTGCGGCGAGAAGGCCGACGACTTCCACCGCACCCGCTCCAAACCGGACGCTTCACCGGCCATCGCCGCGGTCCGCGCCGCCCTCGTCGATGCCGGACTGGGTGAAGACGAGATCGACTACGTCAATGCCCACGGCACCTCGACGCCCGAAAACGACAAGATGGAGCATCTGGCGCTGTCGACGGTGTTCGGCGAGCGGATCGGCTCGATGCCGGTCTCGTCGAACAAATCGATGATCGGTCACACACTGTCGGCGGCAGGCGCTGTCGAGGCGGCTTTCTCGCTGATGACGATGCGCGAAAGCGTCATTCCGCCGACCATCAACTATGACAATCCCGACCCCGCGATCGTGCTCGACGTGGTGCCGAACAAGAAGCGCAACGCCGAGGTCCGCACCGTTCTGTCGAGCTCCTTCGGCTTCGGCGGCCAGAACACTTGCCTTGTCATGGCGCGGGAACCGGTCTAAGCGACCTTTTTCAGCCAGACTGAACCGACAGGCCCCATGCGCGCATTGCAACTTATAGAGGACCGCCGTCTTGAGACGGTGGACCTGCCGCCTCCTCCACCGCCGGCACTCGGCGAAGTCACGCTGCGCATCAAGGCAGTAGCGCTGAACCATATCGACGTCTGGGGCTGGCGCGGCATGGCCTTCGCCAAGCGCAAGCTGCCGCTGGTCGTCGGCGCGGAGGCATCCGGCGAGGTCGAGGCGGTTGGCCCCGGCGTTTCCAGCCTGCTGCCCGGACAATTGGTGTCGATCTATGGCGCGCGCACCTGCGGCCTCTGCCGAGCCTGCCGCGAAGGCCGCGACAACCTTTGCGAACATGTTTCGGGCGTGCACGGTTTCCATCTCGACGGTTTCGCGCAGGAGAAGATCAATCTGCCGGCCCGCCTGCTGGTCCCTGCCCCGCCCGGCGTGACCGACATCGGGGCGGCGGTGGCGCCCGTCACCTTCGGCACCGTCGAGCACATGCTGTTCGACAACGCCAGGCTTCAACCCGGCGAAACCATCCTTATCCATGCCGGCGGATCCGGCATCGGCTCGGCGGCCATCCAGCTGGCCAAGCGGATGGGCTGCACGATCATCACTACGGTCGGCTCCAACGACAAGATCGACAAGGCCAAGGCGCTCGGCGCCGACCATGTCATCAACTACCGCGACGACCGTTTCGAGGGCGTCGTGCGCAAGCTGACCAAGAAGAAGGGCGTCGACGTCGTCTTTGAACATGTCGGCGCCGACACATTCGCCGCCTCGATGCTGTGCCTGAAGCGTGGCGGCCGCCTGGTGACCTGCGGTTCGACCTCCGGCGTGTCGACGCAGATCAATTTGATGCAGCTGTTCCAGCAGCAATTGAAACTGCTTGGCTCCTTTGGCTGCCGCATGGAAAACATGGCCAACGCCATGCAGAAAATGGCGGCGGGACAAGTCGCACCCGTCATCGACACCGAAGTCGGCTTCGACGGTATCGACGCCGCGCTGAAGCGCATGGAAGGCCGCGACGTTTTCGGCAAGATCATCCTGCGCGTCGGCTAGAGCCTTGACCTCTGTATTCAAGAAGTTCCGCCGGGACCTCAAATTTCGTTACGGCAGGCAACTGCGCCAGCTCAATTACTGGCTGGTGGCGCGGGCGGCGATGATGATCATCTCGGTCCTGCGCCTGCTGCCGGCCGACAGTGCGCTGAATTTCGCCGACCGCGTCGCACGCCTGGTCGGCCCCCGGGTGGGACGCCATCAGGTCGCCGTCGACAATCTGCGCAAGGCCTATCCGGAAAAGAGCGAAGCCGAAATCCAGGCGATCGCCTCCGACATGTGGGGCAACATGGCTCGCTTGGCCGCGGAATACATCTTTCTCGACGCCCTCTTCGACTACGACCCCGCGGCCAGCGAGCCCGGCCGCGTCGAGGTCAAGGGAGCTGACCACTTCGTCGAAATAGCCAGCGAAGAGAAGCCGCACATCGTCTTCACCGGTCATCTCGGTAATTTCGAATTGCTGCCGGTGGCGGCCGCGACTTTCGGCATGAACATCACTGCGCTGTTTCGCCCGCCTAACAATCCCTATCTCGCCGACTACATCCTCTCGACGCGCCGCTCGACCATGGGCTCGTTGCTGCCATCCATGGCGGGCGCGTCATTCGCCCTGGCCGGGGTTCTGGAGAACGGCGGCAACATCGGCATCCTTGTCGACCAGAAATTCTCCAATGGACTGGAGACGACATTCTTCGGCCGTCCCTGCCAGAGCAATCGCGTGCTGGCCACCCTTGCCCGCCACTACGACTGCGACGTCTATCCGGCGCGCTGCGTCAGGCTGCCGGGCAACCGCTTCCGGCTCGAAATCGAGGACAAGTTGACCTTGCCGCGCACCCCTGACGGCAGCGTCGATGTCCGCGCCACCACCCAGCGTCTCAACGACGTCGTCGAGCGCTGGGTGCGAGAAGATCCCGGCCAGTGGATGTGGTTCCACAAAAGGTGGGAGATCAGCGGCGGGCGTCGAAAGCGACCGCAGGCAAAGGCGGTCCCAAACGCTTAGGCAGAGCTGCTGGCGTGGGGTTAGCCCAGCGCCAGCAGACAACAGCGAACCTGAACCGCCTTAGTTGGTGACGACAATGCGCGTGTTGCCGAAACCCACTTCCCGCACCATCGAATAGAACGTGGCGGCATTGGCCGTGTGCAGCCTCACGCAGCCATGCGACGCCGGGCGGCCGAGCTGCCTGACGGCGCCGGTTCCATGGATGGCATAGCCGCCATGGAAGAACACCGAATAGGGCATCGGCGACATATGGTATTTGCGCGAATACCACATCCTGGCCGTGCGCTGCGGCCGATAGGTGCCGCGCGGCGTGAAATAGCCGGTGCGGGCGGTGGAGACACTCCACCGGTAAACCGACGCGCCATATCTGACGGTCATCGTCTGCGACGACACGTCTATATTTGCAACGAGGCTGGCTGCCCAGCCCTGCCCCGAAGCACCGAACAGCATTGCAACAAACATGGTTGCCATGAGAACTGTCTTTTTCATGCGATCAAACCCCTTTGATTGCCCCTAACCTGCCTGCCTGATTATTTTTCATCTTTTTAATGGCAGATGCACGGGCTAACACACACACCTTGACCAATTCGCCAATCCAAAGCAGCGAATTTGAACGATTTCCCGCAATAGTTGCCGCAACGACACGCCGCACCGGCTTGATCGCCGGCGGGCTTGCAAAATCGCTGGGATCGCTGCTCAACTCTGCGCATGAACCAGCGACTCCTCCAGGCAATCGATGACAGGCGCGACGACGTCGTCGCGCTGACCGCCGAACTGATCCGTTTTCCGACTATCAATCCACCCGGCGAGGCCTACCGGCCATGCGCCGAATATCTCGGCGCGCGGCTGAAGAAGAGCGGTTTCGAGACCGAGTTCATCCGCGCCGAAGGCACGCCCGGCGACACCGACCGCTACCCGCGCGTCAATGTCGTTGCCCGTTTCGACGGGAGATCATCAGGCGCCTGCGTCCACTTCAACTCGCATATCGACGTGGTCGAAGCCGGCGATGGCTGGACCGTCGATCCCTTCGCCGGCATCGTCAGGGACGGCAGGGTCTATGGCCGCGGCGCCTGCGACATGAAGGGCGGCCTTGCCGCCTCTATCATCGCAGCCGAGGCCTTCCTGGAAGTCTTCCCCGATTTTCCGGGCGCCATCGAAATATCCGGCACCGTCGACGAGGAATCCGGCGGCTTCGGCGGCGTCGCGCATCTGGCCAGGCTCGGCTATTTCTCAAAACCCAGGGTCGACCATGTCATCATTCCCGAGCCGCTGAACAAGGACCGCATCTGCCTCGGCCATCGTGGCGTCTGGTGGGCGGAGATCGAGACCAAGGGCGAGATCGCGCACGGCTCGATGCCGTTTCTCGGCGACAATGCGGTGCGCCACATGGGCGCCGTGCTGCGGGCCTTCGAAGACGAACTGTTTCCCGTGCTCGACCGCAAGATGACGCGCATGCCGGTCGTGCCCGAAGGAGCAAAACGCTCGACCATGAACATCAATTCGATCCATGGCGGCCAGACCGAGGATTTCCGGCCCGGCCTGCCCTCGCCCAACGTGCCCGACTCCTGCCGGATGACCATCGACCGCCGTTTCCTGCTCGAGGAGGATCTCGACACCGTCAAAGGTGAAGTGACCGGCATTCTCGACCGGTTGAAACGCGAGCGGACAAAATTCGACTATGAAATCCGCGACCTGATGGAAGTGCTGCCGCTGATGACCGAGCGCGACGCGCCGGTGGTCAAGGCGGTTGCGCAAGGCATCATGGCGATCTTCGACCGCGAACCCGATTATGTCATTTCGCCCGGCACCTATGACCAGAAGCATATAGCTCGCATCGGCCATATCTATGATTGCATCGCTTATGGGCCTGGCATTCTCGACCTCGCCCATCGGCCGGACGAATGGGTCGGGATATCGGACATGGTGGAATCGGCCAAGGTGATGGCGATAGGGCTCAACGTGCTGCTGCGCGGCACAGCCACGGGATAAGGTGCGCACCGCGACAAGCTTCGACTGCCGATGCGGTCGCCAGGACAAAAACATTCCCGGCCACGCCAAGGGGCAGAACGAAACGCAATTTACTCCGTGGCGAAATCACGCTTCTATCACTCGGGTTCGAGCACGTGTCTGAACGCATGGGGAGTTGCACGATGAAATTGTGGAAAACCATTCTGGCGGCCGCGGTGCTGTCGCTGGCCGCCGGCACCTCTGCGTTCGCCGCGCGAACCGACCTGGTCATCGGCATTCCGCTCGAACCCCCGCATCTCGATCCGACCGCCGGTGCCGCCGCAGCGATCGACGAGGTTCTCTATGCCAATGTGTTCGAAGGCCTGACGCGCATCGGGCCGAATGGCGAGGTGCTGCCGGATCTGGCCGAAAGCTGGACCATTTCCGATGACGGCAAGGTCTACACCTTCAAGCTGCACACCGGCGTGAAATTCCATGACGGCACCGACTTCGATGCCGCCGACGTGAAATTCTCGCTCGACCGGGCGCGAGCCGACAACTCCGTCAACGCACAAAAGGGCCTGTTCGCCGCCATCGACAAGGTCGACGTCGTCGATCCGGCAACCGTCAAGGTCACGCTGAAGAACCCGCAGGGCTCGTTCCTCTACAATATGGGCTGGGGCGACGCGGTGATCGTGGCGCCGGAATCTGCCGACACCAACAAGGAAAAACCGATCGGCACCGGCCCGTTTAAGTTCCAGAGCTGGGCCAAGGGATCGTCGATCACGCTGGTCAAATCGGACAATTACTGGGGCACACCGGCGTCGCTCGACAAGGCCGAGTTTCGCATCGTGCCGGATGCCGCGGCCTATGTGCCGGCGCTGCTCTCGGGCGACATCCAGGCTTTCCCGTTCTTCGATGCCGACAGCGTCGCCCAGGTCAAGGACGACCCGCGCTTCAAGGTGGTGATCGGCGCGACCGAGGGTGAGACCATCCTGTCGATCAACAACAAGAAGCCGCCTTTCGACAAGCTGCAGGTGAGGCAGGCGATCTCTTACGCGCTCGACCGCAAGGCCATCATCGACGGCGCCTCGGCCGGCCTCGGCCAGCCGATCGGCTCGCATATGTCGCCGGCCAACAAGGACTATGTCGACCTCACCGGCCGCTACCCGCATGATGTCGCCAAGGCCAAGGAATTGCTGAAAGAGGCAGGCCTCGAGAACGGCTTCAAGGCGACGCTGAAACTGCCGCCGCCCACCTATGCCCGTCTCGGTGGCGAAATCATCGCCTCGCAGCTTCGCGACGTTGGCATCGATCTGGAAATCATTCCGGTCGAATGGGCACAGTGGCTGGACCAGGTATTCACCAAGAAGGATTACGACCTGACGATCGTCTCCCACACCGAGCCCAACGACATCGATATCTATTCGCGCAAGGATTATTACTTCAACTACGACAACCCGGCCTTCGACAAGGTGATTGCCGATCTCGGCGTCACCTCCGACGAAGCCAAGCGCAAGGAATTGCTGGGGCAAGCGCAGAAGATCCTGGCCGACGATGCGGTGGTCGGCTTCCTCTATGAATTGCCGAAGATCGGCGTCTGGGACGCCAGGCTGCAAGGGCTGTGGGAAAACGCCCCGATCCAGGCCAATGATTTGACCAAGGTGAAGTGGAGCGAGTGATCCCTCACCTTCCATGACCGCCTACCTCCTAAAACGCCTCGCCATCGCCATCGCCACGCTGGTGCTGGCTTCCATGGTGGTGTTCGCCGTCCTGGAGATCCTGCCCGGCGATCCGGCGCGGCTAATGCTGGGCATGAATGCCAGCGGCGACCAGGTCGAGTTGCTGCGCAACCAGATGGGCCTCAACGCGCCGCTGACTTGGCGCTATCTGCACTGGGCGGGCGGCCTGCTCAGCCTCGATTTCGGCCGCTCCTACACCTATTCGGTGCCGGTCATCGGTCTGGTGCGCGAGCGGCTGGCCGTCTCGCTACCGCTGGCGCTGATTGCGCTTGCGCTCTCCACCCTCATCGCGATTCCCGTCGGCCTGTTTTCCGCCAGCCGGCGTGGACGGGCCGGTGATACGATTTCCATGGGCGCCGCACAGCTTGGCGTCGCCGTGCCCAATTTCTGGTTCGCGCTGATGCTGATCTATGTCTTCGCCGTCTGGCTGCGGCTGGTTCCTGCTGGCGGCTTTCCCGGCTGGAGTGCCGGCGTCTGGCCAGCCTTGAAGTCGCTGCTGCTGCCGGCAGTGGCGCTTGCCTTGCCGCAAGCCGCGATTCTGGCGCGCGTCACCCGCTCGGCGCTGATCGAGGTGCTGAACGAAGACTATATCCGTACCGCCCGCGCCAAGGGTCTGCCCTACCGAGCTGTGCTGTGGCGGCACGCGCTGCGCAACGCCATGATTCCGGTGCTGACCATTCTGGGCCTGCAGTTCGCCTTCCTGCTTGCCGGCACCATCATCATCGAGAATGTTTTCTATCTGCCCGGCCTCGGCAGGCTGGTGTTCCAGGCGATCACCCAGCGCGACCTGATCGTCGTCGAAAGCGTCGTCATGCTGCTGGTCGCCGCCGTCATCGCCGTCAATCTGCTGGTCGACCTTTCCTATGCGGTCGTCGATCCGCGCCTGAGAAGCCGGCAATGACACTGCACATCGACATATCAGAAGAGACGTTCGGCAGCATCCTGGGCAAGGCGTTCGGGAATACCGCCTTCGTTGCCGGTTTCGTCATCACCCTGCTGATCCTGGCAATGGCTGTCGTCTCCTATGCCTGGACGCCCTATGACGTCACGAAACTGGTGATATCGGATAAGACGCAAGCGCCCTCGCTGGCGCACTGGTTCGGCACCGACCATTTCGGCCGCGACATCCTGTCGATGGTCATGGTCGGCGCCCGCAATTCGATTGCCGTGGCGCTGGTCGCGGTCGGCATCGGCATGGGGGTCGGCGTGCCGCTCGGCGCCTTTGCCGCGGCACGCGGCGGCCTCGTCGACGAGGCGCTGATGCGGCTGAACGACCTCGTCTTCGCCTTCCCGGCTTTGCTGTCGGCGATCATGATCACCGCCATCTTCGGACCGGGCGCCGTCAACGCCATCATCGCCATCGGCATCTTCAACATCCCGGTCTTTGCGCGCGTCGCCCGGGCCGGCGCGCTGGCGATCTGGCCGCGCGAGTTCATTCTCGCCGCACGCGCCGCCGGCAAGAGCAGCACGCAGATCACAATCGAACATGTGCTGCCCAACATCGCCACGCTGCTTCTGGTGCAAGGCACCATCCAGTTCGCTCTGGGCATCCTGGCCGAGGCCGGGCTTTCCTATCTCGGCCTGGGTGCGCAACCGCCAATGCCGAGCTGGGGCCGCATGCTGTTCGACGCGCAGACCCGCATGGTGGTGGCGCCATGGATGGCGATCTTTCCGGGCATGGCGATCGTTGTCGCCGTGCTGGGGCTGAACCTGCTGGGCGACGGCATCGCCGACATCCTCGATCCGAAATCGCGGCGGCAGCGATGAGCCTGCTCGACATCGAGAACCTGTCGCTGACCATCGGCGACACGCAGATCCTCAAGGGTGTGGAGCTTTCCGTCGCGCCCGGTGAGGTGATGGGGCTGGTCGGCGAATCCGGTTCCGGCAAATCGATGACCGCGCTGACGGTGATGCAGCTTCTGCCCCATGCCGCGCGCGCCAGCGGACGTGTCACATTCGACGGCATCGACATCCTGGCAGCAACCGAGGACCAGATGTGCGCGCTGCGCGGCGACGACATCGGCATGGTGTTCCAGGAGCCGATGACGGCGCTCAATCCGGTCAAGACCATCGGCGAACAGGTTGCCGAAGGCATACGCTGGCACACCAGGGCCAGCCGCGCCGAGGCCGAAGACCGGGCGCGAAAAATGCTCGACCGTGTCGGCTTGCCCGAAGCGAAATTCCCGCTGTCGCGCTATCCGCACGAACTGTCGGGCGGCCAGCGCCAGCGTGTCGTCATCGCCATCGCCTGCGCGCTGAAGCCGAAGCTGCTGATCGCCGACGAACCGACGACGGCGCTCGACGTGGTGCTGCAGGCACAAATCCTCGACCTTTTGCGCGACCTCGTCGCGGAGAGCCGCATGGGCCTGCTGCTGATCTCGCATGACCTCGCCGTGGTGACCGAGATGGCTGACCGCATCACCATCCTGCGCCGCGGCGAGGTGATGGAAGCCGGCGACACCGCACGCACGCTATCCGAACAGCTCCACCCCTACACGCGCCAGTTGGCGCAGGCCTCGATGCATGTGCCGGCGCGCGCCAGGCCGCATGGCATCGAGACGGGCCACCCTTTGCTTCAGGTCGAGGGCGTGACCCGCGACTATCCCGGCCGGCGCACTTCGCTGTTCAAGCGCGCGCCTGGTATCCGCGCCGTCGACGACGTCTCGCTGTCGATGGCGCCGAGTCAGTCAGTGGCACTGGTTGGTCGCTCCGGCTGCGGCAAGTCGACGCTCGCCCGCATGATCCTGGCGCTGGATCGGCCGACATCGGGCTCGATCCGGTTCCGCGGCGGGACCATAACCGGCAAGAGCGAAGCCGAGCTGAAGCCGGCGCGACGCGATATGCAGGTCGTTTTTCAAGATCCCTATGGCTCCTTCGACCCGCGCCAGAAGGTGGAAAAACTGGTTGCCGAACCCCTGCATGTGCTGGAGAAAAAGCCGACGCGCGCCGAGTGCCGCGAGATGGTGGCGCATGCCCTGCACGAAGTCGGCCTCGGCATCAGCGACATGGACAAATACCCCCATGAATTTTCCGGCGGCCAGCGCCAGCGCCTGTCGATCGCCCGCGCCATCATCACCCGCCCCAAGCTGGTCGTTGCCGACGAGCCGGTCTCGGCGCTCGATGTCTCGATCCGCGCCCAGATCCTCGATCTGTTCGCAGAGCTCAACCAGAAGCTCGGCATCGCCTACCTCTTCATCACCCACGACCTGACCGTGGCCCGCGCCATCACGGACGAGGTGCTGGTCATGCATGACGGCAAGATCGTCGAGCGCGGCAAGACGAGCGAAGTGCTCGACCACCCGCAGTCCGAGGCTGCCAAGGCGCTTGTCACCGCCGCCCCTGACTTGCACCGGGCGATCGCGGAGCGGCTGCGGGAGCAAGGCTGATCAGGAGAGAAGGCGGCCCGATCATTCCTGCGTCTTGACCACATCGACCGGGCTGATATCGAGCAGGTCGAGCGTGCGGCGCAGCAGGCGGATCTCGCTCTCGGCCAGTTGCGAATCCGCCTTGGCGATCTCCGCCATATGTTTGGCCAATTGCCGGCGCCGCTCGACGTCGAGATCGCGGAACAGTGCAATCGCCTGCGAGCCATTGGTCTCGTAGCCGAACTCGTTGAGATATTCGATGACGCTGTCGATGCTGCTTTCCTGAATGCCGAAGGCGTCCTTGCAGATGCGCCGGAAGGCAACCATTTCGCTCTCGCTGACCGACCCGTCGGCCAGGATCATGCGAAACAGCATCAGCAGTTCCGCCGATAGGACCGGATCGTCCGCCACCTTGCGCACGCCGGGGTCGCCGTCGAATATCTGACGTATCTGGTCCAGCAATGCGAATGCCATCAGGAGCCCCTCTTTTCCGGGTTAACTACACAAACACAATCCAGGCGCGATGCGCTGGGATAGAGGTAGCGCGGAATCGATCTTGCGCAAACAGGGCGGCCGTGGTCGAACGCCCGATATTTCAGCCAGCCGGACACCCCCATACATCAGATGATCGACCTTAGCATCCAGACCGTCGCCATGCTCGCTTTCGCCGCTTTTGCCGCGGGCTTTGTCGATTCGATCGCCGGCGGCGGCGGGCTGATCACAGTGCCGGCGCTGCTGCTTGCCGGCTTCACGCCGGTCCAGGCGCTCGCCACCAACAAACTGCAAGGCATGTTCGGCTCGGGCTCGGCGACCATCCACTACGCGTCGAAGGGTCATGTCGACCTGCGCCGGCAATTGCCGTCGGCGCTTCTGGCCCTTGTCGGCAGCGCCATCGGCGCCTTGCTGGCGACGATCGTGCCGGGCGACATACTGCGGGCTGCCCTGCCCATCGTGCTGATCGCCATCGCGCTCTACTTCGCGTTCAAGCCCAACATGAACGATGTCGACCGCGCCGAGCGCCTGTCGCCGTTCCTGTTTGGATTGACCTTGGTGCCCGCCATCGGCTTCTACGATGGCCTGTTCGGACCGGGCGCCGGCTCCTTTTACATGCTGGCCTTCGTGGCACTTGCCGGCTACGGCGTGCTCAAGGCGACGGCGCATACCAAATTGCTCAACTTCGCCTCCAACATCGGCGGCTTCATCGTCTTCGCGGCCTTCGGCGTCGTCTACTGGAAGATCGGCCTGATGATGGGCGTCGCCCAGTTCCTCGGCGCTCGCGTCGGCGCCAGCCTGGCCATGCGCATCGGCGCAAGACTGATCAAGCCGCTGCTGGTGATCGTATGCCTGGCGCTTGCTGTGAAGCTGCTGGCTGACCCGGCGAACCCGCTGCGGGCCTTGATTGGTGTGTGATCCCGCGCCCTGATAGGATGCCGCTGTTCGAATCATGTTGGAGAGGCAGACATGAATCTTAGCGCACCTACCCAGATCGTTTTTATCATCTCCGTTGTTATCGCCATCATCGGCGTTCTCGCCGCGCTTGGCGTTCTCTCATTCATTCCACTCGCATCGGTGTGGATCGTGCTTATTGCTTTCATCGTGCTTGCCGGCGGCTGCTTGATGCGCGGCGCCTGACCATTTCCCTTGAAGTGGGGACGAGGAGCGCCCGGCCAAAAGCCGGGCGCTTTTGATTCCGGCCCTTGGTCTGTTAGATTTGACTGGCGCGAGGATGGCCGATGCCAGTCAAGATGCAACCCCAGCAAGAGCAGGACCGGTCCGTCGCCGGGCGGTTTGAGATGCGCCGGCGCCTGCCCGATCCTCGACTTCAGGGCATTGTGTCGGACATTTGCGGCTATCGCGAAATGGCGCCCGGCCATATGCGCAACGTCGAATATGCGTCGCTCACCGTACCGCTGGTCATCAGCTTCGCCGAACCCTTCGCCATCGGCCTCGGCAAGGCGCCCGGCGACAATGACCGCTTCGCCAGTTTCGCCGCCGGCCTCTTTGCCGGACCGGTGGTGATCGAATCCTTCGGCGGCGCCTGCTGCGTCCAGGTCAACTTCACGCCGCTTGGCGCACGCCGTTTCTTCCGCCTACCGATGAGCGAACTGACAGACAGCATGGTCGTCCTCGACGACGTGCTTGGCGCTCAGGGCTTGGCGCTGCGTGAACGGCTGGGCAATGTGCCGGATTGGACGACGCGTTTCGACATGGCCGAAGCCTTCGTCACCGCCCGTCTCGAGAATGCCGCCGAGACGCCACTTGAAATCGCCTGGGCCTATGACCGCATCATCACATCCGGCGGCCGGACCCGCATTGCATCGATCGCCGAAAGGCTGGGCTGGAGCCGCAAACATCTCGCCGGCAGTTTTTCCAACGCCATCGGCATGGGCCCCAAGACACTGTCGCGCATCGTCCGCTTCAAACGCGCGCTCGGCCTGTCGAGGCAGCAGGCCGTCGACTGGGCCGATATCGCAGCCGATTGCGGCTATGCCGACCAGGCGCATCTGGTGCGCGAATTCCGCGACCTCGCCGGCGAGACACCAACCGGAATCTCGGCCAGGTAACATTTCTTCAAGACGCCGGAGTGGCCTTTACCCACAGTGGGGCATCGACCAACCCCGCTGAAGGAGATCGACATGACCACCACCACCGAAGCGCCCCGCCTCTACCCCGCCTTGCGCTACAGGAACGCGGCAAAGATGATCGACTGGCTGGGCGAAGCCTTCGGCTTCAGCGTCCGGGCCCGCTATGGCGAAGGCGACGTCGTGCACCATGCCGAACTGGTCTTCGGCTCCTCGATGATCATGCTGGGCACCGTGCGCGACGACGACTACGGCAAGATGGTCGGCGAACCTGGCTCAGGCGGCGGCAAGTCGATCTACATCGCCGTCGATGATGCCGATGCCGCCTATGCCAAGGCCAGGAAGGCCGGCGCCACGATCATCCAGGAATTGACCAACCGCGACTATGGCAGCCGCGAGTTCATCTGCCGCGACCCGGAAGGCAACGTCTGGTCCTTCGGCACCTACTGGCCGAAGGCAGGCGACAAGGGCTGAGCCAACCGCGAATTACCGCGCCAGTGCAAAGATCGCGTCGCAGTCGAGATGGGTCTCCAGCTCGGCTGCGACCTCGTCCAGCGCCCGCTCGACCTCGGCTCGGTAGTCGATGCCGCCGCCCTTGATGCCGAGGCTTTCGAGGAATCTTCCGCGAAAGCCGTCGGCGCCAAACAGACCGTGCATATAGGTGCCGATCACCTTGCCATCGGCCGACACTGCCCCGTCATCGATGCCATTGATGACTGCAGACGGCCTCAGCGTATCCGGCCCGGTGGTGCGGCCGAGATGGATTTCATAGCCTTCGAGCGGCAGGTCGAACGGCACCGAACGGGCCCTGACGTTGCGCACCGTCTTTTCCGGCTCCATCACCGTTTCGATGTCGAGCAGTCCGAGCCCTTCGGCTTCGGTGACGCTGCCTTCGATGCCGTCGGGATCGCGCACCATACGGCCGAGCATCTGGAAGCCGCCGCAGATACCGACGACATGGCCGCCGCGCTTGCGATGCGCAAGAAGGTCGCGATCCCAACCGTTCTCGCGGAATTTCAAGAGATCGCCGATTGTCGACTTCGAGCCTGGAATGACCACCAGACCGGCATCGGCGGGCAGCGGCTTTCCCGGCGGCACGAACACCACCTCGACCTGCGGCTCAGCCTTGAGCGGGTCGAGATCGTCGAAATTGGCGATGCGGCCAAGCATCGGCACCGCCACCTTCAACGCGCGCGCTTCGCCGGACGCCAGCCGCTCCAGCACCACCGAATCTTCCGAAGGCAAGCGTGCCGCCGCCTTCAGCCACGGAACGACACCGAAACAGCGCCAGCCCGTGAATGTCCCGATCGACTTCAGGCCGTCGTCAAACAGCGAAACGTCGCCGCGGAACTTGTTGATGAGGTAGCCGGCGATCATGCGCCGGTCCTCCTCAGGCAGGATCAGATGCGTGCCGGCCACCGAAGCGATGACGCCGCCGCGGTCGATGTCGCCGACCAGCACCACGGGCACGTCGGCGCGCGTGGCAAAGCCCATATTGGCGATGTCGCGGCTGCGCAGGTTGATCTCGGCCGGCGAGCCGGCGCCCTCGACGATGACCAGATCGGCGCCCTCGCCGACCTTGCCCCAGGAGTCCAGCACGGCGTCCATCAGCCGGCCCTTCATCGCCTGGTAGTCGCGCGCCCGCGCTTCCCCGAACATTTTGCCCTGCACGATGACCTGCGCGCCGACATCGGTCTGCGGCTTCAGCAGCACCGGGTTCATGTGGACCGATGGCGCGACACCGCAAGCGATCGCCTGCAGCCATTGCGCGCGGCCGATCTCACCGCCGCCGGCATTGTTGTCACCTGGAATTTCGGCGACGGCGGCATTGTTCGACATGTTCTGCGGCTTGAATGGCCGCACCTTCAGCCCACGCTTTTTTGCCGCGCGGCAGAGGCCGGCGACCAGCACCGTCTTGCCGACGTCGGAACCCGTGCCTTGCAGCATGATCGCTTTGGCCATCAGTCCCTGCCCTGCGCCACGGTTCCGGTGATGTCGGATTTCTGCGCCAGCGGCCCGCCGCGCCAGATGTAGAGTGCCAGCAAGGGGTCTGTGCCCGTGCGCATGGCGTGATTGACGTTGGAAGCGTGATGAACGACCTCGCCGGCCGTGCGCATGCAAAAGCCGCTCTCGCCCATGCGCCATTCGGTGCCGCCGGTCAGCGGAATGTAGATTTCCTCGGCAACGTGATGGTGGTCGGGATAGACGATATCGGGCCCAAGGATCAGCAGGCCGGCGGCGGCCGCGTCATTGGCAAAGTGGCCACGTGTGCCGAACACTTCCAGCCAGCCGTAATTGTCGATGAACTCTTTCCCGAAGTCCGCCTCGCCATAAGTCTGCCCCCAGCGGAAATCATTGCGACGTCCGGCAAGCAGTTGCACCAGCGGCTTGGCATCCGGAGGCGCCAGTTCGGCGGCGCGATCGAGATGGCGCAGGCAGGCAAGCGGACGCGGCTCCAGCGTGCGAGCCGGCATGTCCCAGCCGATCCGGGCCACGGCATCGCGCATCAGGACGTGATCCACGGTCGCAAGGTATGCGTGGAACCGGCCCAGCAGTTCATCGAATTTTGTCGTCACATCTTGCTCCGGACATGCATTGATGCACAGCCGCTCCGCAGGAGATCGGGTTGCGCGGCGGCATCATTGGTCTAGATTGGTGCGCGCGCAAAGCCAAAAACAACAGGCCAGCGAGCTAGCTGGCCAGCACACAGGGAGCACGCCATGGACGCCGCGGTCGATGCGAGCACCAGCCAATTCGAACTCAACGAGGAGCAGCGCGCCATCCAGGAGATGGCGCAGGCCTTCGCCGCCGACCGTGTCGCACCGAATGCGCTCGATTGGGACCGCAACAAGCATTTCCCGGCCGACGTGATCCGCGAGACCGGCCCGCTCGGGCTCGGCGGCATCTATATCAGGGACGATGTCGGTGGCTCGGCACTTGGCCGGCTCGACGCCGTGCTGATCTTTGAGGCGCTGTCGCACGCCGATCCGGCCTTTTCGTCCTTCATCTCGATCCACAACATGGTGGCCTCGATGATCGACCGTTTCGGCAATGACGAACAGCGCCAGCGCTTCCTGCCGAAGCTCACTTCGATGGAATGGCTGGCCAGCTACTGCCTGACCGAGCCAGGCTCCGGCTCCGATGCCGCGGCGCTCAAGACCCGTGCGGTGAAAAGCGGCGGCGACTATGTGCTCAACGGCACCAAACAGTTCATCTCCGGCGCCGGCGACAGCGATGTCTATGCCGTCATGGTGCGCACCGGCGCGGACGGGCCGAAAGGCATCTCCACCATCGTCGTGCCCAGAGATGCGCCGGGCCTCTCCTTTGGGGCAAACGAGCACAAGATGGGCTGGCACATGCAGTCGACCCGCCAGGTCATCTTCGAGGATTGCAAGGTGCCGGCGGAGAACCTTCTGTCCGACGAAGGCGCTGGCTTCGGCATCGCCATGGCCGGGCTCGACGGCGGCCGGCTGAACATCGCCGCCTGTTCGCTGGGCGGCGCGCAGTCGGCGCTCGACAAGGCGCTGTCCTACACCGCCGAGCGTAAGGCTTTCGGCTCGAAGATCAATCAATTCCAGGCGCTGCAATTCAGGCTGGCCGACATGGAGACCGAGCTGCAGGCGGCGCGTATCTTCCTTTATGCCGCCGCCTCGAAGCTCGACCGCAAGGCGCCGGATGCCGGCAAATGGTCGGCGATGGCCAAGCGCTTCGTCACCGACACCGGCTTCAATGTCGCCAATGACGCACTGCAGCTGCTCGGCGGCTACGGCTACCTGCACGACTACGGCATCGAGAAACTGGTGCGGGACCTGCGCGTGCACCAGATCCTCGAAGGCACCAACGAGATCATGCGCGTCATCATAGCTCGCGCGCTGATTGGCCGTTGAAGCCAGCAACTCTGGGAGACAGACAATGACGACGATCGCCTTCATCGGCCTCGGCAATATGGGCAATCCAATGGCCGCCAATCTGGTCAAGGCCGGGCATGCGGTGAACGGTTTCGACCTCGTTCCGGAAAACCTTACCGTCGCCAAGGAACATGGCGTGACGATTATGGCGAATGCCTTGGCCGCGGTGAAGGATGCCGACGTCGTGATCACCATGCTGCCTGCAGGCAAGCATGTCCTCTCCGTCTACGAAGACATCGCGCCCAAGGCCAAGCAAGGCGCACTCTTTATCGATTCCTCGACCATCGACGTCGAGTCAGCCCGCAAAGCCCACGCCGTCGCCAGGAAGCACGCGCTGTCGTCGATCGATGCACCGGTCTCGGGCGGCACCGGCGGGGCTGCGGCCGGCACGCTGACCTTCATGGCGGGAGGCTCCGATGATGCCTTCGCTGCCGCCGAGCCGATCCTGAAGCCGATGGCCGGCCGCATCGTCCATTGCGGCGGCGACGGCGCCGGCCAGGCAGCAAAGATCTGCAACAACATGATCCTCGGCATTTCGATGATCGGTGTCGCCGAAGCCTTCGTTCTGGCCGAAAAACTCGGCCTGTCGCATCAGGCGCTGTTCGACGTCGCCTCGACCTCCTCCGGCCAGTGCTGGTCCTTGACCACCTACTGCCCGGTGCCCGGCCCGGTGCCGACTTCGCCCGCAAACAAGGACTACAACCCAGGATTTGCAGCCGCCTTGATGCTGAAAGACCTGAAATTGTCCCAGGAAGCCGCCCAAGGTGCGGGTGCTGTAACGCCGCTTGGTGCCGAAGCGGCTCAGCTTTATGCCTTGTTCAACGCCCAGGGACATGGCGGCGTCGATTTCTCCGGCATAATTAATTTTCTCAGGGGTAACCCGGCGTAACCCGCGGATTTGGCGGATTTTTCCGGTTTCCTTCGGTGGAAAAAATGAAAATTTAGATTTGCTTAAGCTCTCGATAACTCCGCGGTAACGATGTCCCTATAAAACGGACTGTGAGGCGGACATCTCATCCGTCCGGCGCTCCGGATCAGGTCTCGCGTACCGGAGCCCGTAAGTTTCGACAAGTGCCATAAGTTTCGCAAAGTGTTTGCGTAGCGAAGCGCCATGCGTATCTGGCAAAACCGCGTTCCCGATGGAGCGCGGTTTTTGCGTTTTACCCTGCAGCACGGTTGAGACATCGATGAACCGGAAACTGTACTCCGGGATACCTCACATGCGCCCGCGGGCGCCTTCCGGATCATAGGGCGAGTCGGCGATCACCTTTGCCGCGCGGCGCTCGCCGAGGATCGAAACCTCGAGCTCGGTACCGGGCGACACAAGTTCCAGGGGCAGCAGCGCAAGTGCGATGTCGTGACCAAAAGTGTAGGAGTAGCCCGCCGAGGTGATGTGGCCGACGAGCTCGCCTTCGCGGTAAACGCCCTCGAAGGCGAATGCGCTCGCACCGTCCGTGTCGATCGACAGTGTGGCGATCCGGCGTGTAACCTGCTGCTGTTTCGCGACCAGTGCCGCCCGGCCGATGAAGTCCCTCTTGTCGAGGCTGATGAAGCGCTCGAGGCCGCTTTCCAAGGCGGACAATTCGGGGTTCATATCGCGGTACATGGCCCGGTAGGATTTATCGAGACGAAGCGATTCCAGCGCTTGAAGTCCGACCAGCCTCAGCCCGTGTGCCTCTCCCGATGCCAGAAGCGCATCCAGCAAATGCCGCTGGTAGCAGAGTGGATGATAGAGTTCCCATCCCAGCTCACCCGAATAGTTGACACGCAGCAGCCGTACGTCGCTGGCCATGCCGACGGTGCCGGACTGTACGCTGAACCATGGGAAGGCCTCGTTGGAGAGGTCGATCTCCGTCAGCGGCTGCAGTATGTCGCGCGCCTTCGGCCCAACCACCGTGAAGCTGCCGCGATCCTCCGTGACGTTGCGCAGATGCACGCTGCCGTCCTTCGGCAACAGCCGGCCGAGATCGTCAAGGTTCCAGCGTTCGGCGCGCGGCGTCGATATGAGATAGAACAGGTCGCTCTGCAGCCGCGCCACCACATACTCGGCCTGCACGCCGCCGGTCGGCGTCAGGTGATGGGCAAGAGCGACACGACCGGGACGCGGCAGTCTGTTGGCCAGGATTCCGTCGAGCCAGCCCTCGGCGCCCGGCCCGCCGACCTCGAACTTGGTCATTGGTGTCATCTCGACCAGACCGGCGGCCTGGCGGACAGCCTGGACCTCTGCGGCGACGTGGTTCCCCTTGGGGGTCCAGCGCCAGCTGTAGACATTGCGCGCCTCGACACCCGCGGGCGCAAACCAGCTCGGCATCTCCCAGCCGTTCAACACCTCCCATACCGCGCCAAGCTGACTTAGGCGGTCATAGGACGGGGCCGTTTTCTGCGGTCGCGCCGCCGGCATGTCCTGGCCCGGATAGTGCTGTACGGCGTGGGTGCCCCAGGCTTCCCGGACCTTGGCCCGGGTCCAGTTCTTGTTGGCGTATCGGCCGAACCTGCGGGGATCCAGCTCCGCCGTGTCGATGCTGTTGCCACCCTCCACGATCCGTTCGGAGAGGTAATAGCCAATCGCACCGCCCCAAAGGATGCCCCCCGGCACCCCTTCGGCGAGCCAGACATTCTCCAGGCCCCACGCCTGCCCCATCAGCGGCAGCTCATCGGCCGTCATCTGGAAAGGTCCTCGCACATTGCGCTTGATGCCGGCGCGCCCGAGCGCGGGAACCAGTTCGGTGGCGCGCTCCCAGTTCCAGGAAACGGCATCGAAATCTTCATCGAGCAGATCGGCGCCGAACCATTCCGGGACGCCGTTTTCGGCGAACAGCTTGAGCTGCTCGGTGCGCTCATAGGGACCGAACATCAGCCCGTCTCCCTCTTCGCGCAGATAGCCCTCGTAACCCTCGTCCCTGAGGATCGGCATCTCCGGAAGACCAAGCCGTTTGCGTTCCACGATTTCGGGAACCGCCTCGGTGATCCAATACTGGTGCAGGATCGGAATCGCGGGAATGTCCAGGCCCAGCATGGCGCCTGTCTGGCGTGCGTAATTGCCTGTTGCAAGGATGACATGTTCACAGACGATCTCGCCGCGTGAGGTCTTGACCCTCCACCCGCCGCTCGGCATCCGCTCGAAACCCACGACCTCGGTATCAAGATGGATCTTCGCGCCGAGGTCGCGTGCACCCTTGGCCATGGCCTGGGTGACATCGGCGGGTGCAATGTGGCCGTCATCGGGATGGTAGAGGGCACCCAGCATGGTGTTGTTGTCGAGCAGCGGCCATATCTCTCGCGCCTCCGCGGGCGATACGATCCGGGCCCGCACTCCCTGGACCTGGGCAACGTCCATGTAGCTTCTGTACTCGTCCAGCCTGTCGCGCGTGTTGGCAATGCGCAGTTGGCCGCATTTGTGCCAGCCGACGTTCTGGCCCGTCTCCGCCTCCAGGCCTTCATAGATCGCGATCGATCTGGCGATCATGCGGCCGACATTGCGGCTGCGCGCGTAAGAGGGGATGAGCCCCGCGGCATGCCATGTCGAGCCGGCCGTAAGCTGTGTTCGCTCCAGCAATGCCACATCGGTCCAGCCGCGCTTTGCCAGGCCGTAGAGAATGCCGGCACCCACACAGCCGCCACCGACCACGACCGCACGAAAGGAACTCACCATATGCTCGTGCCCTTGTCAGAAATTGCCACCGGTCCACATGAACGCATGCGCATACTGTCAGACAGCATCCGGCTTTTCAGCATATTTCCTTGTCTGGAACGCAGCAGCGGTCACCCGACTGTTGGGCCACGAAGCCGGCCGAACTGTCAGCTGTCGCGCTCGCGTTCAGGCCGCTTTTTTGCGTTTTGCCTAGCTATATTCCGATTGCAGCATTCGGGATCGGGACATGATCTTCGTTGATCAGCACGATCGGCGCATCGGCTCCCTCGACCCTGACGACCAGCAGGCGCAGGCTCCACGTGCCGGCTGTCCGGACAGCCGTCGAATAGGCCGTGCCCTTGCCCCTGGCGCCGTGGACCGGAATGCCGAACTGGGCGTCACCAGCCCCATTCGCATCGAGTTTGAGATGGCCGCCGACCCAGAAACTGTCGGTCAAATCATCACCCAACGCCGCCTTAACGCGGTCGTCGGCGCGAAGCCTGTCCATCGTCATGAGATAGGCATCGCTGCCTTTCAGGACGTAGGGAATGCTGCCGACCATCGTCGCGCAGCCGCCAATCCCGACCACCCAGACGGCAAGGCCGGCGATTGCCCAGTTGCGCTGCGTCTTGCGAAACTGCTCCGCGTCGCGCCAGGCGCGGTTCTGCCAGGCCCAGCGGCTGCCGCGCGCGCCCAGCACGATGATCATGATGATGTTGACGACAGGGATCAACGCCAGCAACGCAATGAAGGTGCTGTTGCCGATGCCCCAGATCCAGTTGAGGAAGAAGGCGCCCCAGTTCCAGCGGTCGAGTTCGGCTGGAATTTCAGCCGGCTGGTTGAGCGGTTGTCCGGCCATCATGTCCCCAATCGGTAACGTACGGACTGATTCTAGCGCATGCGCTCCTCTATGCGCAAAATCAAAGTTTTGCAGCCCCGGTCAGGTCTTGTTGGACAGCCGGCGAAAATTCGCTTTCACGGCACGGCTTGCCGGCTTCAGCGCGGCGCTGATCGAGCGCTCCGCCGCAACCCCGTTGAACAGCGACGGCGTGCGGCCGGAAAAGACTTCCGGCCAGAACCGCGATGCCGATTGCAGGAAAGACATTTGTGCCGCAAACGCGCCTTCGGCCATAGCGGCGGTCTTCTCGTTGACCGCACGCGCCGTCTCCGTACTCCATGGCTGGCGGCTCCCGCCATCCATGGCCATCAACGGCAGCCGCATCATCGCCACCAGCGGCGCCAGCATCAGGTCGCCGCTGATGCTGGCCGCTTCTCGCGTCCGTCGGCTCTTGCCGGTTTTTCTCATGGAAACAAACCCCTTGTGGCGGCCGAATCAGCCGCTGCCCCACACACTACGCGCTTGTGATGGAATTCGTTCCCTCGCCGCTTCGGCATGGTCTCAAGGCTGGGCGCGCCCGCCGAAGAGCGCCCAGCCGAGGGGTCGAGTTCTACCGCTTGCGAAGATCGGCTTGCGCCAGATCCAGCGCCTTCGAGATGCGGTCGCAGGCCATATCGATCGTATCGCGGGTCCAGATCAGCGGCGGCGACAGGATCATCGTGTCGCCGGTGGCGCGCAGCATCATGCCATTCGTGATGGCGTGATCCCGCACGGTTACCGCCGCACTTCCAGCCGGCAGGAACCGCTCCTTGGTCGCCTTGTCCTTGACGATCTCGATCGCGCCCATCAGTCCGATCGAACGGACCTCGCCGACCAGATCATGTCCGGCAATGCGCTCCTGCAACGCCTTGGCGAAGTAAGGGCCGGTGTCGTTCCGGACGCGGTCGACCAGCCCTTCGCGCTCGATGATCTCGAGGTTCTTCAGCGCCACGGCGCAGGCCACCGGGTGCCCGGAATAGGTGTAGCCATGGTTGAACTCGCCGCCCTTCTCGACCAGCGTCGAGGCGATGCGGTCGCCAACCAGCAATGCCGACAGCGGCTGATAGCCCGAGGTCAGCGCCTTGGCCGTGGTGATCGTGTCTGGCTCGATGCCGAGTGTCTGTGCGGCAAACCATTCGCCGGTGCGACCATAACCGGTGATGACTTCGTCCAGCATCAGCAGGACATCGTATTTACGGCAGATGCGCTGCACTTCCGGCCAATAGCTCGCCGGCGGTATCTTCACGCCGCCGGCTCCCATGATCGGCTCGCCGATAAACGCGGCAATCTTGTCGGCGCCGGCTTCGAGGATCGCCTCCTCGACAGCCCCGGCCGCGCGCAGACCGAAATCATGATCGCTCTCGCCAGGCAGCGCTAGCTCATAGGCATAGGGCATCATCACATGGACGATGTTGGGCACCGCACCGTTGAGCTGCTTGTGCATACCATCCATGCCGCCGAGCGAGGTGCCGGCAACGGTCGAGCCGTGATAGGCCATCTTGCGCGAGATGATGCGGTTCTTCTCCGGCTTGCCCTCCAGCACCCAATAGTGGCGCACGAGGCGCAGCGCGGTGTCGTTGGCTTCCGACCCGGAAGAGCCGTAGAATACCTGGTTGACGTGCTTCGGCGCGATCTCCGCCAGCTTCTTGGACAGCAGCACTGGCGTCGGCGTCGAGCATTTGAAGAAGGAGTTGTAGTAAGGCAGTTCCTTCATCTGGGCATAGGCGGCCTCGGCCAGCTCGTCACGGCCATAGCCGATGTTGACGCACCACAGCCCGGCCATGCCGTCGAGGATTTCAGCCCCCTCGGAATCGTAGATGAAAGGGCCGTTGGCATGGGTGATGATGCGCGACCCGGCCCCGCGCATTTCCTTGTGGTCGGTGAACGGATGCAGATGATGCGCGGCGTCGATCTGCTGAAGCTGCTTCAGCGAATAATTCTGATAGGTCATGTCTGATCTTTCCTCTGGATTCTATCCGGCCAAGCCGGGGCGAATGCTTCAGAGGAAGAGAGGTGGCGAATAGCCGATGCGGGCGCACAGCCGCAAAAGCTCGGCGCGCAGCGTGCGCGGTGACGGCGTCACCGCGACCCGCAATGCGCGAGCCTCAAATGCGTCAATCAACATCCTGACGAGAGCCATGGAAGCCACCTTAGAGCAAAGGCTGCTCGAGGAGAACCACCCTTTGCTTGGCCCATAACGGAATGACTCTAGGCCTTGGCTGTCAGCGCCCTTTGCAGGAAGACATATTTCATCGCCGTCTGCGCCGCCTGCGGCCGGCGGTCGCCACGCCCGCCATGGCCGCCCTCGGTCTCCTCGAAGAACAGCGTCCTGGCATGGCCGGCTTCCTGCAGGCGGGCGGCCATCTTGCGCGCGTGGCCGGGATGGACCCGATCGTCAGCGGTCGATGTGGTCAGCAGCACAGGCGGATAGGCGGCAGCGGCGTCGACATGCTGGTAGGGCGAGTAGGCTGAAAGCCACTTCGCGTCTTCGGGTTTCGACGGATCGCCATATTCGGCCATCCACGAGGCGCCGGGCGGCAATTCGGCGTAACGCAGCATGTCGAGCAGCGGCACCTCGATGATGACGGCGCCGAAAAGCTCGGGATGCTGCGTCAAGGAAACGCCGGTCAGCAAGCCGCCATTCGAACCACCCTGGATGCCGAGCGAGCTTGCTGTCGCGATGCCGCGCTTGACGACGTCCTGCGCGACCGCTGCGAAATCGTCGAATCCGTTCTGGCGATTGCCCTTGAGCGCCGCCTGATGCCAGGCTGGGCCGAACTCGCCGCCGCCGCGGATGCATGCCTGCACATAGGCATTGCCTTTCTCCAGCCACAGCTTACCACGCACGCCGGCATAGCCGGGCAGCAGCGGCACTTCGAAGCCGCCATAGCCGTAAAGCAGCGTCGGCACCGGACCTTTCTGGTCGCGCCGCCTGACGACGAAATAGGGGATCATCGTGCCGTCCTTGGAGCGCGCCTCGAACTGTTCCGAGATCAGCGGCGAGGCATCGAAACGCGCCGGCTGCGACTTCACGGTGGCGAGCGTCTCGCCATTGTCGTCGGACCAGATGATCGAACTCGGGGTCAGGAAATCGGTGAAGGAGAAGGACACACTCGAGCCGAACTGCTCGGCATGACTGATGCCGACATTGCCATTTTCGGGCAGCGCCACCGGTTTCAGCGACCAGTTGCCATCCATGCGCTCGCAGACGACGACTTTGCCGCGCACATTGTCCATCAGGCTGACGAACAGCCGGTCCCGCGTGCGGGCAATGCCGGCTATGGAAACGCGATAGGCCGGCTCGAACAAGGTTTCGACAGGCCCGATCGCGCCGGTCTCGACCCAGCGCGCCAGGTCCAGCGAATAAAGACCGTCGGGCTTGCAAACCGTGTCGTCGGGCGCCGTCCATGCACTGCGCACGCCGAACACGAGCTGATCCCTGAATATTGCCGTATCGGTCATGTCGTCCGGTAGCGGCAGCTGTTTGTTTTCGCCGGAAGGCAGCCTAAGGAAGATGTGCGAAGCGAAGAAATTCAGCGTTCGAGCCAGGACCAGATAGCGTCTGTCACCGTCGTACTCGACAGCGGCACCAACGGCGAGATCCTCTTTCTGCGCCTCGAAGATCGGCGTTGCGTCTTCCAGCTTGGTATCGCGCTTCCACAGCTTTATGATTCGCGGATAGCCGGACTCGGTCTTGTCGGCCTCGTCGAAAGCGGCCGAAACAATCACGGTGTCCTTATCCAGCCAGCTGAAACCCGACTTGGAAGCGGGTGCACGAAACCCACCCTCGACAAACGACTTGGTCGCGATGTCGAATTCGCGCATCTCGCTGGCGTCGCCGCCATCCGGCGACATCGAGACAAGGCAAAGGTTGAAGTCGGGATAGAGCCGGCTGGCGCCGCCAAAAACCCATTTTATCCCTTCCTCCGCCGCAAGCTGGTCGAAGTCGATGATCGTTTCCCAGTCGGGCTTCTCGGTCTTGTAGGAAGCGACGGTCGTGCGGCGCCAGAGGCCGAGCACATTGGTCTTGTCCTGCCAGAAATTGTAGACATGGCCGGCTTTTGCCGCGCCGACAGCGATGTTGTCCTCGGCCGTCATCAGGTCGAGCGCGGTCTGGAACGACGCCTGATAGGACGGATCGCCCTGCAATTCGCCAACCGTGATCTCGTTCTGGCGATGTACCCAGTCCAATGACTGCTTGGCTGTCCTGTCCTCCAGCCAGAGAAAGGGATCGTCGGTCGTGGGGGCAGAATTCGGCGTCTGGGTAGCAGGCTTGGTCATGAGGTCTCCGATAAACGCGTTGCTTTGAAAAAGCCAACGCCGACAGGCCGTCGATATTCACCATGTTCAGCGCACAATTGAGGCTTTCCGCCGACCAGCGAGGCTCGCAATGGCCAGCGCCAGGCACAGCAGCCCAAGCGTGATCGGCAGTCCGCCGGCGCCCATAACATCCATGGCGCCCCCCGCCAGCGGCGGCACGGCGATGCCGCCGACCCCCCACATCAAGGAAAAGGCCGCATTGCCGGCGACCAGTGCGGAGCCGGTGAAGCGTTCGCCGAGCTCGATGATCGACATCGTGTAGATGCCGTAGGAAACCGCGCCCCAGACAAAGATCATTGGCCAGATCAGCGGCGACTCGATGAGAAGCGGAAGCAGGACGCAGCCGAGCACCGTGATCGCGACGCAGGCAAGCCGCACCAGGCGCGCGGAAAGCCTTTCCGCCAAAAGGCCGAGCGGCACCTGCATGGCGATGTTGCCGGCGATCATCACCGACAGCAGCGCCGACATGCGGGTTTCGGTAATGCCGTGATGGGTGCCATAGACCGGCAGCAACGCCAACGCACCCTGTTCGAAGCCGGCGGCGACTATGACGGCGAACAAAAGCAGCCACGCCAGCGGCACGAAACCCAGGACGGAAACCTGGTGCCCGGCCTCGTCGACCTTGGGCAAACGCGGCAGCACCGAGGCCAGGCAAATGCCACACAGCACGAAGGCGAAAATGCCGACGAGGAAGGGCGGCCAGCCCTCAGTGCCGACTGCAAGCAGGCACAGTGGCCCGGTCGCGAAACCGGCCGAGATGATCGTCGAATAGACACCCATGACGCGGCCGCGTCGGGCCGGCGGTGCCAGCGCGATCACCCAGATCTCGCTCAGCACATAGAGCGGATTGGTCACGACGCCGATCAGGAAGCGCAGGGGAAACCACAAATAGACATTTTGCGTCCAGCCGATCAGCGCCAGCACGACAGCCGAAAGGGCCGCACAGGTGAGCGCGGTGCGCCCTGCCCCGAATCGGCGGGCCAGCGCCGGGATCAACGGCGATGACAGAATGAAGCCAATCGGCGTCATGGCCGCCGACAAGCCGATCATCGCTGGCGAAACGCCCTGGCGCTGCAGGATGAAACTCAGCAGCGGATAGGACAACCCTTGCGCGATGGCGAACACCGAGACGGTCGCGATCACACCGGTGATCGCCGCCCATTGCATCGTCTCGTCCTTGTTCGATTCAACCAAATTCATGTACGCACCGCTGTCGGGCTGCAGGATTAGCGATTGAGTTGCGCAGAGGTAAGCCCCTGGCGGGCGAAAACTGCTTGCTCCAGACAGTGCCTGTCAGGAGGTTGGGCCTGTCAGGAGGTTGGGCTTATCAGGAAGCTCGGCGCATGGATGAGCGGTACAGCGCGAACATCACCAGCACCGCGTCGAGAGCGGCAATAACCACCGGCAGCCCAAGTGGGCCGATGCCTTGCATGAGCAGGCCCGCACCGGGTGGGCCGACGATGCCACCAACGCCCCACATCAGCGCAAAGGCAGCGTTGCCGGCGACCAGCACAGAGCCCTTGAACCGGCTGCCGAGTTCGACCAATGCCATGGTGTAGACGCCGTAACCGACCGCGCCCATCACCAGCAGCACCACCCAGATCAACGGCGTTGTGATCAGCAGAGGCAGCAAAAGCGCGCAAACGGTTGTTGCCAGTGCGCAGACGATGATCATGGCGCGGCCGCCAAAACGCTCCGCCAGAAGGCCGAGTGGTATCTGCAGCAGGATGTTGCCGAGGGAAAGCGCCATCACCAGCGAGACCAGAACGGCTTCCGCCAGGCCATAGCTGGCGCCGAAGACCGGGACCAGCGCATAGGTGCTCTGCTGGACCGCCGCCGAGACAAGCACGGCAAGCAGCAGCGCCGGCGCCATTTTGGCAAACCCGACAAGGCCGCTGGCAGGCTGGCCGTCATCCTCGAAGCCGGTGAGCTTTGACGAGACGGCGTGCAGGATCACCGCGCAGAGCGCGAAACCGGCGACGCCGACCATGAAAGGCGCCCAGCCCGACGTACCGAGCAGGGTCAGCGCGAATGGTCCGGCGGCATAACCGGCGCCCATCAGCGTGTTGAACACGCCCATCACCCGGCCGCGCCGCGACGGCGGTGCCAGCGACAGCGCCCACACCTCGCCAAGGATATAAAGCGGATTGATGACCACGCCGATGATGAAGCGGATGACGAACCACGCCACCCAGTCCTGCAGATAGCCGATGCCCAGGAAGCAGAGCGCGCCGATCAGCGAGCAGCCGACCGCCAGGTTGCGCCCGCCGACCAGCCGCACCGCCGCCGGCACGAAGGAAGCCGACAGGATCAGCCCGAGCGGCATCATCGCCGCCGACAGGCCGATCAGCGCCGGCGACATGCCTTGCTTCTGCATCAGCAATGTGAACAGCGGCGAGCTCAGCCCTTGCGCGGCGCCAAACATGGCAAGTGCCGCGGTGACGCCGGCAAGCGCTGCCCATTGCGTTCCTGCTTCGCCTTCGCTCGAGCCGGTCGCGACCATGCTGCCATCCAGATGAACTGCTGGCCATCAGGCCGGCAAGCCAAGTAGCTATCGGTTCGATCCCGGAAGGAAAGGGCCGGCCACCGAAATCCGCTTGCTCCAACGCGGCAACCTGATCACGCCGATGTCGCGGCCGGGCACCTGCCGTTCCGGCATGTCGCTTCCCTCGCCCTAGTGGTCGTCGCCTCCGCAATGGCCGGACAGCCGCCGGTCCATTATGCCGCCCGCTATCGCATCCTACGAGGACCATCATGACCGCCGCCCTACAACCCTCAGAACCGGCATTGGCCACCGACCGCGCCCGTCGCGGCGGCCGCGCTGGAAAGCGCGCCGGCGGCTCGGCCGCGTTCGAGCAGCCGGCTTTTCGCCAGTTGAAGAACCCGCTGGCGCCAACCAGGCTGGTGTCCGACGACGAGCTGGAATCGATTCACCTCGCTTCCCTGCGCGTGCTGCGGGAAATCGGCGTCGACGTGCTGCATGACGAGGCCCGCAGCATCATGAAGGCGCATGGCGCCGACGTGCGTGACGGCTCAGAGCGGGTGCGCTTCGACAGCGACATGATCCTCGACCTGGTGTCGCACTGCCCGTCGGAATTCACCATCCATGCCCGCAATCCTGCGCACAATGTGCGCTTTGGCGGCAACAATGTGATCGTCTCGATGATGGCGTCGGCGCCCAATTGCTCCGACATCGATCGCGGCCGCCGGCCCGGCAACCAGCAGGACTACCGCAACTTCCTCAAGCTCGCGCAGATGCACAACATTCTGAACTGCACGGGCGGCTACCCGGTCGAGCCGACCGATATCCATCCATCCGTCCGCCATCTCGAATGCATCCGCGATCTCAGCGTGCTCACCGACAAGGTGTTCCACATCTATTCGCTCGGCAAGGAGCGCAATGTCGACGGCATCGAGATCGCCAGGATCGCGCGCGGCATCAGCCACGAGCAGATGCTCGAAGAGCCGTCCGTCTTCACCATCATCAACACCAATTCGCCGCTGAAACTCGATGTGCCGATGATGGAAGGCATCATCCAGATGTCGAGCAAGGGCCAGGTCGTCGTCGTGACGCCGTTTACCCTGTCGGGTGCGATGGCGCCTGTCACCATCGCCGGCGCACTGGTGCAGCAGAACGCGGAGGCGCTTGCCGGCATCGCCTTCGCCCAGATGGTGCGCAAGGGCGCCCCCGTCGGATATGGCGGCTTCACCTCCAATGTCGACATGAAGTCCGGTTCACCGGCGTTCGGCACGCCGGAATACATGAAGGCGCAGCTCGTCGGCGGCCAGCTTGCCCGCCGCTACAACATCCCCTACCGCACCTCCAACACCTGCGCCGCCAACACGGTCGACGCGCAGGCGGCTTATGAAAGCGTGTTCTCGTTGTGGGGCGCCATCCAGGGCGGCGGCAACCTGATGATGCATGCCGCCGGCTGGCTCGAAGGCGGCCTGCGCTGCTCCTACGAGAAGACCATTCTGGACATCGACCTGCTGCAGATGGTGGCCGAATTCCTGACCCCGCTCGACCTTTCCGAAGAGGCACTCGGCTTCGACGCCATCCAGTCGGTCGGCCCCGGGGGCCATTTCTTCGGCACCCAGCACACGCAGGACCGCTACAAGACCGCCTTCTACTCGCCGATCCTCTCCGACTGGCGCAATTACGAGACCTGGGCGGAAGCCGGCTCGCCGACGGCGCTCGAAAAGGCCAACAAGGTCTGGAAGGAGCGGCTGGCGTCCTATGAGGAGCCCTACATGGACCCGGCCATCCGCGAGGAACTCAACGCCTTCGTCGCCAAGCGCCGGTCCGAAGGCGGCGCGCCGACCGATTTTTGATCGGCAGTATTGTTGATGAACGGTCGACCCCCACTCCGTCGAGCTGCGCTCGACACC
>NZ_JAIUIC010000015.1:0-193940 GCF_020165455.1 Mesorhizobium sp. BR1-1-3
CGTCATTGGTGCCGTGGATGGTGACGGTGACCAGCTGCTCGACCGTTCCGCCATGGCCGTCGTCGACGGTGACGGTGAACTTCTCCGTCGCGGTCTCGCCCGCCGCCAGGTATTGGGTGGCGGCGTTGGCGACCTCGTAGGTCCAGCCGACGGTGCCCGGTTGGGTCGCGCCGTCCTCGCTGACGGCCCCCATGGTCAGCGTGCCGCCGAGCGTGTTGCCGGCATCCGGCGCGACGCTGGTGGTGTGGGTGTCGATGAGGTCGATGTCGTTGAAGGCGATGGTGCCGGTGTCCGACAGCGTCGGCGCAGTCGTATCCTCGGTCACCGCGCCGTCGGCATCGGTGCCGGCGACCGTGATGGTCGGATCGTCATTGGTGCCGTGGATGGTGACGGTGACCAGCTGCTCGACCGTTCCGCCATGGCCGTCGTCGACGGTGACGGTGTAGTGCTCGACCACGCTCTGGCCGGCGGCAAGATACTGGGCGGCGGCGGCGTTGAGGGCGTAATGCCACTGGACGGAGCCGGCGGCCGCGCCGGCCGCCTCGCTGACGGAATCGAGCGAGAAGGTGCCGAGCGCCGTCTCGCCGGCGGTCGCCGCGAACGAAGCGGTGTGGCCGTCGATGAGATCGACGTCGTTGAAGGCGATGGTGCCGGCGGCGTTGAGGGAAACGGTGAGGTCCGGCGTCGTCGGGGCGTCCTCGACGACCGCGCCTGTCTGCGGCCCCGAGGTGATCACAGGCTTGTCGTTGGTGCCGTTGATGGTGACGGCCACGACCTGGGTCGCGGTGCCGCCATGGCCGTCGTCGACGGTCACGGTGTAGTGCTCGACCACGCTCTGGCCGGCGGCAAGATACTGGGCGGCGGCGTTGTTGAGGGCGTAATGCCACTGGACGGAGCCGGCGGCCGCGCCGGCCGCCTCGCTGACGGAATCGAGCGAGAAGGTGCCGAGCGCCGTCTCGCCGGCGGTCGCCGCGAACGAAGCGGTGTGGCCGTCGATGAGATCGACGTCGTTGAAGGCGATGGTGCCGGCCGCGTTGAGGGAATCGGTGAGGTCCGGCGTCGTCGGGGCGTCCTCGACGACCGCGCCTGTCTGCGGCCCCGAGGTGATCACAGGCTTGTCGTTGGTGCCGGTGAACTGGACAATGGTCGTGGCCCAGCTCAGCGTGCCATTGCCGAGTTGAATGGCGTAGGTCAGCTTGTCGGTGAGAACCTGTCCCGCGGCAAGTGCCTGGAGCTGCGCAGCGATACTGGCCGTGTCGTAGTGGATCGTGCCATCGCTGGCCATCCAGATCTTGGCTCCTAATAGGCTTGTGTCGGTGGTCCCGGCGGCTCCCGAACTATCAGTAGAATATGTCGTGTCGCGCGTGAGCAAGTCCACTGGCGAGGGTGTCTTTGTCGACGTCAACCCACCTTCGGGAATCGAGTTATCGATGGAGTAGAGCTGTTTGGCTGCGCCTCCCAGATCATTCGCCAAAACATTCAGGATCAGGACACCGGTATCATTTTCTGAGAGGAGAAAAAGGTCATCCTTCGCCTGCGGCGTGTTGGAGAAAGACGTCGTGGTGCCGCCGGCACCGGTGACCTGAGTAGCCATTTTTCAACCCCCCTTTTAAGAACAGACGCCTCATCTGTTTTATCGACAGTACTGAACGACCGGCTGCTTCCAGCCGAAGAAAAACCGCGCGAATCCAGGCAGGCATGAATTTTCGCCCTCATCCAGGCACACCGGCGCGCTTGGAACAGCCGCCTCAAGCTGGCCATTCACGGACGGATATTGACCCGATGCTGCTGGACGCGACGATCTGGTCGTCACGCTACGTTCCCTACCCAACCTACATCGTCAAACTCGTGGCTTTCGACCACGAACTTTAGATTCTTCTTATATTAGGAGATTATTAACTCTTATAGAGAGGAAGCGTCAACGCCCAACTTGGCCGAACAGTTAATAGTCGAACATAAGGGGAGCCACAGTCACTAGAATCGAGTTGTGAGATCGAACAGGCGCACGCCCGATATGAGCCAGGCGGCAGACGTGCGGCTCAGCGTGACCAGAGCCCGCCAGCGCACCACCATACCAACACCGCACCTTGATCGCTGAGTACTTTTCGTGCAGCACGCCAACCCGACAGCCAGCCAGTTCGCTTGAACGGTCGGGGATTCAACTGAGATCACTTAACGCGCCGGACAGCCGGGAAGCTTCATGCCCTTGCTCACGGAGATCTTGAAGCCGGGCAACTCGAACATCTGTCCCACACGCTCCGTAGCACTTCGTGAAACCTCGTCGTTCGGTACGTGCGACCACACCTCCTCGTTCAAGGCCGATTGATCGCCCGAGCGCTGTCGCGATCGGTCTCGTCAGGGATATATTCGCCGGCATTGGCATCGAAGCCGGTCCAGCCGCCAGCCTCGTAAGCCCTGCGGCGTTCGGCAAGATCGACCGATCTGGATTGCCCCAGAATTTCCTCGGCATTTGCAATGAGTTCATCGTCCACCCTGGCCGTGACCAACGTGCCGCCGCGGCGTACGCCCTCCGCATACACGTGGGCATCGTTCTCGGGCACGCCGGACTCCGTCAGAGCGCCGACAATGCCTCCGACCGCACCGCCTGCCACCGCCCCGGCAACGACACCTGTCGCGGTGGCGGCGAGCCAACCCGCCGCGACCACAGGTCCGACGCCCGGGATGGCCATGACCCCCAGCCCTGTCAGCAATCCGCCGGCACCGCCGATCACGGCTCCAATCCCCGCGCCAGCCCCGGCATCCTCGGCAGCCTCCGAACGGTCGCCCTCGTACCAGTCATCCGAGTTGTTGGCGACGATGCTGATGTTCGCATGCGGGACGCCCGTGGCTTCCAGTTCGCGGACCGCGTCGGCCGCGTCGTCATAGTTGTCGAACAGTCCAGTTACCGTTTTCATTGATTTCTCCTGATCCGTGCTCACTTGCTGGCGGCAACGACGTTGCCCTGATAGTCCAGGCCGACGGCGAGGCTTTCGCCTGCCTTGGTGGCATGGCCCCGCCAGATGCCCTGGTCGTCCTTGGTAAGCTTCGACACGTTGGTATAGCCTGCACCCTCGATGCGGCTCTTGGCCTGGGCTTCGGTGAAGCTGTTTGCGCCGGGAACGAGAGCGGCGGCATTGGGGGTATTGTCGGTCTTCACCGCCGGTGTTGTCGCTCCCGTGATGGCGTCCTGCCCGGCTGCGATCTTTTCGATCATCTGCTGGTGCGTCTTCAGCGTATCGACCGTTTGCTGGGCGAATGTCTTGAGCCCGGCGTTGTCGCCGCCGCTGGCATAGGTTTCGAACAGCTTGACGGCGTCGGCATGCGCCTTGCGCTGCATGTCGACATAGGCTGGATCGATCGGAGCCTGCGCATTCTTGAGCTTGTCGAGATCGCCCTGGTGCTGGGCATCAAGCGCCGGCGGCACTTTCAATTTTTGTTCGCCGGCCACCGTTGCCAGCTTGTCATTGGCCGCGCCGTGATCGCGGATCATCATCTGGGCGAAGTCCTTGATGCTCTGGTCCTGAACCTTGCTCAAGGCAATCTGGCTCGAGTCGACTTCGAACTTGCCGCCGATGGCAGCCTTGTCGACGAAGGCCTGGGCGCTGTCGGCAGCAAAAGCAGGCACGGCGAGAAGAATGGAAGCAGCGGCGAGCGATGCGAAAAATTGTCGTGTTTTCATCGGCTTTGTCCTTGCCTGGGATGCGTCGCCCTAACAGGCCAAGATGCGCTTTGTTCCGATACCCAGACGACATGCCTGCAGGCCCGGCAGCACCACGATCCACGCATGAGGCTGCCGGACTATCTCGCGTGAGATCTGCCACATCGACGGAAAATGTGGAGAAGTGACAGGCGACAGGAACGCCGGCACCATGAACCAGCGTGGCTGCAAAAAAGCCGTGGTCGAGACAAGCAGTTTCCAGGCGCCGCTATTCTACATGCAGCATGGGTTCGAGGAATTCGGCAAAGTCGAATTCGGAATTCCAGGGCACGCACGCATCTTCCTTCGCAAGGACCTGTTGTAAGTCTTGGGACGGGCGCGCACGGACGGCCAACGGCTAGTTGTTTCAAACGCCAGGTGCTCTGGAACAAATCGACGGTTGCGGAGTTAAAGCGCGTCGCGACGCGCAGTCTTGCAGCGGCGTGTCGAATAGAGTGCATCCCGCTGGAGAGGCATGTGCGTACTGGACATTTCAGAAAGCCGATTGTCATTCAACCTGGCCGGATAGACCGCGACAGGGTTGTGGTTTCGGTGTCGGACGCAGCCGAAGTGCTGCTGCGGGACTGGCCAAAGCCGACATCCGAGAGGCGTCTTGCCGCGATCAGAGCGTGCCTTGCCGTCATGCGAGGCGAAAAGCCGACAAGGGCGGCACGACAGGCGTTCATCGTTGCGGCCAAGGACGCCAGGATTCTGCTGAGCGAGCAAGTCTGACCGTGGTGGGTCGCCTCAGCGCATGCAAGCTTGGTTCCGCCGGCGCCTGCAAGTGCGATACTGCCGAGATCGGTTCGAAGGGGAGAGATTATGGCTAAGGTTACAGGTCTCACGGCTGCCGCGGCCAGAGGCGAAGTTCAGGCAGGAGCAACGCACGACAAGACGCCGGGGTTCGATCCCGCCATTGCCCCGCTTGAGACAGACGCAGAGGCCGCGGACACACAAAATCCGGTCGCTGAGACAAGTCCGCCGCGCACTCGTCCAAAATTCGAAAACGATGCCAGCTTTGCCAATGCCATGCGTCCGGTCGAAGGCGAGCCGGAACTGCGGCCTGGCGGCAACTGGCCGGTGTTGGTGATTGCAGCTGTCGTTTTGACAGCAGCCGTGGTCTTCCTGGCGGCAAGCATGCTGCGCTGAGACTAATCCCGACGATGCAGCACCCACGACCTATTCCTGGAGGTCCGGCGCGTCCTTCATGCCTGAGAGTTCAGTCATTGGGCACAGCAGCCGCGGTCGCGCGGGATCGGAGATGTCGAGCTTGTCCCAAGGAATGCGGTATAGACCGTCGCGGCGGCGTAATCGGAAAAGATCCAGCACCGCCACGCCTATGGCCGAGGCCGAAAGACGCTCGAAAGCAGCGTAGACCCCGACGTGGAATTCGGTGACGACGAAATCGTCACCATCCCGTTCGGCGCGGATCTCCTCGATATAACCGACATTCTTGCCGCGCTGCGAGAGTACGCGCCGCCCCGCCAGATGCTCGAGATTGACCGTGATCATCATCAAGCTCCCGGAATGCGCCCGATGATATGGTCGCGCAACCAGTCCTGCCAGGCGAAGATCGACGTTTCTCGCACATCGATGTCGAACTCGATATCGATGCCGATATCTTTCACCTTGCGCCAGGCGATCCGATGAGGTTCGCCATGCTGCGTGCCGCCCAGCTTGACCGCGAGCCGCGCCATCCAGCGCCCGGGCCGTGCGCCGAGGCGACGCGCCAGGGTGATGGAGCCGAGCTCGATGGCAATGATCCGAGGCGGCTTGCCAGGCCGCAACTGCGCCACCAAACCGTCGACCTTACCGACCTTGACCTGCTCGCGGTCGACCACCTGCTTGTCCAGGAGATCACGCAGCAACTTCATCATGTGCCTCCGAATATCTGCAGCGGGATGGTCACCACCGCCAGTACGAAGCCAAGCGCGATGATGAAGATGACGGCGGCATTTGACAAAATGCCGTTGCGATGCTCGCCGACATAACGTTTGTCGTTCAGCAGAAACAGGAACGGAACGACGGTCAGCGGAAGGCTGGCAGCCGTCAGCGCCATGGAAAAGATGGTGAGCCTCAGCGGGTCAAGACCAAGCGCGATGGGAATAGCCGCCAACAGCAATGATATCGTGTAGGTGGCGCTGAAACCCGGATCGTCGCGCGGCTTGCGATCCTCGCCCCAATTCCAGCCGAACCCTTGGGCCACAAGATAGGCCTGTTGCAACCCGACCTCGAGTGCGGCGCCGAAGCAGGCGATGGCGAGAGAAGCAACAAACAGCACGAAGCCCCAGAAGCCGAATATGGGGATCAGCATCAACGGCAATTGGTGATAGTCGTCCACCTGGGTGACGCCATGCGTGGCGAGCACGAGAGCGGCCACGATCAACACGCCGATCGAGATGGTGCCCCCGAAGGTCATGCCCAACCCCGCTATCGCCCGATTGGCGCCGAGATAGCTTTTGTCCCACCGGTCCTCGATGGCCCCCGAGGAATAGAACATGAACAGGTAGGGCGATATCGAGGCGCCCAGAATGCTGACCGCCATGAACCAGTAATTGGCGGCATCGTGGACCGGCAGCGAAGGCACGGCGCCCCTTGCGACTGCCGTCCAATCAGGTCTCAGCATCACCGCTCCGACGACGAAACACAGCGTCACCAGACCGAGAAACGACACGCCCTTCTCGATGACGCCGAACGTGCCTTTCCAGAGCAGCAGCCACGCCAGCAAAGCCACCGGCAGTGCCCACCACTGGAAGCCTATGCCGGTGGCAAGTTCGAGCGCAATGGCAACGCCGCCGATCTCGGCGGACAGCACCAGGAAATTGACCAGCAAGGCGGCAAGCAACGGCCATAGAAAGACGTTGAAACCGAACCTTTCGCGGATGCCGTCGGAGATCGCGTGATGGCTCACGGCCGCGAACCGGCCGGACATTTCGACAAGAAAGATGATGCAGACGGTGCCGAGCACCACCGCCCAGATCAACTGGAAGCCAAACATCGCGCCTGCCTGCGCCGCCGTCGCCATGGACCCAACTTCGAGGAAGCCGCCGACGCTGGTGACGACGCCGAGGGATATTTCCATGAGCTTCTTCATGGCTTCGGCGCGAAGTACTTGGCGTAGGCGGCAGCGAGCGAACGCGACGCCAGCCGTAAATCCTGTTGCGCGTCTTGGACTTCCAGCCGGTCATCTGCCTGCAGTCCGGCCTCGGCACGCGTCACCGCGACCGACAAATCATTGACTGCTTTTGTCAGAGAAGCTTGCTCGGTGGGTTCACTGGTTTCGGCGGACCGGATTTGCGCCCCGACATCGGCAAGCGTCTTGCCGATCGATTGCAGCGTGTCCACCGTGTATGCGGTCGGCGCCGCGCCGCCCATCCAAGCGTCGAGCAACATCGATGCGGTCTGTGCCGCGGAAGCCGCTGTTCGTGATTGCTGCTCGATCTCGTCGGAAGACGAGCATCCCGCCGACACGCACAACAGCAACAGCAAGCACAAACAATCCAGCCGGAAATGACGGCCGCTGAGGATCAAATTCGGCGTTTGGTGCGCCACAAGAATAGTCTCCCCTAGTGCCGAACGAGCGGTGGTCGGCTTGAATTGACCTAGAGCGTTCAGCGGGCGCGTCAACGAAAGCCCATCCGGCGGGGCGGCTGCAGGGCATGTGGACGCGACAGATCTCAGCCGGCCACCGCAACTCAAGCGAAACAAAGGATCGCGTGCGGAATTAGGAGCACAAGGAGGCGGCGGAGCCGACTTCAATTCCGTCCTGATCATCACGTCGACGTGAATGGACTGCTGGCACGGAGAATCCCGCAATGCCTCGTCTCATATCCTGGATAGTGATCGTGGCAGTCGTGATCGTCGCGGCTTGGCTGTGGTTCGGCGGCCATAGAGCAAGCAACGATGGCGGCAGCCAACCCGCGCCTCACGCGATAGACCAGAACGGGTAGGTCAATCCTGATCGGCCGGGCTGCGAGGGGCCACGATCCTGTATTCGTGGATCAGGCCGAAAACCTGATTTCTCACCGTCTCGCGCGCTTCGGGCTGGATGAAAGGCATTAGCCGGTCGACGCTTTCAACGAGTTCCGGCGGCAGGTCCGCCACCGCATCCGTGAGTTCGCTGGCATGTTCATACATGTTGTCCGTCAGCTTTTTGTCGAGGTCGGAAAGGATGCCCATCATCACGCTCCATGTCTGTCCTCTCCCGTTCTGTTAATGACCAGTCCGGCAGAGATGTTCCGCGCGAGACGGCGCTCAGACCGCTGAGTACTTGTGGTCAAGGGAGCATCGTTTCAGACCGCCCCATCACCGCAACGTCGTGTGGCCCGGGTCGCGTCGCCTGGCTTTCGGCGGGATCAGCCTCCCGGCATTGGCCCGTAAGCCCCTGACGAATTTCTCCACATACGGAAGCAACTCGAAAAGTACGATCACGGCCATCACGCAGACGATATAGATCAGTGGCAACTGCTGCGATTTCCAGACGATATCGAAGCGCGCGGTTTCCGGCCCCGCCCCGAACAACGCAAGAAACTGCGTCCAATGGAGGGAGACGACGCTGACCAGGCCCATCAGCGGGATCATTTCCAGAAAGCTGTGCACATGCTGTTCGATCGGCGTTACCCTGCGCGCCGTGGTTGCATAGCGTACATCCCACATCGCCGTCGCCTCGTGGATGAAGAAGGTGACGATCATGACAGCGATGACCAAGGCATTCACCTCGAGGAACATGGCTGCCAGCAACGGCACGCCTACTTCGGCGAACATCAGAAGATGGATCAAGGATTCCTTGGCGCCCGTGGTCGACTCGATATGTGAGGCGCGGTGGCAAAGCCAGTCTGCAAAGCCAGCGACAAGCCAGACGGGAAGCAGAAAGTACATAAGGATCAGCACGGTGGGACCTGACAGCATAAACGCGTCTGGCCTGGTTCGAGGTCTACTCAGAGACGAGCTGTCGATCACTGCCCAGGCATTTCGGTGTTTTCCTTGGGATTCTTCTGGACGCCCGCGGCTGGTGAGGTATCCGCCGGGGCGTTGCCACCCTGGTTCTGTTCAGGCGCGCGTTTCAGCGGCGAGGTCTGCCAGCCCATATCAATGTAGAAAAAGCCGACGACGAAACCGACAATGATGACTGCGGCTATCACCAGCGAGATTATCGCGTTGCGTCGCTCCATAGGCCTAGCCGCCACTTGGCTTGGGAGATGCAGGCTGGGCTGGCTGCGTACCTTGCTGATCGCCGCCGGTGCTGGTCTGCGGTGTCGGGTTGGTGTCCGTCGTGGGATTCTTGTCGACCGGTTGGCTGTTCGTGGTATCCGTCTTGGACTTGGCTGGATCGGCATTGTCATTACACGCCGCCAAGGCGAGCAATGCGGCCGACATCAAAAGCACTGCCCTCATGCTGATTTCTCCTGGCTGAGTTCGGGCGAAGCCGCCTGCCAATGACCTATCCGGTCGAACCGCACCGACAGCCCTTGTTTGACGGCGCTTCTGGCCAGCAGATGGTCCAGTTCGGCGTCCTCGATCGGGCTTCGTACGACCTGGCGGATGGCCTTACAGGCGAGTTCGGTCGAGACGAAATCATATCTCCTGCTCCTGGCGACAACATATTGTTCGACCAGCATCTTTACGCGCCTGAGCGCGATTTCTTCCGCGAATTGCATTTTGTTCCTCCTGCACGCCGAACTGCTGAACGGGTACGTTGTTCCAAAGATTTAAAACATCGCGGCCTGCCCATAGAAAGCCCGCGCTGCCGCGAGGGCGCGCGGGCTGATCAGGCTGAGGGGACCCGACCGTGCAGCATCAAACAAGGGGAGCGATGACGCTGCACGGCTACCGAACTCGCACAAACTTGAGTTGTTCCACCGCCATCATGAGTTGTTCATAGTCGAATGTGCCCAGAACAAAATCGCTTTTCATGGCCGGCATAAAGCCGCCCATTCAATCCTATCCGTACGGAACAATCAGCCTCGATGGTGGTTCGGCCGAAGCGAAATTCGGAGGACGTTATGACGAATGAAAAGTTGGCCGTGGTGAGGGCAAGGTCGGCACCGATGAGAAGGACAATCCCACCGATGTAGTCATAGCCGGTTACGAGGCGATGATGGCCGGCGAGGAACAAGTCATCAGCAGTTGGAGAACAAGCTGCAGGTCGCCGCGGCGCATGTGATGCCGGCAGGCACGCTGGCTGAACAGCACCGCAAGATGGCCGAGCCGGGTTCCGCATTCAAAGACTGAACAATCGGGCATCACGGCAGCAACTCCCATGTGTTGACCTGTATATCGACGGATTGCTGCAGACGCTCAGACGGTGCCTTTTACACGATTTGCCTTCCAACCTTCTTCCAACAAGGAGCAACCTCATGAAAGCGCTCACATGGCACGGCAAAGGCGACATCCGATGCGACCAGGTGGCTGATCCCGCTATAGAGGATGATCGCGACGTCATCATCAAGGTCACCTGCTGCGCCATATGCGGCTCGGACCTGCATCTGATGAACGGATATATGCCGACCATGGAATCGGGCGACGTGCTTGGACACGAGACCATGGGCGAGGTCGTGGAAGTCGGCCGCGGCCATTCGAAATTCCGGAAGGGTGACCGCATCGTGGTGCCGTTCAACATCTCATGCGGCGAATGCTGGTTTTGCCAGAAGGGGCTGTTCTCGCTTTGCGACAGGTCCAATCCCAATGCCAAACAGGCCGCCGAAGTGATGGGACAATCCCCGGCGGGCCTGTTCGGCTATTCGCATCTGGTCGGCGGCTATTGGGGAGGGCAAGCCGAATATCTGCGAGTCCCTTTCGCCGATGTCGGTCCGATAAAGGTGCCCGAAGGAATGGACGACGAACAGGTGCTGTTCCTCTCAGACATCTTCCCGACCGGCTACATGGCGGCTGAAAATGCCGGCATCGAGCCAGGCGATACCGTCGCTATCTGGGGCTGCGGTCCGGTCGGCCAGTTCGCCATCCAAAGCGCATGGATGCTCGGCGCCGGCCGCGTCATTGCCATAGACAAGGTGCCGGAGCGGCTGGCGATGGCTCGCGAGCACGGCAAGGCCGAGACGCTCGACTTCAGCAACTCCGATATTTACGACGCCTTGATGGCGATGACCGATGGCCGCGGTCCTGATCGCTGCATCGACTGTGTCGGTACCGAGTCGGATCCCGGCGCCAGTGCCGACGCCATGCTCGACAAGGTCAAGGCCGCCGTCTACCTCGGCACCGACAGGCCGCATGTACTGCGCGAAGCAATCTACTCCTGCCGCAAAGGCGGCACCATCTCGGTGCCCGGCGTCTATATCGGTCTCGTCGATCATATTCCGTTCGGCGCCGCCATGAACAAGGGCCTGACCTTCCGGATGGGTCAGACCCATACTCAGCGTTACCTCGAACCGCTCCTGGACATAGTCCAGAAGGGCGACATCGATCCCTCCTTCGTGATCACGCACCGGGCGGATCTCGGAGCCGGGCCGGATCTCTACAAGACGTTCCGTGACAAGCAGGATGGCTGCATCAAGGTGGTGATGCGGCCGCATGGTTGAGGTGTCGGGCTCTCGCACCAGGTCTGCCCTGAGTAAGTCGGCGGCCGTGGATCGCAATGGACCCGTTGGCACCTGGAACCTTCGATCGCGGCGACGGTTTGACCTGCAGACTTCACAGCGGCGGGACTACCGTGCCCCACCCGATGCAAAGAAAGGTGCTGCCATGAGCAATGAGAGTTCCACATCGAAACCCAGCGTCCGGTCTCCGAACGCCGATGGTCTGCCGCACCCGAGACGGGACGCCAGTGACACGGATGCCGGTGGCAAGCCGGAGACGCCGAAAACCGCAGGCACATCCCGGCCGTCGACCGCGCCGCTTGACAATCCGGTTGCCAATCGCAACGCCGGGCGGCCGCGTCAGGCGAGCACCACGCCTCGGCCGGCGGACAAGCCCCTGGACTGATCGAAACCGCCTGTTGAAATCACGAAGAATGCGTGTCGGGACGAAGCGATGCCAGGTCGGCCAGGGTGTTGAGAAGTGCAGCGTCGCCTGCCGGCTTCGGCACGAATTTGCAGTTTCGGAAGGGTTTGGGAACGTCACGGGGCCCAAATCCGGTCATGAAGGCGAAGGGGATACCGCGAGCCAACAGTGTTTCGGCCACGGGCAGACTTGTTTCACCGTTCAATTGAATGTCCAGCAGCGCCACGTCGACTTTGCCTGCATCGATAAGTTGACGAGCCGCGGCGACCGACGAGACCGGGCCGATCACGGGATAACCCGCCGCACGCAGGCGAGACGCGACGTCTTCGGCGATCAGCCATTCGTCCTCGACCACCAGAACGCGCGGCCTGTCGCTCACGGCGCCTCCTTGTGGTTTGCCGGAAACGCAATCTGGACGCTGAGGCCGTCCTTGTGGAACGCGGTCTCGACATGGCCGCCCAGCCTGTAATCAATTTCACCCTGCAACAAGGTCAGCCCAAAGCCATTGTCCAACGGCGCCTTGACAGGAGGGCCGTCCTTTTCTCGCCAGCCAAATGTGAAACTGTCATCGTCGATCGACCATTGCACACTGACCTTGCCGTCGGTTTTTGACAAAGCGCCATACTTGGCCGCGTTGGTGGCCAGTTCATGGATGGCCATACTCAGGGAAAGCCCCTGTTGCGGACCTAGTTTGACATCCTTGCCATCGAGTTCGATCCGCTCGATGCCGAATGGTTCGAGCTCCTGCTGGAGCATTTCCCTGACCGAGGCTTCCTTCCATCTCTCCCGGGTCAGCAGGCCGTAGGCCCGCGACATGGCATGCAGGCGGCCGATCAGCGCATCCGCGAACTCCTCCTTCGTATCAGAACTTTCCCGCGTGCGGCTTGCAATGCTGGCGATCACCGCAAGCATGTTCTTGACCCTATGGTTGAGTTCCGAGATGAGCACCTGCTGATGCTCTTCCGCCTGTGCCAGAGTGGTGACATCGACAAGTGTCACCACCACGCCCTGGATCCTGTTGCCCTTGTCGCGATAGGGATTGATGCGGACCATGTGGAACAGGCCCCTGGCATCGCGTGCCAGATGGTGATTCAGGATCTCGCCTGTCTCGAAGACCTTGTCGATGTGCTGCTTCAACTCGGGGTAGTCGAGCTGGCTAGACAGATCCGTCAGCGGCCGGCCGACATCGGAGGGACGCAGGCTGAAGAAGGATGACGCCGCCGGCGTGAAGGTACGGACCACAAGGCTGCGGTCGAGGAAAATGGTCGCGATGTCGGTGCTTTCGAACAGGTTGCGCAGATCGCCGTTGACGTGGTCGAGCTCCTCTATCTTGGCCGTCAACTCGGCGTTGATCGTGTTGAGCTCCTCGTTGAGCGACTGCATCTCCTCCTTCGAGGCTTCGAGTTCCTCGTTGGTGGACTGCGCCTCCTCATTGACGGAGACGAGTTCCTCGTTCGACGATTTGACCTCCTCCAGCGCGGTCTCGTATTCCTCGATCGTCGATTGCAGGCGCTCCCTGGTGTCGCGCAGCTCCCGCTCGAGATCGGCGGTGCTGTCACTGTCACGGCCGCCGCCGTCTTCCTCTGAGCGGGCCTGGGTCGGCCCCGACGGTTCGAACAGGACGAGATAAAGCGGCTCGCCATTGCCACGTTCGGTGAGCGGTTCGATCGTGAGCCTGATCGGCTGGACCCGTTCGTCGTCTTCCTCTACGATGAGGTTTTCCCGCACCACTGTGCGGCGCGTCGTCGTCGCTTCCCGCAACGCGGCGCGGAGGTCCAGTCGCAGCCCACGCCTAGCCATCGTCAGCAACTGCCGGCTGGGAATCCCTTGCGGCGCTTCGAGATATCTGCCGGTCCTGGCCGAATAATAGACGACATCGCCCTCGGCGTTGACCAGGACATGCGGCGGAGCGAAGCGCTCCAGCACCTGCGCCTCGACAGCCTGGCGCAGCGGATAACCGGCGGCTCCCTTCCTTAAGCCGGCGCTTTCAGAGGGAAAGACGCCGGAACGGCTCTCACCGATCAAGGCGGGCAGCCTGATATGCGGCGAGGCATGCTCGCGCGCCTGGAAGAGACGATGTTTCTTGTCGACAGTGGCAAACAGATTGTCGTGCTGCCCAACGCTTTCGGAGGTGCCGAGGAACAGGTAACCGCCGGGCTTCAATGCATAGTGAAAGACAGGGATGACACGGCTCTGGATGCTCGGGCCGAAATAGATCAGCAGATTGCGGCAGGAGACCAGATCCATGCGCGAGAAAGGCGGATCGCGAATGACGCTGTGCGGCGAGAAGATGCACAGTTCCCGTATCTCGTTGCTAATGACATAGCTCTCTCCGTCGCCGTTGAAGAACCGCTGTCGGCGTTCGGGTGAAAGCCCTTGCAGCAAGGCTTCGGGATAGCGTGCCGCCCGGGCCACCGCCAGCGCAGGCTCGTCTATGTCGGTGGCAAATATCTGGACGCGCGGAACGACCGTAAGCGTCTCCATGTGTTCGCGCAGCAGGATGCCGATGGAGAACACCTCCTCGCCCGTGGCGCATCCGGGAACCCAGACCCTGACGGTGTCGCTGGCGGTCTTGCCTTCGAACAACTGCGGTATGATCTTTCGCTCGAGCAACTCGAAGGCATCGGGGTCGCGAAAGAAGTTGGTGACATTGATCAGCAGATCGCGAAAAAGGTTCATCACCTCGCGAGCATCTTTCTTCAGCCAGTCTATATAGGCGCTGATGGAATGGACCTGGGCGATCTGCATGCGTCGCTTCACGCGGCGCAGAAATGTCTTGGTCTTGTAGCCCGAGAAGTCGTGGCCGGAGTGGCTGCGCAGAATGGCGTATATCTGTTCTCGCACCTTATCGATGTCGGCCGTCTGGTCGCCATCTTCTTCCGCCAGCCCTTCCAGCGTGTCGAAGCCGCGGGCGAAAGCCTCCAGCTTCGCCCCGATCTCCTCGGCGGGCACAGCGACGTCGACGAGCCCGCTGGCAATAGCGCTCTGTGGCATGTCGGGATTGCGCGGCCCGTAGCCGTCGTGCGCTTGCGCGACAGTGAGGCCACCCCGCTCCTTGATCGCCTTGGCGCCCAGCGTTCCATCGGAATCACCGCCCGACAGAATGACGCCCACGGCATATTCGCCCTGGTCTTCAGCGAGCGCACTAAAGAAGATGTCGACGGGTTTGCGCTCTTGGGTAAGCCCGTTGGGCCGCCGCAGGCGCAGCACACCGTTGGCGATCGCCAGAGTGACGTTTTGTGGCATCACGTAGACGTGGTCAGGTACAACAGCTATGCCATCCTCGGCCACAACGACAGGCATCTCGGTGTAGCGGCTGACAACTTCATGCAACAGACTTTCTCGCTTCGGGCTGAGATGCGTGATGATGATGAACGCCATGCCGGGCTGGCTGGTAACGCCTTTGAACAAGCCTTCCATCGCGGGAATGCCACCCGCGGACGCGCCGATGCCAACGATGGGAAATCTAGTCGATCGGGCAGTCACGGCATGTCCCCCTTTCGCCGACCCGACATGAAGTCTCCTCAAGGCCGGATCGAACAGGACACAACCATATAGCGCGCAAGACGTATGGAACAAGACGTCAGGGATGACGTTGAACCCGATATCAATGGTGGTTCAATGACGAAACGCTCTGCTGACATAAAACTCCGAGCGCCAGTGGTGTCAGGGGCGCCTGGATCGCTAGCAGATTCCGATGCGGGGCCCGTCCCGGATCGCATGCTGATGCTTGCGAAGCGGTTGCAGGCGGCCCTGGATGACAGAATTCGGGAAGCGAATGCGCTGCATGCTAACCTCCGTTCCAAGAAAGGATGACGATGTGCGCGACCTGCGGGGGCTGCATATTCTGATAGTCGAAGACGAATGGACGCTGGCGGGAGATCTTGCGCGGTTCTTCAGCAATATGGGCGCCATCATTCTCGGGCCCGCCGCAACCGTCGAACAGGCATCCAAACATACCGAAACGGCCGAAGCTGCAATCCTCGATGTCAATCTCAATGGCCGACGTGTGTTTCCAATCGCCGATGAGTTGATGCGCCGGGGTATCCCCTTCGTGTTCTTCAGTGGCGATGACGACATCGCCATTCCCGATCATCTCCGCTACGCCAGCAATTTGCGGAAATCCTCGGGCAGCCAGGCGGTGTTCAACGCACTTTTTCCCCCGCAGGCACCGGGGCGGGCGAGTTCCATGCCGGACCCGTGCGACGATGTCTTCGCGCTTTTGCCTAAACTGCGACTTGCGGCTCGCCTTTTGCTGGGAGACGTCGACGCATCGGATCGGCTCGTCGAGAGGACGCTCGAGCAAGCGATCCGGGATGTCGACCGCAGACAGCTTGGTCAATCCACTGAAAACTGGCTCAACGGCATCATGCGAGAGATGGCGAAAACCCGCGGCGCAAACCTGATGCATTAGTTTTACCCTCCCTCTCAGGCTGAAGTGGTAAGCCGCGGGGCCGTCATTGTTGACCACATCTCGAAAACTGGGCCGTACAGATCAGCCGCTTGGCTTGTGTCATCAGTCCTTCTGATCGCGCTCGACGAATTTGTTGAAACGGCTGGCTTTCCCCTCCCCGGTCTTGGCCTGATACAGAAAGGCCAGATCGTTCTCGTCGAATATCCGGAAGAACTCGTCCCATTCGATGGGCTCGAATGCTTCCTCAGGCTCACCGAAGTCGATCCGCAGGATGCCGCCCTCGCCTTTTGTGCGCACCACTGCCGGCCGGCCGTCCCGCTCCTCGGCCCACTTGCGAATTTCGTCGTGGTCGGTGGTCGTTTGCGACTGAGACATTGAAATCTCCTTTGATCGGCGTTGCCCCATGGGACACGCGGGCTGTCGGGCGTCCTAACAGCACAAGGGCGTCAATGTTCCAGCACCGCGCCGTGATCGCGATGCCGGCCCAACGAAGTCCGCCAAAGGAACTTTGTTGAAGCAAGGGAACAAACCTTTTGCCGAAAAGTTCGGGGCGCCGAGGTTACTTGTCTGAGGAGTCGTCGTGAAACGCATATTGGTTACAGGAGGCTGCGGCTTCATCGGCCGGCATGTCGCACAGGAACTCGTCGAGCAGGATTATTCGGTTCGCATCCTCGATGCGCTGCTGGAGCAGGTGCATTCGGGCGAAGCCGTTGCGCTTCCCGCCGGGACCGAACTGATCAAGGGTGATGTCCGAGACCGGGAGGCGGTCGCCAGTGCGCTGGAAGGTGTTGAGGCGGTCATTCATCTGGCGGCGGAAGTCGGCGTCGGACAATCGATGTACGAGATCGCGCGCTATGTCAGCGCCAATGATCTCGGCACCGCAACGCTACTTGAAGCACTGATCAAGCACCCGGTCGAACGGATCGTCGTCGCCTCGTCGATGAGCGTCTATGGCGAAGGGCTCTATGCAACGCCAGACGGCCGGCGCATCGACAATGCCCGGCGCAAGGCGAGCGACATCAAAAGCGGGCAATGGAATCCGCTGTCGCCAGAGGGAGCCCCCCTCTCGCCGCTGCCGACGGACGAAGAAAAGCCGGTCGATCTCGCCTCAATCTATGCGCTGACAAAATACGCACAAGAACGCGCTGTGCTGATCTTCGGCGAGGCCTATGGCATCGATGCTGTCGCGTTGCGCCTGTTCAATGTCTTCGGCGCCGGCCAGGCATTGTCGAACCCCTATACCGGCGTGCTGGCCAACTTCGCTTCGCGTCTCGCCAACGGCCAACGGCCAATGATCTTCGAGGATGGCGAACAGAAGCGCGATTTCGTCCATGTGCATGACGTCGCCCGCGCCTTTCGCCTTGCACTGCAGCAACGCCAGGCAAAGGGTCATGTCATCAACATCGGCAGCGGCCGAGCCTACGCGATCAGCGAAGTCGCACGATTGCTGGCCGAGGCCATGGGGACACCGAACCGCTCGCCCGAACTGCTCGGCAAAGCGCGCTCCGGCGATATCCGCAACTGCTTCGCCGATATTTCCAAGGCCCGTGAGCTGCTCGGTTTCGAGCCGGTGCGGCAACTGGAGAATTCGCTCGGCGATTTCGTTTCCTGGGTGCGTAACACGTCCGCCGTCGACCGCGGCGCCGACATGAAACGCGAGCTCGAAGAACGCGGGCTGGTGTCATGAACACACGTAATCGACGCGACGCGCCGGTCGCCATCGTCGGCGGCAGCGGCTTCATAGGATCGAACCTCGCCGACAGCCTGTTGTCGGATGGCGAACCGGTGCTGGTGATCGACAATCTCAGCCGTCCGGGCGTCCAGCAGAACCTTGAATGGCTGGCACAAAAACACGCCAGTCGCCTGACGGTGGAGACCATCGACGTGCGGGACGCCAACGCCTTGGCGCCGGCTCTGACGGGTTCAAAGGCAATTTTCCATCTGGCCGCGCAAACCGCCGTCACCACAAGCCTGGTCCAGCCGCGCGAGGATTTCGACATCAACCTTCGCGGAACATTCAACGTACTGGAGGCGGCGCGACTGAGCGGTGAGCGTATTCCTGTTGTCTTCGCCAGCACCAACAAGGTCTATGGCAGCCTGCCCGACGTCGCGGTCCGCGAGGACGGCGACCGCTATGTGCCTTGCGACAGCGTCATCCAGGCGAACGGCATCGATGAGGCTCGGGGCCTGGACTTCTGCACGCCCTACGGTTGCTCCAAGGGCGCGGCGGACCAGTATGTGCTCGACTACGCCAAATCCTACGGCATGCCGACGGCGGTGCTGCGGATGAGCTGCATCTATGGACCGCGCCAGTTCGGAACCGAGGACCAGGGCTGGGTCGCGCACTTCCTACTCAGCGCGCTGACGGGACGCCCCATCACCATTTACGGTGACGGCAGGCAAGTGCGCGATATCCTGCATGTTTCCGATGCCGTCGCCGCCTACAGGGCCGTACTCGACCACATCGAGACGACCAAAGGCCAGGCATTCAATCTTGGCGGCGGCCCGGAAAATGCGCTCAGCCTGCGCACGCTGTTGAGCGAGATCCGTGGCCTGACCGGCCATGAGCTTTCAATCCGCCATGATGGCGAACGCACCGGCGACCAGCCCTTCTTCGTCGCCGACACCCGCAAGATCAAAACCGCGCTTGGCTGGATGGCCCAGGTTTCATGGCGCGAAGGCGTCCGCGACCTAGCCGACTGGCTGCAGCGCCACCGGCTCGAGCCTCACCCCGAAGCCGTGAGGTACGTCGCATGAAAATCGCTCTGGTAAACCCATTCTGGACCTACGACGACAGCATCTATTTCGGCTGCCGCCAACCACATCTGCCGCTGGAACTCGGCTATTCGAAGGCCCTGCTCGAAGCCGCCGGACATGAGGTGCTGATGCTGGATGGTCAGTTGCAGAAGCTCGACAATTCCGGTCTTTGCGAGCGGGTGGCCGATTTCGCCCCGGCAATGACTGTCGTCAGTACCGCGCCGACCTATCTGTTCTGGCGCTGCGCACCGCCGGAATTGCGCGTGCCGGCCGATTTCCTCAACCTTCTCGCCGGGCGCGGTGGACGCACGGTCGCCGTCGGGCCGCACGGCTCGGCCACGCCGGCGCCAACCTTGCGCAAGCTCGGCGTCGACATCGTCGTGCGCGGCGAATGCGAAGAAGTCGTCGAGCAACTTGCCCGGCGCGACGATTGGAGCGCAGTGCCCTCAACCGCTTATCTGCGGGATGCCAGGGTGGTTTCGAACGGCGGCGTCCACGCCAGCTCGTTTGTCGATCATCCACCCCTCGAATGGCCTGCGGACTGGATCGCAGCCCATTCGCACCACCATCACAGGTTCGATGACAATCAGGTCGGGTTCGGCGCGGAAGTCGAGGCATCGCGCGGCTGTCCCTACAATTGCAGCTTCTGCGCCAAGATCGATTTCCGTGATGCCTATCGCCGTCGAAACCACGAAGCGGTGGTCGCGGAGATCGATCGGCTGATTGCCCAAGGTGTCGGCTACATCTACTTCATCGACGAAATCTTCCTGCCGCAAAAAGCGTTGCTGGAAGCCTTGGTCGATCGCAATGTGAAATTCGGCGTGCAGACCCGCATCGATCTGTGGAAGCCCGAGCTGCTGGAATTGCTGGGCGCCGCAGGCTGCGTCTCCATTGAAGCAGGGCTCGAAAGCCTGACGGTTGAAGGCCGGGCGATGCTGGCCAAGCGCTGCCGGCTGGGCACCGAGGAACTTGCCGCGCTGCTCGTCGATGCTAGACGTCACGTTCCATTCGTTCAAGCCAATCTGATCGGCGTGGTCGAGGATGATCCCGCCCTGGTCGAGCACTGGCGAACCCACCTGATCGACCACGGCGTATGGGCCAATGAACCTGTTCCGCTTTATCCGTATCCGAGTTCGCCCAGCTATCGCGAGCTTTGGGGCGAACCCGACGACCTTGCCTGGGAGCGCGCCCATGACCACTATCTCGCATCCTTCCAGAAATTCAGTGACATCCAGGAGAAGCGGCCCCGGCCGCTGGCGGAACTGGAGGCGACATGTTGCGGACACTGACGCCGCGCTCGCGGCGCATCCTGATGACCGTCGATGCCGTGGGCGGCGTATGGCGCTATGCGCTTGATCTGGCAAGGGAACTTGTGAACGGCGGCGACAGTGTGGTGCTTGCCGGGCTCGGTCCCCAGCCGACGAGGCAGCAGGCTGCGGAGGCAGAGGCTTTCACCACGCTGATCTGGTTGAACACGCCGCCGGATTGGATGACCCACAACGGCGGCGACCTGGATGCGCTACCGCTAGAATTGCTTGCGCCCATGCGCGACCACGCCATCGACCTAGTCCATTTCAACGCGCCGACGCAGGCGGCGGGATTCGATGCGCCGTGCCCAGCCGTGGCGGTCTCTCATTCCTGCGTGACGACATGGTTCCACGCCGTCAGGAAACAGGCAGTGGATGGCGCATGGGCCTGGCAGAAGGAGCGCAACAGGCGTGGCTTCAATAGGGCCGACGCAGTCATCGTGCCGAGCCGCAGCCACGCCGACATGCTTGAGACCTGCTACGGCCCGATCGCGCGTCTGAGTGTGGTGGGAAATAGTGCCAGTCCGGTGCCGAAGGCCGAAAAGCGCCAACCGCTCGTCTTCGCCGCTGCCCGCTGGTGGGACGAGGGGAAGAATGCGGCGGTGATCGACCAGGCCGCGTCGCTGACGCGATGGCCCGTCTTTGCCGCCGGTTCGATGCACGGTCCGAACGGCGGGCGTACCAGCTTCAGCTATGCTGTTCCTCTGGGAGCACTGCCGTCTCACGAGGTGCGCTCCTTGATGGCGCGCGCCGGCATTTTCGTGTCGCCGTCGATCTATGAGCCATTCGGTCTGGCCGCGCTGGAAGCTGCCATGTCGGCGACGCCCCTGGTGCTTTCCGACATCGCAACCTATCGCGAACTATGGGACGGGGCTGCGATGTTCTTTGACGCGCGCAATCCGCACGACCTCGCTGCCGGCCTCAATCGTCTTTCCAGCGATGCCGAACTCAGGCGAGAGCTCGGCCAGGCAGCGATGCGACGGAGCCGCCGGTTTACACTGGCCAGGCAAGCGGCAGCCATGCGAGGCGTCTACGACAAGGCGGCCCTGGCTATGGCGGGGCGTTGACCATGCGCTTTTTGTTCTACACCCACTCGGTCGTATCCGACTGGAACCACGGCAATGCCCATTTCCTGCGCGGTATCATGCGGGATCTGATCGCGCGCCAGCACCAGGCAGTCGCGCTGGAGCCGTCCGACGGCTGGAGCCGTTCGAACCTGTTGGCCGAGAAGGGATCCTTCGCCATCGAACGCTTCCGCAAGGATTTCCCAGAGTTGATGCCGGTGACCTACAATGCCGGGTTCGATCACGAGGCCTGGATCGCCGAGGCCGACGTTGTGATCGTTCATGAGTGGACGGATCCGGAGCTTGTCGCACGCATCGGCCGTGCCCGGGCCGCTGGCGGCAACTTCATCCTTCTGTTTCATGACACCCATCACCGGGCCATATCGGCGACCGAGGCAATCTCGGCGCTACGGTTGGAGCACTATGACGGCGTCCTCGCCTTTGGCGAGACCTTGCGCGAGAGCTATCTGCGCGCCGGCTGGGGCAAGCGCGTCTTCACCTGGCATGAAGCCGCGGACGATCGCCTGTTCAAGCCGCACCCAGAGATCCATCCCATGTCCGATCTGGTCTGGATTGGAAACTGGGGCGACGATGAGCGGACTGCCGAACTCAAGGAATTTCTGATCGAGCCAGTACACGATCTCGGTCTCGAGGCCACTGTTCACGGCGTACGCTACCCCAAGCCCGCACTTGCGGACCTGGCCGCCGCCGGACTGCGCTATGATGGATGGATCGCCAATGCCGATGTGCCGAAGGCGTTCGCCGCGCATCGTGTCACCGTTCACATCCCACGGCGCCCCTATCGTGAGGGATTGCCTGGAATTCCGACGATCCGGATGTTCGAGGCGCTCGCCTGCGGCATTCCGCTGATTTCAGCGCCCTGGTCCGATGTCGAGCAGTTGTTCAGGCCCGGCGTCGACTTCCTGTTTGCGGAGAACGGCTCTCAGATGCGCCAACACTTGCGGGCGGTATTGGCCGATGCGGATTTCGCGGCTTCCCTGGTGACTTCGGGCCTCGAGACCATTCGCTCCCGGCATACCTGCCAGCACCGCGTTGACGAGCTGTTCCGCGTGCTCACGGCATGCACGACCGAACATACCATCAACAACACCACCGCAAAGGAAGCCGCCGCATGAAGATGGCATTCTACGGATCGAGTCTTTTGTCGTCCTACTGGAACGGTGCCGCAACTTACTATCGCGGGTTGCTGAAGGCGCTTTCCCAATTGGGCTACGAAATCACCTTCTATGAACCCGACGTCTACGACCGGCAGAAGAATCGCGACATCGAGGCGCCTGACTGGTGCACTGTCGTCGTTTATGAAGCGACCCAGCACGCGCTGATGCAGGTCGCGGCACGTGCCGCCAGCGCCGACATCGTCGTCAAGGCGAGTGGCGTCGGTTTCGAGGATGAGGCGCTGCTGCGCGCCGTTCTCGACCACGCCCGCAGCGACGCGCTGGTGGTATTCTGGGACGTGGACGCTCCGGCAACCCTTGCCCAGTTGCGCGACGAACCGGACCATCCGCTCCATAGCGCCCTGCAAGAAATCGACCTTGTGCTGACCTATGGAGGCGGCGACCCCGTGGTATGGGCCTACCGTGCCATGGGGGCGAACGAATGCGTGCCGATCTACAATGCGCTCGATCCCCAAACGCATTATCCGGTCACCAGCAATGCGCGTTTCGCTTGCGATCTGGCGTTCCTTGGCAACAGGCTGCCGGATCGTGAGGCACGGGTCGAAGCGTTTTTCCTCGATCCCGCATGCCAGCTGCCGAAACAGCGTTTTCTGCTCGGTGGATCGGGCTGGGGGGACAAGCCGCTTCCCGCCAATGTCGGCTGGCTCGGTCACGTCGGCACCCGCGATCACAATGCCTTCAACGTCACACCCAAGGCGGTTCTGAACATCAGCCGCGACAGCATGGCCGTAAACGGTTTTTCACCGGCCACGCGTGTCTTCGAGGCGGCCGGCGCCGGCGCCTGCCTCATCACCGATGCGTGGCTGGGCGTGGAACTGTTCCTGAAACCAGGCGAGGAGATCCTGGTGGCGCGCGACGGCGGCGATGTCGCCGAGATCATGTGCTCGCTGACCTCCAGTCGGGCAAAGGCAATCGGCCAGGCCGCACTTTGCCGCGTGCTGGCCGATCACACCTACGCGTTGCGGGCGGACGTGGCCGATGCAGTCTTCAAACGTCACTTCGAGCAGGGGACCGTGGAGGCAGCGGAATGACCAAGCAATTGGACATCGTCTTTCTTGGCCTGTCGCTGTCCTCGTCCTGGGGAAACGGCCACGCCACGACGTTTCGAGGCCTGCTGAAAGGTCTGCACGAACTCGGCCACCGCGTGACCTTTCTGGAGCGCGAGGTGCCGTGGTACGCAAACCACCGCGATCTGCGCGATCCGGATTTCTGCGCCTTGCGCTACTACGAAACCACTGCGGAGTTGCAACGCGACTACGCCCGGTGCCTGGAGCAGGCCGACATCGTCGTCATCGGCTCGTTCGTGCCGGAAGGGCGCGTGGTCATCGACATCGTCGCTTCACTTTGCAAAGGGCGCTTCTGCTTTTACGACATCGACACGCCGGTGACCGTGGCGCAGCTTTCAGCCGACGATTGCGATTATCTGAGCTGGCGGCAGATTCCTTACTTCGACGTCTACTTCTCGTTCACCGGCGGGCCGATGCTTGGCCGTCTGGTGGAGGACTTCGGCGCGCGCCGCGCCGAGCCGCTCTACTGCTCGGTCGACCCGGAACGGCACCACCGGACCGGCGATCCGATCCGCTGGGATCTCGGCTATCTCGGCACCTACAGTGCCGACCGGCAGGCAAGGCTGAACGCGCTGCTGCTCGAGCCCGCACGGCATATGCCGGACCGGCGTTTCGTCGTGGCCGGCTCGCAATACCCATCCGACATCATCTGGCCGGACAATGTCGAACGTATCGAACATCTGCCGCCCGCCGATCATGCCGCGTTCTACAGCCGTCAGCGCTACACGCTGAACGTCACACGCAGTTCCATGATCGCCGCGGGATGGTCGCCCAGTGTGCGCCTGTTCGAAGCGGCGGCTTGCGGCACGCCCATCATCAGCGATCGCTGGCCAGGGCTCGACAGCTTCTTTCCCGCTTCCGCGATCCACACCGCCGGGGAAACGGACGATGTCGTCGAGATCCTCTTCGGCGAGTCCGAGCGCACACGCCTCGCCATGGCCCGCCGGGCCCGCGAACGCGTCCTCGCATCCCACACCGGTGCGGCCAGGGCCCGCGAATTCGTGGCGGCGTTGACACAGCCAAGGGCGGCGGCCCTCGATTTCGACATCGGAAGCGCAGCATGACCAGCAGACAGGAGAAAACGGCGATGCGACAAACACGAAACGCGCGAAGGGCAAAGGCAGTGCTTGTTGCCGGCGGTGCGGGATTCCTCGGTTCGCATCTTTGCGAAACATTGCTCCGCAACGGCTGGCGCGTGATCTGCGCCGACAATTTTCTGACTGGGCGCATGGAGAACATCATCTCGATCATGCACCATCCGGGTTTCCGGTTGATCGAGCAGGATATCTGCCGGCCATTGGATCTCGGCGAGCCCGTGGAGCGTATCTTCAACCTGGCATGCGCTGCCTCGCCGCCGCGTTACCAGGCCGACCCTATCCACACCACGCGAACCTGCGTGATTGGAACGCTCAACCTGCTCGAACTCGCTGTCCGATATGACGCGCGGCTGCTACAGGCCTCGACGAGCGAAGTGTATGGCGATCCGGAACAGCATCCCCAGAGGGAGGATTATGTCGGCCACGTGAACTGCACCGGTCCGCGCGCCTGCTACGACGAGGGCAAACGCACCGCCGAAACGCTTTGCTTCGACTATCTGAGAGCCGGCAAAGCCGACGTGCGCGTCGCGCGCATCTTCAACACCTACGGTCCGAGAATGGATCCGGCGGACGGCCGCATCGTCTCGAACCTGATCATGCAGGCGCTCGAGAAACGTCCCCTGACGATCTTCGGCGACGGCTTGCAGACGCGATCCTTCTGCTATGTCTCCGATCAGATCGATGGATTGAGGCGCCTGATGGATATCGATCCCAATCCAGGCAAGCCGGTCAATCTGGGCAATCCCGGAGAATTCACCATCGTGCGACTGGCTGCGTTGGTGAAGGCGATGACGGGTACCAAATCGGATCTGAGATTTCTACCGCTGCCGCAAGACGATCCTCGGCGCAGGCAGCCCGATATTTCGCGTGCAAAAGCGCTGCTCGGCTGGACGCCGAAGGTGCCCCTCAACGAAGGGCTCAAGCTGACGATCGATTATTTCGCAGCTCTCGAAGGCAGCCGCATCGGCGATCAGATGACCGGCTTTGCCAAAAGAGCGAGGCCCGCACCCGGAGGGCTGCAGAACCTTCCGGCGTGATGCGAGATGGCACCGAACCTTTCCCGAGATCGTGCGGAACATCCGCCCAGGCTTGTGGTTTGGCAGGAGGACCCGATACGGAGGATCACCCTCATGCAACCCAAGCGCCCCTCGAGGGATATCGACCAGATGGCCGAACGCGAGACCGCTGCCTATCTGCGGCGCGCCTCGATTACCTATCTCGAGTGCTGCGTCAGCCTGATGATGACGCATCTGCAGCGCGAGGAAGTGGCCACTATTCTCGAGCAGGAAGCAGACATGCTGCGAAGGCTGGACTGATCGGAACGATCATATCCGGCATTCGTCCAGGAACCGTATCAGCGGCATCCTATATCGGTCTGCCATCTCGGCCAGTCTTGTTTTTTCCCCGCCGTTTTCGGATTGCGCAGCCGTGCTCCAGAGCCCGAGTTGGAATGCCAAATAGCATGGTTCGAAAAAGCCGATGTGGTCATGGTCGATGGCAAGTTCCATTCCCTCGACCAAGGTCCTCACATCGCTGTCGGACAGTCCATACTCGACGCGGGCGCCGGCAATGTCCCACTCAATCGGTTGGCAGCCGATCAAATCATGTGCCCGGCAGTGGTCAACAGCATCTGTCTTGAGCACCGTGCCATCTGCACGAACGAGAAACTCCCACGGTTGAAGCTTTCCGTCGATTTCAACGCGCTGCAGCACATGCGCAAAGGTCGGTTTCGAGAGCCAACCGCGCAACGTCGCTGCGCGTTTCTCGTCCAAGGCTTCCGACGCATTGGAAACAGCCATCTCCGCGAGCGCAAGCAATGATGCACCCGGTTCGCAAGTTCGAAGATTGAGCGCACGCCAGGTCAGGTAGTTTGTGAGCTCCGCGATCAGTCTTTCCCTGGGCAGCGGCGCCTGATCCATCGTGCTGCCGTCAATCCACCGTTCAACCAGAAAGCCATGGCAAAGCGCGACAACTTGCGATCCGAAGCCGGCTTCATGCAACATCGCCGCGGCTCGTTTCTTGCGCAGTCCGGTTTCGCCGAGGCCGGCGAATTTGACGAGCCAGCGGTCACGCCCGGCGGACGCCAGGAATTTACGCCGCTCGGTACCGCGTGGGCTCGGCGGCCAGCGTCCTTCGTCGGCATAGTGGGCGGCCCGCCACTCGCCACCAGATATTTCGGTCAGGTTTAATTCCGGCCTGCCGACCGCCTCGGCCACCCAATCGCGCAGCGTGGGAATTTTCGAGCTTTCGGAGAAGGTGCATTCAAACGCCGTCGCCACATGTTTCGGACAGCGCGACCACGTTTCCCGAGCCTCCGGCGACGCTTCGCTGCCCGGGCCGCCTGAATGGCTGGGAAACAGGTGAATGCGGTCCGTATCGACATCCAGTTCACGCAGCCAAACGACAACGGCATGCATCGAACTGCCGGACAGGCCGGGACCCTCGTCGACAACGGCGAAACGCGCCGATGGATTGTTCTTCCAGGCGGTGATCGACCGCGGATCGGCGTTGATGTGCCTGTGGAAGGGATGGCCGATCGGACGAACGCTGAATGGCGCCGGCGCGCCAATCGAGGCCGCCACCATAGCTGCGAGCCCAAGGCCAATGCTGCGGACACCGATAACGCATGTGTTCGCATCGAGCCCCGACTTCTGCGCCGCGTCCAAATAGCTTTCGGGATAAAGCGCATAATGCGCATAACCCTCGGCGGAGCCGGTCAGAACCTCGGCCTGACAGTCGAGCCCGGCCAGCAGCTTGAGAAGTCCCGGATCGATGCCACCGCCAACGTTGAAACCGCTTCGCCACGACTTCGCTACCTCTGCCGCAAGTCCGACCAGCAGCCTGGCGCCTTGCTGTTGCCGTGGCGAAAAAATGTCGATGCCGCAGGTTCCGAAATCGACGTCGGCAAGCGCCTGAACCAGCTCCGACACGCTGATGAACAGTCCGACCAATGCAGCATGGCGTCGGATGCCATGAGACATCCGATCAAGTCTTACGGCCATTTCGCCTGCTGCTTCGCGAAGCTGTTGTGCGTCCTGCGTCCGCTTGTGGTCGCCGTAGACGATCATCGATCGGTTTCCAATGCTTGCCGTGCGGGAACGCATCGGATGCGGCTTCGATCCATGCTGTCTCGCGCAATTTTTCGATGGGCGGAGGAACATTCCGGCAAGCTGATGGTTCGGCGCCAGGAACTTACCTTTGAACAACATAGGGTGGCGGTTTCGTGGGATCGAAAAAGGTTCGTGTTGGTATCGTTGGGGTCGGCAATTGCGCATCCTCCCTGGTGCAGGGCCTCTCGTTCTATCGTCACGCTAAAAGCAACGAACCAATCCCTGGGCTGATGCATGCCGACCTCGGCGGTTACCATGTCGACGACATCGAGATTGTCTGCGCATTCGATGTCGCCAAGAGCAAGGTTGGCCTCGACGTCGCGGAAGCGATCTACGCCGCCCCCAACAACACGTTCCGCTTTGCCGACGCCATGACAACCGGCGTTCGCGTCGAGCGCGGACCGACGCTGGACGGGATCGGCAAATATTTGCGCGACGAGATTGAAGAAGCTCCCGAGCCGGTTGCCAATGTCACCGAGATCCTGCGTGACAGCAGCGCTGACGTGCTGGTTTCCTACCTGCCGGTGGGTTCCGAGGAGGCGACCTGCTTCTATGCCGAATGCGCACTCGAGGCCGGCTGCGCCTTCGTCAATTGCATACCGGTCTTTATCGCCTCACGTCCGGAATGGCGACGGCGCTTTGAGCAGCGCGGGCTGCCGCTGGTCGGCGACGACATCAAGAGCCAGGTCGGCGCGACCATCGTGCATCGGTTGCTGGCCAATCTCTTCCGTGAACGCGGCGTACGCATCGACCGCACCTATCAACTGAATTTCGGCGGCAACACCGATTTTCTCAACATGCTGGAACGCGAGCGGCTGGAATCGAAGAAAATCTCCAAGACACAGTCCGTGGCCAGCCAGTTCGATGTTCCCCTGGAGCCGGGCAACATCCATGTCGGCCCGAGCGACCATGTGCCTTGGCTCACCGATCGCAAGTGGGCCTATATAAGGGTCGAAGGCACGACCTTCGGTGGCGTGCCGCTCAATGCCGAGCTCAAGCTGGAGGTCTGGGATTCGCCCAACTCGGCCGGCGTGGTGATCGATGCGGTACGCTGCGCCAAGCTGGCGCTCGATCGCGGCATAGCCGGCGCGCTGACCGGTCCCTGCAGCTATTTTATGAAGTCGCCTCCCGAACAGTTCACCGACGCCGAAGCGCGGCAGCGCACGCTCGCTTTTATCGCAGGCAAGGACGAGCCTTTGCTCGATGCCGCAGAATGACGACGACCTTCTTTCTGATCCGCCATGCGGCACACGAAAATGTCGGCTCCTATCTGGCAGGCCGTATGGACGGCGTTTGCCTCGGCGATGCCGGTAAGGCGCAGGCAACGCAGCTTGGCTGCCGCATGGCCCGGGAGCCCATCGTCGCGATCTTGTGCAGCCCGCGCGAGCGTACCCGAGAGACGGCGCTGCCAGTTGCGCTCGCCTGCGGTGTCGGAGAAATCGCGATCTGCGCCGAACTTGACGAGATCGACTTCGGCGACTGGTCGGGAAAGACTTTCGATGAGCTGAATGGCGACGCCAGCTGGCGAGCCTGGAATGATCAGCGGCAAGTGGCAAGGACACCGAGTGGCGAGACCATGCACGATGTCCAGCAGCGCGTCGTCGCGGTGATGAATGCTGTCCACGAGAAGCATCAGAATCAGTGTGTCGCCCTGGTCAGCCACGCCGATGTGATCAAGGCCGCCGTCTGCAAGGTCCTTGGCTTGCCGGCCGGCGACTGCTTTCGCTTCGACATCGATCCCGCTTCGATCACGACGATCGTGTCGGGGGACTGGGGGGCGAAGCTGATCCGATTGAACGAAGTTGCCTGACGAGGATTTGCCGGATGCAGATGGTCATTTTCGGTCTTACCGTCACGTCTTCATGGGGCAACGGCCATGCCACCTTATGGAGGGGACTGATCCGAGCCCTCGCCCGGCGCGGCTGGTCAGTTACCTTCTTCGAACGCGACACGCCCTACTATGCCGGAGCGCGCGATCTTGATCGCCTGAACGGCGGCAACGTCGTGCTCTACCCGGACTGGGAGGACATCCGCCGGGTCGCGGAGCAAACAGTCAAGCAATCGGATGTCGTTATCGTCACCTCTTATTGTCCCGACGCCGTGGACGCCTCGCGGCTGGCGCAGCAGGCAGGCCGCGGACTGCGTGTGTTCTACGATCTGGACACTCCGGTCACGCTTGCCCGCATCGAACAAGGTGAGCGTCCACCCTATTTCGGCCCTGAGGGTCTTGCCGATTTCGACCTCGTCCTGAGTTACACCGGCGGCTCGGCGGTCGACGCGCTGAAGACGGTTCTGGGTGCGCGCCATGTGGTGCCGCTCTATGGGCACGTCGATCCCGACCAACACCGGCCGGCAGAGAAGCGGGCCGAATTCGCCGGTGATCTGTCCTATCTCGGGACCTACGCGGCGGATCGCCAGGCCGGCGTCGAAAAGCTGCTGGTCCGCACCGCCGCGCGTCTACCGGATCAGCGCTTCATCATCGGCGGCGCACAGTATCCGCAGGAATTCCCGTGGGGCGACAACATCTTCTTCGTCAGGCATCTGCCACCGGCCGATCATCCGGCGTTTTTCTCATCCTCCCGACTGACGCTGAATGTCACCCGCGAGGCGATGGTGCAAAAAGGCTGGTGTCCTTCGGGCCGGTTGTTCGAAGCGGCGGCATGCGGGGTGCCGATCATAACCGACACCTGGCCTGGCCTGAGCAGCTTCTTCGAACCCGGCAGCGAGATCCTGCTGGCCCACGACACCGATGACGTGGTCGCGGCGCTCGCCTTGCCGGCAGATGAACTCGATGCCATCAAAACCCGTGCGCGCGAACGGGTTCTGGATGAACACACTTCTGCCCGGCGCGCGGCGGAGCTGGACCACATTCTAAACGACGCCTTTCAAAGATCTCCCCGCGAACCGATGATGGAAGCAGTCTGATGTTGGGCATTGTGCCCGCTGCCGGGCGCGGCAGCCGCATTCAACCGCTCGGCTTCTCGAAAGAGCTGCTGCCGGTAGGCAGTCGGATCGATGGACAGACGGAGCGTCCCTGCGCGGTGAGCGAGTACCTGGTGCGGCGGATGGTGCGCGCCGGCGTCGACAAGATCTGTTTCATCATCGGATCGGGCAAATCCGACATTCTCGAATATTACGCCGCCGGCTATGGTGACGCTGCGGCTCTGTTCGTGGTGCAGCCCAACCCTGTTGGACTTTGCGATGCGATTTTTCGGGCAGCGCCTCTCGTCGCGCCCGACGAGACGGTTTTGATTGGTTTGCCCGATACGATCTGGTTCCCCGAGGACGGCTTCTCCTGCCTGCCGGATAGTTCCCTATCGTTTCTGCTCTTCCCGGTGGACCGCCCGGAATTTTTCGATGCCGTGGTTCTCGACGAGGGAGATCGGGTGAAGGAAATTCAGGTCAAGCGGCAAGACGCTGCTACGAACTGGATCTGGGGGGCGTTCAAGATGCCGGGCCGGATCTTGCACCAACTCGCTGCACTCTGGCGTGAACGGGACCGGCGTGACGAATATATCGGCACCCTGATCAATGCCTATCTGGCTGCCGGCGGTGAAGCCTACGGTGTCAGGGCCGGAGTCTCCTACGTCGATGTCGGCACCTTCAACGGCTATCGCACGGCTCTTCGGCTGCTCGAAGAGGGCGTCGCATCCGAACAACGCCAAACCGCCATGCTTGTGGGTGGAGCACACCCGCATGTGCCTGTCGTTCCCGGCGAAGGAGCCTGACCATGCTGCATTCCCATGCCGAAATCCGCCGCCGTATCGATGCTCTCGGCCCATGGTTCCACAACATGGAACTGGCCGGTGTCGAAACCGCTCCCAACCATTTTCTCGGCAATTACCCGCTGATCAAATGGCGCAAATTCGCCGAGGCCATTCCCGCGGATCTGACAGGCAAGACGGTGTTGGATATCGGCTGCAATGCCGGCTTCTATTCCGTCGAGATGAAACGGCGAGGTGCTGCCCGTGTCCTCGGCATTGATTTCGATGAGGCTTATCTGGCGCAGGCCCGCTTTGCCGCCGAGATCGCCAATTGCGAGATCGAATTCCAGAAACTGTCGGTCTACGACGTCGGCGCCCTGCGCGAAACATTCGATATCGTGCTGTTCATGGGGGTGCTTTATCACTTGCGCCACCCGTTGCTTGCGCTCGACCTTATCCGTGAGCATGTCGCCGGTGATCTGATGATCTTCCAGTCCATGCAGCGCGGCAGCACCGATCTTCCCGAGATGGAAGAGAACTATCATTTCTGGACGCATGACCTGTTCGACCGGCCGGAATTTCCCAAGCTCCATTTCATCGAGCACCGCTATGCCGACGACCCGACCAACTGGTGGATACCCAATCGAGCCTGCACCGAAGCGATGCTGCGCAGCGCCGGTTTCGAGATCGTTCTGCACCCTGAGCAGGAGGTCTATTTCTGCCGGGCCGCAGGCGACCCGGCCAGTGGCGGTCCCGTCTACCCCTCGAAAGGACAGCGCCATGATTGAAGCCGCGATGATCTGGAACGAGCCCAACAACAAATCGCATTGGGATCCCGAGCTCGACCCCGACTGGAGCCGCTTCGCCAGGATGGCAATCCTGGCGGCGGACGCAATCGCATCTGAAAACCCGGCTTTGACCAAAGTGCTCGGTGGCATCTCGCCGATAGACCCGGGATTCATCACCCGCATGAAGGAATTCGGCGTGCTGGATCATGTCGACGCCGTCGCCGTGCACGGCTTTCCGCTCGACTGGAACCTGTGGCAAATCCAGGAATGGCCGCAGAAGATCGGCGAGATCGCGACCGTCACCGACCTTCCCATCTGGGTCAGCGAAGTCGGCGTATCGACCTTCGGCGCCGAGGAAATCCAGGTCTGGGGGCTCAAGCGAACAGCTGAATTGCTGCTCGGCAATGCACCACGCGTCCAGTGGTACAGCCTCTACGATCTTCCGCGTGAATGGGAAGCAACGACGCGTCACCGCGAAGCCGAAGGCTCCTCTTATTACCGTCATTTCCATATGGGGCTGCTGCGCCAGGACGGCACGCCAAAGCCCGCGCTGGAGGAATTCCTGCGCTATACACCCGCAATGGGACTGGTGCAGTGGTTTCATTTCGAAGATCCGCGGCTGGACGACGCTGTCGCCTGGCTGAAGCGGCTGGGTGTCACCAATATGCGTACCGGGCTTTCCTGGGCGGACAGTTTTCGGCCGAATGCGCTGGACTGGTTCGACCGGCAGATGGAAGCACTCGCCGATTTCGACGTGACGGTCACCTTCTGCTTCACACCTCAGCATCGCGGAATGATGCCCCACCACACCAGCCCGCCACTGGTGCCGGAGGAGTTCGCGGAATTCTGCTCAACCATGATCCGCCGCTATGCGCCTGGCATGACATCCGCCTCGCTCCCCACGCGGCGGGCCTCGGCCGCGTGAAATCGTCATGCTGCCCATGCATCAGATGCCGGACTTCGCAACACCACTGACAGGTGGGGATGCGGCGCAGGGCACCGGGACGCAACCGGCCGCGACACTCACCGTCCTCAATGTCGCCTACCCTCTCGCGCCCGTCGGACCCGACGCTGTCGGCGGTGCCGAACAGGTTCTGTCGATGCTCGATCGGGCGTTGGTTCACGCCGGCCATCGATCTATCGTCATTGCTTGCCGTGGCTCCAGCACGAGCGGCACGCTTGTGGAAATACCGGCCGAAAACGGCATGCTCGACGAGGCGGCGAAGCGCCGCGCGCAAGAGGCCCATCGCAAAGCGATCGCCGCTGCCCGCGCCCGATGGCCCATCGATGTGGTTCATCTGCACGGCATCGATTTCGACGCTTATCTGCCCGACGATGGTCCGACCTTGGTGACCCTCCACCTGCCGTTGGATTGGTATCCGGCCGCGGCATTGCGCCCGACGCGTGGCGACCTCTGGCTTCATGCGGTCTCACCCAGCCAGCAGAAAACCGCGCCATCAGGCGCCAGGCTGACGGCACCGATTCCGAACGGCGTCGACATCCAAGCACTGAACCTGCCGCAGCCGAAGCGCGACTTTGCCCTGGTTCTGAGCCGGGTTTGCCCGGAGAAGGGCATTCACCTGGCGCTCGATGCAGCCAAACTAGCAGGCGTTCCGCTGGTCGTCGGCGGTAAGGTCTATCCCTACGAAACACATACGCGGTACTTTCGCGACGAGGTCCAATCTCGCCTCGATGGCCGCCGCCGCTTCCTTGGTCCGCTCGGCTTCACCGCCAAGCGACGCTTTCTCAACGCAGCGCGCTGTCTGGTCATTCCGAGCCTCGCAGCCGAGACCAGCTCGCTTGTGGCCATGGAGGCCCTCGCCTGCGGTGCCCCGGTAGTCGCCTTTCCAAATGGTGCGCTTCCCGATGTCGTAGAGCACGGCAGGACGGGCTTTCTCGTCGACACGGTCGACGAGATGGCCCAAGCCATTCTTGCGGCGCCCAGCTTGGATGCCGAGACATGCAGGGCGGAGGCGCGACGGCGGTTTTCGCTGGAACGGATGATCTCGTCTTACATGGACGCTTATCAGGCGCTGGCACAGCTTGGCACTGGTCGCCGGCGCTTGGCTGCGACGCCGTGAGCAAAGCGGTGCTGCGCTGCGAAATCATCGGTGACCCCGCGCAGTTCGACGCCTTGACGCCGCACTGGTGGAAACTGTGGCAGCAGAGTCCCTCGGCGACGCCGTTTCAATCTCCCGCCTGGCTGGTGCCATGGTGGCACGCATTCGCACCCGGTGAACTGGCGACAGTCGCGGTCTGGCACGGCGGGGATCTGGTCGGGCTGGCGCCGTGTTACCTGGAGCATGGGACGGCTGGTTCGAAGCTGCTTCCGGTCGGCATTTCGCTCAGCGATTATCTGGACATCCTGGCTGTCCCTGGTATCGAAGCCGAGGTTGTCGGCATTATCACCGAGTCGATCTTCACGATCGGGTGGGCGCAATGGATCTTGTCGGACTTGCCACAGGACAGCGTCGCCCTTGCGATGAAGCATCCCGAGATGGATCGGCCGACCGCCCATGCCGCCTGCCCCGTGCTCGCCATCGCCGGCGACGAAACGCTGGCAGGCTGCGTCCCCGCAAGACGCAGACGCCAGTTGCGTCGGGCGCGCCAGGCGGCATCAAGATGCGGCCGGATTGCGCTGTCATCGGCAAACGGCAGTCCGCAAACCTTCCTCGATCAATTGATCCGCCTGCACAATGTGCGATGGGCCGAACACGGAGGGGGTGTGTTGGCCAACCCCGCCGTCGAGCAATTCCATCGGCTCTCGCTTCCCTTGCTCGATGCTCATGGTCTGGTGCGATGCTGGCTGCTCGCGATCGATGACAGGACCATCGGTGCCTATTACGGATTTCACCACCGCGGCCGTGCCTACGCTTATCTGGGTGGGTTCGACCCTGCTTATGCCGAGGAGAGCCCGGGCGCGATCCTGATTGGCCACGCAATCGTGGAGTCGATCCGCGAAGATGCGCGCGAGTTCGATTTCCTGCGCGGCCAGGAGGCCTACAAATATGGCTGGGGCGCCGCCGACAGGTGGACGATGCGCAGGGTCTGGACGCGGAGTTGACCCATGAGTGTAACCGCACCGAAAGGCGCCCAGCGCCGGACATCGGTCAGGCTGGCGGTTGAAGACTGCATGGCCGACGGTATTTGCGCCGAAGGTGTTCTCGTCAGGCTGGCGCTCCACCTGCCGCCCACAATTGGGGCAGCGGAATTGGCGGAGGTCGTGCTGAAAGTCCGTCCGGCGGATACCGGCGACGCGGCAAGATTGCGGAAGGTCGCCGGACTGCTGCGCTGCAAACCAGACGTCTTTGCCATGTTGCGAGCGACGGGCGGCGCCGTTCGCCATGAGCGCAATGAGGACGAGACGAATGCCGATGTCGTCATGCGGCTGGCGTCCAGCTTCGATGCCGCGGCAGCGATTTCGGGAGCCGCGAGTGTCCAACTGGCGTCCCTCGGCGATGTGGAAAGGCTCACAGCCACGACCAACGAAATCGTCGCATGGCTGGAAGCCCGAGAATTCACCGGAAGGGAACGGAGCATTCTCGACATCGGTTGCGGCATCGGCCGTTTCGAGCGTGCGCTGTGCAGATCCTTCAAGCGGATGGTCGGTATCGATATATCGTCGCGAATGATCTCCATCGCCTCAGAGCAATGCGCCGCACTCGGCAATGTCGAGTTACGACAAACCTCCGGTCTCGATCTGGCCGATTTCGACGATGCCAGTTTCGATTGCGTGCTGGCGGTCGACAGCTTTCCCTATCTGGTTCTGGCCGGCATGGCAGAGCGGCATTTCGAAGAAATTGCGCGCGTTCTGAAACGGCCGGGCTGGCTCGCCTTGCTGAACTATTCCTATCGCGGATCGCTTTTCTCAGACCGCGACGATATCGGCCGTCTGGCGCAAGCTCATCAATTGCGGGTCCTCATCGACGGTGAGAAGCCGTTTCGATCATGGGATGGCAACGCTTTTTTGCTCGCTCGGTGAGACGGAACATTACAGCACGATGCCAGTTCGGACGTCGAGCAAAGGGCACCAACGAGTGTCCTCGATTCGAAGGAGGAGCGCGGGCTGGACGGCAATCGGATCAAGTCCGAAGGATTACGCCGCTAATCGATTGCCGAAGGACTGAACGCCACCGCGCGGGCCTGTGGTCCGCGGGGCGACCAAGGAGCAAGGAAATAAACCTGTGCAAGGGTCCGCCGGTCAGCTTCTCGGCGGTGGACACAGGCTTGTAATGCCGGGCGCTTATCACCACACTACGATCAAGGGACCGCTATCAAGAGAATGTGATGTCTCGTTCGAGCGACGATACCGCGGATCCGCATGTCGAGATGGCGGTGGATCGGGAGATTGCCTCCCTGCTGGCAGCCATAGAGCAGGAAAAGATTCCGGACCGCCTCACCAAGCTGGCGATCGAATTGCAGAACGCGCTCGTCGAGAAACGTCGGCGCGACGCGAACAACTGACTATCTGCGGCTGTCGACCTCGACGTCGAGCTGACCGTCCGACAGCTGGTTTCTCCTCTCCATCAATGTCTCCAGCGAACTCTCCCCTAGGAGTTCAAGGATGTTGGCGCGCGCACGGTTCAGGCGGCTTTTGACCGTCCCGACCGCGCAACCGCATATATCGGCGGTTTCCTCGTAGCTCACTCCCAAAACGCCGATCAGCATCAGCACCTCGCGTTGGTGTTCAGGCAGTCTTTGAATGGCGCCGTGAACTTCCCTGCTCTGAACAGTCCATTCCTGGGTGGCTTCCGAAATTGGTCTCGAAGAGGCGCAGTCGAGCAGGCCTGGCGCCTCCCGGGCAGCGATCTTGACCCGGGTATAATAGGTGTTGCGCATGATGGTGAAGAGCCACGACTTCATTCGCGTACCGGGTTCGAACTTGTCGATGTTGGCGAGACCCTTGGTCAGTGTCTCCTGCACGAGATCGTCAGCATCGTCGGGGACGCGGCAGAAGGTGCGGGCGAATGCCCGCAGGGCGGGTATCAGGTCAACGATGGAAACTTCATTGGTTTCCTGGTCGGCCAAAAGGCAGCCTCCGGATGACAATGGTCCAGCTCCCAGAAGAAAGAGTGTGTGAACGCAGCCTCAGCTAAATGCATGGAAGTTTGGTTCGTTCCTCTTGCTGGAGACAACTCTTCACAATTCTTCGCGGGCGGAGATGTCTGTCATGCGATCGGCGCATACCATCGCCGCAGCAGCGACGCCTCCTTCGACAGTGGTATCTACAGCGTCCGCTTTTTTACGGGAACAAAGCCGTTCACCGGCAGTTTGATGGCTTGCCACTTCAACCTTCCAGTATCGATCGAGGACCTGTCATGGCCAAATCCGCTCGCCCCTCCGCTCGCCAATCGGCAAGTGGACTGGATCAGAATAGCGCGCGCGGAAATGGCGGCGAGTTGCACCAGATCGCGGGAGACGACACGCCTGTCCTTACCACGGCGCTCGGAACGCCTGTCTCCGACGACCAAAACACATTGCGGATCGGTGAACGCGGACCATCGCTGATCGAAGACTTTCACTTTCGCGAGAAGATTTTCCACTTCGACCACGAACGCATCCCGGAACGGGTCGTCCATGCCCGCGGCTATGGCGCGCATGGTTATTTCGAGACCTACGACTCACTGGCCAAATACACACGTGCCGACATTTTCCAGCGAGCTGGTGAAAAGACGCCGGCATTCGTTCGTTTCTCGACGGTTGCCGGCAACAAGGGCTCGTTCGATCTCGCCCGCGACGTGCGCGGCTTTGCGGTCAAGCTCTGCACCAAGGAAGGCAATTGGGATTTGGTCGGCAACAACATTCCGGTCTTCTTCATCCAGGACGCCATCAAGTTTCCCGATCTGATCCACGCCGCCAAACAGGAGCCCGACCGTGCTTTTCCGCAGGCACAGACGGCGCACGACAATTTCTGGGACTTCATCAGCCTGATGCCGGAATCGATGCACATGGTGATGTGGATCATGTCGGATCGCGCCATCCCGCGTTCCTTCCGCTTCATGCAAGGCTTCGGTGTGCATACGTTCCGCCTCGTCAACGCCAAGGACGAATCCACCTTCGTCAAGTTCATCTGGAAACCGAAGCTCGGCATGCAATCGGTGGTCTGGAACGAGGCGGTCAAGATCAACGGCGCCGATCCCGACTTCCATCGCCGCGATCTGTGGGAGGCCATACAGGCCGGCAATTTCCCGGAATGGGAGTTGACGGTGCAACTGTTCGATCAGGCGTTTGCCGACAGTTTTGACTTCGATATCCTGGACGCAACGAAGATCATTCCCGAAGAGGTTCTCGAACCAATTCCGGTCGGTCGGCTGGTGCTCGACCGGATGCCGGATAATTTCTTCGCCGAGACCGAGCAGGTTGCATTCATGACGCAGAATGTGCCGCCCGGAATCGATTTCTCCAACGATCCGCTTCTGCAGGGCCGCAACTTCTCCTATCTCGATACCCAATTGAAGCGGCTGGGCAGTCCGAACTTTACCCATCTGCCGATCAATGCGCCGAAGTGCCCGTTCGCCCATTTTCAACAGGACGGGCACATGGCCATGCGCAATCCGGCCGGTCGCGCCAACTATGAACCGAACTCATGGGGACTGGGACCGCGCGAGGATCCGCAGCGTGGCTTCCGTTCTTTCTCCGATGCCGAAGAAGGGTAGAAAGTACGTCTGCGCGCGGAGAGCTTCGCCGATCACTACAGCCAGGCCCGGCAATTCTTCAACAGCCAGACACCACCGGAGCAGCGTCACATCGCAATGGCGCTGACGTTTGAACTGAGCAAGGTCCAGGCCCCGGCGATCCGCGAACGCATGGTTTCGCATTTGTTGAACATCGATGAAACGCTGGCGACCACGGTCGCCGACAAGCTCGGCATCCGTGACATGCCCGAACCTGCCGAAGCCGCCGTTCCACCGCGCGATGACTTGCCGCCGTCGCCGGCGCTCAGCATCATCCAAAACGGGCCCGACAGTTTCGAAGGCCGCAAAGTCGGTGTCATGCTCAGCGATGGAGCCGATGTCGCGCTGTTCGAGGAACTTCGTTCCGCCATCGAAGCGGAAGGCGCGGTGATGGAGGTGGTTGCGCCCAAGGTGGGCGGCGTCGAAGCCGCCGACGGCACCCACATCGAAGCAAGGCACATGATCGACGGCGGTCCATCCGTTTTGTTCGACGCGGTGGTGCTGCTCCTCTCCGAGGCGGGCGCCGGGCTACTGGTCAAGGAGGCCGCTGCGAAGGATTTCGTGTCTGATGCGTTTGCGCATTGCAAGTTCATCGGCTTCACCTCCGGGGCCGAGCCGCTCCTGATCAAAGCAGGCGTCGCTCCCGATGCCGATGAGGGGCTGAGGCGGCTGGATTCGGCAGCTTCGGTAGCTGCGTTTGTGCAGTCATGCCGCAAACTGCGGCTCTGGGCGCGGGAGGCGGCTGTCAAACTTTGATGCGATGGCGTCAGCTGTTTCCGTTGGCGCGTCCGCACTCTTTGGTTTGCCGCCAACCCTAGCCGGCACCGCGGTCTACGAGCGATCTTCCTTGCTGGACGCTTGTCGCCGCTGCTTCTCCAGGACCTCGTCGGTCCCGACCAGCTTCTTTGCTCCGCCTGAAATGGTCGTGGACACCACCGAAGGCGGATCGCTCGCCGGAAAGGAATCCTCCAACCCCGCCTGCAGTTGGTCCTCGAGCGTGCGTGGTTCTTCGGACCGGCCGGGCGTTCTGCGCGTGTCGATCTTCTCCAGCGACTGTTTCTTTTTCGGCGAATCGTTGGCGTTCCGGACCAGGGCGTAAAGCTGCTCGATCGCGAGTTCCTTGATCGTTTCGAAATCGGCCCGATCGTCCTTGGCAGCCTCGATTTGATCAACCATGGCTTTCTCGAAGCGGTCGAGGCTGTCGCCTCCGCAGGCATGGGAAAGGCGCAACAGGGCTTCGTTCAGCATCAACGGAGCGAAATGTGCTGAAGCTTCAAGCCTGAGTTGCCTTAAACGGTCCGGAGTTGCGGCCTGCAACTTTGACATGGACAACCTCCTTTCTCCCACAAGCGTCTCAACGGGATTTGACCGCCGATGTTCCACCGTGCCTGAACATCTGTCATGCCATGCGAGCTACAAGAACCAGCTTGCCACCAATCCCGCCGACGCCGCAAAAATCGCCAAGGTCGTCACGCCGCCCAGGATGTTCGTGCTTGTGCTGTTGACCTTGTCGCCCATGATCTTGCGATTGTTGGTCATGATGAGGATGAGAAGCAGCAGCGGCGGCGTTGAAAATCCTTGCACGATGCCGGACCAGACGAGAGCTTTCATCGGGTTGAAGCCGAAGAAATTGAGACCCACCGCCACCAGCGTTATGACCCCGATCGCGATGTAGAATTTGGGAGCCTGCCGGGGTTTGGCATGCAGGCTATTCTTCCATCCCATCGCCTGGGCGAAATCGAAAGCAGCGCCAGCGGTCATGATCGGCACGGCCAGGAAGCCGACGCCAATTACACCGGCCGCAAAGAGAATGCCGGCAGCGTCGCCGGCAAGCGGCCGCAGCGCTTCGGCCGCCTGTGCCGCTGTCTCGATCTGCGTGTGTCCGGCCTTGTAGAGCGTCGACCCGGTCGAAAGGATGATAAAATACATGATCAGATTGGAGAACGTCATGCCGATCAGGATATCGCGGCGGGATCGGCGCAGTTCACCCTCGGTGGCGCCTTTGCGCTCTTCGAGGCTCGTTCGACCCTTGGCGATCTCCTCCTCCACCTCCTGATTGGACTGCCACGTGTAAAGGTATGCGGAGAGAGTGGTCCCGACGATGGCGACGAGGATGGACAGGTACTCTCGGCTGAACTCGATTTGTGGCAACAGCGTGCCACGCAGGACGGAAGCGGCATCCGGTTTGGCAAGCACTGCGGAGACCACATAGGCAAGCAGAGCCAGAGCCAGCCACCGGAACACATTTCGGATCAATTTGTACGACCCGAGCACCTGCAGGGCAAAAATGACGACCGCAACGGCAGTGACGACCAACGGAGCAGGCAGCGGAACGAACAGCACAATAGCCGCCGACATGGCGCCAAGGTCGGCGGCTGCCTCGATCGTGTTGCCGATCAGCACGCCCACCAGCACGAACCATAGCAGCCAACGCGGATAGAAGTCCGATATGACCTGGAAAAGCCCGCGACCCGAAACCTGGCCAAGTTTGGATGAAAGGTAGACGACGAGATACATCATCGGCAGCGTGACAGGTGCCGTCCACAGCAGGTCGGGGCCGAACCGCGCTCCGGCGCTTGCGTAGGTACCGATGGCCGAGCAGTCATCATCGGCCGCGCCGGTGATCAGGCCAAGCCCAAGCGCCCGAACGACGCCGCCCCCTTTTCGCCTGCTTTCCCTTTGGCCAGCATTCTCGGGCGGCTTGTTCATTGAAGGCGCGTCTTTACCGGGGCCACGCAAGAAATCATGACGAACATTCCAATCGCATGGCGATGAAGCGTTGCAGCTGCATTGAGATCGAGATTCGAACCTCCGGTCAGGTTTTTTGTTCCTGGACACGGTCCCGGCCCGCGACGGCGGCGGAGCCGAACGTCAAAGCGAATGCTCCGTTTGCCTGAAGAAGAGAATGCATGTGTCGAAGCCAGTCCTTCAGGCGACGTGGCACAAAAGCTATTTCTTGAAGTCAGCGGCTCGTACTGCCGCCGATCACCATCCGCACGCCGAGGCCGATGATGAGACAGCCGGCGAGCCGCTGCTGCCAAAGCCTTGCGCGAGGGTGCCGCATGACCCATGCGCCGACCGCGCCCGATGCCAAGGCGCAGGCTCCCAGCACCAGCACACCGGTTATCTTCTGTGTTGCGCCAAGCAGCACCAGTTGCAACGTGACGGAGCCCCTATGCGGGTCGACAAATTGCGGCAGGAACGCAACCATGAACATCAAAGGCCAGGGATTGCTCAGATTGGCGATCATTCCTTCCCGGGCGGCGGCGAGCGGCCGCAGGGCCTTGATGTCACCTGTGGGAATGGTTGCCGAGGCTGAAAGCAGCAGCCGGAAACCCAGCCACATGATATAGGCCGCCCCGGCCCATCGAAGCAGATTGAACGCCACCGGCGAGGCGTGGACAAGCGAAGACAGGCCGAATGCAATCAGCGGAAGCTGCACCAGTCCGGCGCCCAGCGTCATGCCGAGTACCGTGAACAACGCCACGCCGCGCCCGTGTCCGATGCCGCGGGCCATCACCAGCATGCTGTCGGGGCCTGGCGGCACCTGCATCAGAATGACGGTTCCGACAAAAGCTGTCCACAATGAGAGGTCGATGGGCATCTCCTTTCGCGCCGCCGATGACATCAAAGCGGCCAGCCGTCACCGGGTTCCGGCGGCAAATGAAAATGTCCATCGCGAAGGACCTGCCATGAACCCGTCAGATGGAACGCGGTGCTGTCCTGGAAGTTGAAAAGCCGGAGCCGTTCCTGAACCGGTTTTGGAGGCCTGATCCGTGCATGAGCCGATAAACGCCTTCCCGCTCCCGCTGGATACGTCTCCGATGGAGGCCAGGCTTGCCGATGCAATCCCAAGGGATGGGAACCGCTGGCAGTACGAGCCTAAATGGGACGGATTCCGCTGCCTTGCTTTCAAGAGCGACGACACCGTTGACCTGCGCGCCAAATCCGGCAAGCCGCTCGGCCGCTATTTTCCGGAAATCACGGAGATCCTGCGTGACCTCAAGCGCGGGCATTTCGTCATCGACGGCGAGATTGTCATCGAGGTGGACGGTGAGCTTTCCTTCGAGGCGCTGCAGATGCGTCTTCACCCGGCACAAAGCAGAATCCGCAAACTGAGTTCGCAGACGCCTGCCAGTCTGATCCTCTTCGACATGCTTGCCAGGCCGGGCGGCGAGGTCATCACGGGCAAACCACTTGTCGAAAGGCGGCGAGCGATCGAGGACTTCGTGACCTCCTCGAACAGTCCGGATCTTCGCCTGTCGAAGTGCACTTATGATGCAGCGACGGCGGCTCGATGGCTGAACGGGGCCGGCCATGCATCGACCGACGGCATCGTGGCCAAAGTGCTCGACGAGCATTATCTGTGCGGCGAACGTGCGATGGTGAAGGTAAAGCCGAGGCGCACCGCCGATTGCGTTGTCGGCGGTTTCCGCTATCTCGCGGGTAGCCGTGAGGTCGGCTCACTGCTCCTCGGCCTCTACAATGACGACGGCAAGCTCGATCACGTCGGCTTCACGTCGACCATCGCCAGGACCGACAGAGGAGCGCTCACGCGCCGGCTGGAAGGGCTGCGGTCAGAGCCCGGATTCACCGGCAAGGCGCCCGGCGGCCCGAGCCGCTGGAGCACGGAGCGCAGCGGACAATGGGAGCCTTTGGAACCTGAACTGGTGGTGGAGGTCCGGTTCGACCACGTCACCGGCAATCGGTTTCGCCATGGCACCAAACTGCTGCGCTGGCGCCCCGACAAGGCGCCACGGCAATGCACGTTCGAGCAGATCGAATAGACCGCCCCAGGAAGATCGCCCCAGAAACCTGTCACGATTTATTGCGACGAAGGAACCAACTCGGGATTCACCGGTTCGGACACCATCCACCCGGAGCTACCCTGACATGCCAAATGCAGCAGAAATTCTGATCGACACACTCGTCGCCTGGGACGTGGAGGTGGTGTTCGGCTTGCCGGGAGACGGCATAAACGGGGTCATGGAAGCGTTGCGGACGCGGCGCGACAAAATTGCCTTCGTTCAGGTCCGGCATGAAGAGTCGGCTGCCTTCATGGCATGTGCGTATGCCAAGTGGACAGGAAAGCTGGGCGTGTGCCTTGCGACGTCCGGCCCCGGCGGAACACATCTTCTGACCGGCCTCTATGACGCCAAGCTCGACCAGGCTCCAGTGCTGGCGATTACGGGCATGCAGTTCCACGATCTGATCGAGACGTTCACGCAACAGGATGTCGATCTGACGCGCGTGTTCAACGATGTCTCCGTTTATAACGCCCATGTTGCCGACGCCGCGCATATGGAAAACGTCGCCAGCCTTGCCTGTCGAACCGCGCTGGCGCGCAAGGGCGTCGCCCATCTTTCGATTGCCAGCGACATCCAGGAGCAGGAGCGTGATCCGTCGAAGCGCTCCAAGCGCAATCGCCCGGCGCACACGCCGCAGGATATGTTCGCCGGTCACAGCGTACCGCTGGACGTTGAGCTCGACAAAGCCGCCGCCATTCTCAATGACGCTTCGCGGGTTGCGATCCTGGCCGGGCGCGGCGCCATCGGCGCGGCCGCCGAACTCGAACACACGGCGCGCCTGCTGCAGGCGCCTGTCGCGAAGGCTTTGCTGGGCAAGGCGGTGCTGCCGGACGACCATCCCTACACCACCGGCGGGATCGGCATTCTTGGAACCCTGGCTTCGCAAGAGGCGATGGAGAACTGTGACGCAGTGCTGATTATCGGTTCGACCTTTCCCTACATCGAATACTACCCGAAGCCCGGACAGGCCCGTGGCGTCCAGATCGACTGCGATGCGCAACGGATCGGCTTGCGCTTTCCGGTCGAGGCCGGCCTTGTCGGCGACGCGGCAGAGACATTGCGCGCGCTCAACCAGCGCCTGACGCAAAAGCCCTCGGATGAATTCCTGCGCCGTTCCCAGGAGACCATGAGAAAATGGCGCGAGATGATGCGGCAGTCGGAAGACATGCAGGCGCAACCATTGAAGCCACAAGCGATTGCCCGGGCTTTCGGACAAAGATTGGCCGACGACACAGTGCTGGCCACGGATTCCGGTCAGAATACGGAGCTGGCCGCCCGCCATGTCGATCTTCGCAGCGGCCAGGCATTCGGGGTGTCCGGATCGCTGGCGTCGATGGCGTGCGGTCTGGCCTACGCCATCGCTGCCGGCATAGCTTTTCCCGGTCGACCGGTCGCCGCTATCGTCGGCGATGGCGGCTTTGCCATGCAGCTCGGCGAATTCTCGACGGCGGTGCGCTACAAGATCCCGCTGAAGGTTCTGGTGATCAAGAACAACATGCTCAATCAGATCGCCTGGGAGCAGATGATGTTTCTGGGCAACCCGCAATTCGGTTGCGAACTGCAGCCGATCGATTTTGCCAAGGCGGCAGAAGCAATGGGCGCAAAGGGTTTTCGCATCGAGCGGCCCGATCAGATCGAGACGGTTCTCGACCAGGCTTTCGCCACGCAAGGCCCTGTCGTGATCGAAGCGCTGGTAGATGCCTATGAGCCGCTGATGCCGCCCAAAATGCCGGCAGACTACGCCAAGAACTTCCGCCAGGCCCTGCCGCGGACGCCGGGACACGAACGCATAGAAGAAAATATCGCCCGTGAGCCGGCGAAATCGATGATGGATGCCTAGAGGCGGCGCAGGGAGGTGGAACAGCGCGCCTCAGTGGCTTCATTCTGAATCTTTCCAGATGAACCCGCGCTCTTCCGGGTGACGGATGCGGATCATGAGCTTCGACGCGCTCTTTTCGACCTCGATTTGCTATGGCAACGGCGCTCCGCAGGCTGGTTGGACTCTGGCGCTACCCATCACATTGCCACTGGCGGCAATCCTTTTGCTGTATGTTGCCGGCGCTGGCCGGCTGTGGCGACGGAGCGGACGTGGACGTCGCTTGCGATCCCGGCAGGCCTTGCTGTTTGCTGCCGGCTGGTCCGTCCTGGCGTTCGCCCTTGTAAGCCCGATCCATGCATTGGGCGAACATGTGTTTGCGGCGCACATGATCGAGCACGAATTGCTGATGGCGGTCGCAGCGCCTCTGCTGGTTGCCTCCCGCCCGACGGCGGCGATGATTTGGGCCTTGCCGGTACAGCTGCGCCAGATATTCGGAGCGGCCGGACATGCAAATGCGCTTCGGGCGGTCTGGGCGTTCATCAGCCGTCCTGTGGTCGCGACCGTCCTGCACGGAGCCGCGATATGGATCTGGCATGTCCCGGCGCTGTTCGAGGCTGCCCTCCAGCAGGGCTTCCTGCATTATGCCCAGCACGCGAGTTTCCTCGGTAGCGGGCTTTTGTTCTGGTGGGTGCTGCTGCCTCGCCTTGGCCGCGAGCAGGCTTGCGGCAATGCCGTGATGCATCTTTTCTTCACCTCCCTCCACACCGGGCTGCTCGGGGTGTTGCTCGTCGTCTCGCCCAGGCTGTGGTATCCGGATAATGCGATCGGCTCGGATTTATGGGGGCTCAACCCGCTCGAGGACCAGCAACTTGCAGGCTTGATCATGTGGATTCCCGCCGGCCTGATCTATGGCGGAGCCGCACTGCTCCTGGTCGCTTTCTGGATTCAAACGAGCAGTCGGCGGCAACAGGCTTTCCAGCAGTTGCGCATCGTCTAACCCGCACCGCTTCGCGTCGGTTTTCAGCCGGGCGGTGTTGCCAAGCATCCTTTTTCAGTCAGCCGCGTTATGGCCTTGGCAACGATGGTGGATCCTTCATGGCGAGGTGCATGAGTCCGTTGGCCAGCTCTCGCAGGCTGACACGACCGCGAATGTCGCTTGCCCCCACATGTCCTAGGCAAATCTTGCCTGGCACCGTTCAGGGAACGGCCGCGCAACGGCGTTTGAGGGCGATCAGCGCAGCGCCGATATTGGCCTTGGCAGGATGCGGCGACAGGCAATCGGCCCTCCATGCACACGGTGCGAATGCCCGGAGAATCCTTGATCTGATCTGGTCCTTCAGCGCAATCGCAGTGGCCACGTGGCTGCTTGTCATGTTGATCCTGGCGGCAGCGCTTTTGCGTCGTCGCCTGTCCGAGACAACGCGCTCGCCGCTCGAGATCGATTCTCGTCAGGAGCGCCGATTTACCCGCGCTGTCGGCAGCGCCATTGCGTTGACCGTTCTGGTGCTCATCATGATGACGATAGCGAGTTTTTTCGCCGGCAAATCCATTGCTTCGCTGAGTGGAACGGAAACGCTTGCCGTGCGCATCACCGGGCACCAATGGTGGTGGGAGGTCCGGTATCCCGGAGATGATCGGTCCCAATCGATCGTCACGGCAAATGAAATCCATGTCCCGGTTGGCGAACCGGTCAAGGTCGAACTCGATTCGCTCGATGTCATTCATAGCTTCTGGGTGCCGAACCTTGCCGGCAAGCGCGATCTCATTCCGGGCCGGCCGAGTGAGCTCACACTCATCGCCGATAAGCCCGGCATCTATCGTGGCCAGTGTGCCGAATTCTGCGGCTATCAGCACGCCCATATGGCCATCACCGTCATCGCGGAAAGCCGCGAAGCGTTCGAAGCATGGCAATCCAGGCAAAACGCCGTCGCATCCGCGCCTGGCGGCGACGAAGAGCGCCGCGGCCAACAGGCATTTCTGTCCACCGGCTGTGCGCTCTGCCACACGATAAGAGGCACGCCTGCCAGCGGAACGGTGGGACCTGACCTAACTCATCTCGCCAGCCGACGCGCACTGGCCGCGGATACGCTCGCCATGACCCCTGGCGCGCTCGCCGCCTGGATCGCCGATCCACAGTCGATAAAGCCCGGCGCCAAGATGCCGCGCATTGCCCTTAGCGCCGACGATTTCAACGCGGTCGTCACCTATCTCGGAAGCCTCGAATGAGTGGCCTTGCGGGAAAGCCGGCCGAGCACACTCAGGAGGCCCTGAAAGGCATCCGTGACACCGGTCTCGAAGAGGTGAGACTGCGCGCCTTTCTGGCGCATGCCTGGCGAACGCCGAAAGGCTTCTACGGCTGGCTGGTCACGGTCGATCACAAGCTGATCGGACGGCGCTATATCGTGACGGCTTTCCTGTTTCTCATCCTTGCGGGTCTGTCAGCGCTCGCCATGCGCTTCCAGCTTGCCCAGCCTGAGGCCGGCCATGTCGGTCCCGATCTCTACAACCAGCTGTTCACCATGCACGGCACGACGATGATGTTTCTGTTTGCCGTGCCGGTGATGGAAGCTTTCGCCATTTACCTGGTGCCGCTGATGATCGGCACTCGCAATGTCGCTTTTCCGCGGCTCAATGCATTCAGCTACTGGGTCTATCTTTCCGGCGGGCTGATGATCTGGATCGCCTTCGCCTTCGAAACCGGTGCGGATGCCGGCTGGTTTTCCTATGTGCCGCTCGCCGGACCCGAATATGGCATCGGCAAGCGCCCCGATTTCTGGGCGCAGATGGTGACCTACACCGAAGTGTCCGCCCTCGCGGTAGCGGTCGAGATCATCGCGACAGTTTTCAAACAACGTGCCCCCGGCATGTCGCTCGACCGCATCCCGCTCTATGTCTGGTCCGTCCTCGTTACGGCTTTCGTCATCCTGTTCGCCATGCCGGCCGTGATGGTCTCGAGCACAATGCTGATCCTCGACCGCCTGGTCGGCACAAAATTTTTCGACCCCGCAGCAGGCGGCGATGCACTGCTGTGGCAGCATCTGTTCTGGTTCTTCGGCCATCCCGAGGTCTATATCATCTTCATTCCGGCGACCGGCTTCGTTTCCGCGATCCTGCCGACCTTCGTTCGCCGCCCGGTGTTCGGCTATCTCGGGATCGTGCTGTCGTTGATCGCGATCGGTTTTCTTTCCTTCGGCCTGTGGGTGCACCACATGTTCGCTACCGGCCTGCCGCAACTCGGCGAGAGCTTCTTCACCGCTTCCTCGATGATGATCGCCATTCCGAGCGGCGTTCAGATCTTCTGCTGGATTGCGACGATCTGGGGCGGCCGGCCGATCTTCGCCACGCCCATGCTTTTCGTTCTCGGCTTCATCTTCACCTTTGTGATCGGCGGCCTGACCGGCGTCATGGTCGCCTCGGTGCCGCTCGACCTGCAGGTGCACGACACCTATTTCGTGGTTGCCCATTTCCATTATGTGCTGGTCGGGGGCGCCGTCTTCCCCCTGCTCGGCGCCGTTTATTACTGGTTTCCCAAGATCACCGGACGCATGCTGTCCGAGAGGCTCGGCCGCTGGAATTTCTGGCTCGTCTTCCTTGGGTTCAATCTCACCTTCTTCCCCATGCATATTCTCGGTCTGCAAGGCATGCCGCGCCGCGTTTATACGTATCCGCCGGCGAGCGGCTGGGGCGAGATGAACCTCTTCATCAGCCTCTCTTCGCTGGTGGTGTTCGCGGGCTTCGCGCTTTTCTTCCTGAATCTCTTTCTCAGCCTCCGCAACGGCCGCATTGCAGGAGACAATCCCTGGGGCGCGAGCACGCTCGAATGGGCGACGACGTCGCCGCCGCCCTCCTACGATTTTTCGCGGCTGCCCGTGGTAACTCACCGCGAACCGCTTTGGGCCGAGCCCGATGTGCTCCCAGTGGTCGAAGGTCTGCGTGTCGACGCCCGCGAGGTGCTCGCCGGCACGGTCGCCGATGCGATGCCGCAAGTAAGGGTACCATCGGCTGACAACTCGATCTGGCCGTTGCTGTCGGCCATCGCAGTCGGCGGCGCATTTCTCGGTTCGATATACACGCCGTGGGCGGTGGTCTGGGGAGCGATCCCGGTTTCGATCGGCTTCATCTGCTGGTTCTGGCCGAAAGGCGAACCGGAGGACGAGGAATGAGGCACCGCCCCGTCGCCGACGTCAGTCACCTGCCCACATACGATTTCGGGTCAGCGAGCCCGATGTGGTGGGGAACCCTTGCCTTCATTGCCCTCGAGGCAACCGGTTTTGCCTTGGCGATAGGCACTTACTTCTATCTGGCCGTGCTGGCCCGGCATTGGCCCATTGGGGCCCCTGCGCCAGATCTGCTGCCGGGGACGGCAGTACTGGTTATTCTGGTTGCGAGCGTCGTGCCCAACCACATGATCGAGGTTTGGGCACGTCGCCAGGACCTGGCGAAAGTTCGCCTTGGCATGGTCGTCATGTCGATCGTCGGCATTCTTCCGCTGATCGTTCGCATCTGGGAATTTCCGGCTCTGCGGATTTCCTGGGATCAGAACGCTTACGGATCGATCGTCTGGTTCCTGCTCGGGCTGCATACGACGCATCTCCTTACCGATGTCGGCGACACGATCGTCCTGGCGGTTCTCATGTTCACGCAAAAAGGCAAGGCAGGCCGCCGCTTCAGCGACGTCTCGGACAACGCCTTCTACTGGGACTTCGTCGTCGTCTCATGGGTCGTGCTCTATCTTGTTATCTATTGGGCTCCGAGGATGTGAGATGCAGGCGATCCGTACCGGCGTTTCCTGGGCAGGCCTGGTCAGCGGACCAGTTGCGTGGGCAATAACGCTGCAGCTCGATTATTCGATTGCATCCTGGCAATGCCATGCCGGCTTTCGTCCCACTGCCTTGTTCTCGTTGACAGGCGCCGCTGTCGCCCTGGCAGGCGCGCTGCTGTCGTGGCACGCCGTTCATGACCGTGGACATGGTACGGTTCCGCCCCTGAAGGCGCGCACGCGCGCATTCCTTGCAAGGACTTCCGTGGGCATCGGGGTGCTGTTCACGCTCATCTTGCTGGCGCAACTGATGGCAGGGCTGATCTTCAGCGGGTGCGAACTGTGACGAGGTCAAAGACCCGGAGATTGGCCGTCCGCCGGTGCGCGCCTTGGCCTGGCGCGGGCATTCCATTCCCGGCCGTCACCTCCCGGGCGGTCGCGCTCGTCTTGGCATCGTTGGCGCTTTGCACTGAGCTGCGGGCGAGCGAAATCCAGAAGGGTGAATACCTTACCCGAGCGGCCGACTGCATCGGCTGCCACACGTCCAATCCGAGCCGCCCGTTCGCTGGAGGCTATCGCGTGCCGACACCCTTCGGCGACGTATACTCGACCAACATCACACCTGATCCTGACACGGGCATTGGACGCTACTCCGCGGACGAGTTCGTGCGGGCCGTGCGGAAAGGTATCAGGCGCGACGGAGCCGATCTCTATCCCGCCATGCCCTATGACAGCTTCGCCGCGATGAGCCGCGAGGACGTGCTTGCGATCCGGACCTACCTCCTGGCGCAGCCGCCGATCTCGCAGCCGCAGCCGCGAAACATCCTGCCTTTTCCATTCAACCAGCGCTGGACAGTTGCGCTGTGGAAGCTCGCGAACCTGCATACCGGCAGTTTCACGCCCGATCGGAACCGGACCGCCGCATGGAACAGGGGAGCCTACCTGGTCGAGGTGCTCGGCCACTGCGGTGCCTGCCACACGCCAAGGAATGCGACGTTCGGCATGGATGAAGACCACAAGCTTGCCGGCGGCACCGCCGGCATCTGGCAGGCCTTCAACATCACCAGCGACAAGATCGCAGGCGTCGGCGGCTGGAGCAACGAAGAGCTGTCTCGATTTCTCAAAACCGGCGCCGTTCCCGGGAAGGCTTATGCGGGCGGGCCGATGGCGGAAACGGTCATGAACAGCCTGCAACATCTTTCCGATGACGATATCCAGGCCATCGTCGCTTATCTCAGGGACGTGCCCGCCCAATCGGGAGACGAAAAGCAGCCGCGTTTCTCATGGGGTAACGCGGCCACGGCCGACGGCGATGCTGGAACCGAAGGGATGACGCAAGGCAGCGGGACCGCAGCCGGCGATGATCTCTATCGATCGCTCTGTTCGACGTGCCATGGGGCGAACGGAGGCGGATCGTCAGACGGATCCTATCCGTCCTTGACCCGCAACAGCACCCCCGGCGCGGCCACGCCCGAGGATGTCGCCATGACCATCCTAGAAGGCGTCAAAGCTGGCGACGTGGCGGGGCGTAAATCGATGACGGCCTTCGGCGGCTGGCTGGACGATGGCCAGGTGGCAGCCCTTGCAAATTACGTCACCGCTCGGTTCGGAAATCCCGACGTCAGCGTTACCGCGGCCGATATACGCCAGATGCGAGCCGGCTCGACAACAGGCCAGACAATCATGGTTCTGGCGGCTCAATCACTTGTGGCGTGCGCCGCCGTGTTGATGCTTGGGCTGCTGCTTCTGCTGGCAAGGCGCCTGCGCCGTCGGACCAGTTCAGTGCGCCTCATGTCCGCGCATAGAGATAGGCGGTGATGTCGCGCGCCTCTTGAGGCGACAGATTTGTATTGGGCATGGCCGTGTTCGGGTCTACGTCCCGCGCTCTGCTGATCCAGCGCATCATCGCATCCGGGCTGGCTCGCGATGCCCCGATATATCCTCTTTCGACGACGCCCTGCAGGGAGGGACCGACGGTACCACGGGCGCCGGGCACCCCCGGGATTTCGTGACATCCGCCACAGCCGTTGCGGATCATGGCCGGGACGGCTCGTTGAGGGTCGCCGCCGATCGCCTGCACAAGCGTGGTTTCTCGCAGACTGTTGCTGCGAACCGATCCGCTGGCGAAGACGGCAAAACCGATGACGACAGCCGCCGATGCTCCTGCCAACCACCAGAATTGGGGCGGCGCTTGCTTGGCGGCCTGCCGGTTCATCTGCGCTTACCGCTCTCAGCGCTCAATGCGCTGCCGAAGCACTGGTCCGGCAACGGATTGAGGAGCCGGGTCATTTATTACAGTTCTGCACATTCGATGTTGTCGTGCCGGTCGCGGTGTTGTTGTCGATGTCATTGCCTGCCGAATCTTTGCAGCGGTCAGTCATGCCACCTGATTTCGTTGTGGAATTTGTCGAATTTGTAGTGCTCGGATCGGAAGGATTCACGGACGTTCCAGAGCCTGTGCCGCTGTTGCCGCCGGTATTTCCAGACGTAGCCCCGGTGCCGTCGTTCGAGCCCGAACCGCTGTTGGAGCCGGAACTGTTCGACTGTGCCACTGCCGATGTGGCCAATGTGAGCGCGAGCACAGCGGCGGACAGAAGTTTGACGATCATGGTAGATCTCCTGGTTGGGTGTACCGCCACCAAACCAATCCTTTCCTGATATGTTCCCGGCGAAATCGTGTTCAGCAAAATTCTTGTGAAACAGGTTTTTGTGCCGGCACTGCAGACCGGCTAGCCGCGCGACGGCGGTCGATATAGGTGCGCCGCCTTGGCGTCGTCCGGCCGCGGAAGCAGCGCTGGCCGCATGCCCTCGCCTGAAGCATAGTTGCTCACTGGTGGCCGCTGCCCGCGTCCCCGACCAATGCCCGATCATCCCCGGATCGGAGACAGCTCAATCATCGCCATGAAAGTCATAGCAACGGGCCGAACACGAATATAGCCAGTAGAGCAAGAAAAATCACGGCGATAACTGCGATCGCCCACGTGACAATTCTTCTTGTCCCCCGTTGCTCCTGCTTGCGAGAGATATTTTCAGCCACAGTACGAAATCCTTGCTGCAAAACTCAACCGACGACAAGGCTCAGCGCCCGCATGGTCCTGCCGGACTGTTGGGCCGCGTCCTGGAATGGCCACAGCCGGGGCTCACATGCCTACCAACCCTGCCGCCCGTACCAATCGTCGACATCGCGCCGCACGCGGTCCTTTTCGATGCCGTAACGCTCCTGGATCTTGCCTTCGAGTTGATCGCGCTTGCCGGCGATGCGGTCAAGGTCGTCATCGGTGAGTTTGCCCCACTGCTCCTTGACCTTGCCTTTCACCTGTTTCCAGTTTCCTTCCACGCGGTTCCAGTCCATGACACCGTTCTCCCTGTTTTGGAAAGGTCCGGAATAGGAAACGCAATCCAGTCAAGGATGTTCCTGGAAACAGCCAACGCGCTGCCCGATGCCGAATCGGTTGCCAGAAGTTATCGCCCCTTGCGGTCCGCAAAGTACGTTCGAGCCAACTTTCAGCCGAGCCATCGTCGCTCGCTCAAACCCGCGTATTGCACGTCATATGCCAAGGCTCTAAACGGCTCCGACGATGCTTTACATTCGTGCCCGATCACGTTTGAGTGCTGTCAGGCAATCAGCGCTAACTCCAGCGGAGGCGACAACACACCATCGCCGCCTAATCCTCCTACTCCCACTCGATTGTTCCGGGCGGCTTCGACGTCACGTCGTAGACGACGCGGTTGATGCCGCGGACTTCGTTGATGATGCGGGTGGCAGCAGCCCCCAGGAAGGCCATGTCGTAGTGGTAGAAATCCGCCGTCATGCCGTCGACCGAGGTGACGGCACGCAGCGCGCAGACGAACTCGTAGGTGCGGCCGTCGCCCATCACGCCGACCGTCTGCACCGGCAGCAGCACGGCGAATGCCTGCCAGATGGCATCGTAGAGGCCGGCTTTGCGGATCTCGTCAAGATAGATGGCGTCGGCTTCGCGCAGGATCTCCAGCTTTTCGCGGGTGATGCCGCCGGGGCAGCGGATGGCGAGGCCCGGGCCGGGGAATGGATGGCGTCCGATGAAACTCTCGGGCAGGCCAAGCTCCTTGCCCAGCGCCCTGACCTCGTCCTTGAACAGCTCGCGCAGCGGCTCGACCAGCTGCATGTTCATGCGCGCCGGCAGGCCGCCGACATTGTGGTGCGACTTGATCGTCACCGACGGGCCGCCGGTGAAGGAGACACTTTCGATCACGTCGGGATAGAGCGTGCCTTGCGCCAGGAATTCGGCGCCGCCGAGTTTCTTGGCCTCTTCCTCGAACACCTCGATGAACAGCCGGCCTATGGTCTTGCGTTTTTTCTCCGGATCCGACTCGCCCTCGAGGGCGTCGATGAAACGGTCCGACGCGTTGACCAGAATGAGCGGCAAATTGTAGTGCTCACGGAACATCGCCACCACGCCCGCGGCCTCGTCCTTGCGCATCAGGCCGTGGTCGACAAGGATGCAGGTCAGCTGGTCGCCGACCGCTTCGTGGATCAACAGCGCGGCAACGGAGGAATCGACGCCGCCCGACAGCGCGCAGATGACCTTGCCCTTGCCGACCTGCTTGCGGATCGCCTCGACCGCGTGCTCGCGGTAGGCGCGCATGGTCCAGTCGCCCTCGATGCCGGCGATGTTGTGGACGAAGTTCCTGAGCAGCCGGGCACCGTCGGGCGTATGCACCACCTCGGGGTGGAACATGATGCCGTACATCTTGCGCTCGATGTTGCCGAAGATGGCGAAGGGCGAGCCCTCCGATTTGCCGAACACCTCGAAGCCGTCGGGCAAGGAGATGACGCGGTCGCCATGGCTCATCCACACCTGGTGGCGCTGGCCGGGCGCCCACAGGCCCTCGAACAGCGGGCTGTCCTTCTGGATCTCGACGAAGGCGCGGCCGAATTCGCGATGGTCGGAGCTTTCGGCGACGCCGCCCATCTGCACGCACATGGCCATCTGGCCGTAACAGATGCCGAGCACCGGCACGCCGGCGTCGAAGACGATCTGCGGCGCGCGCGGACTGCCTATATCGCCGGTCGAAGCCGGGCCGCCGGACAGGATCACGGCTTTCGGATTGATGCGCTTGAATGCCGCTTCGGCCGACTGGAACGGCACGATCTCGGAAAACACGCCGGCCTCGCGGATGCGGCGGGCGATGAGCTGGGTGAACTGGCTGCCGAAATCGACAATCAGGACGGTATCGGGATGATTGGCTGTTTTCATGGCGAGCGTTTAGAGAAAGAAATGAGTCGACGCAATGGGTTGCGAGTTTCAGAGCGGTCTGGCGTCTTCATGCGGCGAATCTTTCAGAAGCGTGCCCGAACCGATGGCCTGTTCGAGCCGCATGACGGCCTCCGCCAGCTTCCCATCGATGACTTCAAGATATTCGGTCCAGTCGCCGACATGCCTGAGATCCGCCGCCCCGTCGGAAATGCCGCGCAGCCCGATCAGCGGAATGTCGAACAACTGGCAGGCGCGCAGGCAGGCGAAGGTCTCCATGTCGACCATGTCGGCGTTAACAGCATCATAGGCCGCACCGGTGATGATCGCGCCGCCGGTCGATAGCGTCGCCTGCTTGATATCAGGTATCTTGAAGGGCAATGGCACGGTCACCGGCAGGTCGAGGAAGGGTGTGGCACCCTTCTCGAAGCCGAGCGGCGAAGCGTCGATGTCACGGTAGCTGACCGAAACCGCCTGGTAGATTCCCGTCTGCTCCAGCGTCCGGCTGCCGGCTGAGCCGAGCGACACGACGAGGTCGGGCAGGGTTTTTTGCGACTTCAGCCAGGAGAGTTCAGCGCCTAGCCTGACGCCGGCCTCGACCGGACCGACACCTGTCATCAATGGCGTGAACAGCTGCTTGAGATGCGGACCGTATTCGGCCTGCGCCGCCATGACGAAGAGGACGTCCTTGCCCGACAGGCGGCGAATTTTATCGGTCATGATGATTTGCTCCTCTCCGCCCGATCACCTGCTTATCTGCGCCGCCGCTCGCCGGGACCCGCTGCCTCCGACAGCTCCCGGCGTCCGTGGCCTTTCATCGTGCCACCGGCACGATGAATTCGCCTGCGGCGAACCGGCCACTCACCCTTCTATGCCATCACGCCCGACCACCGTCATCATCGTTCCGGTCATGGTGGCGATCAGCTTGGCCTCGCCGTCGGCGGCAAAGGCGTAGGCCTGGCCGTCGGCAACGATGATGGTGCGGCCTGGCTTGGTCACCGAGCCGCGGAACAGGAAGCGCTCGCCCCTGCCCGGCGCCAGCAGGTTGACCTTGAACTCGATGGTCAGCACGCCGGAATTTTCCGGCATCAGCGAAAAGGCGGCATAGCCGCAGGCCGAGTCCAGCGCCGTCGAAATGACGCCGGCATGGAGGAAGCCGTGCTGTTGGGTGAGTGCCGCCGAATAGGGCATCTCAATCTCGATGATGCCGGGCGTCACCAGCGTCAGTTCGGCGCCGATCGTGGCCATCGCCTTCTGGCGCGCGAAGGAGGTCCTGACGCGATCCTCATAGTCCGGGGCGGGTACGATCTTTGCTGCCATGGCCGCTGCCTTCCTTTATGCGGATAAGCTTATTGCAGAGGCATGGACGGCAGGCAAATGCTTTTGCTGCACTGCACAATCGACCTGGCCTGCCTGCTGGCGCCACGCATCCGTCAGGAATTGGCGACATCCGATCGGATTCAGGCCGACCTGCGCAACGCACAGAAGTAAAACCCGTCGGTGCCGCTCAGCGCCGGCGACAGCGAGATGTCGCCTTTGGCGCCGATGCGCGCGGCTGCCGGATGGCCGGGAAAACGGCTGTCCCAGAGCTGGCGGTGGTCGACGGGAACAAAGCCGCTGTTACGGTCCCGAAAGGCCGCGATCTGCTCGCCATTCTCCTCATCAAACACCGAGCAGGTGATGTAGACCAGCAGGCCGCCCGGTTTGACATAGGCTTTGGCCGCATCGAGGATCGCCGACTGTTCGCCCTTGCGGGTATCGAGCTGCCTCTGCGTCAGCCGCCATTTGGCGTCGGGGCGGCGCCGCCACGTGCCGCTGCCGGTGCAGGGCGCGTCGACCAGCACGATGTCCATGTGGTTGCCGAGCGGCGCGAGTTCCGTGGGCTTGGTGACCACCTGCACATTGCGGTTTTCCGAACGACGGATGCGGTCGAAGATCGGCGCTAGCCGTGCTTTCTCCGCATCGTGGGCAAAGATCTGGCCACGATTTTCCATCGAAGCCGACAGTGCCAGCGTCTTGCCGCCGGCGCCGGCGCAGAAATCCAGCACCTGCATGCCGGCTTCGGCCCCGGCAAGGGCGGCCGCGATCTGCGAGCCTTCGTCCTGGACCTCGAACCAGCCCTTCTGGAAGGCCGGTTCGGCCTGCACATTCGGGTGCCGGCCATCGCCGTCGATCGGCGGAATGCGGATGCCGTGCGGGGCGATTGCCGCGGGTTTGGCGCCGGTTCCCGTCAGTTCGGCCAGCACCTTGTCGCGGTTGGCCTGCAAGGTGTTGACCCTGAGGTCGAGCGGCGGGCGCGTCGCCAGTGCGGCGCCCTCGTCGGCCCAACTTGGGCCGAAGGCTCGCTCGAAAAGCGGCCCGCACCAATCGGGAACATCCGCCCGCACCGCGTCCGGCGCATCGGCGAGCCGACGGTCGGCGATGGCCTGAAGCTCGGCGGCGGTCAGCAGCGGCGGTGCGAACTTGTCACCATCCAGCGCGTCGTTGAGCGATTGTGCCGTCTGCCCCCATTCGAGCAGCAGGGCGCCGAAGCCAATGGCGCGCGGCGTGTCCTGCCCCAGCAGCCAGCCCGCGGAACGCTTGTGGCGCAAGGCGTCATAGACGATGTTGCCGATGGCCGCACGGTCGCCGCCGCCGGCGAAGCGATGCGACAGGCCCCAATCCTTCAGCGCGTCCGCCACCGGCCGGTGGCGCCGGCCGATGTCTTCCAGCACTTCGATGGCCGCAGCCAGCCTTCCGCCCAGTCGCATTGTCTTGTTCCGTCACGCAGAAAATTATTCCGGCCCTGCTCTAGAGCGCGCAACCGGCGCGCACAAGCAGGTCGGCCGGCACAACCGCTCTGCTTTCCAACTTTTCTGGTTGCGAATACTCTTCCGATTGTGATTCGCGGCGCGAAAAGGTGAACCGGCGGATCGACACGAGGAGAGGGCAATGAAGACTTATCTGGCGGAAGTTCTAGGCACATTTCTATTGGTGTTCATCGGTACGGCTTCTGTGGTGACGGGCGGCTTCGGCGGCGCGCTGCCGCTTGGCCAGGAAGGCATCGGTCTGGCGTTCGGCATCGGCCTCATCGCCGCGGCCTATGCGATCGGCCCCATTTCGGGCGCGCATCTCAATCCGGCGGTGACGCTCGGCGTCTTCCTTGCCGGCCGGCTGCCGGCCAAGGACGTCATCCCCTACTGGATCGCGCAGGTCATCGGCGGCGTCCTTGCTTCACTGGCGTTGTGGATCATCGTCTCCGGCCAGGTTGGCGGACACACCACCGGCTTCGGCGCCAATGGCTGGGATGTGACGAAATGGGGTGTCAGTTCGGCCTTCCTGTGGGAAGTGATCGGCACCTTCACCTTCGTCACCGTGATCCTTGGCGTCACGGCCGAAAAGCACTCGACGGCGTTCGCCGGACTGGTCATCGGCCTGACGCTGGCAGGGCTGCACTTCGCCATCATCCCGGTGACCGGCACGTCGCTCAACCCGGCCCGCTCGATCGGTCCGGCACTGTTTTCGGGAACTGCGGCGATCGGCCAGCTCTGGCTGTTCATCGTGGCACCGTTGATCGGCGGCGCCATTGCCGGCGTCGTCGCCAAGGCGCGCATCTTCGAGAAGGACTGAGCTCTTTGGAAGGCTGAATATGCGAAGGCGCGGGCCATGGCCCGCGCTTTTTTTGTGGATCTTCTCTTGGGTGGATTCTCTTGCCGTCAAAGCACCCGCGACAGGAACTCGCGGGTTCGGGGCGATACCGGATTGGCAATCATCTCGCGCGGAGCGCCGCGTTCGATGATCACACCGCCATCCATGAAAACCAGCTGATCGCCGATCTCGCGGGCGAAGCCTACCTCGTGGGTGACCACGACCATCGTCATGCCGCTTTCGGCCAGATCGCGCATGACCTGCAGCACCTCGCCAACGAGTTCGGGGTCGAGCGCCGATGTCGGCTCATCGAAGAGCAGGACTTTCGGCTTCATCGCCATCGCGCGCGCGATGGCGACACGCTGCTGCTGGCCGCCGGACAGTTCCCTCGGATACCGGTCGACCTTGTCCAGGAGACCGACGCGCCGAAGCAGAATCTCCGCTTCGGCCTTTGCCTCGTCCGGGGGGATGCGCCGAACCTGCGTCGGCGCCTCAATCAAATTCTCCATCACGGTCATGTGGGAGAACAGGTTGAACGACTGAAACAGCATGCCGGTCTCGGCGCGCCGCCGGCAAAGCAGGTCGTCCTTGACCTCGTAGAGCTTGTCGTCCCTAAGGTCGTAGCCGACGAACTGACTGTCGACGAGCAGGATGCCGGCGCTGAGCTTCTCGAGATGGTTGATGCAGCGCAGGAATGTGCTCTTGCCGGAACCCGAAGGGCCGATGATGCAGGCGACCGATCCGACGGGTACGTCGAGATCGACACCCTTGAGAACCTCGAGCGGACCATAGGATTTGCGCACGCCGCGCGCGAAAACCATGGAGTCGGCTGGGACGCCGAAGCGGGCGCGATTTTCGTCCTTCACGTCGCTCATCGGGAAATGCCACGCAGGCTGATGATGTTGCGCAGGAAGCGCATCGTCACGGCATCGCGGCGCGTATCGCTGCGACCGAAATGTCGCTCGAGGAAATGCTGTCCCACCGACATGATGCTGACTACCGCGAGATACCAGAAGGCGACCACGATCAGAAGCGGGATCGTCTCGAAGGTGCGCGCATAGATGCTCTGCGCCGAATAGAACAGGTCGTCGACGGCGATGAATGTCACCAGCGACGTCATCTTCAGGAGGTTAATGGCCTCATTGCCGGTTGGCGGCAGTACGAAGCGCATCGCCTGCGGCAGCGTGATGCGCTTCAGGATCATGCGGTACGGCATGCCAAGCGCGCTCGCCGCCTCAGCCTGGCCCGACGGCACCGACTTGATGCCGGCCCGGATGATCTCGGCCATGTAGCCCGCCTCGCACAGGGAAAGGGCGACGACGGCAGAGAAGAACGGAGTCATGAAATCATTGGTGCGCACGGAAAACAGCGTGCCGACAAAGGGGATGGTCAACGAGACTTCGCGCACCAGCAGCGACAGGTTGAACCAGAAGATCAGCTGTATCAGGGCCGGTACGCCACGGAAAAACCAGACGTACAGACCCGCGAAGGCACGCAGCACCGGGCTTGGCGACACGCGCATGATGGCGATGACCGTGCCGACAACGATCGCCAATATCATGATCACCGCGGTGAGCATCAAGGTGTTGCCAAGGCCGCGCATGACAGAGGGATGCAGGAGGTAACTCACCACCGTAGGCCAGGCAAAGGCAGGGTTGCTGGCGAAGGCCCGGATGATCAGGAATGCCACCAGCAGGGCCAGCGCCGTGCCGACCCAGATGCCGTAGCGGCGCTGCGGCATGACGGTCAGGCGCGAAACCGCCTCGGCGACGCCCGGCTCGATGCGTATCTCGTTTGGGTGGGCCGCGCCCATCGCTGCTTCTCCTGGTCTTGATCCGGAAGCGGCGCCCGGCACGAGACCGGACGCCGACAACCGCTATCGCATCAGCCCCAAATGATTTCGGAAAGCATGATCAAAGTTTTAGAACAAAGTGCGTCCGACTGGACAAAACTTTGTCAGTCGGCGCGCAACGCCTCCATGCTGCCGACGAAATAGGGCTCCTTGATCGCGTAGGCGCCCATGCCGTATTTGTCGAGAATAGCCTTGTAGGTGCCGTTCTTGAACAGCTCGGAGAGTGCGCCCACCATCATATCGGCGGTCTCCTTGTCGTCCTTGGCGATCGCCATGCCGAGCGGCGCGACTTCATAGAGGGTCGGCAGCACCACGAGCTGGCCCTTGCTGGTGACCTCGAAATAGCTCGAGGCGGTCGCATCGTCCATGCGGGCGTCGACGCGGTCGGACAGCACCGCCTGGACGATATCCGTCGACGAGTTGAAGACCGATTTTTCGATGGCTGCCTGGCCCTTGCCGGTGCAATCCGTGCTCAGCTTGTCGACCAGGAAATCCGATGCGCTGCCTGCCGAAACGCCGATCCGCTTGCCGCAGAGCGGGGTGTCGCCGCTGAAACTCGCCTTCTTGTCCGGCGACGTCGAAACAGCCAGGCCGGCCTTCAGGAACATGACGAAATCGACCTGCTTGAGCCGCTCCGGCGTGGCGGAGAAAGTCTCCCAAGCGACCTTGAAACGGCCGGCCGCCAGGCCCGGTATCATCGAGGGGAAAGGTGTGCGCGCCACGTCCAGCTTGGCGCCGACCAGCTTGGCCACCTCACCGGCCAGTTCTATGATAATCCCGGTCTGTTTGCCGTCGGCGTCGAGATACTCGAAAGGCGCATAGTCCAGCGTGTTGGCGACGGTCAGCATGCCGGTCTGCTGAACCTCGGCCGATTTCGTCACCTTGGCGGCGCCTGAAGGTCCGCTCCAGGCTATGGCAAGTGCGGCCAGCGCCAAACCTGCCATCTGTAAATGTGCTCTCATTTTCGTTCCCCTTTTTTGATTACAACGGTTCCTGCAGTCTGCTCTCCAATCAGGGCCTCGCGTCCTCATCGCCGCAGCCAAGCATTGATCCGTCTATGTACCGGCTGCTTCCGCAGCCTTTTTCTTGCGGTAATGGTAGTTCTTGTCGATGCGCTCCATCAGATAGTCGCCGTAGAGCACCGGCTCATATTTCGGCTGGCTACCGGCCGGCACGCAGACCGGCAGCGCCTCGATCGTTTCATCCATGGACGGGTCGAAGAAGAAGGGCTGGGAATAGCGCTCGCGCCCCGACCGGTTGATGACGCGATGCGGCGTCGAGACGAACTGGTCGTTCGACCAGCGCGCCAGGATGTCGCCGACATTCATCACGAAGGAGTCCGGGACCGGAGGCGCGGGAACCCATTCGCCCGCCTTGTTCTTGACTTCCAGGCCGCCGACATTGTCCTGCGCCAGCAGTGTAATGAAGCCGTAATCGGTGTGAGGGGCCGAACCGAATAGCCCCTCCTCATGCGGCTGCGTCGGGTAGTGCAGCAACCGCAGGAAGGTTGTCGGCTGATCGAAATAACGGTCGAGACTGTCGGTCGGAAGTCCAAGCGAAAGAGCGATGGCGCCGACCATTTTGCGGGCCAGTGTGCTCATCTCATCGACATAGCGTTCAATCGTTGGCCTGAAGCCAGCAAGCGTTGCCTCGTCCGGCCACTGGTTGGGACCCTGCAGCGGCTTGTCGGCCAATGTCCTGGGGTCGTCGGCCTCGACCTCGTGCATGAAGAAGATCGATTCGCTCTGGTTCGGCTTGCTTACTGTCGCCACCGACGACGTCACGATCGTCGAGCCGGCAAAGGGCAGGTAGCCGCGGAAATTCCTGTCGATCTTCAGCGCCAGTTTCTGCTCCTCGGGCAGAGCGAAGAAGCGCTTGCTGGCTTCGCGAACCGCTTCGACGTCGGCACGCGGGATCGGATGCCCGACGACATAGAGGAAGCCGATCGTCTCGAGATGGCGGCGCAGTGTCGCCGCCGTCGCGGCGATCGCTTCCTGGTCATCGCCATAGAGCGCCGACACATCGATGATCGGAATTTCGGAAAAGTCGCCGCGTGCGTCCATTCGAACACCTTCTCTTGAACATAAGATACAGTACTGTATTTCTACACATCCAAATCGCCTCAGCAATAGGCTTTCGAGCGCAACGGGAAAAACGCGGCACAATGGCACCACGCAAGATAATCATCGACACCGACCCAGGTCAGGATGACGCGTTCGCGATCCTTTTCGCGCTAGGCTCGCCAGCCGAACTCGAGGTAGTCGGCATCACGACAGTCGGCGGCAACGTGCCGCTTGCCCTAACGTCGAAGAATGCGCTCAAGGTCGTGGAACTTGCCGGACGACCCGATGTGCCGGTCTATGCCGGCTGCCCGGCGCCGATGGTGCGCAAGCTGATCACGGCCGAGTATGTTCACGGCGAAACGGGCCTCGACGGCGCCGATCTGCCCGAACCCGTCACACCGCTGCAGAGCGAGCACGCAGTCAATTACCTGGTGCGCACGATCATGGATGCGCCGGAAGGCGCGTTGACCGTCTGCACGCTCGGGCCGATGACCAACCTGGCCATGGCCATGACCATGGAACCGAAAATCGTCCCTCGGCTGCGCGAAGTCGTGCTGATGGGCGGGGGCTTTTTTCAAGGCGGCAATGCCACGCCTGCCGCGGAGTTCAACATCTTTGTCGATCCGCATGCCGCGCACAAAGTGTTCGACAGCGGCGTCCCGGTGACGATGGCCGGCATCGACTGCACCTACACTGCCCTGATGACGCCTGAATGGCTCGACGCCCTGCGCGCCACCGGCAGTCGCGCGGCGATCGAGGCCGCCAACATGGCCGACTTCTATCGCCAATACGGCACCCACAAATTCGCGACGGCGGCGCGTCCCATCCACGATGCGTGCGTCACCGGTTACCTTCTGGCCCCGGGGATCTACGAGCAGCGCCAGTGCGCCGTGACGGTCGATATCGTCTCGCCCGAAACCATAGGCATGACCGTCGTCGACTGGTGGCACGTCACCGGCCGCCGCAAGAACTGCAATGTCCTGCGCCGGATCGATCCGGCGCCGTTCTTCACGCTGATGCTGGAGCGGATCAGTGCACTGCCCTGAAAATGCGTATCCGGCGATAGACGGTGACACGGAGAATTGCGAAGCAGTCACGGGGCGGTTCGATAGGCGAATCGGCCATGCGCGTTGCGCGCGGCGACGAAGGTCTCGAATTTCATGAACGGGAAAGGCGTGCTGGCGAAAACGAAACGACCGCCTCGACCGGCGGTGCGATCAAAAGCGGCGCGGCAGACGCTCAGCCGTGAGGCCTGGATTGCGGCGGCGCGCAAGGTGCTGGAAAAGCGCGGCATCGGCGAGGTCAAGATCGACCGCCTGGCGCAGCAGTTGAAGGTCACGCGGGGCAGCTTCTATTTCCATTTTGCCAGCCTGGCGGACCTTCGCGGCGGCCTCTTGCAGGAATGGCGAAACAGCAATTGCGCGCCGTTCTGGGCGATGCGCGAGATCCACGACATAGACGGCCTGCAGTTCTTCACCGACATCGTGCATGTCTGGGTGGATGAAGCCCCTTTCAGCCCGCTGCTTGACCTGGCTGTTCGCGATTGGTCACGGACATCGAAAAAGCTCGCTCAGGAAGTCAAGGACATCGACGATCTGCGCATCGCGCTGCTCATCCGGGCGTTCCGCGCCATGGGCTATTCGGAAGACGAGAGCATCGTGCGGGCGCGCATCACCTATTTCCACCAGATCGGCCAGTACGCACTGTCCTTCAAGGAAGACCCGGCCGTGCGCCGCCGCTACCAGCCACTGTTCGGAGAAGTGCTGCTCGGACCGCTCGTTCAAGAACCCGGCACGGCGCCGAAGTCGACGGAGATGCGGGCCGATCGTCGTTAGGACCTCTGGCTGGAAACAGTCGTGCCATCTGGAACGGTCGGGCCGCGTTGTGGCGAGGAGCAGCACCTGTCGCAAAATCGCCATAGGCGGCAGTAAACTTCGAAGCCATTGTCCTTCAATCTCCGGAACCGTGCTAGAGAGCGCTACCGATTGAATAGCGCCTGCTGGTTCGAGGTCCCATTGACAAAACGGCTATCGGATTTCGACGTTGGCTTGCTGCTGACACTCGATGCGCTGTTGAAGCACCAGAACGTCACCCATGCGGCGTCGAGATTGAACATTACCCAATCGGCCTTGTCGGCCCGCCTGACGCGGCTGCGTCAATTGCTGAACGACCCTGGCACTTGAGCCCGAACTCGTCCGGCTGCTCGGTTGAGCGATTTCGTGAATACTGCTCATCTGTTCGACCCCGCCACAAGCAAACGTGTCTATCGCATTGCCGCAACGGACAATCCGGCAGCGATCCTGGCTCCGGACCTCATTCCGCGGTTCAAATCCCAAGCTCCCAACGCAAAGGTCGCCTTTACGGTGCCCGACAAGCCGAGGATCGTCGAGCACCTGGAGCAGGGCGACATCGATCTCTTCATCGGAGCCGCGGAAGACGTTCGAGTGGCCTGATCAGGCAGAAACTGTTCGAAGAGGAATTCGTCACCGCCCAGGGGCACGGCCATCCGCGCGGCAAGGGACCGATCACCCTGGACGAATTCTGTGCCCTCGACCATCTGCTCATTTCGACGATGCAGCGCCATGGCGGCGTGGACGCCCCACCGATGTTGGATGCCAATCGGGGTTTACAGCCGACGTCGGCCATTGCCCAGCCGCAGCGCGAGCCAGCCCTCAAGCGCCAACCTGAGCCAGAGTTCATGGCACAAATATAAGAAATATGTATGTAATAAATACCACGATATGGACAGCGCCCGTCAAGAATGTTGTTCTTTCAGTACTAAAGCTCACATTGCATATGAAGAGCGCTAAAATCAAAAGCACTGTGTCAGTCGCTGGAAGCCCCAGGGTTAACCCTCTGCCCGTCAGCAGGCTGGCGGCTGCGACCGCCGGTATTGTCAAACCGATTGTGGCGCAAGCGGAACCCATCGCGACATTCAAACCGCGTTGCAGCTCATTGTTGAGTGAAGCGCGAACCGCCGAAATGGCCTCCGGCATCAACACCAGCCCGGCGATCATTGCCCCCACAATGCTGTCAGCCTGGGTCACCTGGTAGGCAACGAGCGTATCTTCGACGCTTGCCGCGACCTGCTCGGCGAGCATGACAATGCCGATCAGGCCGGCCATCAGCAACAGAGCGCCGGCAAAGACGCTTTCGTGCGGAGCAGTCCGCAGCGAAACGCCGTGGGCCTGCCCTTCGACAAAGTCTTCCCGGTGGCGGACGGTCTGCGCGAACACAAAACTTGCATAAAGCAGCACCGAAAGCACGCTCACAAAGCCAAGTTGAGCTGCCGAAAATGTGCCCGGCCCCGTAGCTTGTGTGTAGGTCGGCAGAATAAGCGTCATGATGGTCAGCGCGATCAGAACCGCCAAATATGCGCTGGTCCCTTGTCGAACAATTGCCTGCTTGCGATGGCGCCAGCCGCCAAGCGCGAGACACGTGCCGACGACGCCGGTAGATGCAATCATCACCGTTGAAAAGACGGACTCACGTGCAAGCGTAGGGTTGTTCTCTCCATGCAGCATCATGGAAACGATGATCGACACCTCGATTGCCGTCACGGCAAAAGTCAGCACCAATGTGCCGTAGGGCTCTCCTACACGCCGAGCCACAGCCTCGGCGTGGTCGAGCACCACGAAAATGGTGGTGAACATGATCGCACTCGAAAGCGCTCCGACGAGTATCCTGACGCCCAGCGAACCTTCGTCCGCCGACAGCCCGCCTGCCCTGACGGCGACAGCCATGACCAAGGCGGCCAGCGGCATCGCATATGAAGTCACCGAACGTCCGAAACCGCTCATGCAAGCCCCTGCGCGCTGCTGCGAACCGTGGCTGCATTCGCGCAGCGACAGATCGAAGCGTTCACCCGTTCACGCCGTCTTCTGCGCCACCAAGCCCAGCTCCTCCACCATCGCCTCGCGCATCAAGAACTTCTGCGGCTTGCCGGTCACCGTCATCGGCAATTCGGTGCGGAAGCGGATGTGGCGGGGGATCTTGTAATGGGCGATCTGGCCGGCGCAGAAGTTTCTGACCTCCTGCTCGGTGGCGATCTGGCCGGGCTTGAGCACGATCCAGGCGCACAGCTCCTCGCCATATTTGGCGTCGGGAATGCCGAACACCTGCACCTCCTTGACCTTTGGATGGCGGTAGAGGAATTCCTCGACCTCCCTGGGATAGACGTTCTCGCCACCGCGGATGACCATGTCCTTGACCCGACCGACGATGTTGCAATAGCCCTCGGCGTCGATGGTGGCGAGGTCGCCGGTGTGCATCCAGCCGTCGGCGTCGATCGCCTCGCGGGTCTTGTCGTCGTCGTCCCAGTAACCCTTCATCACCGAATAGCCGCGCGTGCAAAGCTCACCCGGTACGCCGACCGCAACTGTAGCGCCATCGGCATCGACCGCCTTGACCTCGACATGGGGGTGGATGCGCCCGACGGTCGAGACGCGCTTTTCCAGGGGGTCGTCGACGCCGCTCTGGAACGACACCGGGCTGGTCTCGGTCATGCCGTAGGCGATGGTCACCTGTTCCATATGCATCAGCGACACCACCTTTTTCATCACCTCGATCGGGCATGGCGAACCGGCCATGATGCCGGTGCGCAGGCTGGAGAGATCGAAGGCGGAAAAATCCGGATGATCCAGCAGAGCAACGAACATGGTCGGTACGCCATAGAGCCCGGTGCAGCGTTCCTGAGCCACCGCCTTCAGCGTGGCGCCGGCGTCGAACCCTTCTCCCGGGAAAACCATGGTGGCGCCTTTCGAGACGCAACCCATCGTGCCCATCGACATGCCGAAGCAGTGGTAGAGCGGCACTGGTATGCAGAGCCGGTCGTCGGCGGTCAGCTTGATCGCCGAAGTGACGAAGTTGCCGTTGTTGACGATGTTGCCGTGGGTCAGCGTCGCGCCCTTGGGGGCTCCCGTGGTGCCTGAGGTGAACTGGATGTTGATGGCTTCGCCCGGCTTCAGCTTCTCCGAGATGCGGTCGAGGCTGTCATGCTCGTCACGCCCGGCCATGGCCAGCACATCACCGAAATTGAACATGCCGGGCGAGTTCTCGTCACCCATGCGGATGACGATCTTCAACGCCGGCAGTTTTTGTGCCTTGAGCTTGCCCGGCGTGGCCTTGGCGATCTCGGGTGCCAGCGTCTCGATCATGCCGAGATAATCTGACGTCTTGAACCTGGCAGCGGTGACCAGCGCCTTGCAGCCGACCTTGTTCAGCGCATAGTCGAGCTCGGTCAACCGATAGGCCGGGTTGATGTTGACCAGGATCAGGCCGATGCGTGCGGTGGCGAACTGCGTCACCAGCCATTCCCAGCGGTTGGGCGACCAGATGCCGACGCGATCGCCCTTTGCCAGGCCCAGTGCCAGGAAGCCGGCGGCCAGCGCATCCACCGTGTCCGAAAGTTCGCTCCAGGTGAAGCGCTTGTTCTGGTCGACGAAGACGGCGGCGTCGAGCGTGCCATATTTGCTGACCGTCTCGGAAAACAGCGCGGGGATGGTCTTGTCGAGCAGCGGCACGCTGCGTTCGCCAGAGACATGCGCCCTACCATCGACGGGTGCGACGAAGACACCGCCCGCTCGCGCTCCGCGTCCGCGCAGATTGCTGGCATTCTTCAGCTCGTCGAGATTGACCGGCATCGCTCTCTCCTCCCGGGATTGGCCGAGCCTATCAGCCTGAGGGGGTGGTGAAAATCCCGCCGATAGTCGTGGCAGGGCAACGATCCGGCCCACGACGCTTCGGGGCCTCCGTTGGTTGATGAACATCAAACGCAAAAACCCGCCTGGGCGGCGGTCACTGGCGCAAATCAGCACCATGGGCAAAAATGTAGCATAGCTGCCCTCACCAGTCAAGGAAATAATTCCTATACAGGAAAACCCCGGCGCAAGGCTACCGACACCGCGGGACGGCCGCTGTCAGGGTTTTCAAGCAGGGTTCGAAGCCCTGAGGGGCAGCGGGCGAAGGCCCGCCGCTATCCGACCGCAGCCGCCATCTTCGCCGCGATGTCGCGCAGGACCGCTTCATCGGCCGCCGCGCGTGTCTTCTTCGACGCCACGAGACAGGCCTGCGAGCGCAGGACGAGGCCATCGCCCAGCACCTTGAGATGATTGGCGCGCAGCGTCGAGCCGGTGGTTGTGATGTCGACGATGACATCGGCCAGCCCCGCCGCCGGCGCGCCTTCGGTGGCCCCCAGGCTCTCGACGATGCGGTAGACCTGGATGCCATGCTTCTGCGAGAAGAATTGCTGGGTCAGCCGCCAGTATTTGGTGGCGATGCGCAACCGCCGGCCATGGCGCTGGCGGAAATCGGCGGCGACGTCGTCGAGGTCGGCCATGCTGTCGACGTCGAGCCAGATGTCCGGCACGGCCACCACGACATCGGCATGGCCAAAACCGAGACGGGCGACGATTTCGGCGCGGCTCTCCCAGTCGGCAAGGTTTTCACGCACCAGGTCCTCGCCGGTGATGCCGAGATCGACTGCGCCCTGGCCGATCTCGCCTGATATTTCGGAAGCCGACAGGAACACCACTTCGACATCGTCCAGGCCCTCGACGCGGGCGTGGTATTTGCGCTCGTCGCCGGGCAGGCTGACGGCCAACCCGGCTTTGGCCAGCACGTCCAGCGCCTGCTCTTTCAGGCGGCCTTTCGACGGGATCGCCAGCGTGATCATGGCGCCGTCTCCCGCAATGCCTCGATGCGGTCGAGCCAGACCGAAAAGCCGACGCCGGGGATCGGCGTCTTGGCGCCAAGCAAGGTCAGCAGCCGGTCATAGCGGCCGCCGCCGACCAACGGCCGGTCGCCATTGTCGGCCGCGATTTCGAAAACCAGGCCGGTGTAGTAGTCGAGCGGGCGGCCGAAGGCGGCGTCGTAGCGGATTTTATCGGCCGGCAAGCCATGCGCTTCGATCGCCTTGGCGCGGGCAGCGAACTTTTCCAGCGCGACATCGAGCGACAGCCCTGCGCCGGTGGCGAAGGTCTCCAGTGCCTGGGCCGCACCATCAAGCGGAACGTCGATCGCCAGAAAATCCTTCAGCGCGGAAAACGCCTCGCTCGACAGCCGAACGCTGCGCAATTCGGCTTTCTCGATCAGCCGCCGGGCAATGTCGGATGGCGAGCGTCCGGCGGACGCCGACAGGCCGGCCTCTTCCATGCCGCTGGCGATATGGGCGGAAAGACCGTCCAGATCACCGTCGAGGACCAGAGCGGCGACCGGACCTGAGAGCTGGCTGTTGCGCGGCGGGTTGGCGAGATCGGCGAGTGCCGCCTCAAGCATCGGCGCCGAGCCGAACGCGCGGGCAAGACGCATGCGCCAGCCGCGCGGCAGACCAAGGGCGGCCAGCACCGCCTCGAAAATGGTCTGGTCGCCAAGCGTGATCGCCAATGCCTGGCCAGGCAGCACCAGCGACAGCAGCGCATGCGCGTCGGCCACCGAGCGGGCATCGGCTCCAGCGGTATCGCGGTCACCGAGATCCTCGATGCCGGCCTGGAAGAACTCGTTGCCGCCTTCGCGGCGCTGGCGAAACACCTCGCCCAGATAGGAATAACGGCGCGGCGTGCCGGCCTGCGAGCTGATGTGGTCGAGACAGACCGGGATGGTGAATTCCGGCCGCAGGCACAATGTCTGGCCGGTCTCGCTTTCGGTCAGGAAAATCCGGCGGCGCAGATCCTCGCCGGCCATGTCGAGGAACGGGTCGGCGGGTTGTAGTATGGCGACCTCGACCGCATGCGTGTTGCGCGTGGCGAAAAGGTTGGTGATGTCGGTGGAGATGGCGGGGGTGCGGGAGGTCAACTTGCTGACCTCAGTGCTGCACGACCCTCTGGTCCCAAACCAGAGGCGCCAACGCGACCTCTACTTGCCACGTGCCCTCTCCTCGGCCTGCGCCGCCAAAATCTTCCTCACCTCGGCGACCAGCTCGCCCTCCGCCACCGTCACCTGCGCCGGGCGTGCGGCGCGCCATTCGGCGTTGTCTGATATTTCGGCAGACATGCGCGCGCCTTCGATCAAATCCTTGATCTGCAGCTCGCCCTTGGCGCGCTCGTCGCCGCCCTGGATGATGGCGACCGGACAGCCGCGACGGTCGGCATATTTGAGCTGCGCCTTCATACCGGCGCCGCCGAGATACATTTCGGAACGGATGCCGGCGGCGCGCAGCTCCGCCACCATCTTCTGGTAGCGGCCGAGGCTGTCGGTGTCCTTGTCCATCACCAGCACGACGACCGGCGCAATCACGTCCGAGGCATCAAGCTTGCCGAGGTTCTTCAGCGCGGTCATCAGCCTGGAGACGCCGATGGAAAAACCGGTTGCCGGCACCGGCTCGCCACGGAAGCGCGAGACGAGGCCATCATAGCGCCCGCCGCCACCGACCGAACCGAAGCGCACGATCTGGCCGTCTTCGTTGGGGATTTCGGCCAGAAGCTCGGCTTCGAAGACAGGGCCGGTGTAGTATTCGAGGCCGCGCACGACCGAGCGGTCCATGGCAATCCGGTCTTCGCCATATCCTGCCGCCCTGACCAGCGCTTCAATCGTGGCGAGTTCGCCGACGCCTTCCTGGTAGATCGCGTTCGAACTGACCATGGAATCCTGGCCGGCCTGTATAGTCCTCGCAGTCGCGAGAAGAACCGCCTCGGCTTGCCCGTTGTTCAACCCGGCGCCCTTGGCGAAGTCGCCTTCGCCCTCCTTGCCGCCGTCCCAGCGGCCCGGGCCAAGCAAAAGCTTCACGCCTTCCGGCCCGAGCTTGTCGAGCTTGTCGATCGCACGCAGCACCGTCAGCCGGCGACCGGCATTCTCCTCGCCGCCAAGGCCGATCGCCTCCAGCACGCCATCCAGCACCTTGCGGTTGTTGACGCGGATGACGTAGTCGCCGCGCTTGATGCCCAGCGCTTCCATGACGTCGGCCATCATCATGGCCATTTCGGCGTCGGCGGCCACACCCGGCGTGCCGATCGTGTCGGCATCGAACTGCATGAACTGGCGGAAGCGGCCGGGGCCGGGCTTCTCGTTGCGGAACACCCAGCCTGAGCGATAGCTGCGGTAGGGTTTTGGCAGCCGCTCGTAATTCTCGGCGACATAACGCGCCGTCGGCGCGGTCAGGTCGTAGCGCAGCGACAGCCACTGATCGTCGTCATCCTGGAAGGAGAACACGCCTTCGTTCGGCCGGTCCTGGTCGGGGAGGAATTTTCCGAGCGCATCGGTGTATTCGATCAGCGGCTGGTCGGCCGGCTCAAAGCCGTAAAGCTCATAGACCGAGCGGATCGTCGCCATCATCTTCTCGACGGCGCGGATGTCCTCGGCGCTGCGGTCGGCAAAGCCGCGCGGCAGTCGCGCTTTCGTCTTTTCCGATTTATCGGCCATGGGGTGTTTGCTCGGCGTTTTATGATGCTTGCAGGTCGGCAATGTTGCGATTTTCGCAACGCGGGTGTCCTAACCGAAGAGGTCGGATGCGGCAAGGGTCAGACCTCTGGCGCTGCCGATGAGAGAAGGCGACGCCGCACCTCCTTGAAACCAATCCGGACCGCAAATGAAACAATCCCGCCATGCGTGCGGCATCGTGCCGACACAATCGCCGCCGATAAAGCGCGGGAAATGAGGGGTTCGCGGCCATGACCAGCACAGCAAGATTCCATGCCATCGACAGCGATGCCGGATTGTCCGCACGCTTGCGCCCGGCCGACATCAACGTCCCGAAAATGGTCAGCCAGGCTGCCGGACCGTTCGAAGTACCCGCCGACACCGGCAAGGGACCATCCATGCGCGACGCGTTGATGACCGGCCTGCTGGTGATCTATCCGACCCTGGCCACGGTGGTGGCGATCGTCGCCGGCCTGGTGCTGGCCAGCGCCAACGGCACCTGAGCCTATTTCGGCCGCCTGAAAGCCTTCCGCTGCTTCTCGACCTCTTGGCGGCAGGCGCAGCCCTCGAGGTGGTCGTTGACCAGGCCCATGGCCTGCATGAAAGCGTAGACCGTGGTCGGGCCGACAAAGCTCCAGCCGCGCTTCTTCAGCTCCTTCGAGATCCGCACCGAGACGGCCGTTGTCGGGTTCGCGCGCAGATGGGCGAGGTCGACGATTTGCGGCCGCTCGTCCTTGCCGGGTTCGAACTTCCAGAACCAGGCGGCCAGTGAGCCGAATTCGTCCACCATTTCGCGGGCGCGCCTGGCGTTGTTGATGGTCGAGACGATCTTGCCGCGATGGCGGATGATGCCGGCATTGCCGAGCAGGCGCTCGACATCCTTGTCGGTGAAGCTTGCTACCTTGTCGAATTCGAAATTGGCGAAGGCTTCGCGAAAATTCTCCCGCTTGCGCAGTATGGTCAGCCACGACAGGCCCGACTGAAAGCCTTCCAGGCAGATCTTTTCGAACAGCCTGCGGTCGTCGGCCACAGGCCGGCCCCATTCATGATCGTGATAGTGCAGATAGTCGGGCAGATTGCCGTGCCAGAAGCAGCGCGCGACACCGTCGGGGCCGGCGAGCAGGCCGGTGTGTTCCTTGTCCATAGGCCAAAATCCGTTCGTTAACGCGCTTTGCGCGGCATTTACTGCGGCTTTACCAGATTCCTGAACCCGGCGGTAACCACACCAAAAGGTTTACTGACAAAGCCGCATTTTACGCATTCCGATTCATGTTTCGGTTGCTGCTTGCGCGCCAATGATCGCCGAACCGGGAGGACGTTTCCACCCGTTTGTATCAGACGATCAAGGTGCGTTACGATGAAGACAGTGTTGTTTCCCGTGCTCGGCGCCGTGGCTGTGTTTGCCGCCGGCGTCACACCCTCAATCGCCGGCGACCGCTATGCCGACAGGCCGCCGGTGATGGTGAGCCCCGACCTTTCCGCACCCTGGGTGCTGCAGCTTGGCCATGCGCCCGGCATCGTGCGCCAGAACCGGCAGGTGGTGCAGCAGCAGCGACGCCTGCGCCCGGCGCAGCCCGACCGGGTGCAGACGGCGGCGGTGCAGCCGCCGGCCAAGCGCATGGTCGCGCGTCCCCAGATCAACCCGATCTACCTGCCGCAGGAAGTCGACTATGACGGAGGCCAGAAGCCGGGCACGATCGTCATCGACACCACGCAGAATTTCCTCTTCCTGGTCGAGAAGAACGGCAAGGCAAGGCGCTATGGCGTCGGCACCGGCAAGCCGGGCTTCGAATGGTCGGGTACGCACAAGATCACCAACAAGCGCGAGTGGCCGGACTGGCGCCCGCCGGCGCAGATGATCAAGCGCGAAGCCGCCAAGGGCCGCTATTTGCCGACCTATCTTGCCGGCGGCATGGAGAACCCGCTTGGTGCCCGTGCGCTCTACCTCGGCACCACCGAATACCGCATCCATGGCACCAACCAGCCGTGGACGATCGGCGGCGCGGTGTCGTCGGGCTGCATCCGCATGCGCAACGAGGACGTCGTCGATCTCTATGAGCGGGTCAATGTCGGAACCACGGTCGAGGTGATATAATAGTCCTTGCGAATCACCTGGCCGGCAAAGCAGTCCGCGTTTCGAGGCCAGTTTAGGGATACGGGGGACGGGCCGTATGGGGATGCGGCCGGTCAGGAAGGGCAGCACGGGAAACCGCGCTGCCCTTTCCGTTTTGAGCAGAAATCGAGGGCAAAAGGCCACCCACGCGTCGCGCAACGGGCATAGCGGTTCGCTTTCATGCTGCCCTTTGCCGCATTCTTTTGCTATCTCGGTGGCAAGTTCCACAAAAGAGTTCACCCATGCCTCTGTCCGAAGACAGCCGTTATCTCAAGGGCGGCCCGGTCGCCCAGCGCATCATCGCCGCCGTTCGCGAGGACGCAGCGATCGCCAAAGCCGAGGGTTTTCCGCCCAAGCTGATCTCGATCACCGTCGGCGACACCGATGCGGTGGACGTCTATGTGCGCAACCAGCGCGCCAAGGCTGAGCTCGCCGGCATCGATTTCGAGGAACGGCGCTTTCCTGCCACCATCACGGCAGGCGAGTTGGAAGCTGCGATCCACGGCCTGAATGCCGATCCGCGCGTTACCGGCATCATCATCCAGCGGCCCGTGCCAGCGCATATCCCCATCAAGACGCTGCAAGCGGCGGTGCATCCGCTGAAGGATGTCGAAGGCATGCATCCGGCCTCGATCGGCAACATCGTCTACAACCAGCTCGATCTCGCGCCTTGCACGGCGGCCGCCTCGGTCGAGCTGCTGAAGGAAACCGGCCTCGACCTCAAGGGACTGGAAGTCGTCATCGTCGGCCATTCGGAAATCGTCGGCAAGCCGATCGCCTTCCTGTTGATGAGCGAAGGCGCGACGGTGACGGTCTGCCACCACATGACGCGATCGGTCGCCGCCCATGCAAGGCGCGCCGATGCGCTGTTCGTCGCCGTCGGCAAGCCGCGGCTGATCAAGGCCGACATGGTCAAGCCGGGCGCTGCCGTCATCGACATCGGCATCAATTCCGAAATCGCCCCCGACGGCTCCAGCCGCATCGTCGGCGACGTCGACACTGAAAGCGTGCGCGAGGTCGCCTCCTGGATCACCCCGGTGCCGGGCGGCGTCGGCCCGATCACGGTCGCCATCCTGCTGCGCAACACCATGGTCGCGCTCAGCCGCCAGCGCGCGCTCTACGAGGCGACCTACGGTACGGCCGACAGGCTTGCGGCGGAGTAAGCGCCCGCCAAGGTCGTCCTATTCCGCCGCGATCAGGGTCTCTTCCAGAACACCTTCCGGCTTCGGCCCACCATAGGCCCAGTCGAGCAGCTTTATCGTGTGCACCACCGGCATCATCGCGGCGGAAGCGATTTGCGTGATGCAGCCGATGTTGCCGGTGGCGACGATCGAGGCACCCGTCGCCTCGATGTTTTTCACCTTGCGGTCGCGCAGTTTGGCCGAGATCTCGGGCTGCAGGATGTTGTAGGTGCCGGCGGAGCCACAGCAGAGATGTCCTTCAAGCGGCTCGCGCACGATGAAGCCGGCCTTGGCCAGCAGTTCTTTCGGCTGGCGGGTGATCTTCTGGCCGTGCTGCATCGAGCAGGCCGAGTGATAGGCAACGACAGTGCCCGGCTTGCGAACCGGTTCGGGCAGGTCGAGGGTCGAGAGATATTCGGTAACGTCCTTGGCCAGTGCCGAGACGCGCGCGGCCTTGTCGGCATAGGCCGGGTCGAGCCGCAGCATGAAACCGTAGTCCTTGATCGTCGTGCCGCAGCCCGAGGCGGTGATGACGATGGCATCGAGCCCGCCCTGGTCGAGGGCGCGTGTCCAGGCGTCGACATTCTGCCTCGCCGAGGCAAGCGCGGCCTGTTCCCGCCCCATATGATGGACCAGCGCACCGCAACAGCCTTCGCCCGGCGGCACCAAGACCTCGACGCCGAGCCGTGTCAGCAGCGAAATCGTCGCCTCGTTGATGGCGGGATCGAGCACCGATTGCGCGCAGCCGGTGAGGATGGTGACGCGGCCTCTTTTGGTCCCCTGCCCGGCATGGATGCCTGGCGAGGCCATCGGCGAAGCTGCCGGGATCGAGGCCGGTGCGAGCTTGAGCATCGCACTGAGCGGCTTCAGCGCCGGAACCTTGTCGAACAGGCCGATGAACGGTTTGCCCAGCTTCGCCAGCTTGAGCGCGGCGCGAAAGCGCTGGGGATAGGGCAGCACGAAGGCCAGCATGGCGCGGGTCAGGCGGTCGAGCAGTGGCCGCTTGTAGGTCTCCTGGATATGGGCGCGGGCATGGTCGACCAGATGCATGTAGTTGACGCCCGACGGGCAGGTGGTCATGCAGGCAAGGCACGACAGGCAGCGATCGATATGGGTGACGATCTGCTTGTCGGCCGGACGGCCGTTTTCCAGCATGTCCTTGATCAGGTAGATGCGCCCGCGCGGTGAATCGAGCTCGTTGCCGAGTGTCACATAGGTCGGGCACGTCGCGGTGCAGAAGCCGCAATGCACGCATTTGCGCAGGATCTTTTCCGATTCCGCGACATGCGGATCGGCAAGCTGGGCAAGCGAAAAATTGGTCTGCATCGCTGATGTCCTAGGCCATGCGGCCGGGATTGAAGATATTCTTGGGGTCGAATTCCTGTTTCAGGCGGACCGATAGTGCAGCAAGAGCGGGCGGCTGCGGCTCGAACACCGGTAGAGCGGCGCGATGCGAGGGTGCGGCGCGCACCAGCGTCGCATGGCCGCCGCCATGTTTCCTCAACAGCCCGCGCAGCAGAGCGGCTTCCGGATCGCCCTGTTCCATGCGCAGCCAAACCAGTCCGCCCTGCCAGTCATAAAAGGCGCTGACGGCGGCCTGCATGCGCAGCGTCAGGACCATCTGGTGGCTCTGAGAAGGCGTCATCGAGATGCGCCAGACCGGCTTCTCGCTGCCGTCGGCGAAAGGCCTGCAATCGCGAACGTCGCGCCAGATCAGCCGCGAAACCTCGCCGCCAATCTCCTCCAGCGGGCCGGCATTGCCGAGCAGCGTTTTCAGCGCGGCGATGCGGTAGGCGACCGACGGGCCGAAACCCTCGACGCGCAGCAGCGTGGCGGCCTCGCTGCCGAGACTGCCGCTGGCGACGCGCGCGGCGATCCGCTCCGGCAGGTGGGCGGCACTCGATACTTCAGCACTCGAGCCAAGCGCCAGGGCCATGGCGGCGGCCGCGGCATCGTCGAGCAGGCTACGGATGGCGAGCGTGACTTCGGTCTCGGCTGCCGGCAGCACCTTGAAGGTGACGTCGGTGAAGACGGCCAGCGTGCCCCAGCTGTTGGCCATCAGCTTCGACATGTCATAGCCGGTGACGTTCTTGACCACGCGACCGCCCGACTTGAAGGCCTCGCCACGACCGGACACCACATTGATGCCCAGGACATGGTCGCGCGCGGCCCCCGCCTTGAGCCGGCGCGGACCGGAGAGGTTAGCGCCGAGCACACCGCCGATCGTACCTTTGCCCGGTTCGCCACCAAGCAGCGGGCCGTAATCCATCGGCTCGAAAGCGAGCTGCTGGCCGTTTTCCGCCAGCAGTTTTTCGATCCCGGCCAACGGTGTGCCTGCCTTGGCCGACAGCACCAGTTCAGCCGGTTCATAGAGCGTGACGTCAGATAATTTCGACAGGTCGAGCGTGTGTTCGGTTTGCAGCGGCCGGCCGATGCCACGCTTGGAGCCATGGCCAAGGATTTCCAGCGGCGAGCCTTCCGCTACAGCCCAGGCGACGGTGGACAGGACTTCGGATGGGGTGGTCGGGGTGAAGGTGGTCATGAAGAGACCGCGCCAGATGCGAGTTCGGATATGCCGAGTTCCCTGGCGCCCCCCTCTGTCCTGCCGGACATCTCCCCCTCAAGGGGGGAGATCAGATGTCGCATATGGCTTCGCCAATCTTCAATGATGACGGAAGGGCGAGGCGCGCAAGCTGCCAATCTCCCCCCTTGAGGGGGAGATGTCCGGCAGGACAGAGGGGGGTGTTCACGCGCCGTCATCACCCTCAAAACCTCGGAATGTCCGGAAACGCCACCTGCCCGCGGTGCACATGCATCCGCCCAAGCTCGGCGCATCGCCGCAACTGCGGAAATACTTTTCCCGGGTTGAGCAGATGGTTGGGATCGAAGGCACATTTGACGCGCATCTGCTGGTCGAGATCGATCTGGGTGAACATTTCCGGCATCAGGTCGCGTTTTTCCACGCCCACACCGTGTTCGCCGGTCAAGACGCCGCCGACCTTGACGCAGAGCCGCAATATATCGGCGCCGAAACTTTCGGCCTTGTCGAGTTCGCCCGGTACGTTGGCGTCGTAGAGGATCAGCGGATGCAGATTGCCGTCACCGGCATGAAAGACATTGGCGACGCCGAGACCGTATTTTTCCGACAGCTCGCGCATGCCGGCGAGCACGCGCGGCAGCTCCTTGCGCGGGATGGTGCCGTCCATGCAGTAGTAGTCGGGCGAGATGCGGCCGACGGCCGGAAACGCCGCCTTGCGGCCGGCCCAGAAGCTCAGCCGTTCCTGTTCGGACTGCGAAATGCGGCAGGTGGTCGAGCCGTTCTTGTAGGCGATCGCCTCGACAAGCCCGATCAGATGATCGACCTCGACGCCCGGCCCGTCGAGCTCGACGATCAGCAGCGCCTCGACATCGAGGGGATAGCCGGCATGAACAAAATCTTCCGCCGCATGGATCGCCGGCCGGTCCATCATCTCCATGCCGCCCGGGATGATGCCGGCGCCGATGATGTCGGCAACGCACTGGCCGCCCTGCTCGCTGGTCGGGAAGCCGATCAGCAGTGCACGTGCCGTCTCCGGCTTCTTCAGGATGCGCACGGTGACCTCGGTGACGACGCCGAGCAGCCCTTCGGACCCGGTCATGACGCCGAGCAGGTCGTAGCCTTCCGCATCGAGGTGACTGCCGCCCAGCCGCACCACCTCGCCATTCATCAGCACCATCTCGATGCCGAGCACATTGTTGGCTGTGAGGCCGTATTTCAGGCAGTGCACGCCGCCGGAATTCTCCGCGACATTGCCGCCGATCGAGCAGGCGATCTGGGAGGATGGATCGGGGGCGTAGTAAAAGCCCTCCTGCTCGACGGCGGTGGTGATGCCGAGATTGGTGACGCCCGGCTGGGCAACGACGACGCGATTGGGAAAATCGATCCCGAGGATACGGTTGAAACGGCTCATGACCAGCAGCACCGCGTCCTCGAGCGGCAGCGCCCCGCCCGACAGCGAGGTGCCGGAGCCGCGCGGCACGACGCGGATGTTGCGGTCGTTGCAGTATTTCAGCACGCGCGAAACCTGCGCCACCGTTTGCGGCAGCACGACAACCAGCGGCAGCTGCCGATAGGCGGTCAGGCCGTCGCTCTCGAAAGCGCGCATGGAATTGGCGGCGTCGACAACGCCCTCACCCGGCACGATGATGCGCATGTCGGCGACGATCTCGTCGCGCCGGCGCATCGTGGCATCGTCTGGTTTCGGCATGGCCAGGCCGGACATCAGCAGCCTCATTTCGCTTGACTGGTCAAAATCTTTTACCAGTGAAGCGCGTTGGGTGCAAATCCTGTAATGGCGGCGAATCCAACTTCAAGGCGGAGACAGGCTTACGCAGCGGCAATCTGCCGCTGCTATTCGCCGGGCGGCTTGCCGGGTTCGGAGTGCATCCGGCGCACGCGGCGCACGCCCCACCAGACCAGCAGGATGGCGACAGGCACCGAAGCAGCGGTAATGATCTCCGGCGCGAAGGCATGGCCGAAGATCGAGGCGCCCTTGGCGACATAGCCGACAAGGCCGACCACATAATAGGAGACGGCGGCGACCGAGAGCCCCTCGACGGTCTGCTGTAGGCGCAATTGCAGGCGGGCGCGGTTGTTCATCGAGGCAAGCAGGTCGCGGTTCTGCTTCTCGACCTCGACATCGACCCAGGTGCGCAGCAGCGTCGTGGCGCGGGTCAGTTTTCGCGATAGATTTTCCTGCCGCTCCTCGACCGAGCGGCAGGTGCGCATTGCGGGCGCCACACGGCGCTGCAGGAACCCGCGCCATGTGTCATAGCCGGGCACAGCCTCTTCCTCGAGTGCGTCCAGCCGTTCGCCGACGATGCCGTCATAGGCGCGGCTGGCGCCGAAACGGTAAAGGCTCGACGCCGCGTCCGCCTCCAGCTCCGCCGCAAGTTCGGTCAGATCGGCCAGCAAGGTCTGGCTGTCGCGAGTCCCGGCGACCTTCATCTCCAGCGTGGTCTGCGCCAGCCGGTCCTCGATGCGGCGGGCGCGGCCGGACAAGGTCAATGCCAGCGGCAGGCCGAGCATGGCCAGCGTCCGATAGGTTTCGATGTCGATAAGCCGCTGCGACAACGCGCCGGTGCGCGCAGGGGTCAAGCCGCGATCGAGCAGCAGCATGCGCGTCAGGCCATCGCCATCCTGGCGAAAATCGGTGACGATGGCGGCGTTTCCGCGCTCGACCAGCGAGTAGCACAGGCTGGTCGGATCGAAACCGGCTATCAGTTGCTCGCTTGCTTGCGTCCATTTGCGGATTTCGAGCCTGATGCCGGAGATGCAGGTTCCCGGCGGGGAAAACCCGTTGCCGAAGGGTGAGTCCTCCTGCGTCCTGCCGCTTTCGGAAAGCGGCCCTTCCCACAAATAGGTCGAGAATTCGGTGTGCCGCTCCCAGCGCAGCGAGCCCTTGCCCCATTTCATGGCATGGTGGCGGGCCTGGCGATCGGGCGCGGCGATGCCGAGGCGCCGTGACAGTTCGGAAAGCACCGCGTGGTCGACGCCGGAGCCGCCCTCCGTCATGAAGGCGAGTTGCATCAGGACGCGTGGCTTTTCGATCAGCGGATGCGGCCGGGCATGAACCTCGCCGAGTGCGCCGGGCCGGCCCTCATGCGCGGGAAAGCCCATGACGCTGCCCTTGGCGCGCGGCTGGAATTCGAGATCGGACGGGTCGTCTGACACGGCTTGTTCCCCGGGGGTTTCCTTGAACCCGCTTGCACTCGCGTCCCTCTAGTGCCAATGGCCTGACGACGCAAACGGCAAAGTTAGCCGAAGATCACGGGATCGGGCGGGAAATCGGCCAGCTTTTTGTCAATTGGATAAATAATTTGACCAGTTGGCGAGGCAGGCTCTATTCTGCGGCACCGGTTCACCTTCCAGGCATTCTGTTGAGCGACATTTTTTCCAGGATCGAGCATTCGCGCACCGCCGACGAGGTGGTGCAGCAGATCGAGAGCCTCATCCTCGAAGGCGTGCTGCGCACCGGCGACCGGCTGCCGGGCGAGCGCGAGCTTGCACGCCAGTTCGACGTATCGCGGCCGATCCTGCGTGACGCCCTGAAGGCACTGGAAGGACGCGGCCTTTTGACGACAAGGCCCGGCGGCGGCACGCATGTCGCCGATGTCATCGGCCAGCTCTTCACCAAACCGGTGACGGACCTGATCTCGATGCACCGCAAGGCAGTGACCGACTATCTGGAATACCGCCGCGAGATCGAAGGGGTTGCGGCTGAATATGCGGCACGGCGCGCCACCCCAGACGACATGGCGCTGCTCGATAAGATCATGGCACGCATGGACGATGCGCACCGGACCGGCGACTTCGACGACGAGGCCGAGATCGACGTCGAGTTCCACCACGCGATCTGCGAATGCGCGCACAACATCATCCTTTTGCACACGCTGCGCTCCTGTTATCGGCTGCTGTCGGAGGGCGTGTTCCAGAACCGGCTGCTGGTGTTCACCGTGCCCGGCGCGCGCGACGCCCTGCTCGCGCAGCACCGGGCGATCCATGCGGCGGTGAAGGCCGGCGACCCGGCCACCGCCCGCCAGGCGGCGATGGACCACATCACCTATGTCGAACGGTCGATGGCGGAGGCCGAGCGCAGCGGCGACTGGCAGCGCGTCTCGCGGCTGAGGTTGAAACAGCGCGTTGACGCCACCGATACAGAACCAGCACGCAAACGCTCCTAGCTATCGAAACGGGAAGCCCATGAGCCAGATCCTGACCATCGCCGACCTCAAGGACCTCGCACGCCGGCGTGTGCCGAAGATGTTCTTCGACTATGCCGATTCCGGTTCGTGGACCGAAAGCACGTATCGGGCCAACGAAGAGGATTTCCAGAAGATCAAGTTCCGCCAGCGCGTCCTCGTCGACATGGACAACCGTTCGCTGGCATCGACGATGATCGGCGAAAAAGTGTCTATGCCGGTGGCATTGGCGCCAACCGGCATGACCGGCATGCAGCACGCCAATGGCGAGATGCTGGCGGCGCAGGCGGCGGAGGAATTCGGCGTGCCGTTTACCTTGTCGACGATGAGCATCTGCTCGATCGAGGATGTCGCCTCGGTTACCACGAAGCCGTTCTGGTTTCAGCTCTATGTGCTGCGTGACAAGGATTTCGTGCTCAACCTGATCGACAGGGCAAAGGCGGCGAAATGCTCGGCGCTCGTGCTGACGCTCGACCTGCAGATTCTCGGTCAGCGCCACAAGGACATCCGCAACGGGCTTTCGGCGCCACCCAAGCTGACGCTGACCAACATCGTCGACATGGCCATCCGCCCGCGCTGGTGCGCCGCCATGGCCGGCACCAAGCGGCGGACCTTCCGCAACATTGTCGGCCACGCCAAGGGCGTCGGCAACATGGCCTCGCTGGCATCGTGGACGACGGAGCAGTTCGACCTGCATCTGTCGTGGAAGGACGTCGCCTGGATCAAGGAGCGCTGGGGCGGCAAGCTGATCCTCAAGGGCATTCTCGACAAGGAGGACGCGCTGATGGCGGCCAAGACCGGCGCCGACGCGATCATCGTTTCCAACCATGGCGGGCGCCAGCTCGATGGTGCGTCGTCATCGATCGGCGTGCTGGAAGAGATTGCCGACGCGGTCGGCGACACGATCGAAGTGCATATGGATGGCGGCATCCGCTCCGGCCAGGATGTCCTGAAGGCGCTTTGCCTCGGTGCCAAGGGAACCTATATAGGCCGGCCGTTTCTTTACGGCCTGGGGGCGCTTGGCAAGGAAGGGGTTACCAAGGCGTTGGAAATCATCCGCAAGGAGATGGACATCACGCTGGCGCTGTGCGGAAAGCGTCTTGTCACCGACATGGGCAAGGACCAGCTCCGGCGCCAGGTCCCGTGACCGCCTGACCACGGAGACACCGAAGAATTGGCAGAATCCGGCATCCATTTTCTCGACGCGCATGGGCCGGACGGCATCCGTCTCTATGCGATCGGCGACGTCCACGGCCGGCTCGACCTGCTGGCCGCCATGCATCTGCGCATCAGGGCCGAGGTCGAGCAGGAGGCGCCTGCCGACTGGCGCGTCATCCATCTTGGCGACTATGTCGACCGCGGGCCGGACTCGAAGGGCGTCATCGATTTCCTGATCGAAGCGCAAGAGCGAGACCCTCGTCACCTGATGCTGGCCGGCAACCACGACATCGGCTTTCTCGATTTTCTCAAGACCCCTGACCCGGAAGGGCTTTTCATCCGGTTCGGCGGCATCCAGACGGCACAGTCTTACGGCGTAACGATCAGTGAAGGCACAAGCGTGTGGTTCGGCAAGGCCGAATCGGCCGTGCGCAGAGGACATCAGGCACTGGTCGAGGCCGTGCCGCAAAGCCACATCGACTTCCTGCGATCGCTGCCGTTTTCCGTGACTTTCGGGGACTTCTTCTTCTGCCATGCCGGCATCAGGCCGGGCATTCCTCTGGAGAAGCAAAACCCGCAGGATCTGATCTGGATCCGCGACGTCTTCCACAACCACCCCGACCTCTATCCGAAGATCGTGGTGCACGGCCACACGCCGGTGCCGGAGGCGGAAGTGATGGCCAACCGCGTCAATGTCGACACGCTTGCCTGGCAATCAGGCATGCTGAGCGCGCTCGTCGTCGACGGCGCGGACAAACGCATCCTGACAATGACGATCAAGGAAGCTTGAGCGCCGCGCGTCGGAGGACGCGAAAGACGCTTCCCGCTTTAGCGCAGCGAGGCGGTGACGCCGTAACCGTCGACGGCGTTGTGGTTGTTGGCTGCGTCGGCGGCATAGATGCCGAGACCGCACAGCACGATGGCGGACAACATGGCAAAGGACAGAAGCGCTGCTTTCACGGAGGTCATCTCTTGTTGAGCTTTCTGCATCTGTGCACCAGGCGGTTACCAATGCGTTGAAACGGAGAATTCGCTTCAAAGTTTCGACGATTTTGCGCTTCTAGGCATGTTCTGTATCAACGGTGTGTCGCGCGGGCCACACAAAAGGTTCATAGCCGTTGCACAGAAGATGCAGAGCGCGCGCCTTCTAGGATGGCGGGCGGACACAAGCCAAGAATGAAACCGTTTTCCCCAGGCGGTTTCACCGCCGCGTGCCAATTATGTCACGCTGGAGGGTACGGAGAGACCAACGCTCAGATGGTCGCTACCCAGGCCCGGGCAATGGCGAAGCCAGCGGCATCCGCATCGGGCCCGTTGCGGGCCATTTCGCCATCGAGCTTGCCGGCCCAGTCGGGATGGCGCGCAGCGATGGTCGGGGCAAAGGACGCGCTCCAGTCCTTGACCATCGGCCGGTCGGCCTCGAAGTGAAACTGGAAACCGTACACGGCGCGGCCGACGCGAAACGCCTGGTTCTCGGCGACATCGTTGCCGGCAAGCCGCACGGCGTTTTCGGGCAACACGAAGGTGTCGTCGTGCCATTGGAAGATCGGGAACTTTGCCGGCAGAGCGCCCAGCACCGGATCGGCCTTGGCGTCAGGCGTCAGCGACACGCCGTGCCAACCGAACTCATTGGCGCCGCCGATACGGTTCTCGCCACCAAAGGCACGAGCGACGAGCTGGCTGCCCAGGCAGATGCCGAGCACGGCGCGATCCTTGTCGGCAAAGTCGCGGGTCAGTTCGAGCAGTGCCGGGAAATAGGGATACTCATCATCGGCCAGCGCATTCTGGCCCCCGCCGAGCACCACCATGGCATCATGCCCGGCCGCGTCATCCGGCAGGGGATCGCCCCTGTAAGGGAGACGCAGGTCGAGATCGGCGCCCGCTTCCGCAAGTGCTGCGCCGACCTGGCCGAGGCCGGTATTGTCGTAGTTCTGGACCACCAGCACCCGCATCGCAAAACCCTGCTGACATGAAAAAGCTGCGACGAGCGATATCATGCCGCTCGCATTGCAGCCAAGATGCGTGTCCGGAGAGAAAACTATGCCACTGCAGAACCGGGTCGATCCGTTCGGTATCATCCACGCGGTGCCCGATCGCGGCATGTTCACCGGCAATCGCGGCATCATCCACGACCCCGAGACGAAGACGCTCAAGAAAAAGCGCTGGGCGCTTCAAGCCTGGATCATCTGCGTCTGCCAATTCCGAAATGTGCGGCGCGAACCGATGGGCCGCAACAGGAAGGGCGGTAAAGCGGGCTGGACCGAGCTGTTCTTCCTCGACGAGGTGACCGCACTGGCGGCCGGGCATCGCCCCTGCTTCTTTTGCCAGCGCGAACGGGCCAGGGATTTCGTCGGCCGCTTCGGCGAAGCCTTCGGCATCGCCGAACCGCGCGCGCCGATGGTCGACAAGCGGCTGCACAAGGAGCGGCTGGCGTCAGGCGGCAAGCCGCCGGTGATTGCGGTTGAAGACCTTGCCGGCCTGCCGGACGGCGTCGTGGTTGCGGATGGCGGCACTGTTTATGCCCTGCGTAGCGGCAAGGCACTGCGCTGGTCCTTTGCGGGATATGAGCACCCCAACGATTTCGACATGCTCAAAAGCAAGACACTCTCGCTACTGACGCCGGCCACGACGCTCTGCGTGCTGCGGCACGGCTTTCGGCCGGTGTGGCATCCGACCGCCGAGGCTTGACGCCGGCGGCCGGCTCGCTCATTCCTCGGCGATGCGCGCCAATTACAAAATGCAACGTCTGTTCGTGACCGACGATCTCGCGCCGGACATCGAATTCGACGCCGGCCAACAGCAGAGCCACTATCTCCTGCATGTGCTGCGGCTTGGCGAAGGCGCCGAAATCCTGGTGTTCAATGGCCGCGACGGCGAGTGGTCGGCGGCCATATCGGCGAAGACGAAAAGGGCGGTGCGGCTGAAGGTGTCGGCGCTGCAGCGGCCGCAGCCGCCTCTGCCCGATCTCGTCTACTGCTTTGCGCCGCTGAAGCAGGGCCGGCTCGATTATCTCGTGCAGAAGGCGGTCGAGATGGGCGCCGGCATCCTGCAGCCGGTCATTACCCAGCACACGCAAGTGGCCAAGCCGTCGATCGATCGCCTGCGCGCCAATGTCGTCGAAGCCGCCGAGCAATGCGGCATCCTGGCGGTGCCTCAGGTGCGCGAAGCCGAAAAATTCGACCGCCTGTTGACCGGCTGGGACACAGAGCGACGGCTGATCTTCTGCGACGAGGATGCTTCGACCAACAATCCGCTGGCCGCGCTGCAGGCGGTCAAGGAAAAGAAGCTTGGGCTGCTGGTCGGGCCGGAGGGTGGCTTTTCCGACGATGAGCGCAAGATGCTGCGCGCCCTGCCCTTCGTCACCGCCATTCCGCTCGGCCCGCGTATCCTGCGCGCCGATACGGCGGCGGTGGCCGCATTCGCGGTGATGCAGGCAACGGTCGGAGACTGGTGAGACGTCATCCCTTGCAAGGGACGCAGAGTTCCAGCAACGTTCAATTCCTGTTGACCTGTGGCTCAGGATTTTTCGCTTGATCGTCTGCTGACATTTCGTCCATTTACCGCCGGCGGTCATCCGGCCGCCTCTGAGGGTACCATCATGGCGCGCGATACGACCGATTTCCGCCCGATCGAAGGTGTCGACGAACTCGTCGAGCACCTGGCCGAAGGCAACAAGCCGCGCGACAAATGGCGCATCGGCACCGAGCACGAGAAATTCCCCTTCTATGTCGACGGCAATGCACCGGTCCCCTATGGCGGCGAGCGTGGCATCCGCGCCATCCTCGAAGGCATGCAGGAAAAGCTCGGCTGGGATCCGATCGTCGATGACGGCCGCATCATCGGCCTGGTCGAACCGACCGGCCAGGGTGCGATTTCGCTGGAACCCGGCGGCCAGTTCGAGCTTTCCGGCGCACCGCTGGAGACGATCCACCAGACCTGTCGCGAGGGCAACGCCCATCTGGCGCAGGTGCGCGAGATCGCCGAGCCGATGGGCATCCGCTTCCTCGGCCTCGGCGGCAGCCCGAAATGGTCGCTAGCCGAGACGCCGAAAATGCCGAAATCGCGCTACGAGATCATGACGCGCTACATGCCCAAGGTCGGCACCAAGGGCCTCGACATGATGTACCGCACCTGCACGATCCAGGTGAATCTCGACTTCGAGAGCGAGGCCGACATGCGCCGCAAGATGCAGGTGTCGTTGAAGCTGCAGCCGCTGTCGACGGCCTTGTTCGCGAATTCGCCTTTCACCGAAAGCCACCCGAACGGTTTGCAGAGCTGGCGCGGCGACATATGGCGTGACACCGACAACCAGCGCTCGGGCCTGCTCGAATTCTGCTTCTCGCCCGATTTCGGTTTCGCCGACTATGTCGAATGGGCGCTCGACGTACCGATGTATTTCGTCATCCGCGACGACCGCTATCACGACATGACCCACATCACCTTCCGCCAGTTCATGGCCGGGGCCGCGCGCAATGAAGTGCCGGACGGGCTGCCGACAATGGGCGACTGGGCGAACCATCTGTCAACGCTGTTCCCGGATGTGCGGCTGAAGCGCTTCCTCGAGATGCGCGGCGCCGATGGCGGGCCATGGCGGCGCATCTGCGCGCTGCCGGCCTTCTGGGTCGGACTGCTTTATGATGAGGCCGCACTCGATGCCGCCGAGGCGCTGACCTCGAGCTGGACGTATGAAGAAACGCTGGCGATGCGCAATGCCGTGCCGGAACAAGGCATCTCCGCACCGTTCCGCAACACCACGCTGCGCGAGATCGCGCGTGACGTGATGGTCATTTCCCGCATGGGACTGAAGAACCGTGGCAAGAAGAACCGCGACGGCTACGACGAGACCTCCTTCCTCAACACGTTGGACGAAGTGGTGGCGCGGGGCACCACCAGCGCCGAGGAGATGCTGTCGGCCTATCACACGCGCTGGGGCGGCTCGATCGAGCCGGTTTTCATGGAATACGCCTATTAACCCTCGGATTTGGCAAAGCTGACCGGCCGGCAAAAGTCGCTTCAATCGGAAGTGGAAACAAACTAGGCTTCTTCGGCGAGGATTTCCGGAGGAGACGCCGATGCCCACCTTGTTCGACATGCTGACGCAGGCCCAGAACGGCAATGGCATGCAGGCCCTTGCCCAGCAATACGGGCTTTCGATGCAGCAGACGCAAGCCGCGGTCGCTGCATTGCTGCCGGCCTTTTCGCAGGGGCTGCAACGCAACACCGCCGACCCCTATGGGCTCGGCGCCTTCATGACGGCGATGGCCAGCGGCCAGCACGCCAAGTATTTCGAGGACGCAACCCGGGCCTTCTCGCCGCAAGGCGTCGATGAGGGCAACGGCATTCTCGGGCACCTGTTCGGTTCGAAGGATCTGTCTCGCGCCGTGGCCAGCCAGGCGGCGCAAGCCAGCGGCGTCAATCAGCAGATCCTGCAGCAGATGCTGCCGGCGATCGCCTCGATGGTCATGGGCGGGCTGTTCAAGCAGACGGCAAACCAGATGCAGGCCGCCGGTGGTTTTGGCGGCGGCGGCAACAATCCGCTCGGCGAGATCATCGAGCAGATGATGCGGCAAGGCGGCGGCATGCAGGCCCCGGCGCCGCAGCCGCGCCAGGCGCCGCCGCCCCAGAACCCGATGGACAACCCGCTCGGCAAGGTGTTGCAGGACATGTTCGGCGGCGGCGCGGCTCAGCCACAGCCGCAAAGCCAGACGCAGCCGGCACCCAATCCCTACGGCGACAATCCGCTCGGCAAGGTGCTGCAGGACATGTTCGGCGGTGGCGCGCCTCAGCCGCAGCCGCAGGGGCGGGCGCAGCCGCAGCCCCAGCAGACGCAAAGCCCCTACGGAGACAATCCGCTGGGGAAAATCTTCGAGGAGATGCTGCGGCAAGGTGGCGGTGGCTTAGGCGGCATCCCCGGCGGACAGCCGGCGCCGCAACAGCCTCAAGCGCCCCCGCAACGTCAGGCACCGCAGCCACAGGCCAATCCGAGCGGCCGTCCGAAAAACCCGTTCGACGACCTGTTCGGCAAGATGTTCGAAACCGGCGCCCAGCAGCGTGACGACTACCAGAAGGGCGTGGAGACGATCTTCGACCAGTTTAAGCGGGACATGGACCGGCGGTAGGCGGTCTTCGCTGAGGTAGAAAGAGAAAAGCCCGGTCCTGGGAGGACCGGGCAGAGTGCAGGCGGGCCGGGGGGATCCGGCAGGGAGTGGGAGCCTGCATACTCGTCAGTCGCGTCGAACCCTGAAAAGGTTCACGGCAACCTAAACAACAAGCAACCGATCAGGCCACCTTGCGGGCGAAATCCTCGATCGTTTCGATGCGATCGCTGGCGATCTCGCGCAGCATCGCCGTCGGGTCGCGGCCAAACGGCACGTCGATAGCGACATGCAGGTCGGCGCGCGTCAGGCCGATATCGGCGAGTTCGGCGTCCGACATCTCGCCAAGGCGATAGAAGGCGCGGCGGTTTTTCCAGGCGCGGTAGATGTTGGAGACGGTGTTGGCCACGCGCGTCGCAACGGCCGGACGCGAGGTGATGCGCGAGGTCTCGGTGGCGAAATCGAACGTGGTCATTGTCGGTCTCCTTCAGACTCGAACGGGCAAAGCCTTGCGATCGGCGCTGGCGACAGCGGCCGTTCCGGCTTCGATTCACATGCCTTCATGTGGACAATGCCAATTTGCCATCGGCCGATTGATTAATCCAACGAATGTTTCTAATCTTTACCATCAACACCAGTGATGGATCATATCGATGAAATCGCCGCTCGATCTCGATCAGTTGCAGACCTTCATCTCGATTGCCGACACCGGCAGCTTCACGCGAGCAGCCGAAGAGGTGCACCGGACCCAGTCAGCGGTGTCGATGCAGATGCGCCGGCTGGAGGAGCGGCTGGGCAAGCCGCTGTTCGAAAAGGACGGACGCACCAACAGGCTGACCGAGGAAGGCGACAAGCTGCTCTCCTATGCGCGGCGGCTGCTCTATCTCAACCGCGAGACCCTGGCGGCCTTCGACGACCGGCGGCTCGAAGGCACGATCCGCATCGGCACGCCCGACGACTACGCCGATCGTTTCCTGCCCGAGATCATGGCACGGTTCACCCGCTCCAATCCGCGCGTCGAACTCACCGTCATCTGCGAGCCGACGCCGGGGCTGGTCGAGCATATCAAGCGCGGCAATCTCGACCTCGCGCTGGTGACGCACAACGACGTACGCGGCCAGTCGGAGGTGGTGCGGCGCGAACCGCTGCTGTGGGTCACCTCGGCCAATCATGCCACGCATGAGCAGGAAACGCTGCCGATGGCCTTCGGCCGGCCGAACTGCATCTGGCGGCGCGCCGCCGTCGATGTGCTCGACCAGCAGAACCGCGACTATCGTATCCTGTTCACCAGTTTCTCGGCCACCGTCATCACCGCCGCGGTGCTTTCCGGGCTGGCAATCTCGGTGCTGCCGGAATGCGCGCTCAGACCCGGTATGCGGGTGCTGGGCGAAGCCGACGGCTTCGGCGCCCTGCCCGATTGCCGCATCGGCATCATGCGCGGCCAGACGTCGCGGCCGGAGATCGTCGATGCGCTCGCCCGCCATATTTCGGAAAGCCTGGACAACATCTCGGTGCCGGTCGGCGAAGACCCCGGAACGTTCGATTTCGCAGCGCTCGCCTTCACCAAGCTGCGGCGAACCAAGCCGAACCAGATCCTGCCCGGCTGGTAGGCAGGGCCAGGTGTGCGGGTTATGAACGGCTGGCCCGACGCAACCGCCTTGACGCGGGCGCCCAACCGTTCCCCAATCGACGGATGACCGAAGTAGCATCCGAATCACGCACCAACGCCGCCGAATATACGGTGAGCGAGATTTCCGGCGCGCTGAAGCGCACGGTCGAGGACGTTTTCGGCAATGTGCGGGTGCGTGGCGAGATATCAGGCTATCGCGGGCCGCATTCCTCAGGTCATGCCTATTTCGCGCTGAAGGACGACCGCGCGCGGCTCGACGCCGTGGTGTGGAAAGGCACGATGAGCCGGCTGAAGTTCCGTCCCGAAGAGGGCATGGAGGTGATCGCCACCGGCAAGCTCACCACCTATCCCGGCAAATCCAACTATCAGATCGTCATCGACAATCTGGAGCCGGCTGGCGCCGGCGCCCTGATGGCGCTGCTGGAGGAGCGCAAGCGGCGGCTGCAGGCCGAGGGGCTGTTCGACACCGGTCGCAAGCGGCTGCTGCCGTTCATGCCGTGCGTCATCGGCGTCGTCACCTCGCCGACAGGGTCCGTCATCCGCGACATCATCCACCGCATCAAGGACCGCTTTCCGCTGCATGTCCTGGTCTGGCCGGTGCGCGTGCAAGGCGAGACGTCAGGCGCGGAAGTGACCGCCGCGGTCAACGGCTTCAACGCGCTGGCATGGGATGGCGCCATCCAGCGGCCCGATCTGTTGATCGTGGCGCGTGGCGGCGGCAGCCTCGAAGACCTCTGGGGGTTCAACGACGAGGCGCTCGCCCGCGCGGTTGCCGCTTCCGGCATTCCGGTGATCTCGGCTGTCGGCCACGAGACCGACTGGACGCTGATCGACCTCGTTGCCGACGTGCGGGCGCCGACACCGACAGGCGCGGCCGAAATCGCTGTGCCGGTGAAGGCCGACCTCGAGGCAACGCTTGCCAGCCTCGGTGCGCGGCTGAAAGCGGCGGTGCTGCGCAATTTCGAGCGCAAGCGGCAGGCCGCCCGTGCCGCCGCCCGGGCTCTGCCCTCGCCCGATCAATTGCTGGCGCTGCCGCGCCGGCGCCTCGATGAGGCGACATCCAGGCTCGGCCGGGGCCTGTTGGTCTCCACCGAACGCAAGCGTGCAAGGTTTTTTGCCGTGAAACTGACACCGGCAATGCTGTCGCAGCGCATTGCAGAGGCCCGGCGCACCAACGAACGCAATCTTTTGCGAGCACAAGGGGCACTGCGTGCGATGGCAAGAGCCCGGCGTGCGGAGCTTAACCGGGCGGCGGATCAATTGCCAAAATGTGCCAGGGCTTCGCTGCAGCGGCACAAGCAGCAACTGGCCATGCTGCAAGGCCGCATCACGATCGAGCCGACGGCACGGCGGCAACGCGTGCAGAGGGATTTGCTGACAGCTTTGACAAGACGCGGCACGCAAGCAGTGGTGCTCAGGCTGGAGCGCCTGCGCGGCCGCGTCGTCCAGGCCGACAGGTTGATGGCGTCGCTGTCGCACAAGGCCGTCCTGGCCCGCGGCTTTGCGCTGGTGAGAGATGCGGACGGCGCCGTCGTCAAGCAGGCTGCCGACGTGGCGTCGGGAATGGCGCTTTCGCTCGAGTTCGCCGACGGGACCGCCGATGCGGTGGCAATCAGCGGCACGGCAAAACCGAAAGCCGTGGCCAAGCCGGCGGCCAAGGCCAAAGAGCCTGGCAATCAGGGATCCCTATTCTGACACCATGACCGACAATCCGCATCATCTGGCAACGCCCTCAGGCAAACCGCGCGCGCGAAATTTCGGCATCGGCTTCGACGGACGGCCTGGACCGTTCAACGCGATCACCGATGTGCCCGGCGTCGCGGTCGGCTATGCGACGCTGATCTCGGGCGATGGCGCGCTTGTCGTCGGCAAGGGACCGGTGCGCACCGGCGTGACCGCGATCCTGCCCAGGCCGCTTGCCGACCTCGCCAACCCGGTCTTCGCCGGGATCTTCAGCCAGAACGGAAACGGCGAACTGACCGGCTCGCACATCGTCGAGGAAACCGGCGCTTTCAACTTCCCGATCACCGTCACCAACACGCATTCCTGCGGTGTTTCCCGCGACGGCACGCTGCGCTGGATGCAAAGCGTGCTGCCGGCGGCGCTCGACAGCGGCTGGGGACTGCCGGTGGCGGCGGAGACCTATGACGGCTTCCTCAACGACATCAACGGCCACCATTTGACGTCGGAGCATGTTGCGCAGGCCCTCGACGGTGCCGCCGGCGGACCGATCGAGGAAGGCAGCGTCGGCGGCGGCACCGGCATGATCACCTTCGGCTTCAAGGCCGGCTCCGGCACGGCATCGCGCATCGTCGAATGGCACGGCCGTGCCTATACGGTCGGCGCCTTCGTGCAGTCCAATTTTGGCAAACGGCGCAACATAACCATTCGCGGCCTGCGCGCCGGGCCGCAACTCGTCGAACCGGCTGTCCGCGAAGGCACACCGCGCGCCGAAAAGGGTTCGATCATCGCCGTCATCGCCACCGACGCACCGTTCCTGCCGCATCAGATGAAGCGGCTGGCCCGACGGGTGCCGCTTGGCGTCGCCATGACCGGAGGCTTCGGGTATCACAGTTCAGGCGACATTTTCATCGCCTTCTCGACCGCCAATGCGAGCGCCGCGCGGGCGCCATCCGGCCGCATCGCCAGTGCCGATTTTATTCCCGATACCGACATCGATCCGTTTTTCGATGCGGTGATCCAGACCGTAGAGGAAGCAATCCTCAACGCGCTGGTTGCCAATGACGATATGACCGGACGCGACGGGAATTTCGTGCCGGCGCTGCCGAAGACGTGGCTGAAGGAGACGTTTGGCTGAAGACAAAAACGCGGGCCAGAAGCCCGCGCTGCAACAACGTCGCCGCTATGCGATCATTCGGCGGCTTTGATCATTCCGCGGCTTTTCTGGGGGCCTGCTGGCTTTCTTCGGCCTCGGCCGCTTCCTCAAGCCGGGATGCGATAAGTTCCTGGATATCGCCGACTTCTTCCTGGATATCCTCCAGCGGAATGCCGACCTCGGCCGCCTCGGCGGCGCACTCCTTGGCCAAGGTTTCGGCCTGCTTGTCGATCCTTGCCTGGGAGGATTGGCAATGGACCTTTTCGCCGATCCATCCCCGCAAGAATTCGATGGCGTGTTCGCTCATACTGCTGTTCCCTGGCGGCAAAGCCGGTTGGTAATCATAAACGTCGACATCCCGCAAAGGATGCATGTCCCCATTCCAGCCGAGTCGCGGTCAGCCGGCAAGCCAATGCCGTCCAAGGTCCACAGAGCCATAGGAAATCGAGGGGTCAAGGGCATTTTCTGATTCTGGAGGGGTCGGTACCGTTGGCTGGGTCACACCCAGCGCTGCGCCACTGTTTCTATTTGCTTTTTTCCGGTTTCCGAGCCGATTTCCGTCACAATAGATGGCGCAAAACACTACACATTCACAGTTGCTTCGAGGTGCTGCCCTCGGGCGCGCGGGTCGAAGCCGCCGCTATATAGTGACATCCTCCTGCAATGTCGACTCCGCCCGCTATCCTGCTTCTTTCCGCCGCGCCGAAGGGCTCCGCGACGGACGCAGAACAAGTGACGATGGACCCGAACCGGGTGGAGCAGGCCCCGGCGGAGCCGCTCAGACGTGCACAGCCACCACCGCCGCGCAGTCGCCGGCCTTAACCAGCCCGGGGAAATGCCGCGCCGCAAGCATGCCCGACATTTTTGCCCGGATCTCCTGCGGAGCGACGCCGGTGCGGCCGGTGGAATGAATGCGCGCCAGCACCGAGCCTTCTTTGACGGGCTCACCGAGATCGACCATGGTTTCGATCATGCCGTCGTCTTCGGCGAACGAGAAACAATCGCCCGACGGCATGTCGAGCCACTGGGTTCGAGTCTTCTCGACCGCACCATCTACAATGCCGGCATGACGCAGCACGTTGAGAATGCCGCGCCTCGCGATCCGCACGGTTTGCGCGCGCGACGTGCCGCCGCCGCCAAGTTCGGTGCTGACGAAGACCTTGCCCATCTCCTCGGCTGCCGTGTCGTACATGCCAACGGCGTCGATCTCGATCATGCGCATCGAGAACGGAGCGGCAAAGGCCGCGACCGCGTCAAAGGCTTTCTGTTCCAGCGCCTTGTCGGGCAAAGTGTGCGCCGCGCAGAACGGCACGAAGTCCAGCGTCTTGCCGCCGGAGTGGAAGTCGAACACGATGTCGGCGCGAGGCAGCAGCTCACGTTGAAAGTAATCGGCGATCTTTTCGGTCACCGTTCCGTCCGGCCGGCCGGGAAAGCTGCGGTTCATGTTGCCCTTGTCGATCGGCGAGGTGCGCGTGCCGGCGCGGAACGCCGGATAGTTCATTGCCGGCACGATGATCACCGTGCCGCTGACTTGCCTGGGATCGAGGGTCCTGGCGAGATCGTAGAGGGCCAGCGGCCCCTCATATTCGTCGCCATGGTTGGCGCCGGACAGCAGAGCTGCCGGCCCGTTGCCGTTGCGGATGACGCAGATCGGTATCATCACCGAGCCCCACGCGGAATCGTCGCGGCTGTAGGGCAAGCGCAGGAAGCCGTGCTGGACGCCGTCGCGGTCGAAATCGACGGTCGGCGCGACCGGTGATGAGCGTAGATTCGACATCGGGCTCAATCCTTCACCACCAGCTTACGCGGCACATTGGCCAGGCTCTCCACACCGGTTTCGGTGATCAGGATGGACTCGGTGATCTCCAGTCCCATCGTTTCCAGCCACAGGCCGGTCATGAAATGGAAGGTCATGCCGGGCTTGAGTTCGGTGCGGTCGCCGGGACGCAAGCTCATCGTGCGCTCGCCCCAGTCCGGCGGATAGGACAGTCCGATCGAATAGCCGGTGCGGTTGTCCTTGACGATGCCATACTTCTTCAGCACGGCGAAGAAGGCGTTGGCGATGTCCTCACAGGCGTTGCCGGGTTTGGCCGCGGCCAGCCCCGCTTCCATACCTTCCAGCGTCGCCATCTCGGCATCGAGGAATTCCTGCGTCGGCTTGCCGAGGAAGACGGTGCGCGACAGCGGGCAGTGATAGCGGTTGTAGCAGCCGGCGATCTCGAAGAAGGTGCCCTCGTCCCGCTTCATCGGTCTGTCGTCCCAAGTCAGATGCGGCGCCGAGGCATCGGCACCCGACGGCAGCAGCGGCACGATCGCCGGATAGTCGCCGCCGATGCCGTCGACGCCGCGCGTGCCGGCATCATAGATTTCGGCAACGAGATCGCATTTGCGCATGCCGACCTCGATCTTGTCGAAGATGCGCTGGTGCATCGCCTCGACGATGCGAGCCGCCTTGCGCATATAGTCGATCTCGGTCGGGCTCTTGATCGCGCGCTGCCAGTTGACCAGCGCGGTGGCATCGACAAAGCGGGCATTGGGCAAATGCTTCTGCAGCGAGGCAAAGGCGGCCGCCGAGAACCAGTAATTGTCCATTTCGACGCCGATGGTGAGCTTGCCCCAGCCGCGATCCGCAAGCACGCTGGCCAAAAAATCCATCGGGTGGCGCTCGGTCGACTGCACATAGTGATCGGCATAGCCGACGATGTTGTCATGCGCGAGATAGGCAGTGCGCTTGGCACCGTTGGCGTCCTGGCCGCGGCCGTACCAGACCGGCTCGCCCGATGGCGGCACGATAACCGCCTGATGCACGTAGAACGACCAGCCGTCATAGCCGGTCAGCCAGGCCATATTGGACGGGTCGCTGATAACAAGAAGATCGACGCCCTTCACCTCCATGGCTTTGCGTGTCTTGGCGAGGCGATCCGCATATTCGCCGCGCGAGAATCTCAGGTTCGGTTGCATTGTTCTTGGTCCTCGTTTGTTGGGCCTTGAGCCTGTTTCAACTTCGTTGAAACCGGCCCGTCGTTCTTGTTTGAGCGTGATCGTTTCGGAAAACCGGTTCCCACTCTTCCGGATCACGCCTTGGCCAGCATCAGCTTTCGAAAATGGCCCCGGAACCGGCCACCCGCGCCCGATCGCGGGCGAACGTAGCTATCGCCGTATCCTGAACGCCGGTGCCGGTCAGATCGGCGATGGTGATGTCGCTGGCCGAGCGCCGACCATGCCGTTTACCGGCGATGATCTGGCCAAGTTCGGTCACCTCTTCGTCAGCGGCCATCACGCCCGCCGCGATGGCGTGATGCAGCTCACCCAGCCGCCGCGTCTGACGGGCGCTGTCGGCGACATAGAGGTCGGCCATGCGCAGGATTGCCGGCGCGATCTCGTTCTTGTGCTCGGCGTCGGAGCCCATCGCCGTGATGTGCTGGCCGGCGGAAACGAAACCCGCCTTGATCAGCGGCTCGGTCGAAGGCGTGGTGGTGACGATGATGTCGGCGCCGACAACTGCGTTTGCCGCGTCGGGCTCGGCATGCACGAGAATGCCGAGCTTTTCGCGCAGGGCTCCGGCGGTTGCCTCGGCCTTTGCCACATCGCGCGCCCAGATGCGCGCCTCGGCAATCGGCCGCACCAGCATCAGGGCTTCCAATTGCAACCCGGCCTGGACGCCGGCGCCGAAGATCGCGGCAACTGACGAGTCCTGCCGCGACAGATGTTTGGCGGCGACGGCGCCGGCAGCAGCGGTTCGGATATCCGTGAGATAGCCGTTGTCGAGCAGCAGTGCTTCGACCAGCCCGGTTTTGGACGACAGCAGCACCATCATGCCGTTGACGCTGGGCAGGCCGAGCTTCGGATTGTCGAAGAAGCCGGGGCTGATCTTGATGGCGAAACCGTCGATATCAGGCACGTAGGCGGTCTTCACGTCGACCTCGCCGCGATGCTCGGGAATGTCGAGCCGCAGGATCGGCGGCATCGCCACCGGCAGGGTGGCAAGCGCACGGAAGGCGTTTTCGACGCAGGCGACGGCATCGAGATCGAGTGTCACGATCGCGCGCAATTCTTGCTCGGTGAGGATCGTCATCCGGCTCATGCGGCGTGCTCCTTGAGCGATGGCGCCTCGCCGCAGACGATCCTGCGGTGCGCGTCCATATCGATGTTGCGGCCGGAGAGAAGCACGACCACCGGCCCGTCCGACCTGACCTTGCCGGCGAGCAGCGCGGCGATGCCGACCGCGCCGGCGCCCTCGACGATTTCGCGTTCGCGCGCATAGGCGTGACGGATGCCGGCGGCGATCTCGTCCTCGCTAAGCAGGACGATACCATCGAGCAGGTCGCGGCACATGGCGAAGGTCAGCCGGTTGTCGAGGCCGATGCCGCCGCCGAGCGAATCCGCCAGCGTCGGCAATTCTTCCACCAGCACCGGGCGGCCGGCATCGAGGCTGGCCTTCATCGCCGCGCCACGAGCCATCGAGACACCGATGATCTTTGTGCCGGGGCTGACGCCTTTGATGGCCGCGGCAACGCCTGAGGCGAGCCCGCCACCCGACAACTGCACCAGGACGAGGGCAGCATCCGGAGCCTGTTCGATCATCTCAAGCCCGAGCGTGCCTTGCCCGGCGACAATGTCGGGATGGTCGAAGGGCGGCAGCATGACCAGCCCCTCTTGCGCCACCAGCCGATCGACCTCCTGCTGGGCATCGTCCTGGCTGTTGCCGATAATGCGAACCTCCGCGCCCAGCCGGCGGATCCCGTCGAGCTTGTTTTCAGGCACCAGCCGCGACATGCAGATCACGGCGCGCATGCCCTCAAGCTTCGCCGCATGCGCCAGCGCGCGGCCGTGGTTACCGGTCGAGGCCGCGACCACGCCACGCGCCTTCTCCGCGGTGCTGAGCGAAGCGACGGCATTCGAGGCGCCGCGCAGCTTGAAGCTGCCGGTGGTCTGCCGGTGTTCGAGCTTGAGGTGGATGGGGACGCCCAGCTCTTCGGAAAGACTTTGGGACAGCACGGTCGGCGTGCGCTCGACCTTGCCGGCAATGCGCTCACGCGCGGCGCGAATGTGCTCAAGAGTGACCTGTGTCATGATCATCAATCAGGCGGCAAATGGCTGCGTCATCAGACGGCCGAATTCGGGACGCGGCGTGTCATCTCCGCACAGCCGCAGACAATTCCAGGCGGTCGCCTGGTTGCTGGTCACCACGGGACGTCCAATAGTTTTTTCCATTCCGGTGACCGCGAGGGCGCTACGCAGCGCCGTGCAGGAGACGAACAGCGCATCGGCGCTGGCGTCGGTCGCCTCACGCGCCAGTTCGACGAGGGCCGCCGGTGCGATGCGCGCCATCTCGCGGTCGTCCTCGAAACCGAGGCAGGTGAAGCTGGCGATCTCGAAGCCGTGCGCCGCGAAATAGGCGGCCATCGGCCTGGATGTCTCGACCGTGTAGGGAGTGAGGATGCTGATCTTGCTTGCGCCCAGCGCACGCAGCCCGCGCACGCCCGCCATCGGCGGCGTGATTACCGGCACGCCGGGCTTTGCGACCTGGATCGCCGCCTCGATCTCGGCATCGCCGATCACCACCGAGGCCGAAGTGCAGGAATAGCAGACGGCATCGAGTGGCTCATCCGGCAGGATCAGGGCCGCGCCCGCCGTCAGCGCCGGCTGCATCTTGCGCAGGTTTTCGGGCGTCGTCGGGTTGGCATAGGGAATGCGCGCGACATAGACGCCGACGCGTTCGCTCGCCACCATGCGGCGGAAATCCGGTTCGCTGGTGTGGTCGGTGGCCAGGATGATCAGGCCGATGCGCCGCTCCAGCGGACGCGCATCCAGTGCCGGCCGTTTTGGATATACCTTGATCTCGGGCAAGGGTTTCATCGGTTACCTCTCGATCTTGCCGTAGCGGCGTTCCAGCCAGCGCAGCAACACGACCGAAAACAGACTGATGACCAGGAAGAAAGCACCGACCAGGGTGATCGGCTCGATATAGCGATAGTAGGTGTTGGCGACGCTTTTGGCCTGGTTCATCAGTTCCAGCACGGTGATCGCCGACAGCAGCGGCGTTTCCTTGAACATGGCGATAAAGTAATTGGCGAGCGCCGGAATCATCGGTGGGATAGCCTGCGGAACGATGATGTGGGTCCAGGTCTGACTGGCGCTCAGATTGCACGCCTTGGCGGCCTCCCATTGGCCGCGCGGCACATTGTCGATGCCGGCACGATACACCTCAGCCGTGTAGGTGCCGTAGTGCAGCCCGAGCCCGATGACACCGGCGACCAGCGGCGGCAGCAGGATGCCGATGTCGGGCAGCACGTAGAAGATGAAATAGAGCTGCACCAGTAGCGGCGTGCCGCGGATGAATTCAGCCGCCCAGCCGACCGTGCGCGACAACGCCTTGTTGGGCGAGCGGCGCGCCAGCGCAATGCCCAGCCCGACGATCGCCGCCAGCACCGAGCCGAGCAGCGTCGCCAGGATGGTGATCTTCACCCCCTGGATCAGCGTCGGCATGATTTCCCAGACGAAGTTCCAATCCCACTCCATCAGCAAGCCCAATTTATCAGAAGGGAGTTGGCCATCAGGCACGCACCCCGTCGAGGCCGCGCGCCATGCGGCGTTCCAGCGAGCGCACGCCCCACGAGATGAGCAGGGCGAGGATGAAATAGATGATCAGGATGGTGGTGAACGGCACCAGGGTGTTGCCGGTCTGGGCGCGCACCACCTGCGCCTGGAAGGTCAGGTCGGTGAGCGAGATCAGCGACACCACGGCGGTCGCCTTGAGCAATTCGATGGCATTGTTGCCAAAGGTCGGCAGCATCACCAGCAGCGCCTGTGGCAGGATGATGTGGCGCATGCCTTGCCAGCGGCCGAGATTGAGCGCTGTGCAGGCCTCATACTGTTCGCGGCCGATCGACTGGATGGCACCGCGCACCACTTCGGCGGCGTAGGCGCCGACATTGAGGCCGAGCGCCAGCACGCCGGCCTGCAACGGGGTCAGCGAAATGCCGATGAAGGGCAGCACGAAATAGGCCCAGAACAACTGCACGAAGATCGAGGTGCCGCGGAAGAACTCGATGTAGGCGGTGGCCAACCAACGCAGCGCAAAGAAGCGCGACACGCGCCCCATGCCGGCGAGGAAGGCCATGATCAGCGCCAGCACCGACCCCATCAGCGTCAGCTCGATGGTGACAAGCGCTCCCTGCAATATCAGGCCGAAATAGCCGGACCACTGGGTCATTCGGTTTCCAACGTTGGGTTTAGCTCCCTCTCCCCGTTCACGGGGAGAAGATGCCGGCAGGCAGATGAGGGGCGCGAACTTGCGAAGGTATGGCGCCGCCCCTCATCCGTCACTTCGTGACACCTTCTCCGCGTTGAACGGGGAGAAGGAAGAATCACTTCGCCGCGCAGAGCTTGTCGCGGCTGGTCGACATCGCGGCTGCCGCCGAGAAGCCGTAGGGCTCGATGATCTTGGCGAACTCGCCTGATTTCTTCATCTTGGCCAGTTCCACATCGAAGGCGTCGCGCAGTGCCTCGTCGCCCTTCTTGAAAGCGGCGCCGTCGCAATAGACCGGTGCGCCCTGCACCGGAGCGATGACTTCGAGGTTCGGATCGTTGGCCTTCTTGACCAGATCATTGATCGACAGGACGGGCAGCGAATAAGCGTCGATGCGGCCATCCTGGAGCATCTTCACGCCGCTCTGGCCATCCGGCACGACGATGACGCGATCGCGTGGCACGCCGGCATTGAGCGCGAGCTTCTCCTCAGTGCCGCCGCCCGGCGCGCCGATGGTCGCAGTCGTATCCTTGGCGACATCCTCATAGCTCTTGAAACCCTTTGGATTGCCTTTCTTCACCAGCATCGCCTCGGCGTCGCACAGCACGGGTTCCGAATAGGCGACCGCAGCACAGCGCTCCGGCTTCATGAACAGGCCGGCGGTGACGACATCGAAGCGACCGGCCTGCAGGCCGGGGATCATGGCGCCATATTCGGAGATCGAAGCGGCAACGTCGGCGACGCCGAGCCGCTTGAATATCTCGCGGGCCACATCAGGCGCGGCACCCGAAACCTTGCCGTCGGCGGCGACCGCCGTATAGGGCGGCTCGTTGGCGATGGCGAGGCGGGCGAAACCTTGCGCCTTGAGCTGCTCGAGCTTGCTGTCATCGGCCGAACCGGGGATCGAGGCGGCCAGCACCGCCGTCAGTGCAAGACCGGCAACGCCGGCCAGAATGCCAAGTTTGTTCATTGTTCCCAACTCCTTGTTTCTTGTCTTGCTTTGTTGCATGGCGGCCCTCGCCGCCTCGGGACGACTTCGTCGCCCTGGGCATTGCGGTCAGACCCGATGTCCGGCCGCGATGATCTTCTTCAGGAAACCTTGCGTGCGCTCCTGCTTGGGATTGCGGAAAATCTCGTCCGGTTTGCCTTCTTCGACGATCCTGCCGCGATCGAAGAACAGCACCCGGTCGGCGAAATCATGGGCAAAGCCCATCTCGTGGGTGACCAGCAGCATGGTCATGTCGGTCTCGGCGGCGAGCTTGCGCATGACGTTCATCACCTCCTCGACCAGCTCTGGATCGAGCGCCGACGTCACCTCGTCGAACAGCATGATCTTCGGCGACAGCGCCAGCGCCCGAGCGATCGCCACGCGTTGCTTCTGCCCACCGGACAGCTGCGCCGGCATGTTCTTGGCCTTGTCGGCCATGCCGACCATTTCGAGCAGTTCCATCGCCCGCTTTTCGGCGGCGGCACGCGGCGTGCCCTTGGTCAGCATCGGCGCCAGCGTGACATTGTCCATGACGCACTTGTGCGGAAACAGGTTGAACAGCTGGAACACCATGCCGATCTTCTGGCGCATCCTTGTCAGATGCCGCTCATCGGCGGGCAACAGCTGGCCATTGCGCTCCATGTGATAGAGCTGCTCGCCGTCGATCTGGATATGACCGCCATCGATGCGCTCCAGCGTCATCAGGATGCGCAGGATCGTCGTCTTGCCCGAACCCGATGGGCCGATCAGTGCCAGCTTCTCGCCGGGCATGACTTGCATCGACAGGCCGTCCAGCACCTTGAAGCTGCCGAAGCTTTTCGAGATGCTGTCGATCTTGATGATGGGCGCTGGTGCGGACAAATGTATTTCCCCGTGCTGGAGAAGCCTATGCCCCTTAACGATGCGGAACGCGCCAAATCATGTCAATTGGGAAAATAATATCATGACAATTATTCTGATTCCCCACAATTTCCGGGCAAACCGGACCTAGATTGCGAGCAGCAGATGCTCCGGATCGCCAAGCAGCAGCTTGGTGACAACGCCGAGGCCGGCGCGCAGTTCCCCCTCGGTGGTCGAACCCAGCGAGATACGCACCGCCGGATGCCAGGGCGCACCCGAAATACGGAAGGATGTTCCGGGCGCGATAGCCACGCCTTGCAGGCGGGCCTGGGCGACAAAGCTTTCCTCGGCACGGTCCGCGGGCAGTTGAAGCCAGACATGCAGCCCGTCTCGCCGGGCGCGATAGTCGACCCCCGCCAGCACCTGCGCTGCAATATCCTGCCGGCGCCGCAAAGCCGCGCGCTGCCAGTGGACAAGCTCCATCGCCGTGCCGTCGGTCACCCATTTGGTGGCGATCTCGGCCACCAGCGGCGTCGCCATCCAGTTCGAAACCAGATGCCGGTTGGCGACGGCGGCGACGTAGCGGTCGGGTGCGGCCAGATAGCCGATGCGCAGGCCGGGCACGGTGATCTTGGTGAAGGAGGTGACGTAGAGCGTGCGCTCCGGCGCGAACGCGGCAACCGGCGGCGGCCGGTCTTCGACCAGCGGACCCAGCACATCGTTCTCGATGATGGCGATATCGTGCTTGCGCGCGACCGCCGCGATCTCTTCTCGCCGCCGCGCATCCATCAGCGTCGCCGTCGGATTGATGACCGAGGGCTGAACGAAGACCGCGCGGATGTCGGAAAGCCGGCAGGCCTCGTCCAGCGCTTCCGGAATCAGGCCGTTGTCGTCGATCGGCAGGCCTTCCAGGTTGAAGCCGAGATAGCGTGCCAACGGCACCAGCGTATGGTGGCCGATCGCCTCCGTGGCGACCGTAGAGCCCGGCGGCGCGACGCTCATCAGCGCCACTGTCATGCCGGCGGTGGCGCCGTTGGTCAGGCTGATGTTCTGCGGCGATGCATCGAGGCCGCACAGTCTCAACCATTCGACCGCCCCCGCGCGGTGGCGGGGAAACACCATGTTGGGCCGGAACGAAAGTGCTGAACTCGACGGCAGGTTCTCGGCCAGCCATCCCAGTGCCTGCTTCAGCCGCTCAAGATGCATCGGCTCGCAGACCGGTTTCAGGATCGAAAGGTCGATGACTTCACCGAGCCGCTCCGGCAGATAGGGCGGCTCGGGCTCGCGGCGCTGCGTCTGGACGAAGCTGCCGCGGCCGATCTCGCCCGAAATCAGGCCGCGGCGGATCAGTTCCTCATAGGCGCGGCTAACCGTCTGCACCGAAAGCTTGAGGTCGTCGGCCAGCCTGCGATGGGTCGGCAACCGCGCGCCATTGGCAAGGCGTCCGTCATGGATGGCGCGCGCGAACTGGTCGGCCAGCGACTGATAGGCCGGCCGCCGGATAAGCGCGGGATCGGGTTGCCACAATGTCATGACTTATTAGAGATCGAAATCAGTGCAATTGACAATCGAAATAATGCGCCGTCATGGTACTCGGACGAAAAAGTGAGCCCTGATGACATCAGCGAAACTCGACCCGATCGACCTGAAAATCCTCGACGCCATCCAGCGCGACGGACGCATCACCAAGCTGGCGCTGGCCGAGCAGGTCGGCCTGTCTCCGACGCCGTGCTGGATGCGGTTGCGCAAGCTGGAAAAGGCCGGCATCGTCTCGGGCTATCACGCCAGGATCGCCATGCGCGTCGTGGCACCCGTTGCCACCGTGCTGATGGAGGTGACGCTGGCAAACCACCGCCAGGCCGATTTCGACCGCTTCGAGCGCGTTATACGCGATGTTCCCGAGATCGTCGCCTGCTGGTCTGTCGGCGGCGGCGTCGACTATCTGTTGAAAGTAATGGCGCGCGACATCGACGCCTATCAGCGGCTGGTCGATGGCTTGCTGGACCGCGAGATCGGCATCGATCGTTACTTCACCTACATCGTCATCAAGACCGTGAAGGACGAGGTGGCGCTGCCCATCGCAGAGCTTTTGCCGGCGTCGTCATAGGAGCGGAGAGATTCTCTCGCCGGGCAACCCGATAGAGAGAGTCTCTCTACGTCAGGACTTCCAAACAGCCTCTCTATCTGCATCGGGCGGATAGTCTTCCCTTATCAGTCCGAACCGGGAGGCTTTGACCATGTCCGCGCATTTCGCCCGCTCGCATCGCCATGAAGCGCTCGACGGCCTCGCCGACCGCCGGCTGCTGCGCGAACTGGCCTATGTCGATGGCCACTGGACCGCAAGCGAGGCTGCCGAAAGCTTCGAGGTCACCGATCCGGCCACCGGCACGACCGTCGCTTTCGTCGCCGCGCTCGATGGCCGGCAGACGACAAAGGCGATCGATGCCGCGGCGCGCGCCTTCCCGGCCTGGCGGGCGCTGTTGCCGCAGGAGCGCTCGAAAATTTTACGAAAATGGTTCGAGCTGATCGTCGGCGCCAAGGATGATCTGGCTCTGCTGATGACGCTTGAACAGGGCAAGCCTCTGCAGGAATCGCTGGGCGAGATCGACTACGCCGCCTCCTTCGTCGAATGGTATGCCGAAGAAGCAAAACGCCTGAACGCCGAGAGCGTCACTAGCCATCTGCCGAACGCCGAGATGATGGTGCGGCGCGAGCCGCTCGGCGTCGTCGGCGTCGTCACGCCGTGGAATTTTCCGTCGGCCATGCTGACCCGTAAGGCGGCCGCCGCCCTTGCCGCCGGCTGCACCATCGTCGCGCATCCGTCCTCGGAAACGCCGCTGTCGGCGCTGGCGCTGGCCGAACTCGGCGAACGCGCCGGCCTGCCCGTGGGCGTCTTCAACATCGTCACCGGCAAGGCTTCGACGATCGTCGGCCGGATGTGCGAAGATCCGCGCGTGCGTGCCATGAGCTTCACCGGCTCGACCGAGATCGGCCGGCTGATCGCCGCCCAGAGCGCGCCGACCATGAAGCGGCTGGTGATGGAGCTTGGCGGTCATGCCCCGCTGATCGTCTTTGCCGATGCAGATCTGGACAAAGCGGTTGATATCGCCATCGACGCCAAATTCGCCACGTCGGGCCAGGACTGCCTCGCCGCCAACCGCATCTACGTCCAGCGTCCGATCTACGATCGGTTCTGCGCCGCCTTCGCCAAGCGCATCGAGACGCTGCGGACCGGCAATGGCCTAGCCGAGAAGATCGACATCGGGCCGCTGATGCATGAGCGCGCCATCAAGAAGGTGGAGGAACAGGTCGCCGATGCCATCGCTCACGGCGCGCGCTGCCTCACCGGGGGCAAGCGGCACCAGGCCGGCCCGCTGTTCTACCAGCCGACGCTGCTGGCCGATGTCAGTGAGGAAGCGCTGATCATGCGCGAGGAGACGTTTGGCCCGGTTGCCGCCGTGACGCCGTTCGACAGCGAGGATGACGTGATTGCCCGCGCCAACGCCACCGAGTATGGCCTCGTCGCCTATGTCGTGACCGAGAATGGTGGCCGGCAGCAGCGCATGGGCCGCGCGCTCGACTACGGCATGGTCGCCATCAACCGCGTCAAGATCACCGGCGCGCCGATCCCGTTCGGCGGCGTCAAGCAATCGGGCATCGGGCGCGAAGGCTCGCGCCACGGGCTCGAAGCCTTCACCGATCTGAAGTATCTCTGTCTGGACGTCGCCTAGGTTCGTCCTGCCATCCCTCAAGGAGTTAAAAAATGCTCGACCAGTCCAACGAACTCGCCGCCTGGGATCGCGACCACTTCTTCCATCCCTCGACCCATATGGGCACGCATGCGCGGGGCGAAAGCCCGACACGCATCATGGCCGGCGGTGAAGGCGTCACCGTGTGGGACAACAATGGCAGGAAGAGCCTCGATGCCTTCGCCGGGCTCTATTGCGTCAATGTCGGCTACGGCCGCCAGAAGATCGCTGACGCCATCGCCGCCCAGGCGAAGAACCTCGCCTATTACCACGCCTATGTCGGCCACGGTACCGAGGCCTCGATCACGCTGGCCAAGATGATCATCGATCGCGCGCCGCAGGGCATGTCGCGGGTCTATTTCGGCCTCTCCGGTTCGGATGCCAACGAAACCAACATCAAGCTGATCTGGTACTACAACAACGTGCTCGGCCGGCCGGAGAAGAAGAAGATCATTTCGCGCTGGCGCGGCTATCACGGCTCGGGCGTGATGACGGGATCGCTGACCGGGCTCGACCTGTTCCACAACGCCTTCGACCTGCCGCGCGCGCCGATCCTGCACACCGAGGCACCCTACTACTTCCGCCGCGCCGACCGCTCGATGAGCGAGGAGCAGTTTTCGCAGCATTGTGCCGACAAGCTCGAGGAGATGATCCTGGCCGAAGGCCCGGAAACCGTCGCTGCCTTCATCGGCGAGCCGATCCTCGGCACCGGCGGCATCGTGCCGCCGCCGGCCGGCTATTGGGAAAAGATCCAGGCGGTGTTGAAGAAGTACGACGTGCTTCTGGTCGCCGACGAAGTGGTGACGGGCTTCGGCCGACTGGGCACCATGTTCGGCTCCGACCATTACGGCATCAAGCCGGACCTGATCACCATCGCCAAGGGCCTGACCTCGGCCTATGCGCCGCTGTCGGGCGTCATCGTCGCCGACAAGATGTGGCAGGTGCTGGTTGAGGGCTCCGACAAGCTCGGTTCGCTCGGCCATGGCTGGACCTATTCGGCACATCCGATCTGCGTTGCCGCCGGCGTCGCCAATCTCGAGCTGATCGACGAGATGGATCTTGTGACAAATGCCAAGGAGACCGGCGCCTATTTCCGCGCCGAGCTGGCCAAGGCGGTCGGCGGCCACAAGAATGTCGGTGACGTCCGCGGCGACGGCATGCTGGCAGCGGTGGAATTCGTTGCCGACAAGGACGACCGGGTGTTCTTCGACGCTTCGCAGAAGATCGGACCGCAGGTGGCGACAGCGCTTGCCGCAAGCGGCGTCATCGGCCGCGCCATGCCGCAGGGCGACATTCTTGGCTTCGCGCCGCCGCTCTGCCTGACCCGCGAGGAAGCCGACATCGTCGTGTCGAAGACCGCCGATGCGGTCAAGAGCGTGTTTGCCAATCTCTGAGATCGACTATGAATGCCATGACCAGAACCCTCCCCGCCACCATGGCCGCCGTGCTGCTTGTCGGGCACGGCGGGCCGGAAAAACTCGTCTACCGCAGCGATGTGAAAGTGCCCGCGCCTGCGCCAGGTGAAGTGCTGGTCAAGGTCAGCGCTTGCGGCATGAACAACACCGATGTCTGGGTGCGCCAGGGCGCCTATGGCACGGAGGAGGACGCTGCCGCCGTGTCGACATGGCGGCGCCAGGGCAACACGCTTGTTTTCCCGCGCATCCAGGGCACCGACACCGTCGGTACCATCGCCGCCGTCGGCGAAGGCGTGTCGCCGGAGCGTATCGGCGAACGGGTGATGGTCGATTTCTCCATCTACAATCGCGACGACGATTCGCTCGCCGACATCGACTATATGGGCCACGGCCGCGACGGCGGCTACGCCGAATACCAGGCCGTGCCGGCCGAGAATGCGCATGTCGTCGATACCGACATGAGCGACGTCGAACTCGCCACCTTCTGCTGCGCTTACCTGACCGGTGAACAGATGCTGGAGCGCGCCGGCTTGAAGGCCGGCGAGCGCGTGCTGGTCACCGGCGCCTCGGGCGGCGTCGGTTCCGGCATCGTGCAACTGGCACGGGCGCGCGGCGCCATTCCCTATGCCGTCGTCGGCAAGGGCAAGGAACAGGCGGTGCTGGACATCGGCGCCGAGGCGGTCATCACCCGTGGCGTCGCAGACCTGCCGCAAGCCGTGATTGAAGCGACCGGTGGCCAACCGATCGACGTGGTGGCCGACCTGGTCGGCGGCGCGATCTTCAACGACCTCTTGCGTATTCTCAGGCCCGAAGGCCGCTACACGACCGCGGGCGCGATTGCCGGTCCGGTCGTGCAACTCGATCTCAGGACCATGTATCTCAAGCAGTTGCAGTTGCATGGTTCGAGCCAGGGCACGCGCGCGGATTTCCGTCGCATCGTTGGTTACATCGAGGCGAAGAAAATCCGGCCGCTGGTCGGTGGCGTCTACAAGCTCTCCGATTTCCACCATGCGCAGGCGGATTTCATTGCCAAGGATTTCGTCGGCAAGCTGGTGGTGGTGCCGGATGCCATGTGGGGTTCGGCTGGCTGAACACTCTATGCCTCAACCCTGCTGGGCCGCCCTCAACAGCATGCCGAACAGATCGCGCGGTTCGTCGGGGTCGGCCAGCATGTCGAGTTCCTGGTAGAGGCCGGTCGAGCGCAGTTGATCCCTGACATAGCGCAACGCCGAAAAATCCTCGATGGCGAAGCCGACCGAATCGAACAGCGTGATCTGGCCGGAATCGCGCCGGCCTTGCACGGCGCCTGACATCACCTGCCACAACTCGATCACCTCATGATCCGGCGCAAGCTGCTGGATCTCGCCCTCGATACGGGTCTGCGGCGGGTATTCGACGAAGATGTCTGAGCGCAGCAGGATATCGCGATGCAATTCGGTCTTGCCGGGGCAGTCGCCGCCGACCGCGTTGATGTGCACGCCGGAGCCGACCATGTTGTCGGTGAGGATAGTGGCGTACTGCTTGTCGGCGGTGACGGTGGTGATGATGTCAGCCCCTTCGACCGCCTCCTGCGCGGTGCCGCAAGCGACCATGTCGAAGCCTAGACCGGCGAGATTGCGGATGCATTTTTCGGTGGCCGTGCGGTCGATATCGTAAAGCCTCAGCCTGTCGACGCCGAGCAGCGCCTTGAAGGCCACCGCCTGGAATTCGGCCTGGGCGCCGTTGCCGATCAGCGCCATGCAGCTGGAGCCGGCCGGCGCCAGATACTTGGCGGCCAGAGCCGACATCGCCGCCGTGCGCAGCGCCGTCAGGATGGTCATTTCGGACAGCAATACCGGGTAGCCATTGTGGACGTCGGCGAGCATGCCGAAGGCGGTCACGGTCTGGCGTCCCTCGCGCATGTTCTTGGGATGGCCGTTGACATATTTGAAGCCGTAGACCTCGCCGTCGCTGGTCGGCATCAGTTCGATGACACCCTCGGCGCTGTGCGAGGCGACGCGCGGCGTCTTGTCGAACAGCTCCCAGCGGCGGAAATCATCCTCGATGTAGCCGGCGAGTTCGACGAGGAAGCGTTCGACGCCGATCTTCAGCACCAGCTTCATCATATGATCGACGCTGACGAAGGGCACGATGTTGAGATTGGGGATCATTTTTCTTTTCCTTGCCGCATGCAGGCGCTCAGTCCTGGCGATGCGCGTTGTGCGCCTTCATCATCGTTGCCAGCGCCGGATCGTTTTGCTCCAGCACCCTGATGGCTCCGCCTGTGTCGTAGAGGCGCTCATCCTGGCCCATCTTGAACTTGGCTTCGAGCCGCCCGATCGGCAGGTCAAACCCTATGATACCAGGTATGCGTCGCTCCATGCCGCCTGGTCCGAGCTCACGCATGCGCCAGCGATCGTCGCGATCCTTCTCCAGCACGTCGACAAGCTGCAGGAGATGCCGGGCGGTGCCGTGATCGTCGAGCGGCACCGGATGTCCATGACAATGCACGACGGCAAAGTTCCAGGTCGGCGCGCTGTCGCGCACCGGATTGCGCGGATACCAGGACGGCGAGATTGTCCAGGGCAAAGCCCGGTGCGGCATCGGCATATGCCTGCGGCGACAATGTCTCGATGCGCGCGCCCTCGCCGCGGATGCGTTCGGCTGCCGACGTCCAGCTCGCCTTGTTGTCGTTGCCGCAGACCCACATCATGCCGATTTCGGTGACAAAGGATCCTTCGCCCGCGACTTCGGGCAGCGACACCAGGATCTCTCGGCCACGGATGGATAGCTGCGACAGTTCCGGCATCAGGTAGAAGGCGTGCAGCAGCGCCGACGATCTGCCCGACGGGCCGCCGGCGGGATGGGTCTGCTCGACCAGCGTGACCTTCACACCGGCTTTGGCCAGATCATAGGCCGCGCTCGATCCGACAATACCGGCACCGACGACGATGACGTCGCTTCCATTTCGCATGGCTGTTCCCCACAGTCTCTTGGCTGCTTTTCGACAAGGTAGGGCCAGCGATCGCGCAATGTCAACATCTCTTCATTGTTGACCGAGATTTAAATCTCTGTAATAAACTCGACAAAACAAGAGAACACGGATTCCGGGGAGGCCCATGGCGATACGCGATGTTCTGATGCGCGGGGATCTTGCGCTGACGCCGTCGGAGGAGAAGATCGTCCGACTGCTGTTGACGGACTATCCGACCTCCGGCCTCGGTACCGCCTCATCGCTCGCCCGGCGCGCTGGCGTCAGCGATCCAACCGTGGTGCGGCTGGTGATGAAGCTCGGCTATGAAGGGTTTCCGGATTTCCAGGCGAGGCTTCTGGCCGAAGTCGAGGCAAGACTGCACTCGCCGCTGCTGATGATGGAGGCCAAGCGGCAGAGCGGTTCCAACGACAGCGCCGTGCTGGCCTATCTCGATAGCGTCACCACGGCCTTGCAGAAAGCCACCGCCGCGACACCCGTCCAGACTTACGAGCGGGCGGCCCGCTTGCTGATGGAGGCCAAGGGCGAGATCGTGCTGGTTGGCGGCCGGTTCAGCCGCCACATCGCCGGCATGCTGGCCGGCTATCTCGTGCAGTTCCGCTCCGGGGTTCGCGATCTCGGCGTGCTCTCTCCGCAGATCTTCGACACGCTGGCCGACCTCGGCCGGCGCGACGTGCTCGTCGTCTTCGACTACCGCCGCTACCAGCTCGATGTGATGGCCTATGCAAAACAGGCGGCGGCCCTCGATGTGCGCATCCTCCTGTTCACCGACCAATGGCTGTCGCCGATATCAGATCTCGCCGAAGTCACCATCGTCAGCCCGCTCGAAGTCGCCTCACCTTACGACACGCTGGCGCCGGCGATCGCACAGATGGAAGCGCTGGTCGCCCATATCGTTTCGACGCTGGGCGACGAGGCCCGCGCCCGCATCGAGCGACTCGAAAAGGTGCGGCATGCCAATGCCGTGACGCTCGACAGCGACCCGCAAGAGAACGGCGCGCGCAAAACACCCGGCCCCCGCAAGACACCGGGACCCAAATCAGCAAAGCAGGACGACAAAGCATGACCCAGGCCCTACCCAAACGAGACGAAGCCTTCCGTGCCGGCGAAACGGCACTGCTGCTCGTCGACATGCAGCGCATCTGGCTGGAGCCGGGCGCCGATCCATCGCATCCGGAACGCGGCCCCGATCATTATTTTTACCGGCAGACATCCTCGCAGACGATCCCCAACCAGGAGCGCCTGCTGGCGGCGGCGCGGGCCAATGGCGTCGAGGTGCTGCACACCATCATTCAGAGCCTGACCGAAGACGGCCGTGAGCGCTCGCTCGACCACAAGCTGACACCGATCCATGTTGCGCCCAGTCTCCCCGAAGGACTGCCGGTGGCATCGCTGGCGCCGGTTGGCGACGAGATCATGCTGCCGAAGACGTCGTCGGGCATCTTCAATTCGACCAATGTCGACTATCTCCTCAAGAACCTCGGCATCCGCTATCTCGTCGTGGTCGGCGTGCTGACCGATCAATGCGTCGACATGGCGGTGCGCGACGGCGCCGACCGCGGCTATCTTGTCACCTGCGTATCGGATGCCTGCGCCACCATCACCCAGGAACGCCACGACATCGCGCTCAAGGCCTTCGGCGGCTACTGCTGGGTGGCCGACACCGACACGGTCGTCGACCGCTTCAACGCTTTGGGAAAACCGGCATGACGTCGACTGTCGAGCCTCTGGTTGCCGTCGTCACCACGGATCTCTCCGCCGTCACGCGGGGCCGTTTCGTTGCCGAAAGCAAGTTGCAGAAGACCGCCACGACCGGCGTCGGTTGGCTGCAGGCCAATCTGTCGCTGACACCGTTCAACTCGATCGTCGATCCCAACCCCTGGGGCTCGTCGGGCGACCTGCGGCTGATCCCCGATCTCGAGGCGCGCTTTCGCACGACACGCACCGGATCGGCAACGCCATTCGATATGATCGCCGGCGACATCGTCGAGCTCGACGGCAGCCCATGGCTCGGCTGCACCCGCACGATGCTCAAAGACGCGCTGGCCGATTTGAAAGCCGCAACCGGCCTGTCGGTCATCGCCGCCTTCGAGCATGAATTCAACGTCGCCGACGGCGGCTTCGCACAGGCGCATTCAATGTCTTTCGCCGCACTGCGCCGCGCCGATCCTTTCGCGCCGAATCTGATGGCGGCGCTCGAGGAAGCCGGCGTCGTGCCCGAGGTGGTCATCGCCGAATTCGGCGACGAGCAGTTCGAGGTGACGCACGAGCCGGCGGACGCGCTGACGGCGGCCGACCGCGCCGTCGCCATCCGCGAAATCACGCGCGAGTTGGCGCGCAATGCCGGCTGGCGTGCGAGCTTCGCCCCCAAGACAGCGCTAACCGCCGTCGGCAACGGCGTCCACATCCATTTCAGCTTCGTCGACGACGCCGGCAAGCCGATGACTTACGATCCGGCACTGGCGGGCGGCCTTTCCGCCAAAGCGGGCGCCTTCTGTGCCGGCGTGCTGCGCCATCTGCCTGGGATGACCGCCATGACGGCGTCGAGCGTGTCGTCCTTCTACCGGCTGAAGCCGCACAGCTGGAGTTCTTCCTACACCTGGCTTGCCGACCGCGACCGCGAGGCGTCGCTGCGCATCTGCCCGACGGTGACGATCGGCGGACGGAATCCGGCGCGGCAATACAACATCGAATACCGGGCCGCCGACGCCACCGGCAATCCCTATCTGTCGCTGGCGGCGGTCATCCGCGCCGGGCTGGAAGGGCTGAAGGCGGGCCTGCCGTCGCCACCTTTGGTCACCGGCGACCCGACACTGATGAGCGAGGCGGAGCGGGCAAGTCTTGGTCTGGTGCGCCTGCCCGAAACCCTGCCCGCGGCACTGGACGCGCTGCTGGCCGACGGCACCGTGACGGGATGGTTCGCGCCCGTCTTCATCGAAACCTTCGTCGGCCTCAAGCGACATGAAGCCGAGCGTCTTGCCGGTCTCGATCCGGCCTCCATCTGCGATCTCTACCGGACGCTCTATTGATGACCGCAGTGACAAAAAAAGATTGGCCCGAGGCCGTCGAGGCCCTTAACGAGCACGGCCGTTCCGATATCGTGCTGTTGTGCGAGCATGCGTCCAACCACATGCCGGTCGAGTATCGACAGCTTGGCCTCGATGCCCACCATCTGCAGCGCCACATCGCCTGGGATATCGGCGCCGCCGAAGTGACCCGCCTGCTGTCGTCGAAGCTCGATGCTCCGGCCTTCCTCAGCGGCTATTCGCGGCTGCTGATCGACCTCAACCGGCCACTGGGCACGCCAGGCAGCATTCCGGTACTGTCGGAAGACACCGACATTCCCGGGAATGTCGGCATCGATGCGGCGGAGCGGACCCGGCGCGCCGAGATCATCTTTTCGCCGTTCCATGACCGGGTGACCGCTTATCTCGACCGCCGGGCACAAGCAGGCCGGCAGACGCGGATCGTGACGATCCATTCTTTCACGCCGGTCTTCCTCGGCGTCAGCAGGCCCTGGCATGCCGGCGTGCTGCATGACCAAGCAAGAGGTCTCGCCGAAGCGATCCTTTCGGGCCTGCGCACCGATGCGGCGCTCAATGTCGCGGCCAACGTGCCCTATGTGATCAGCCGCGACGCCGACTACGCCGTGCCCATTCATGGCGACGATCGCGGCATCGCCGCCGTCCTCGTCGAGATCCGGCAGGATCTTTTGTCGACACGGTCCGGCATCGAGGAATGGGCGGACCGGCTGGCGGCGGCACTGCCGGCACTCGAGACAGAAACCGTGCCGTGAGCAATCCAAGCCTGCGCGAGCGCGACGCCGCGACCATCGCCCAGATCGGCAAGTTGCGTTTCTCGCCGCTCAGCGTCATCGGCAGCCGGGGCAACCGGCTGATCGGCGGCTGCTGGCAATCACGCCCCGCGGCCACGGCTGCGGCAGAAATTACCCAAGCAGCCCCGCCTGATCGTTGCGCGGCATTTATTCCGCGATACGCACGATCAGCTTGCCGAAATTCTTGCCATCGAGAAGGCCGAGAAAGGCCTGTGGTGCATTTTCGATGCCATCGACGATATCTTCCCTGTAGCGGACGCGGCCGGACGATATCCATTCGGCCATCTCACGATAGAAGGCCGGGCGCTGGTCGACAAATTCACGCTGGATAAACCCCCTGATCGTCAGGCTGCGGTGCAGCACTTGCTGCATCAATACCGGCAACCGGTCGACGCCGGCATCCGCGATGACGTTGTACTGCGCGATCAGCCCGCAGACCGGCACACGCGCAAATTCGTTCAGCAGCGGAAACACCGCGTCCCAGACAGGACCACCGACATTCTCGAAATAGATGTCGATGCCACCGGGGCAGGCTGCCTTCAACTGCTCGGCAAAATCATCGGCACGGTGATCGACGACCGCATCGAAGCCGAGTTCGTCTCGCACGAAGGCGCACTTGTCGGCACCGCCGGCAATGCCGACGGCACGCGCGCCCTTGATGCGCGCGATCTGGCCAACGGCCGACCCGACCGCGCCGCTGGCGGCCGCCACGACGACCGTCTCGCCAGGCTTCGGCTGCCCGATGGTGAGCAGACCGGCATAGGCCGTGAAGCCCGGCATGCCGAGCACGCCAAGCGCCGTAGTGATGGGTGCCGCAGCGGGATCCAGCTTGCGCAGCCCGACACCGTCGGACAAGGCAAAACTCTGCCAGCCGGAATGGGACAACACGATATCCCCTTCGGTAAATTCCGGGTGGCGAGAGATCACGACGCGCGCAACGGTACCGCCTTCCATCACGCCGTCGACATCGACGGGCCTGGCATAGGATTTCGTAGCGTTCATGCGCCCGCGCATATAGGGATCGAGCGACAGATAGAGGATCTGCAGCAGCAGTTCGCCCTCTCCCGGCTGGACGACATCAACCGTCTCGATGCGGAAATCATCCGGCTTTGGCCGGCCTTGTGGCCGCGCCGCGAGCACGATGCGGGTGTTGGACTGGATCGACATCGAAAATCTCCCTGCGAAGAAGGCTCTACTCGAAAAACCGGTTGGGCGGACGCTTCAGGCCGAGATTCTCGCGCAGTGTCGACCCTTCATATTGCCGCCTGAAGATCCCTCGCCGTTGCAATTCCGGCACCACCTTCTCGGCAAAATCATCGAGCCCGGCGGGCAGGTATGGAAACATGATGTTGAACCCGTCGGAACCCTCGCCGATCAGCCATTCCTCCATCTCGTCGGCGATTGTTTCAGGCGTGCCGACAAAAGCAAGGCCGGAATAGCCGCCCAGCCTTTGCGCAAGCTGCCTGACGGTCAGGTTCTCCTCGCGTGCCAGTTCGATGACGCGCTCGCGGCCACTCTTCGAGGCATTGGTCTCGGGGATTTCGGGCAAGGGCGCGTCGGGATCAAAACCGGACGCGTCATGTCCGATGGCGATCGACAGCGAGGCGATGCCGCTCTCGTAGTAGACGAGACTGTCGAGCTTCGCCCGCCTGGCCTGCGCGTCCTCGATGCTGTCGCCGACAACGACAAAGGCGCCGGGCAGGATCTTGATGTCGTCACGCGACCGGCCAAGCCTTTCCGCACGGCCTTTGACGTCGGCGAAGAAGCGCTGCCCCGCCGCGAGATCGGCATGGGCGGCGAAAATGACCTCCGCTGTCTCCGCCGCCAGTTGGCGTCCTGCCTCCGAGGCGCCGGCCTGCACGATGACCGGCCAGCCCTGGATTGGCCGCGCGATGTTGAGTGGGCCGCGCACCGAGAGATGCTCACCCTTGTGGTCGAGCACATGCAGCCTGGCCGGGTCGAAATAGAACCCGCTTTCGGCGTCGCGGATGAAGGCATCGTCGGCAAAGCTGTCCCACAGGCCGGTGACGACATCGTAGAATTCCCGGGCCCGCCGGTAGCGCTCGTCATGCTCGACATGCTCGTCGAGGCCGAAATTGAGCGCCGCATCCGGATTGGACGTGGTGACGATGTTCCAGCCGGCGCGTCCGCCGCTGATATGGTCGAGCGAGGCGAAGCGGCGGGCAACATGATAGGGCGCGTCGAACGTCGTCGATGCGGTGGCGACCAGCCCGATATGGTCGGTGACGGCGGCGAGCGCCGACAAAAGCGTGAACGGCTCGAACGAGGTGACCGTGTGGCTGCGCCGCAGCGCCTCGATCGGCATGTTGAGAACGGCCAGATGGTCGGCCATGAAGAAGGCGTCGAACTTCGCCGCCTCCAAGGTCTGGGCGAAGCGCTTCAGATGCGCGAAATTGAAATTGGCGTCGGCATAGGCGCCCGGATAGCGCCAGGCGCCGGTATGCAGGCTGACGGGGCGCATGAAGGCGCCGAGGTGCAATTGTTTTTGTGTCATGAAAGTCGTTTCGACCGATCGATACAGTCGAGCACTAGCGCTCGAATCCTAAACTCAGGATCGGACGGTCCGCGCAACTCGGGAAGATATCCTGTTCCTCCACGCCGGCCTTTTGCAGCATAGGTTTTGCGCTGTCCGGGACCAGGACAAAAAATGGCCGGGCTCGAATGCGGCCCGGCCAAAAGAAGGTTTGAACCTTCAGAGGGGAACACCGTCCAGCGGAATGGGAGGAAACCGCTAAACGATTTTACCTTTTTGCGCCTATCTCGAAGCCTTGGCGACGAATGGCATTCCAAAAAACATATGAAACGGCGAAAATTCGTGCAGAGCTGAGCTCACGAGCCCGCCGCTCCGGCCTGGAGAAGATCGGCATAGTGGCGGCGCGCCACGTCGGGATGTGAACGCAGTCGGCTTTTGAGCACATTGGTGCCGACATCGCGGAACAACGGATTGTCCGGATCGCTTGCCGGCCCGCGCGCTTCGGCCGCCAATTCCTCGGGCAGGGTCAGAAGCGGTATGGTCGCGTCCAGCCGCGCACTGAAGAAGAAGGGAACGGAGATCCGCTCGACGCCGGCAGGCGGCGTCACGACGCGGTGAACGGTGGCACGCAAATACCCATTCGATGCCAGTTCGAGCAGTTCGCCAATGTTGACGACCAGCGTTCCAGGGAGCGGATCCACATTCACCCAGCTTCCGTCATATTCGACCTGCAGGCCCTTGTTGTCGTCCTGCAGCAGCAGGGTGAGGAAACCGCCATCCTTGTGCGCGCCGACGCCCTGGTCGCCTTCGGTCGCGTCACGGCCGGGATAACGGACGATCTTCATGCGATGGTTGGGCGAGTCCCGATAGATCGCGTCGAAGGCGTCCTCGGGCTGATCGAGCGATAGTGCGAAGGCTTTCAGCAGCCGAATGGCCACCGCGGTCGCCTTGGCCTGCCATGCAAGCAGTGCCGGCTTGAGCTCCGGCAGTGCAGACGGCCACTGGTTCGGCCCCTGCAGCCGTGTCCACGGTGCAATTCCAGGTCCCTGCGCTATGGGCTGGCGCTCGACGCCGATGTCGAGTTGCTCACGCCAGTCGGCCGCGCCCTTGGTCAGTTCGCCGCCGGCGCGGGTGTAGCCGCGGAACTGCTGGGACTTGACCATTTCGATGGCCAGCTTGTCGGCCTCCGGCAACGCGAAGAACCGTCGCGAGGCATCGAGCACGTCGTCGATCTCCGGGGCGGAAATTCCGTGGCCGCTGAGATAGAAGAAGCCAACGTCCCGGGCTGCCGTACGCAGGTCCAGGAGAAAGGTACGATACTCGGACGCACCTTGTTCGAGGCGGCTCAGGTCAAGCACCGGCACAATTCTGGGCATGGTCAGCTTCCTTCTTTTCTCTGCCCTGGCTTAGGAGAAGTAGAAGCGACCACCGGCAAGAGCTTCGAGCATGAATGCATCTCAAAGTGACACGCAAGGCGTGCCGATCAAAGCAACAGGAAGTCCAATCCGGGCCGGATGGAAGAACGTCAGCGCTGCATATTATGACCTGTCGGCAAATAATTTCCCGACAAGTGCTTTACCCGCCATGCCTCTCGTGGACCGCACTTTCCAGTGCGACAGCGTATAAGTCGCAGCGGAAGCGCAATCGCGCGTGATCGTCTGTAAATCCCGCCAGCCGACCGGCAGGACGGCTTCAAGCCAGCTCGAACCGCTCGATGGCGCGCATGATGCCGCGCAGTTCGGCGAGGCCCTTCAGCCGGCCGATCAGCGAATAGCCGGGGTTGATCCTGGTCTTGCCGATGTCGTCGGCAAGCAGATGGCCATGGTCTGGTCGCATCGGAATGCGCCAGTCGGCACGGCCTTCCCTGCGACGGCGCGCCTCTTCCTGCATCAGAGCGAGGATAACATGCGCCATGTCGGTGCCGCCTTCGAGATGCTCGGCTTCGTAGAACGAGCCGTCATCCTCGATGGTGATGTTGCGGAGGTGGACAAAGTGGATGCGGTCGGCGAATTCCTTGACCATGGCGACGATGTCATTGTCGGCGCGCGTGCCATAAGAGCCGGTGCAGAACGTCAGGCCGTTGGCGGGGCTGTCGACGGCGTTAAGGATGAAACGCGCATCCTCGGCTGTCGAAACGATGCGTGGCAAGCCATAGAGCGAGAAGGGCGGGTCGTCGGGATGGATGCACATGAGCACCCCCTCCTCTTCGGCCACCGGAATGATCTCGCGCAGGAACCAGGCAAGGTTTTGGCGCAGCTCCTTTGGTCCGATCGCATCGTAGTCCGCCAGGGCCTCGCGAAAACTGTCCCTGTCATAGCTGCGCTCGGTCGCCGGCAGGCCGGCGATCAGGTTGCGTTCGATCCTGTCGATCGCTTCGCTGCTCAATTCCTTCAGCCGCGCTTCCGCTTCGGCGATACGGGCAGCGGTATAGCCGGCTTCGGCATTGACGCGCTTCAGCACGAACAGGTCGTAGGCTGCGAAATCGATGGCGTCGAAACGCAGCGCATAGCCCGTCGTCGGCAGCCGATAGGCGAGATCCGTGCGGGTCCAGTCGACCACCGGCATGAAATTGTAGCAGACCGTCGCAATGCCGGCCTTGGCGAGCGCGCGGATTGAGTCGCGATAGTAGCCGGCGTAGCGCTCGCGTTCCGGCGCGCCGATCTTGAAGGAGTTGTGGACCGGAATGCTCTCGACCACCGACCATGTCAGGCCGGCGGCCTCGATGACACGCTTGCGCTCCAGAATGCTCTCGAGCGGCCAGGCGCGCCCGTCATAGATATCGTGCAAGGCGCTCACCACGCCGGTCGCACCGGCCTGCCTGACATGATCGAGCGTTACCGGGTCGTTTGGTCCATACCAGCGCCAGCACTGTTCCATTGCCGCTTCCTTCTGCGAGAGGATGGCAACCTATTGTTGGACCACAATGGGTGTCAAACTAGGAACCGGTTTCGGACAGCGAATGAAGGAGTTTTCCCAATGAAGGATTTCGACGGCAAGGTTGCCTTGGTGACGGGGACGACCGGGATTGGCCTCGCAACCGCCAGACGCCTCGCTGCAGGGGGCGCCGCGATCATCGCCTGCGGCATCGACCGCGCGGCCAACGCTCTACTGAAAGCGGAACTGGAAAGCTCCGCAGCCGGGGCGCTGGTGATAGGCGCCGACGTCTCCGTGCCCGATCAGGTTCGCGACGCGGTCGCGGCCGGCGTGGAGCGGTTCGGCGGCCTCGATATCGTCGTCAATTCGGCGGCGGTGCATCCGTACGGAACCGCCGTCAGCACCGATTTCGAGACCTGGAACAAGGCGATGTCGGTCAATGTCGGGTCGATCTATCTGACCGCGCATTTCGGCATCCCGGAAATGGTCCGCAGGGGCGGCGGCGCCATCGTCAACGTCGCTTCGGTGCAGGGCTTTGCCTGCCAGCAAAACGTCGCCGCCTATGCCACCACCAAGGGCGCCATCCACACGCTGACGCGTGCCCTGGCCCTGGACCATGCGTGCTCCGGCATCCGCGTCAATTCCGTCAGCCCCGGCTCGATCCGCACTCCGATCCTGGAGAAGGCCGCCCGCGGCGAGAACGGCACGGACGCCGATGTCGAGGCCGCCTACAAGCGCTTCGGCGAAGCGCACCCCATCGGGCGCATCGGCGAGCCGGAGGAGGTGGCCGAACTTATCGCTTTCCTGTGTTCGTCGAAGGCCGGCTTCTGCACTGGCGCGGACTACAAGATCGATGGCGGCCTGACCGCCGGCATCGGCGTGAAGTAGATCGCGAATGGGGCTTGGCCTTTAGCGGGAGCGGCCGGCATCCGACAATTGGTTTGCCGAATTCTTGCAGATCAATGCTCAAGCAAATCGAGCAGCGAAATTGAGCTTTAGCGAAATTTCGGAAACGCACCGCCATCAGGGGCGTTGGCCCAGCTCTGCAAGGTCTGGCCGCCGTCGATCAGCCAATCCACGCCCGTGACGTGCCTCGCCTCGTCCGAGGCCAGGAAAGCCACGGCGGCCGCGACATCGTCCGGCTGGCCGATGCGGCGCAATGGAATGCGGTCGGCGAAATGCTGGACGCTGCTCTTGAATTCGCCGTCACCGGAAGCCGGCACGCCAAGCGTCGTCTCGATCACGCCGGGGCAAATGGCATTGACGCGTATGCCGTAGGGCGCGGCATCGAGCGCTGCAACCCGCGTCAGGCCGACCACGCCGTGTTTGGAAGCGACATAGCCGGCACCGCCCGAAAGGACGTCCCAACCGGCCATGGATGAGCCCATGTTGACGATCGAGCCACCGGTCCCCGCCTTGATCATCGCCCGAAGCGATGCCTGCAGGACGAGGAAGATACCGCGCAGATTGATACGGATGGTCGTATCCCAGTCCTCGACCGGCAGGTCGTGAACGGGAGCGACGACGCCGGAAATGCCGGCATTGTTGAACACCACGTCGAGGCCGCCGAACGTCTCGACGGTCGCCTCGACGGCGCGCCGCACATCCGCTTCATCGCTGACGTCGGCTTCGATGGCAAGGGCGTTTTCACCCAGTGAGCGAGCCAGTTGCTGCGCCGCCGCGCCATTGCGATCGACAATGGCGACGCGCGCGCCTTCGTCAAGGAAACGCCGCACCGCCGCGCCGCCGATCGCGCCGGCGCCGCCAGTGACAAGGATCTTCTTCTGGTCGAATCGTTTCATCCCCCGGTCTCCGGCTTTGGATAGGAACGCCATGAATATTGTGGTTCGAAGCCGATCGTTTCGCGCGCATGGACCGTGTCGAGCACGGCGCCAAAGCCGGCGATCGGCCGCGATAGAGCGACATCGGGATAGACCCGGCGCACGAGCGCTTCGGTTTCCTCTTCCATGAAGGTGTCGGCGGCGCTGAGCAGGACGCGCAGATGGCCGTCGCCTTGCCATTCAAGCGCCCGCAGGAAGCCCTGCCCGGCGTCGCGCGCGTCGAGATAGGCCCACAGGTCGCGGGCACTGTCGGCCGTGGCGCGGCGCGGCCCGACGCCCTCGAAAAATGAACCCGGCGTCTGGATCCACGGCATGCGGATACTGACCGCCGAAAAGGCGCCGCGGCGCACCGCCGCGTCGACGATTTCCTCGCCCAGCCATTTCGACAGGCCGTACGGATCCTGCGCGCCGACCGGGTGGTCCAGGTCGACCGGCAGATAGGGCGGTCGCACAGGTTTTTCGAAAAAGGGATAGCCGAAGACGCTGAAGGATGAGGCATAGATGAAGCGCCTGGCGCCGGCCATGGCGGCTGCCTCGACCACATTGTAGGCGGTCGCGATGTTGGTCTTGAACACCTCGCCGCCGGCCCGGCCGGTCGGCCGCGGAATGGCCGCGACATGCACAACGGCATCGCAATCGCGCACCAGCTGCAGTGTCGATCCCAGATCGGTCAAATCGGCGGTTGCGTGGCGCCATGCGACCTCACCCGGCACCACGGCGTCGACACCAAGCACATCGTGGCCGGCCGCAACCAGAGCCTCGGCCACATGGCGGCCAAGCAGGCCGCTGGCTCCGGTGACGATGGTTTTCATATCTCGGCCTCGGCTCCGCAATTCAGCGGCTTGAATATCATTGATGGTCATACAAATCGAGCACATGCCTGACAAGCGTTGTCAAGGCCATTTCGCGATGGGCAAATAGCGCATACGCTTGTCGGAGCGCGGTGCGCAAGGCCGACCAGCACGCTTTGCGTCGAACGGGATTGACTTGGCATCCACTAGGGTTTTTTGTATGAGCATCAACGATCGGTCAAAGGAGCTCGCCATGCCCGTGGACAGTTTTTCCTCACATCGGCACGATGATGCGGTGCGCCTCGATCCACGCCGTGCAGCCGTTATCGTCATCGATATGGTCAATGAGTTCTGCAAGCCCGGCGGGGCCATGGTCCTGCCTGGGTACGAGACGCTGGTCGCGCCGCAACTGGCCGTGATCGAGGCCGCGCGCGCCGCCGGCGTGCCGGTGATCTGGGTCCATGACAGCCACCGGCCGGGCATGCGACGCGAGCGCGAATGGCTGAAGCGCACACCGCATTGCCTGGATGGAAGCTGGGGGCCGGAGATCATCGAGGATCTCGGCGCCCGCGCTGATGAGATCCATGTCATCAAGCGGCGCTACTCGGCCTTCTTTCAAACCGACCTCGACCTGACGCTGAAAGACATGCAGGTCGACCAGTTGGTCATTTTCGGCGTGGTCACCAACATCTGCGTGCGCTCGACCGTCCATGACGCCTTTTTTCAGGGCTATGAGGTGGTGGTGCCAAGCGATTGCTGCGCAGCGACGGGACCGCGCGAGCAGGAAAGCTCGCTCTACGACATAGCGACCCATTTCGGCGTGGTCAGCGATTCGGCTGATGTCGTCGCAGCCCTCCGCGACGGGACGTCGCTTCAACCAGCGGAGGTCGCGGCTTGAGCTTTTCCAAACCGGCGACATCCGAGACAGCGGCGATAGGAGTCCGGTGTGACGACTGAAAAGAAACCGCAATCCGAAAAAGGCGCGACCTCGAAAACGCCGAGCGGCGATGCACCCCCGAGCCGCGAGCAAGTGCTGCAGCAATACGCCGAGACCGGCTATGAACTGGACCGTCACCCGGCGCACGTCATCCGCCGGGCGCATCAGCGCGCGACACTGCGCTTCCAGCAGGTCATGGCCGGCGAAGACCTTTCGCCAACGCAATTCGCGGCGCTCGCCACGATCCTCAAGCATGGCGAAGTCTCGCAGAACCATCTCGGCCGGTTGACGGCGATGGACCCGTCGACCATCAGCATCGTCATGCGTAAACTGCTCAAACACGGGCTGATCACGCGCAGCGCCTCCGAAACCGACCAACGCCTGACGATGATCGCGCTGACCAGCAAAGGGACCGACTATACGCTGGAGCGCCTCGAACGCAGCGTCGAGGTCGGGCGGCGGTTCCTGTCGCCGCTCTCCCCGGCTGAGCAGGCGACGCTGCTTCGCCTGCTCCAGCGCATCAATGACGACGACCCATCGAATGGCGACGGCGGCAAATAAGCCTCGTCCAGTCCTTTTTTCCATAACAGCAAAAGTGAGAACCGATGTCGTCCGACCTCCAGTCGTCTGCCAACACGCTCGTCGTCCGCAATATCGGTCTCATGCTGAGCGGCGATCTCGCACAACCGATCATCGACGCCGACACCATCGTCGTGAGCGATGGACGCATATCAGGCATTGGCAAGGCAGGCGACATTGATGGCGGCAGCGCGGCGACGATCATCGATGCGATGGGCTGTGCGGTCGCGCCGGGTCTTATCGACAACCACGCCCATCCGGTGGCCGGCGACTGGACGCCCCGGCAGAACCAGATCGGCTGGATGGATTCGACCGTGCATGGCGGCGTCACCACGATCATTTCGGCTGGCGAGGTCCACACACCGGGCCGACCGCGCGATCTTGTCGGGCTGAAGGCGTTGGCGATCGCGGCGCAGCGCACCTTCTCCAACTTCCGTCCGAACGGCATGAAGATCCTGGCCGGGGCACCGATCCTGGAACCCGGCCTTACCGAGGAAGACTTCCGCAGTCTCGCCGAGGCCGGCGTGACGCTTGTCGGCGAGGTCGGGCTTGGCGGCGTCAAGGATGGGCCGACCGGCCGGAAGATGATCGCCTGGGCGCGCAAATACGGCATGACCTCGATGACCCACACAGGCGGCCCGTCGCTGCCCGGCTCCGGCCGCATCGGCGCGGATGTCGTGCTGGAGGTCGACGCCGACATCGTCGCCCACGTCAATGGCGGGCCAACCGCCCTGCCCGACGCGGAAATACGGCAGATCTGCGAGAAGGGTTCGAGGGCGCTTGAAATCGTCCACAACGGCAATCTGCGCACCGGACTGTTCGTGCTCGACCTGGCAAGGCAGCGCGGCGAACTTTCGCGCGTCATCCTGGGCACCGACAGCCCGGCCGGATCCGGCGTGCAGCCGCTCGGTATCCTGCGGACCCTGACCATGCTGGCTTCGCTTGGCGGTATTGCGCCGGAAGTGGCGTTCTGTTTTGCCAGCGGCAACACGGTGCGCGTGCGCGGACTGGACGATCGCGGTTTGATCGAGGTCGGTCGCGCCGCCGACCTGATCTTCATGGATCAGGCGATCGGCGGCGCCGGCGACGGGCTGCTCGACAGCGTGGCGCTCGGCAATCTTCCAGGCATTGGAATGGTCGTCATCGACGGCGTGGTGCGGACCGGCCGGAGCCGCAACACCCCGCCGGCGATGCGGGTGCCGGAAATCGTCCCCAGTTGACGACGTTCAGGGTATGTTGAGGTTCAGGTCGCGACGAGCCGTTATATGCGCGAAGTTTTTGCTGCCTCGGCCAGCTCGGCCATCAGCTTGCTAGCGGAACGCAGTTTTTCTTTGCCCAAGCGACTGGACAGTTCCGCTTTAGCCAAGTTCCACAACGGGAGCGCATCGACGACAAGCTTGCGCCCAGATATCGTTAGGCCAATCTGCTTTCCCAAGCGGCCGCGTCCGCCCTTTGAATGAACCAAAAGTTGCCCTTCCAAGTTCTGAAGATTTCGGCTCAGGGTCGTCGGGTCGACTCCCGCGCTGTTCGCAAGATCGACGAGTGTCGTTCCCTCAACCGCTCCGATGCCCACGAGGAGGCTGAACTGCTCGGCCGTCAGCCCGAGCGGTTTGAAGCAGGCGTTGTAATAGCGCGTGACCGCACGCGCCGTCGCACGAGCCTGAAAGCCCGGACACTCCGCCGCGACGCCTTTCAACGTTTCCGGATCAAAACCGCTCACGTCCGCCCTCTAGACAATTTCATCCTCGGATAATAGTGTATATGCATTATTAGGAGAATTCCATGCCAGCGTACGTGCATATCAATCTGCGCATCATCGACGCCGCCAAACAGGCGGCTGTCGCTCCGCGCTTTCAAGCGGCTCTGCAAGAGGCCGGCGGGCGCATCTTACATTTCGGCCCTGTTGCGCAGGTTCTTGAGGGCGAGGACGTGCCGCTCCCGATGGCCGGCGTATTTGAATTTGCAACCCTCGCCCAAGCGCTGGCGTTCTACAATTCCGAGAGATACGCGCCGATCAAGGCCGAGCGTCGGGAAGCCCAAGAGGCACGGATGTTCATAGTCGAAACCGGCTGAACTCCGGTTCTATTTCTTCGACTTTTTTGTGTGTCGCAAATATCTTTATTTCTCAGAACCGGAGCGCAGCGTACTTTCGGGTACGCGAGCACGGGAAGCGCAGGAAATCAACGTTTGCAGGCCGGCATCGCCTGAATGTCGGTTATCCTAGCTGACGCCGTCCTTGCCGACGACCTTGTCTTTGGTCAGTCCGCCGACGCGCGGGTGCGGCCTGCCGGAATCGGTGACGGCGATAGCGACGACGATCTCGTCGGCACGCGGTGCGTCGGGAACACGAACCTCCATGCCGTCGAAATGGCTGCGCACCCGCGCCGCGTCCTTGTGGCCGAGCGGAATATCGAGCGGCACGCCGAGGCCGCCGCGCTTCTTCGATGAGGGAATGAGCGCGGCGCCCTTGCCGAGCACATCGCGGAACGGGGCGCCGAGCTTTGGATGAAGGATGGCGGCGGCATGTTCGAGCTCGCCATCGGCGCCGACGGCGGCCGCCTTGCCGAAGCTCTCGACCCGGTTGCCGGCAATGCCCAGAGCAGCGACGGCGCGCTTGGGCAAGATTTCGCCCAACGCTTCGCCGACGGCGCTGAGTGCCGACAGATCCTCGACGTAGGTACCCGCATAGGGGTTGCGGATGACCGCAATGGCTGCGGCACGCCGCGTCGGCGGATCGACGGGCCGCCCGCCTTCGATCCGGGTTTCCTCGACGATGGTGATGATACGGCGGATTTCCGGGCTCATCGCAGTCCGTCCTCACCCTTGATGTCGGCGGCGGCACGGCCGCCGACCCGTGCATGAACGCGTGCGCCGGTGGTCATCGCCAGGATGACCGCCATTTCATCGCTGCGCGGCGCATCGGCAATGCCGATCTCGATTGCATCGAAATGGCTGCGCACATAGGAGGCGTTTATGTGCGTGATCGGGATGTCGATGCGCGTTCCGGGGCCGCCGACTTTCTTGGTCGAAGGCACGATCGCCTTGGCATTGCCGAGCAGTTCGCGCATCGCGTAGCCGCCCGGATTGTGCCAGAGCGCGCCATGTTCAAGCTCGCCGGCGGCGCCGACTATGGCACCCTTGCCATAACCTTCGATGGCCTGGCCGCCCTCACCAATGGAGTCGATCAGGCGCCGAGCCATATCGAGACCGAGCGGCTTCAGGTCTTCCATGAAGCCGGTGATCTCTTCGACATAGCGTCCGGCAAAAGGGTTGGCGATGACCGCGACGATCGCGCCTCGCTTGAGCGGACGTGCCGCGTGGGGTCCGCCCTCATGGAATATCTCTTCGATCTGAACCAGAAATTTCCTGACCACCACAGCCGGCATTGTTCTCTTCCTTCATCCCGTCGTTCATAAAACTCGTTAGAGTATCAACAATTATGCCTATCGACATTTGTCAAGCACAGACGTCGGGCAAGCGGGCGAAGGGCCAAGAAAACTGCATCGGATGACGATTGACAGCCTGTTAAGCCGCTCCTAAACTCATATGACCATCAACGAACTCGCCGTTGTTCCGGCGATGTGTGGGGGATGGTCAAAGCGTGGCTTCAAAAGCTGAAAAAAGCTGAAGGGGAATGACATGAAAAGGGCGCTCAAGAGTTTATTCCTGGCCGGCACGATGCTTGCCATTTCGTTCGGACCGGCCGCCGCACAGGCCAAGGTTTCCGTGGCCGCCATCTCGGGATACTTTGCACAGGGTTTTGGCGTTTCGATCGTCAACGGCCTCAACAAGGCCAAGACCGATTTCGGCATCGATCTCAAGCTGGTCGACACCGGCAATCGCGCGCTCGACTACCAGCAGCAGTTCGAGAATCTTGCCAAGGGCAAACAGTACGACCTGATCTTCGTGATGGGCTGGGAGCTGGTGGACTCGCTGCAAAAGGTCAGCGCCGAATATCCTGACCAACGCTTCGTGTTCATCGATGGCGTCCTCGACAACCCCAAGATGATCTACGCCAATTTCGCCGAGGAGCAGGGATCCTTCGTCGCCGGCGCGCTTGCTGGCATGATCGAAGCCAAGGGCACCGCCTTCGACAAGATCGGCGACGGCAGGGCCATCGGCTTTGTCGGCGGCCGCGATATCCCGGTGATCCGCAACTTCCTGGGCGGCTACGAGCAAGGCGCCAAATATGCCGCGCCCGACGTCAAGGTGAACTCCGTCTTCGCCGGAACCTTCGACGACCCGGCCAAGGGAAGCGAACTTGCCCAGGCGCTTTACGGCCAAGGCTCCGACATTGTCTACAACGTCGCCGGCCCGACGGGTGAAGGCGTGATGCAGGCAAGTGCCGCGGTCGACAAATATTCGATCGGCGTCGACATCGACATGTGCGGCTCGGCCCCCGGAAATGTGCTCGCCAGCATGCTGAAGCGCGGCGACATCGCCGTCTATACGCTGATCAAGGACGAGGTCGAGGGCCGCAAGATCACCGCCGGCACCCGCACTTTCGACCTCGCCTCGGGCGGTGTCGAGGTCAAGGTCTGCGATGACATCGCCGCCAAGATCCCGGCAGAGATGACCGCCAAGCTCGACGAGATCAAAAAGGGCATCGTCGACGGCAAGATCGTGATCGCCAAGGCGAAATAAGCCAACACCAGCGCCTCCCTCCCAAGAAAGCGCTAGACTGATCCGCCGCGGCTTGCCGCGGCGGATCAGTGTCCAATCTGCGAGAGCCATGTTGTCGAACACGCCGGGGTCGCCGACCCTCCACAGCAATGCCGCGATGGCCGTCGAGTTGACCGGCATCACCAAGCGTTTTGGCGCATTCGTCGCCAATGACGGCATCGACCTTGCGGTCCGCCGCGGCGAGATCCACGCCATCATCGGCGAGAACGGTGCCGGCAAGACGACGCTGATGAACATCCTGTTCGGCCTCTTGCAGCCGGACGAAGGCTCGATCCGGCTGAACGGTGAAGAGATCGTGATCGCCGATCCGTCCGTCGCGATAAAGGCCGGCCTCGGCATGGTTCACCAGCATTTCAAGCTGGTTCCCTCGCTTTCGGTTGCCGACAACGTCTTTCTCGGCATGGAAATCCGTCGCCATGGACTGATCGACCACGCCGCGCAGGTGGCGCGAACGCGCGACCTGTCGAAGCGCTTCGGCCTGCAGGTCGATCCGACCGAGCGCGTCGGGCTGCTCTCGGTCGGCATAGAGCAACGCATCGAAATCCTGAAGGTCCTGGTGCGCGGCGCGCGCACCATCATCCTCGACGAACCGACCGCGGTGCTGACGCCGCGGGAAAGCCGCGAACTGTTCCAGACGCTGCGCAGCTTCGTGGCCGAGGGCATGACGGTGATCTTCATTTCGCATCACCTGGAAGAAGTGATGGAAGTGTCCGACACGGTGACGGTGCTGCGCAACGGCAGGAAGGTGGCGACCCGGCCGACGGCCGAGCTCAGCAAGGACGAGTTGGTGCACATGATGGTCGGCCGCGAGGTGAGCTTCGACCGCCGGCCGCGCGCTTCGCTGCACGGCGACGTAGTGCTCGAAGTGAAGGATCTGTGGGCGCGCGACGATCGCCTGCTGCCGGCCCTTCGCGATGCCAGTTTCACGGTCCGCTCCGGCGAGGTGGTGGGGATCGCGGGTGTGGCCGGCAATGGACAGACGGAGCTGGCGGAAGTACTTTCGGGCCTGCGGCCGGCAAGCCATGGCGGGGCCTGGCTGAAGGGCCAGAATCTCACCGATCTCTCGCCCGCCGCGATCCGCCAGGCCGGCCTCGCCCATGTTCCAGGCGACCGCATGGTACGCGGGGTCGATCGCAACGCTTCGATAGCGGCCAACACCCTGATGGGCCGCCAGCATCGCGCACCATGGAGTCGTGGCGGCATGCTCAACTGGAATGCCATAAATCAAAACGCCGAAACGCTGATCAAGAGCTTCGATATTCGCGCGCGCGGACCGAGCGATGCGGTCAAGCGGCTTTCGGGCGGAAACATCCAGAAGGTCGTTCTGGCACGCGAATTCACCAATGGCGCCGATTTCCTGCTGATCGACCAGCCGACGCGCGGCGTCGACATCGGCGCCCAGGAGGCCATTCATGACGAGATCATGCGCCAGCGCGCCGCCGGCCGCGCGATCCTGCTGATTTCCGTGCAACTCGACGAACTGGCCGCCCTTGCCGACCGCATCCTGGTGATGTTCAACGGACGGATCATGGGCGAGGTCTCTGGCGATGATGCCGACGAGGAGCGCATCGGCATGATGATGGCAGGCGTGGCCGCACCGGAATTCGCCGTGGAGACCGCATCATGAAAGACCATTTGCATGCCGTTTCCGGCCAGGTCATCGCCATCGGCGTGGCACTGCTGATGGGCGCGATCATCATCCTCATGGTCGGCGAAAGCCCGGTGCGTGTGTTCATGACACTGTTGCGCGGCGCCTTCGGCGATCAGGAGAAGATTGCCGGGACCTTGCTGCAGACGACGCCGATCCTGATCTGCGGTGTCGCTGCCTGCATCGGCTTGCGCGGCGGCATGTTCAACGTCGGCATCGAGGGCCAGCTGTTCCTCGGCGGCTTCGCCGCCGCCTGGGTCGGCTTTGCCATGCCCCTGCCCGCGGGCATCCACACGCTGGCAGCATTGGCGCTGGCGGTCGTGGCAGGCGCGGCCTGGGTCGCCATCCCCGCCTATTTCCGCGCCCGCTACAACACCAACGAGGTCGTCTCGACGATCCTGTCGAACTACGTGGCGGTGCTGCTCACATCCTACTTCACCATCTTCCTGTTCAAGCGGCCGGGCGGCTGGTCGGAGACGCCGCCGATCCTGGCGACATCCTATCTGCCGGAGATCTTCGCCTTCTCGCGGTTGAACTGGGGCCTGGTCATTGGCCTGGTGCTGGCGGTCGGCGCGGCCTTTGTCTTCCGCTACACCAAATGGGGTTACGGCGTCACGATGGTCGGCTCGGCGCCGAAATTCGCCGAATATGGCGGCATCAACGTGAAACGGCAGGGCTTCCTGGTCCTGCTGCTTTCGGGGGCCGTCGGCGGGCTGGCCGGCGGTGTCGAGACGCTCGGCGTCCACCACCGCTTCATGGAAGGATTTGCTCCCGGTTTCGGCTTCGACGGGCTGATCGCCGCCCTGCTCGCCAATGGCTCGCCGGTCGCCACCATCTTCACCGCACTGTTCTTCGGTGCCCTGCGCAACGGATCGCTGCTGCTCGAGGTCGACACCAGCGCGTCGCGCGAAATCATCACCGTGATCCAGGCGCTGATCATCCTCAGCGTGTCGGCCCAGGTGCTGGTGAGAAAGCGCGGCGACAGCCAGGCAGGGGAGCGGCGATGGAAATTCTAGACAAGCTCATCAACGTCGCGCTGATCGCTGCGACGCTTCGCACCACCGCGCCCATCCTTCTGGTCGCGCTTGGCGGCTCGTTCACCACCAAGGCCGGCATCTTCAACATCGGCCTCGAGGGGCAGATGCTGGTCGGCGCCTTCTTCGCCGTCCTTGGTTCGATCTGGACAGGTTCCGCACTGGCGGGCGTCGCCTGCGGCGTTGCGGCGGCGCTCGTCTTCGCCCTGGTTTTTGCTGTCCTGGTGGTGAGCTTCAAAGCCAATGAAGTGGTCGTCGGGCTGGCGCTCAACATCCTGGCCGGCGGCATGACGATCTCGCTGATGAAAGCGATCTTCGGCACGCGCGGTTCGATCGTCGGTCACGGCATCGTCGGCCTGCCGAAAGTCCAGCTGCCCGGCGCCCGCGACCTTCTCGGCTCCTGGGCGCCGCTGATCTCCGGTTTCACGCCGCTCGTCTATGCCGCCTTCATCGCCGTGCCGCTGCTGGTCGTCTGCTACAACCGGACGCGGCTCGGCCTCTATATCCGCGTCGTCGGCGAAAAGCCGGAAGCCGCCGAGGCGCTTGGCATCTCGATCACCCGCGTCCGCTACATCGCATCCCTGCTGTGCGGATTGCTGGCGGGCCTCGCCGGCGCGCATCTGTCCCTCGGCTACATCACCATGTTCACCGAAAACATGTCGTCGGGCCGTGGTTTCATGGCGGTGGCGATCCTGATCTTTTCCAACGGCGATCCGCTGAAGGTGCTGGCCGGCTGCCTGCTGTTCGGCTTCGCCGATGCCTTTTCGTTGCGCCTGCAGACGTTTGGCTATCCGTCCTACCTGGTTCTCACCGTCCCCTATGTCGTTGCGCTGATCGCATTGTTCGCGCTGTCCTACCGGGCGCGCCCGAGGATCATCGCGGAGACGCTGGAATCGATGCGGAAGCTGCTGTCGGTAGACAGGAACACTGAACCCGGCGGCAAAAATCCCCAGTGAAGGAAGCCTTTATGGAACGCATAATCCTCGACGTGGATTCAGCCGGCGACGATATTCTCGCCGTGCTGTTTGCAGCGGTCAATCCCAAACTCCGGCTCGAGGGTGTCACCACCGTGACCGGTGCGGCCGGCCCGATCGAACAGGTCACCAACGTCGTCCTCAACACGCTGACGCTCGCCGGGCGTAACGATATCCCGGTTCACGCCGGCGCGTGGCGGCCGATCGTCGGCAACGCCAAGGCCGACATGGAGGCGCCGGTGCATTTCGAAAAACGGCTTGTCGCCCGTTTCGGCGATCGCCTGAAGAAGTTCAACCCGCCGGCGCCGACGCCGGTGCGGCAGGCCACGTCGGGACATGCGGTCGATTTCATCATCGAGACGGTCATGGCCAATCCGGGCGAGATCACGCTGGTGACGACCGGCCCGCTGACCAACGCGGCGATGGCGCTGTTGCAGGAGCCGCGATTGACCGGTGCACTCAAGCGGCTGATCGTGCTCGGTGGCAATTTCCAGACGCCGGGCAACATCACACCCCTGTCGGAGTACAACATCTGGGCCGATCCGGAGGCTTCGCGCATCGTGCTCAACGCCGATGTCGAGAAGATCCTCGTCCCCCTCGACATCTGCGAGGACAACCGCGTCGCCGACTCGATGCTGACGCGCGACGACATCGCCGACATGCAGGCCGTCGCGAGGGACAATCCCGTCCTGGAGATGATCGCCGACAGCTTCCCGATCTACATCGACATCTGGCGCGAATTCTTCGACCTCGTCGGGTTCCCGATGGATGACGTGATCACCGTGGCGCTGGCTTTCGATCCCGGCCTGGCGACGATGACCGAGCCGCTGTTCGCCGACGTCGTGCTCGACGGCAGGCTGGCGCGCGGCCAGACCGTCGCCTATCGCGGCCGGCAATTGCTGCCCGGCGGCGGGCCGAAAACCACCCGCATCTGCACCGGCCTGGACGGCCGGCGTTTCCTCGACGGCTTCAAGAAAACCATAGCGCGCTACGAGCGGGCGGCGTGAAAGACGACATGATGACCAAGCCAACTCCTATCCTGTTCGACTGCGACCCCGGCCACGACGACGCCATCGCGCTGGTCATGGCGCATCGCTCGCCGGCCATCGAACTCATCGGCGTCACCACGACCTGCGGCAATGCGGAAGTCGAGAAGACGACCGCCAATGCCTTGCGCATCCTGGAGTATATCGGCGCCGGCGACGTGCCTGTCGCGCAGGGCTGTCACCGTCCGCTGGCGCGCCCGCTGGTGCTCGGCACCGCCGATGGCCCGAGCGGGCTCGAGGGCTCGCCCTACCTGCCGCAGGCGACGATCAAGCCGGTTGACCGGCATGCCGTCGATTTCCTGGCCGACAGGCTGCGCGCCGCGCCCGAACCGATCCTGGTCGTCGCCACCGGCCCGCTCAGCAATATCGGCCTGATGATCCTCAAGCATCGCGACGTGCTGCCCAAGATCAAGGAACTGATCTGGATGGGCGGCGTGTTCTACCGCAAGAGCGAGATCATCACGCCGACCGAATTCAACGCGTTCTGCGATCCCGAAGCGCTGAAGATCGTGCTGGACAGCGGCGTGCCGATCCTGATGGTCGGCCTCGACGTCACCATGCAGGTGCTGATCGAGGCGCCGCAATATGCCGAACTCGCCACCATCGACACGCCGCTCGGCCGGCTCGTCAACGACTGGCTGCTGTTCTACGAGAAGCTGCACCGCAACTCGATGGGCGTTGGCGGCGCCATGCACGATCCGCTGGCGCTGGCGCTGGCCATCGACCCGACCTTGGTGCGCACGCGCCCTGCCCATATCGGCGTCGATCTGTCCGGCACCTACGCCTTCGGCGCGACCATCGCCGACTACTGGGGCGAGCGCGGTGAAAAGGACAATGCCCGCATCGCACATGAGGTCGACGCGGACCGCTTCTTCAAGCTGATGTTCGATCTCCTGCGGGACTGAACATCCAACGGACTGAGGGTTAGCGGAACAGATATTTCGAGACTTCCGGGTTGCCGCGACGCCACATCACATTGTCCAGGAAGTAGTGGTGCACGTTGATGAATATCCACGCGATGAAGAGGAAAAGCGACGAGCCGAGCACCTGTTTGTCGTAGGGAACCAGGGCACTCAGCGCCATCGGCACGAGCCAGAAACCGAGAGCACCGAGAATTGTGCCGGCGACGATGAATATCAGCACCCGCAGCCTGTACATCGGCCCAAGAATGGACAGCACCCTGAATTCCGGATCCTTGACGGCATCCACGCGGTCGCGCTCGACATTGGTCTGGTAACGCCAGACGACTGCCAAATACTGCAACGAATGGAGCGCCGGCACCACGAGCAGCCAAAGCGGATTTAGAGCCACGAACAGAATCCAGGCATAGAGCGACACGACGTAAGCGACGACGCCGTTATACGGCAGCGCGCCGCCATGTTTGCGCCAGCGATTGACGAACATCACGGCGGTGGCCGCCGAGGAGGCAGCGGCGACCGCGAGCGCGATGTTGAGGAGCCAGGGCGGGACAGCGAATGTGTAGTAGTCCAGGCCCCAGTACTGCCTTTCGGTGATCACCACGTTTGTATGGAGCCAGGCGAACAGCCACACGGCATATCCGTTGAACAGCAGCGCTTTCTTGTCCTGGTCGCTGAAGAATTTGCGCTTCAGCACCGCGTCCACCATCAGCATGCCATAGCCTTGCTTGACGTAGTGCCAGCCGACGAAAAAGCCCATCGCGTTGGTGGCATATCCCAGCAGGCGGGCGTTGCCGGTTACCGAGCCATAGGCGAAGAAAGCGAGCATGATCAGCGGGACGGCAATGCCCGCGATGATGTAGCGGATCTGGAGACTTCTGTCGTATCCGTCACCGCGCACCTTGCGTGCGAAATTGCGATAGAAAATCTGGTAGGAATGGGCAAAGTGCGGCTGGTTGATGAGATGCGACAGCAAGAACGCCGCCAGCGCCACGACGCCCTCATATTTGAGCGGCACGAAATACAGGATCGGCAGGATCAGGAACGCGCTCCCGCCGAGCATGAAAAAATCAATGAACGGACCAAACAGGTATTTCTGTGGAGGCGCCGCGACCGAGACCGGAGCATCCGCCGAAAGGTGAAGTGCCATGCTGCCTTCTCCCTGTGATTGTTTATCTAGCCATCGACCCGGCTTCTCGACAAGCTCTCCGTGACCGGACCCACGGCTCCGAACTTCGACGAAAGGCCTGGCGGGAGCCAGTTCGGCAGTGTCGTCGTTTTTGTGCAGGGCAGCGCGATAGGAATTTTTTTCTTGACTCCCTGCACTCAGCTATGGTACATTTTTGCCCATGGTGCTGATTTGCGCCAGTGACCCGCCGCACAGGCGGGTTTTTTTGTTTGTTCCGTCAGCCAGCGCGCCGGCGAAGGCTTCGGGGAAGTGTCGATCGCAGCGCGTTCAGCCGCGCGAACTGTCGAGGTCAGTTGAGCTGATTGAGGATCCCAGAACTGCTCGCCAGGATCAAGCTCTTGTAGATCAGGAACGCCAGCGTACAGATCGCGGCCAGCGAGATCGGCACGCCGAACGGCACCATGCCCTTGCGGTCCAGATGCTGGACGATGAGCCGAAAAGCACCCGCTGGCAGCAGGAAGGGGTTTTTCACGATCGCCGCGGTGGCCAAGGCGAAAACCAGGAGCAGCACCGAAAACACCGCGAGAGCGCCGCCGCTGATCAGGAATGGCACGACTGCTATCAGCTTGACATCGCCGGCGCCGATCTTGCGCAACGCCCAGAAGGGCAAGAACGCCACGAACAACAAAAGCCCTGCACCGGCGCTCAGTCCCATGTCCCACCACGACCCGGACTGGAGCGAGAGCAGCAACAAGCCCCCGGCGCCCAGGCAGAGCAGCAGCAGCACGTCGCGATTGGAAATCTTCTGGGTGGTGAAATCGAGCCAGGCAATCCTTGCCAGCAGAGGGATAGCGAGCGCCTTCAGCAGCAGTGCTTCGACGAGCAGCATGCTAGCGCTCGACGTTCTGCACGCTTGACGACAAAAGCTTCAGATTGTTGGCGACGGTCGGGTCGTTGGGCGCCAGCTCATAAGCCTTGAGGAAATTGGAGCGGGCGTCCTGCAGTTTGCCGCGCAGCAGATAGGAATAGCCGACATTGTTGTAATATTCGGGCGTTGCGCCGACCAACTTGAAAGCCCTGGCATAGGCCTTGTCGGACAGGTCGAAGCGGTGGATCCGGTCGGTGCAGGCGGCCAGCCCCATCCAGGCGTTGCCGTCATTGGGCGCCAGTTGCGTCGCCTTGAAGAACAGCGCGCCGGCATTGCCGTAATTTTCGGCGCGGAACTGGTTCTTGGCCTCCGCGACGGCCTGGTCGGAGGCGTAATACTCGACGTCGCTGACCGTTTTCAGCCCGTCGAAAGCATCGCCAAAAGACGTCACGTCGCCCTTCGACGGTTCGTTGGTGCGCACGACACCGTCGGTTGTGTCCGCCGTCTGGCAACCGGCAAGCACCGCCATGAGCAGACAGGCCGCGGCCGCGATAACCCTCTTCATAGATGTGTCCCCTGGGGTCCCCGACTCACATTAGGCGCAAATGATATACCAAACTAGAAGAAAATGCCCTTCATGCGAATGATGACCGGCAACATGATGACCATCATGACGACCGGAAAGATGCATAGCCCCAACGGAATCATCATCTTGACGGGTAAGGCGTTGGCACGCTCTTCCGCCTGCAGGACCCGCTGGCCGCGCATCTCGGCGCTGTAGACGCGCAAGGCGTCGGTCAAGCTGGTGCCGAGTTCCTCAGACTGCCGGAACAGCACTGCCAATGCCTTCGCCTCATCAAGGCCGATGCGGTCGGCCAGTTCGCGCAACGCCTCGCGAAGCGTCTTGCCGGCACGCAGTTGCAGATTCATGATCGAGAGTTGGATGCCCAGCCATTTATGCGTGCCCGCCAGTTCCTGGCTGACTCGTTCGACTGCCGCCTCAAGGCTCATGCCGGCATCGGCGCACGTGATCATCATGTCCATGAAATCGGGGAAGGCTCGGCGATAGAGTTGCTTCTGAGCATTCTCAAAGCGGTCGAGCATGATGCTTGGGATAACGATGCAGCCGAGGGCGATCAGGCTCGCACCGCCGAAAGCTACGAAGCTTGGCAGTTTCGGCGGCAATACCTTCGACAGGAGAGCGTACATCACCAGAAAGCCTATGGCGACGGCCCCCAGCCGGCAAAGCGTGTAGATAAGGGGGGCACTCGCGTGATAAAAGCCGGCGCGAAAGAGCTTCGCCTCAAGGGCGTCCGGCTCGTTGCGCTCCTTCTCCATCGACCTGAAGTAGGCTTCTACTGGCTTTTGCGCCGCGGCCCTGGCGAGACGGTCCTGCCCCAGAATCGAGCGACGATCCACGCGCCCGTCGCCGACAAGACTATCCGTCACCAGCCTGCGCGTCTGCATCGCAGGCAGGAATACCAGCGCGGCGAACAGGAACATCGCGACCGCCGCCGCAAAAACGGTGAGGGAGACGAGAAAGGTCAGGTCGTTCAAGTTCGAAAACAGGCCCAAGGTTGCTCCTAGAAATCGAAAGTGACCATGCGGTACATGATGTAGTCGCCGAGCAGCGCCCATATCCCGAACGACAGGAACACCGGGAAGATCAACGGGCTGTCCCAGACCTTGCCATAGTAGGAGGGCGAGATGAGCATCAGAATCGCAAACATGACGGCAGGAAACAGCGAGATGATCCATGCGGACACGCGGCCCTCGGCCGTAAGCGCCCTGATCTTCAATCTCAGCTTCTGCCTTTCGCGCAGCACGGACGAGAGGTTCGACAGGATCTCGGTGAGGTTGCCGCCGGTCTTGGCCTGAATCGAGAGCGATACCGACAGCAGGTGCAGACCCTCGAAGCCGACCCGCTCCGACAATTTTCGCACCGCCTGCTCGATACTGAGCCCGAAAGTGATCTCGTCGGCGACAATGCCGAACTCCGTGCCGAGCGGGTCAGCCATTTCGCGACCAACGAGGCCGATCGCAACGGTGGCCGGATGACCGGCGCGGAGAGAACGGACGATCATGTCGAGCGCGTCGGGCAATTGCCTGGCGAATTTCAAGATTCGCTTTTTGCCGGCACGACGCAGGACGAGAAGCGGCAGGACAAAGCCCACCGCTAGGAAGACGAGGAGCGCCGCCAGCGCCGAGAGACCTGTCAGAACCCAAAGAAGCAACGCTACCGCCAGGCCGGCGAGGAGGAAGGAAGCCGCGAAGGTCATCGGATTTCCGGTGATCCCGGATTGAGTGTAGAGTCGGTTCAGCCGGACAAAGCCGGAGATGAAGTCGCCTGAATCGGTCAGGCCGCGTTCGCGCAGCAGGCTTTGCAATGTTTGTTCCGCAGGCGATTCATCGGCAAGTTTGCGCAGTCGATGATTGACCGCAACCCGGCGCGAGCGCCGGCTGGCCAGCGAAAGGTAGAAAGCCTCGGCGGCAAGAATGACGGAAGCGGCCGCAACCACGTAGATGAAATAGAGGAGCGACTGTCCCGTCGGCATTACATAGCCACCTGCGGATTGAAGGCGTCCTTGGCGAAATGAAGGCCCTGTGTCGCGGCCTCAGGGGCAAAGCGTGGGCGCACGCCGGTGGCGCGGAAATCACCTATGATTGCTCCATCCGCGGCAACATCGCGCCTGACGAAATGGTAGATTTCCTGCAGCTGCACGATATTGCCCTCCATGCCGGTGATTTCCGAAATGGACGTCACGCGCCTGCCGCCGTCGGACAGCCGCTGCGTCTGGACGATGATGTCGATGGCCGACGCAATCTGCGCCCGGATCGAATCGTGGCTCATCGGCATGCCGGCCATGCCGACCATCTGTTCCAGCCGCGAGATCGCATCTCGCGGCGTGTTGGCGTGAATTGTCGTCATCGAGCCTTCATGGCCGGTGTTCATCGCCTGCAGCATGTCGAAGGCTTCCTCGCCGCGCACCTCGCCGACGATGATGCGATCCGGCCGCATGCGCAGCGCGTTCTTCAGCAATTCACGCTGGCGCACCTCGCCCCTGCCCTCGACATTGGGCGGGCGCGTCTCCAGCCGGCCGACATGCGGCTGCTGCAATTGCAGTTCGGCCGCATCCTCGATGGTGATCAGCCGCTCCTTCGAGGGGATGTAACTAGACAATGCATTGAGCAAGGTGGTCTTGCCGCTGCCGGTGCCGCCTGAAACCAGGATCGATTTGCGCGCCTGGACCGCGATCCGCAGCAGTTCGATCATCGGCGGACGGATCGAATTGAACGCCATCAAGCGCTCGAGCGAATAGGGATTTTTCGAGAATTTGCGGATCGACACCAGAGGGCCGTCGACCGAGACCGGTCGCACCGCGATGTTGACACGCGACCCGTCGTCCAGGCGGGCATCGACCATCGGCGCGGATTCATCAACCCGCCGGCCGATATTCGACACGATCTTGTTGATGACGCGTAGCAGGTGCGCCTCGTCGCGGAAGCGGATCGAGGTTTCCTCGATCATGCCACGCCGCTCAATGAAGACGCGCTCATGCGTATTGATCATTATGTCGGTGATGGAATCGTCCTTGAGCAGCGGTTCGATCGGCCCGAGACCCAGCATCTCGTCGGCGGTGTCGCTGGTCAGTTGATCGAGTTCGCGGGCATTCAGCGGCACGGTTCGATTTCGTACGAACTCGCGCACGATGGGACGGATCTCATTCAGGATCTCATCCTTGGAGGCATTTTCAAGTGCGGTCAGGTTGAACCGGTCGATCAAATGGCGATGAAGCTCGACCTTGAGCGTCAGAAAATCATTGCCATGCGACTCAACATCAGCCGCGAGCGAAAGAGCCGGAGCAACAGGCAGCACCGCCAGCTGCTCGGTCTTTGACGCCGCCTGCTGTTCGCTTGCCCCCTTGATGAACCGCCCCAGCATAATCGCCTATACTCCCCTCGGACACGCATTAGCGGAAACTAAACGTTAACCAACGAGCGCACAAGCGCCTGGATGCCAGGCGCACGGCCATTACTTCCGGCATAGTTAAGATCAAAGGCCACCAAACCCTTGTTTATTTGACACGGAGGGAATGCGGGGTTCTCCAAATTGATCTGCAGCTCTCGGACTCGTCCGACCGCACCGCGAAAATGAGCAGAACTCCCACTCAAGTCCTTAGATATAAAGGAATATGCATACTAGCTAATGCTTCCCTAATTTCGCCACATGAGCGGCTGAATTGTGAACGAATGGTTAAGGGCGATCGAAAAATGAAAAGAATCAATCGCTTGATAAGATTTGGCTTTGCAATCTTCTTGCCGAATCACGTATGTGAAAGTTAAGGAACCCTTAATGTCGTTTGACTCTGCGTTTTCTCGGGACCTAGGATCGAGATGACGGGGGATGCTTGGGTATGGATTTCATCCTTTGCTCTGTCTCGTCGGGTTCCAACCTCCAAAGGGAGAAATTGACATGAACAAGCTCATGACGATGACCCGGCAGTTCCGCGACGATGAAAACGGCGCTGCCATGGTCGAATACACCATCCTTCTCGGCCTGATCGCCGCTGCCACGATCGCCACTATCATCGTGGTTGCGGGCTGGATCACGGGAACGTGGGGCGCGCTATGCGATACCCTGAATACAGCCGGCAATGGCGTTACCTGCGTTACGCCAGCCTAAGTAGATAGCTTTGTCAGGCCAGGGCATAACGCCCGGGCCTGACATTCCTTGACCGAAAAGTAATCACAGCTGCGGGGGCAGCGGGAAATGCGAGCCAACACACTCATCATGATCGTCCTGGCCGGCGTGTTCGGCGTACTTGCGGTGGTGCTCGCCAACATCTGGCTGGCAAATCAACGCAACGCGATGGCGCAGACGAACGATGTCCTACGCGATACGGTTGTGGTGGCTACGGTGGCGCTGAAGTTCGGCGACACGCTGACCTCAGACAAGCTCCGCGAGATCGCATGGCCAGCAGGCGCAATTCCTACAGGCGCTTTCAAGACCACAAAAGAAGCGTTAGCCGGTGACGGCTCGAAGCAGGCGTTGCAGGCGATCGGTGTCAACGAACCGATCCTCGCCACCAAAATCACCGGCCCCGGCCAGCGCGCCACGCTTTCGGCGGTGCTCGGCGAGGGCATGAAGGCCGTGTCCATCAGGGTAAACGATGTACTCGGCGTCGCCGGCTTTGTCTTCCCGGGTGACCGGGTAGATGTGCTGCTGACGCGGACGGTGCGCGGCGACGATGGCGCGGACAAGAGTTTTGTCGACGTGCTGCTGCAGAGCATGAAGGTGCTCGCCGTCGACCAGGTTGCGGACGAAAGCAAGGACAGCCCGACGGTCGTGAAGTCGGTGACGCTTGAGGCCAGCACCAAGGATGCGCAGAAGCTGACACTGGCGGCAGGCGCCGGCCAATTGTCGCTGGCGCTGCGCCAGGCCGCCGCCAGCAAGGGTGAGACGACCGAACGGGTGACGCTTTCCGACCTGACCGGCGAAACGCCGGCCGATGTCGCCGCCAGGCAGGCGGAACTCGACAAGAAGGCAGCGGCCGAAGCGGCGGCAGCAGCCGAGCGCAAGCGCGCCGAAGACAAGATTGCCGGGTTAACCCAGGCCGTGGAAAAAGTGGGAAGCCGTCTCGACGAACTGGGCCGTACCAAACCGGTTCCTGTCGTGGCACCGGCGACCAAGGAAGTGGTCAAATACGTGCAGCCAGAGCCGCCGGCACGCGCCACGATCGGCGTGTTCCGAGGTGTGAAGCTCGAGACATATGACGTGCCGCGACAACAATAAGCGCGGTGAAATGGGTGCTGCCACCAGCAGCGAGTGGGGAGATGGGGATGCGGGGATCTAGGTTAGGGATGGCGGTGGCCGCGTTGCCCTGTCTGGCGGCTCTGTTGCTGTCGAGCCTGACAGCTGGTGCGGCCGACCGCTTCATCGACGTGTCGACCCCCGCCGTTCATCGTATTTTCCTGCCGATGTCGCAATCGGTAACGATCCAGGTGAGTGCCAATCTGGGCGACATCGTCGTCGGCGACGAGAAGATCGCCGATGCCCAGCCGATGACCGACCGTACGCTCTATGTCATCGGCAAGGGAGCCGGTACCACCACGGTCAATCTGTTCTCCACCGACAAGCGCTCGCTCGGCGCCCTACAGATCGAGGTCGGCGTCGATGTCAGCGACATGGCGCAGGCGATCCGCCAGGTGGCGCCGCGGTCACGTATCGAAATCGGCTCGATCAACGGCAAGGTCAGGCTTGGCGGCCATGTCAAGGACGGCGCCACGCTGGCGGCGATCATGGAAGTGGCGCAGCAATATGGCCCCGACGCCGTCATCAACTCGGTCATCGTAGACGACAGCCAGCAGGTCAATCTCGAGGTTCGCGTGCTGGAAGCGAAGCGCAACGCCGGCCGCGATCTCGGCGTGTCGATCCGGAGCAGGAACGGCGATGGCACGACCCGCACCGGCACCGGTGTTGCTGCCGTCGACGAGGACCATGTCGTGCTTGGGCCAGGCAATCTGATCAGCGGCCTCCTCTCGAATACCAACCCGTTCGCGGCCCTGATCACTCGCGTCATCGACAGCAACATCAAGGTCGATCTGATCATCGAGGCGCTTGAGGCCAAGGGCGTGGTGCGCACGCTGGCCGAGCCCAACCTGACGACGCTATCCGGCGAGCCGGCCAGTTTCAACGCCGGCGGCCAAGTGCCGATCCGCAGCGTCAACAAGGACGGCGAAATCCAGATCGAGTACAAGCAATTCGGCGTCAATCTTCTGTTCACGCCAGTCGTGCTCGCCGACGACAAGATCCACATCAAGCTGGCGCCGGAGGTCAGCGACCTGACCGGCTTCACCACCGCCGGCGACCCGATCTTCACCAACCGCAAGCTGGAAACCGTTGTCGAGTTGCGCGACGGCCAGAGCTTTGCTGTCGGCGGGCTTCTGTCGAGCAAAACCACCAAGCAGCAGGACCAGGTGCCGTGGCTCGGCCAGGTGCCTGTGATCGGCGCGCTGTTTCGCAATTCGAGCAGCCAGAAGGAAGAGACTGAGCTGGTTGTCATCGTCACGCCGCACCTCGTGCGGCCGGTGAAGCCCGGCGAGCAGCTGGCGACGCCGTTCGACAAGACACGGCCGGCCAACGATCCGGAATTCTTCGTGCTTGGTCAACTCGAGGTGAACAAGGATATGATCCGAAAATATGAAACGGGCGACGGCGTCACCGGCCCCTATGGCCACATGCTCGACTTCAAATCGAAGGACAAGATGCTCTATGTCAAGAAATAGCGCCTTGATCCTCATCCTGTGCGCCGGTGCACTGTCGGGCTGCGCCGCGGACTATCTCAACCACTATGATACGGTGACCCTGGCCGCCGGCGACTCGCAGAAATTCAATTCGATGCTGCAGACGGTCGACCCGCTTAATCCGGCGTCCCGGAACACTCATATTGAAGGCGACGGCACGCGCGCTGCCGCTGTTGCAAACAGTTACAGATTTCCGCCGCCACCACCACCGCCGCCAGCGATCACGGTCAATGTCGGCGGTGCGGTAACGCCGTGAACTGAACGGAAGGATGCGGTTTCAGTCCGCCAGGCGATACGAGGAAACCTGGCAAGGGAGCAAAGAGTAAGGCCATGCTGCGGACCATTCGCGCGTTCTGGCACGATCAGAGGGGAATAGCGCTGATCCTCGTCAGCGTCACGCTGCCGGCTATCATTGGCTTTTCGCTGCTTGTGATCGATATGAGTCGCGTAAACAACATGCATAATGATCTGCAGAAGGGCGCCGACGCTTTAGCGATTGCCGCAGCCGCTGAACTCGATGGCAAGGCCGACAGCATCACCAGAGCGGACAGGGCGCTCTCAACTCTGGTAGCCAATCAGTATTATTTCTCGGACTCCACCACCCCGGAGGCGCAGACTTTGCAGGCTGCTGGCGTGACGAGACGTTACCTTCGGACGATCCCGCCAACTCAGAACGGCGTAGCCGGCGACGCGCGTCCCCTCACCGATTTCATCATCGATGAAGTTACGGATGCATCGAAGGCGCGATACCTGGAGGTCAAGGTAACGCCTGTTGGCTTCGCCGCGATATTCCCGGTGTCGTTCCTGAGTTCCTCCGCCGCCGGTAGCTTTGATGTCGGAGCCACCTCGGTCGCGGGCTTCTCATCAAGCGTCTGCGATTTCACGCCGATGTTCATCTGCAACCCGTATCCGAGCATTGAAGCGCTTGGCGCCACCTTACGCGGCCACAGCAGGCCGATGGTCTATCTGAAGGCGCAAAGCGGTGGCGGCAACGCACAGTATGGTCCGGGCGACTATGGCTTCCTTAAGACACCGGACGGGAGTCAGGCGACGCCGGATCTGACCAACATGTTCGCGTCAACCAAGCCGTTGACCTGCTACAAAGACGACGGCGTCGAGACAGCGCCCGGCAACGTCCCACCCGTAAACGATGGCATTAATGTCCGCTTTGATATCTATGCCAAGAATGGGCTAAGCCCGACAACCTACCCGCCCGCGCCCAATGTCCGCAAAGGCATGGTCAAGCAGGTCGACAGCAAGGGTGTCTGCTCTTACGTTGCCCCCACGGGAACCCAGACATCCCAATATATGGCGCTGCCCCGCGATAACTGCCTTGTCTCCAACACATGCGGTTCGGTGACGGGCTTCAGTAGGCTCGGCAATGGCAGTTGGGATCTGCCCAACTATTGGCGGGTCAACCACGGCACATCGACACTCCCATCGGACCTTCCCTCAGATTCGAGCCGATGGGATGTCTATAATTACGAACTGCAGCACCCCGGCTTGACCAGCGGCCCCGAGGCAACGGGTCCCCAATGCCATCCTAACCCGCTTAATGATCCGAAACGCAGAATGATCTACGTCGCCCTCATCGACTGCGTGGCCAATCAGGTGCAAGGCTCGAAGGGCCCCTATCCCACGCAGGCTTTTGCAAGCGTATTCCTCACCGAGCCCGCAGGATCACCGCCCTCCGCCGACATTTACGGTGAGATCGTCGATATCACGACGAAAGCCGGGAATGGCTCACTTGACAACTTCCTGCGCGACGAAGCGCAACTCTACAGGTGATGGCGATGTTTCTAAACGTCGTACGTCATCTAACGAAATTCCATCGAGACCAGCGTGGCGCGGTGCTTGTCGAAATGACACTCGTCGCACCGGTGATGCTGTTGCTGTCCGCTGGAGTATTCGAATTCGGCAATCTGATTCACGACAAGCTGCTGATGGAAGCGGGCCTGACCGACGCTGCCCGGTTCGGAGCTCGCTGCAATAGCCAATTGTACACCGATTATGCGAGTTCCGGTTTTTCGACGATCGACTGTGCCGATATTGCGACAAACATCGCGGTATATGGCACGGCTGCGCCGACTGTCGTGAATGGTGTGGTGACGACCAGCCCGCGCGTCAGTGGTTGGCAGAAAGCGAATGTGACGGTGACCATCGGTGCCAGCGGCTCTTGCCACGACGCTCTTGTTGCCGGCGTTACCCAATATCGATCGGTGACCCCCCAAGTGTGCATCGTCAGTGCGGCGGGGACCTATCCCTACAGCGGTGTCGGCATGTTGGCGCTTCTCAACATCGGTTCGATCACCCTGAGCGGCTTCCATCAGGAGCGGTTGATCCGGTTCTGATGATGATAAGGCGCTTCGCAAAATCACAGCACGGCGCGGCCATGATCGAGATGACCATCGTCGCGCCTCTGCTTTTTGCGCTGACGTTCGGCTTTGTCGATTTCGGTTACGCCCTCTACCAATGGAATGGCGCGACCAAGGCCGTCCAGATCGGCGCAAGGCTGGCCTCGATTTCCGATCCGGTGGTGCCGGCAACAGCGCTTGCCGCCGCAGCGCCGGTCTCGGTACCGGGCGCGCCGGTCGCGGCCGGCGCTTACGTTCCGTTCGTCTGCAAATATACCGGCAGCATCGGGGCCTGCAATGGCAGCACCGCCAACTTCGACGCCAATGCCTTCAGTCGCATCTTCAGGGGCGACACGGCCGTTACCAACAACGATGCATGCCCGGCGCCAACAGGAACTCAGCGGTCTGGCATGTGCCATTTCTTTCCGGGCCTCCTGCGAACCAATGTCGTCATTACCTATTCGGCGACAGGACTTGGATTTCAAACCAGGCTCAGCGGCCCTGTGCCGACCATCACAGTCAACCTGCAAAACCGGACTTTCCAGTTCTTCTTCCTTGGCGGACTGTTGGGGTTCGGCACTATCAACATGCCCTCGATGCTGAGCACGGTCACGGGCGAAGATTTGAAGAGTACCGCGTCATGAACGCCATCAACACCAAGGTGACGCCGACCAAGCGCAAGCAGGTGGCGCTGTTTTCGTCAGATCCACATTTCAAGCGCGATGTGGCGACGCGGCTCGATGCGCTGGCGATCTATGATGTCAGGGTTTCCGAGACGAGCGACTTCCTCAAGGGCCCGCCGGCCGACACGCGCCCTGGCATTGTCATCCTCGATCTCGGCGATGGCGAGCTGCTCGGCAGGCCCGGCATCGTCGAGGCGCGCGCGCTGTGGGCCAGCGTTCCGCTGATCGCGGTTTCCGACGAGCTGAGCTCGGAGCAGACGCGCGTTTTGGTGCGCATGAACGCCTCGGACTGGCTGCACAAGCCGCTCGACGGCAAGGAGCTGCTCAATGCGGTGACCTTCCACGACACCGGCAACCAGGGAACCAAAAGCCGGATCATCACCTTCATCGGCGCCAGCGGCGGCGCCGGCGCCACGACGCTGGCGCTGTCGGCGGCCGAATTCCTGGCTTCGAAATCAGCTGAGCGCGCGGCGTCCACCTGTCTCGTCGACCTGGATTTCCAGAGCGCCAATTGCGGCGCCTATCTCAATTTGTTCAACCAGTTCGACCTTGCCGGCATCATCGGCCAGCCGGAGCGGCTCGATGTCGAGCTGATGGACGTCATCAAGCTGTCGCGCCCGTCCGGCCTCACCCTCTACGCGTTCGAGCGGCCGCAGCTGCCGTTCGAGCCGCATGGCAGCGATTTCGTTTTCAGGCTGCTCGACCTCGTCGCCTACCGCTTCGACGACATCGTCATCGACCTGCCCAATCTGGAAACGCCCTGGCACAATTCCGTGCTGTCGACGAGCGACGAGATCTTCATCGTGTTCGAACTCAATGTCGCTTCGCTGCGGCAGGGCAAGCGGCTTTACAAGAAGATCCGCGAGCTGCGCGGCAATGCGGTCAGCATCACGCTGGTCGCCAACAAGCACAAGCGCAAATGGTTCGGGAACCATTTCTCGCGCAGCGAGCTCGAAAAGATCTTCAAGGCGCCGCACATCAAGTCGGTCGCGCTCGACAACGCGCTCCTGACCGATGCGCTGAACAGGGCCATCCCGCCTTCCGAAGTGGATGGGCGGGCGCGCTTCAACAAGGATCTGAAGCGGATGTTCAAAGAGCGGCTCGATGACGCTGCCCGGTAGATATCGGATCATCCCAAAGCTCGCCGGCGCCTGCGTGCTCGGCCTGGCGCTGGCGCTGTCCGTCCACGACTTCGCCGAAGCGCGATCGGCGCTTTCCGAGCGACCGCCGCTGCCGGCGATGGGACCCAGCCTGCGCAAAGCCGTTGCCTTCGCGACCGCAGAGCAGCCGGGCACGATCGTCATCCGCAAGGACGAGAAGGCGCTTTACCTGGTGACCCGCCAGGGTCAGGCGCTGCGCTATCAGATCAGCGTCGGGCGCGACGGGTTCGGCTGGACCGGCGTCGTCAAGGTCGGGGCGAAGACCGAATGGCCGGAGTGGCGCCCGCCGCAGGAAATGCGCGCCCGCCAGCCGGAGCTGCCGAAAATGGTGCCCGCCGGCCCCTACAATCCGCTCGGCGCAAGGGCGCTCTACCTGTCGCGGGACGGGCGCGACACGCTCTACCGCATACACGGCACCAACGACCCGTCGGGTGTCGGCTTCGACGGGACATCGGGCTGTTTTCGTCTCACCAACACGGATGTGATCGATCTTTTCAAACGCGTCGCGGTCGGCGCAAAGGTGGTGGTCCAATGACGATGATCAGCGAACCGGACATGCCGGCGATCGATATCGGAAACCAGGAACAGCGCGAACCGGCTGCCACCGGGAAACCCAGCAAGGCAAAGACGATCGGCGTCATCGTCGCCGGTGGCGCGCTTCTGATCACCGCGGTCAACATGGCGGCCGCGGTCTATCTCTATCGTGGCATGAGCGACCTGCGTTTCGTCGAGGCGCGACTGGAGCAGCTCGGCGCGTTCGAGCAGCGGATCGCAGCCCGGCTCGACACGGTCAACAACGGTTTTCAGAGCCGGTTCGAGAAACTGGACAGCCAGTTGCAAGGCAGCTTCAACGAGATCGATGCCAGCATTGCCCGGCTGAGGCAGACTATGCCGGTCGCCGGCGGCGAGGCCATGCCGGGTGCGGAAGAGCCATCCGAGATCGCTACCAGCACGCTGGCGCAAGCGCCCGAAGCCCTCGACGGCGAAAGCGCGAGCGAGCCCGGCGTCATCGAAGCGCCCGCACCCAGGAGGAGAATCGCCTCGGCGTCGCCCCCTGCCCCAAGCTCCAACTACCAGCGCATCCAGCAGCCCGACGGCAAGGTCTATTACCGCCGGATCAACTAGACTTCGGGCGTGGCTGAACGAAGGCCGCTTGGGCGAGATCTAAAGATCGCGCTGCAGCGCGAGGATGCGGATGGCCCGGACGGACCGCTCCCGCGCCTCGGTGAGAAAGGCGATGTGGCAGTAGGCACAGGCCACGAAGCCCAAAAGCAGCACCAAGCTATTCTTCAAGGTGAAATCGACGGCCAGCGAATAGGGAAGACCCTTGGGCGACGTGAATTCGGCAATCGTGCTTGCCGTTTCCGAATGGCTGCCGACCGCGATCATCAGCCCGGCGAAAATCAGGGCGATATGGTTGGCGAGGAAGAAGAAAGCCGACCGCTTGGCGTGGCACGCCATCCAGCAGACGATCGATGCGGCGGCAAGGATAGCGGCTTCGAAAGCCATGGAACCGCCCAGCCAGACATCCACCTGCTGCCAAAGCACCGTCGACAAGGGGCGCAGTTCAAGCCATAGCCACCATGCGGTGGGGCTGGCTGGATAGATGCCCAGCAACAAGGTCGCCATGCGCTCCCCTGCCAGGACCGCCAGAATGAGAAACGGAAAGGCGAAAAGCAGAAGCGGCTGGCGTTTCATGTTCCCTCGACAATCTGCAGGCCAGGATAGACCGCATAGATTGCTCAAGGCTTAACAGCCCTACTTCCGGCCCTCTCCCGATTGCGAGCGTTCGAGGACGGCGAAGAAGATCACGGTGAGCAGAAGCACGATCAGCAGCAGCACGAACGCGGCTGCCGCGCCTTCGTTGAGCGAAAGGCCGAGAAAGGCACGGCGATAGGCAAAGAAGCTCAGCACTTCGGTCGCGTTGCCTGGCCCGCCCTTGGTCAGGACATAGGGCAGATCGTAGGTCCGGAATTCGTTGATCAGCTGGATGATGATGGTGATCGCCGCGACCGGCCGAAGCATCGGCAGCGTGATGTAGAAGAATTGCTGCCAGCCGCGCGCGCCGTCCACTTCAGCAGCCTCATAGGGATCGCGCGGCAAAGCGGCGAGTCCCGCGGCGAGGATCAGCACGACGAAGGACATTTGCTGCCAGATGTCGATCGCCGCCATCGTCCAGAGTGCCATGCCTGGCGTGCCTAGCCAGTCGAGGCGCGGCAGGCCTGATATCTCCATGAGATGATTGGCGATGCCGAGATTGGGCTGGAGCAGCATGCGCCAGATCAGGGCGACGCTGATCGGCGACATCGCCATGGGAATGGTCAGAACCGCGAAATAGACCGGCTTCATCCGGACCGTCCGGTTGAGCATCAGGGCAATGCCGAGCCCGATCACGAATTCGCCGACCACGGTCACCGCCGAATAGCGCACGGTGAGCCAGAGCGCGTTCCAGAACAGCTCATCGCCGATCATCGAAGCGAAATTCTTGAACCCGACAAGCGGCAGGAGCTGCGGCTTGATCAAGGTCATCGAGGAGATCGAGAGGATGCAGGCATAGGCCAGGGGAAAGCCCATCACGATCGCCAGCAGCAGCAGGCCGGGCAAGGCGAAGGCCCAGCCGGTCCGCCACTCGCGGCCACGGGCAGCCCATCCTTTTTTGATCGCATTGTGCATCGTGGCCGAGCCTTGGTCGGGGTGGCGTTGCTGATCTCGTCAAGATCCGGGGTCTGGAAGATCCGGCGCGGCTGACACCGCCGCGCCGGGTCTCCTTGCCGAGCCGGACCGTTATTTGTCGAGGAGCCCCTGCAGGCCGTCGGAAGCCGCCTTCAGCGCCGCGTCCGATGTCGCCTGGCCGCCAGCCGCCAGCGAAAGCTGGGTACCGAGCAGATCCTCGTATTGCGCCGAATAGGTGAAGATCGGGAACGACTTGCCGGTCGCCACCACATCCTGGGCGGTCTTGTAGAAGGGATATTTCGCCAGCACCGCCGCATCGGCATAGACATCGCTGCGCACGGGCGCGTGGCCCTCGAGCGCGCGCTTCACCGAAACATCCTTGCTCTGCACCCACTGGATGAAGGTCCAGGCGGCTTCCTGCTCTTCCGGCGACGTGTTCTTGGGAATGCCCCAGCCCCAGCCGCCGCTCTCGCCATGGCCGCCCGGCATCACCGACAGGCCGACCTTGCCGGCGACCGTCGGACACTTCACGGCATCGTCCATCTGCGGCAGCATCCACCAATAGGTGACCATGCTGAAGGCGGAACCGCTGCACATCAGACGCATGGTGTCGTCGAGCGTGGCCGACACGGCACCCTGCTGGGCGCCGTGCTGGATGTTGTCGACATAGAGATCGAGCGCCTTCTTGGCCTCTGCCGTGTCGAGGTTCGCCTTGCCGTCGGCATTGAGATAGCTGCCGCCGGCGGAGAACAGGTAGTTGGAGAATTCCATGCTGTTGGGATCGCCGCGCTGGCCCTGCATCGCGGCTCCGGCGACGCCGGCATTGGCCTTCATGAATTTGGAAATCGCCACATAGTCTTCGAGCGTCGTCGGCAAAGCGAGCTCCTTGCCGGTTGCCGTCTTGTAGGCGGCCTTGAGCTTCTCGTCGCCGATCAGGTCCTTCCGGTAGAGGAGGCCCATCGAGTAGTTGTACATGGGCACCAGGAACAGCTGGTCCTTGGTTCGGCCGAGCAGGTCAAGCGTCGAGGGAATGAAGGGGCTCAGATCGTATTTGGATTTCTCGACGAAGGGTTTCAGGTCGGCCAGCCAGCCGGCCGCCGGAAATTCGCCGGCCCACAGGAAGTCGACCTCGAGCACATTGTAGTAGCTCTGCGGCGCGGTCAGCTGCGACACCAGCTTGTCGTGCATGTCAGGATAGCCGATCTTCTCAAACTCGACCTTGATGCCGGTCTGCTTCTCGAATTCGGGCAACAGCGCTTCAATGATCTTGGTTTCCGGCACGTCCTCCATCAAGGCGTGCAAGGTGATGGGCTCAGCCGCCCTGGCCGGAAGCGATGCGCCGACAACAGCTGCCCCGCTCACGGCCGTCATCAGCATTTTGATCAAGGTCTGCTTGTTCCAAGTCATAACTCTCTACTCCTCTTTCCCTCTGGACGCGGCGGTGATCCCGCCACGATTTCATAACCGGCTAGCGAGCCATGTCGGCTCTCGGAGCGGCCGGCCTATTTCACGCTGCCGAACGTCAAGCCCTGGACGATGAAACGCTGGATGAAGCGGGAAGCCACGACCAGCGGCAGGATGGCAAGGACGACGCCGGCAGAAACCTTGGCGATCTGGACGCCGTTCGAGGTCTGCAACGCCGCAAGCGCAACCGGTATGGTTGCCGTCTTCGGCCCGCTCAAAACCAGGGCAAACAAAAACTCATTCCACGCCAGGATGAAGCCGAGCACGCCGGCGGCCGCGATACCGGGCATCGACACCGGCAGGACAATACGCCAGAAGGCGCCCCAGGCGGTCGCGCCGTCGGTCATCGCCGCCCATTCCAGATCCACTGGAATGCCCTCGAAGAAGCCCATCAGGATCCAGGTCAGGAAAGGCAGGTTGAGCGCGGCATAGACGATGATCAGCCCCGTCAGCGAATTGCTGAGCTCCAGGCTTCGGAACAGCGTGAAGGTCGGCAGCACCAGCGCCACGGGCGGCAACATCTGCGTCGCCAGAACGGCAAAACGCGCCCAACGACCGCCCGTGCGGAAGCGGGCGAAGGCATAGCCGGTGGTGGCGGCAAAAGGCAATGCGAGCAGAACCGAGCCGAGCGCGACGATCAGGCTGTTGAGGTACGACTGACCGAAGCGGCTCGACAGCAGCGCCGAATAATTGTCCGTCGTAAAGGCCGGCATCAGCTCGTTGCTGTAGGACAACTGCTCGGGGACGAAGCTTGTCCGCAGCACCCAGAGCGGTGGCAGCAGCACGATGGCGCAGACGACAATCAGCCCGAAATGCAAGCCGAAGCGGCGACGAAAGGCCGGCCGTTCGTTTCTGTCCATGCTGGTCATCGCGTGGCCCCCATGAGGCTCGGCCGCGCGATGACCAGTTCGGTTTCGGGATCAAAGAGGTGCATCGGCAGCGGGTCGATGTAGAGTTCGACCATCGAGCCGACGGGCGCCGTGAAATAACGGCTGAGGCGGGCGGCGATCTCCAACGGCTTGTCGCCCCCCGCGGGGTGAGCATCATCCCTGCCGGTGGCGTGACCGGCAATCTGGCCGATCAGGACGTTCTCGGCGCCGAGAGCCTCGACGGCCACGACCCGTACGGCAACCTTCTGCCAGTCCGGCTTGTCGGGGCTTTCGTGGAAATCCTCGGCTCGCACGCCCAGAATGACGCGGCGCCCGACACGCTCGCCATAGGCGGCGCGGTGGCGGGCGGGGACGGCAAGCACGGCACCGCTGTCGGTCAGGACGGAGAGCCCTTCGCCAGGTGCGGCCTGAAGCGTGGCCGGAATGAGGTTCATCGGCGGCGTCGCCAGGAAGCGTGCGACGAAGGTGTTGACCGGGTCGGCATAGACTTCAAGCGGCCGGCCGGCCTGAATCAGGCGACCATCGCGCATGATGCATATGCGATCGCCCATGGTCATCGCCTCGACCTGGTCGTGGGTGACATGGACGATGGTGCGGCCGAGGCGCCGGTGCAGCTTCACGAGTTCGAGCCGCATCTCGGCACGCAGTTGCGCATCGAGATTGGACAGCGGTTCGTCAAGCAGGAAGGCCGCCGGTTCGCGAACGATCGCCCGGCCGAGCGCGACACGCTGCCGCTGGCCACCCGAAAGCGCTGCCGGCTTGCGGCCGAGAAGGTTCTGCAGACCGAGCAGGTTAGCGGCGTCTGCAATCTTGGCATCGATGACCGCCGCGTCGGTGCCGCGCATCTTCAGCCCGAAGGCCATATTCTGCCGCACCGACATGTGCGGATAGAGCGCGTAGCTCTGGAACACCACGGCGACGTTTCGGTCGCGCGGCGCGACATTGGCGACGCTCTTGCCACCGATGCGAAGATCGCCGGAGGAGATACTCTCCAGGCCGGCAATCATCCGCAGCGTCGTCGACTTGCCGCATCCCGACGGACCGAGAAAGATCACGAATTCACCATCGGGAATGGTGAGATCGACCTCATGCACCCCGTAATTGCCATTGCCGTAGAGCTTGGAAACGCGATCGAGCTCGATAGACGCCATAGACTTTCCTCATGAACCCGTCTGACCCGGCTGACGCCGAAGGCCGAAGTCGAGCGAACGGTCATCTTAGAGAACAAAATATAACATTAAAAGCCTAACTTCTGATCATATGTGTTCACTTTTTTGGATAGGCGCGTGCCCGCATCAGCATCCGGCTACAGCCGCCGAAAGCCGTCAGGTCATGTAGACGCCGCCGGTCACGTTGACGCCCTGGCCGGTCATGAAGCGGGCTTGATCCGAGCAGAGGAACACGACGACGTCGGCGACATCCTCCGGCAGCTCGAGCCGGCCGAGCGGCGTCTGCGCGATATAGTCGGCGACCACCCGTTCGGGCGTGACTTGCCGCAGATGCGCCTCCCATTCGACTTCGCGCGACTGCATGCCGGTCTTGACGAACCCGGGACAGACGGCATTGACGCGTATCCCCTTGGGCGCGAGCTCGCGGGCAAAGGCCTGCGTCCAGCCGAGCACGGCGAACTTGGATGCCGAATAATGCGCCAGGAGCGGCGCACCGACCTTCGCGGCAAGCGAGGCGGTGTTGACGATGCAACCCGTGCCTTGCTTGACAAAATGCCGTCCAGCGATCTGATTTGCCAGGAATACACCGCGGGCATTGACCGAAAAGTTGAAGTCCCACTCCTCATCGGTCAGATCGAGCGCGTGCTGCATGGTGGACACGCCGGCATTGGCGATCAGGATGTCGCAGCCGCCAAGCGCTTCCAGTACGGTGGAGAAGGCCGCCTCGACGGAATCGCGGCGGCGGACATCGACCGTGACGGCGGCGGCACCGCCACCAATTTCCTCAGCCGCCTGACGTGCCGCCTTGGGATCCAGATCGCCGATCGCCACGGCGACGCCCTGCCGCGTCAGGGCGGTCGCGATCGCCCGGCCGATCCCCGCGCCACCGCCCGTCACGAAGGCTCGCTTGCCCGCGAGTTCGGCAAGCACGGGAGGCGTGACGGAGACAGCCGGCATGGTCGTATTCTCTCTGCTTGATGGCGGAACGCATTTTGTTGATATCGAGATGCATACCAATAAAATCGAACACTGCAAACATATTTTTGTTTGAAAATGTTCGATCATGCGATAGTGTGAAGATCAGCAGACCGCTTCGTCGGCGGCTTACCCACCGGATACATCGATGGCAGACGACACCACCCTTCCTGAGACATCGCCGCATGGCGCACCGCGCGACGCCGATCGTCAGCGCCTTCTCGCGCACGACCGGCAGGCACGCATCCTGGCTTTGCTGCGCCGGACGGGGTCGCTCACCGTCGCCGCGGCAGCGGCCGAACTTGCCGTTTCCGACATGACGATCCGCCGCGATCTCGTCGAACTGGAACGCGAGGGTAGGCTGGTCCGAATCCATGGCGGCGCGATCGAGGCCGACAACCCGCCGCTGGTCGCCATGGACAGCGAAGAGCCGAGTTTCGATTCGCGCTTGCGCCAGCGCCGCGACCCGAAGGCCGCGATTGCCACGGCCGCGGCCGCGCTGGTTTCGGGATACCGCACGATCGCATTGGATGTCGGCACCACCACCTATCTGATGGCCGAGCACCTCAGGGACCTTCCGCACGCCAAGGTGTTCACCAACAGTCTCAGGATCGCGGCGGCGCTGAATGGCGGTGTGCCCGAAGTCTATGTTGCCGGCGGCCGCGTACGGGCCGACGAGATGTCGACCGGCGGGCCTGCGGCCATCGCCCAGTTCGAGGCGCTATGGTTCGATGTCGCCGTGATCGGCGTCTCCGGTATCACAGCGGACGGCCTCTTCGATTATTCCTTCGATGATACCGATATGAAGCGCGCCTATCTGAGGCGGTCAGGCACCAAGATCGTCCTGTGCGATTCCGCCAAATTCCTGCGCATGTCGCTGGTGCGGATAGCGCCACTGTCGGACATCGACATCCTCATCACCGATGCCGAGCCGCCGGCCAAGATCGTCGCGGCGCTCGCCGCGGCCAAGGTCGACCTGCGCATCGCGCCGCCACTGACGCGCGACTGAGGCGCGCCATTTCACTTTATCCCCAAGGAGAAGACTCGATGGTATTTGAATTTTTCGGCGACAAGAAGAAGGCTGTCATCTCGATGGCACATATCGGTGCCCTGCCGGGAACGCCCCTCTATGATTCCGATGGCGGCCTCGACAAGCTGATCGATGGCGTACTCTCCGACATCCGCAAGCTGCAGAACGGCGGCGTCGATGCCATCATGTTCGGCAACGAGAACGACCGCCCCTATGTCTTCAAGGCGCCGCCCGAAGGCATTGCCGCCATGACTGCCATCGTCCAGGCGGTGAAGCCCGAGCTGAAAGTGCCGTTTGGCGTCAACTATCTCTGGGATCCGACTGCCAGCGTCGCGATCGGAGCCGCCACCGGAGCCCGTTTCGTGCGCGAGATCTTCACCGGCCTGTTCGCTTCCGATATGGGCTTGTGGGAGCCCGATTGCGCCGCCGCCTCGCGCCTGCGGCACAACCTTGGTCGCGACGACATGAAGCTTCTCTTCAACATCAATGCCGAGTTCGCACACTCGCTCGACCAGCGCCCGATTGAATTGCGTGCCAAGAGCGCGGTGTTCTCGTCGATGGCAGACGCGATCCTCGTCTCCGGTCCGATCACCGGCCAGCCGGCCGACCAGTCCCACCTGCGCAGCGTCTGCGAGACGATCAAGGACGTGCCGGTCTTCGCCAACACCGGCGTGAACATCGACAATGTCCGCGACGTCCTTTCGCTGGCAAGCGGCGTCGTGATCGGGACCCATTTCAAGATCGGTGGCAATACCTGGAACGCCGTCGACGGCGATCGGGTCAAGCGCTTCATGGATGTTGTCGCCACTTTGCGCTGAGGACGGCTTCCACGGCGATGCCGGCCATCGCGCCGGCTCGCGGTGATCATATCGATCGTTGCAGGCCGGCGTCCGGAATGATCGACTGGTATCGAGCAGTGCGACACAACGAGGCAGACAGGTTTCGCCCGCCTGCCCTTCCCAGCATTTCAATGGATTCGACATGGCGTTCGTTCTCGGTCTCGATATCGGCACCACCTCGACGATCGGCATCCTGATCCGGCTTCCCGATCAGGTGCTGGGCCTCGCCTCGCGCCCCGTCACGCTGCATTCCGAGCATGCGGGCTGGGCCGAGGAAGATCCCGCGCAATGGTGGACCAATGTCCGCGGCATCGTGCAGGAGTTGCTCAGGACCAGCGGCATCAAGGCCGAGGAAATCGTGGCGGTCGGCACCACCGGCATGCTGCCGGCGGTCGTTCTTCTGAACGAGAAGGGCGAAGTGCTGCGGCCGAGCATCCAGCAGAGCGACGGCCGCTGTGGCGCCGAAGTGGCCGAACTGCGGACCGAATGCGATGAGACGGCTTTCATCGCCAAGGCCGGCAACGGCATCAACCAACAGCTCGTCACCGCAAAGCTGCGCTGGATTGAGCGTCACGAGCCGGAGGTGTTCAGCCGCATCGCCACCGTTTTCGGCTCCTACGATTATATCAACTGGCGCCTCACCGGCGAACGTGCGGTCGAGCAGAACTGGGCGCTGGAGGCCGGCTTCGTCGACGTTTCGACGCACCGGATCGACGACGATCTGGTGGCGCTCGCGCACATACCGCGCTCGGCCGTGCCACGAAAGATCGCCTCGCATGAGATCCTCGGTTCCGTCTCGGCGAAGGCCGCCGATGAGACCGGCCTGATGGCGGGGACACCGGTCGTCGGCGGTGCAGCCGACATGATCGCCTCCGCGCTTGGCGCCGGCGTCGCCAAGCCGGGCGATGTCCTCCTGAAATTCGGCGGCTCGGTCGATATCCTGATCGCTACCGATCAGATCAAGCCCGATCCGCGCATGTATCTCGATTATCACCTGGTGCCGGGCCTGTTCATGCCCAATGGCTGCATGTCGACAGGCGGCTCCGCCCTCAACTGGTTCGTACGCAATTTCGCCGGCGGCGAGATGGCCGCGGCACAGGCCGAGGGTATTTCCGTACACCAGCGGCTCGATGCGCTGGCGGCAGAGCGTCCCGCCGGTGCCGACGGCCTCATCATCCTGCCCTATTTCCTTGGCGAGAAGACGCCGATCCATGATCCAGCGGCCCGTGGCGTGATCGACGGCCTGACGCTGTCGCACGATATCGGCCATGTCTGGCGCGCTTTGCTCGAGGCCTATGCCTTTGCCATCGCGCATCATGTCGAGGTGCTCAACGACATGGGCCATCGGACCGAGCGCTATCTCGCCTCCGACGGCGGCTCAAGCAGCAAGGTCTGGATGCAGATTGTCGCGGATGTCTTGCAAAAGCCGGTCCAACGCCTGACCGGGCACCCCGGTTCTTGCATCGGCGCTGCCTGGACGGCGGCGATCGGCGTCGGCCTGACCGACGACTGGTCGGGCGTTTCCGGTTTCGTCAGCTTCGCCGACCGGCTCGATCCCGACCCGCGCAAGGCCGACATCTACCGCGAGGGTTATCGCCGCTATCGCGATCTCTATGCACGCCTATCGGCTCCTGGCGCGACCAAAGCGGGATCGCCATCGTGATGTATCGCGCCGTCGCCTGGGACATCGACGGAACGCTGATCGACAGCGAGCCGTTGCATCATCAATCTCTCCTCGCCGGCTGCCGCAACTGGAACGTCGATCTTGACGACCTGCCCGACCAGGCCTTTCGCGGCATCCATATGGGCGACGTCTGGACAATGCTGCGTCCGCGCCTCCCAGTCGGGCTTGACCAGGCGGAGTGGCTCGCCGCCATCAATGCCCACTACGTCGCCAACCGGGCGGACGCCATCCCGATCCCCGAGGCGGTCGAGACGATCCGGACCCTGGCTGACCGCGGCATCCCGCAGGTCTGCGTGTCAAATTCCGGCCGGCAAGTCGTCAATGCCAATCTCGATGCGCTCGGCGTGCTCGACCATATGAGCCTCACAATCAGCCTCGACGACGTTACGGTCGGCAAACCCGACCCAACGCCCTATCGCGAGGCCTGCCGGCAGCTCGCCATAGCTCCGGGATCCGTCGTCGCTGTGGAAGACAGCCGCACCGGCACCAAGGCCGCACGGGCCGCCGGTCTGTTCGTGGTTGGCTATCTCCCCAGCGGCGGCCCGCTCAGCGACATCGATCTCAGTGCCAACCGTCTGTCGTCGATCCTGGACCTGTTTCCCGGCTGAGGGTTTTCGCGTCGCCGCGTCCGGGTGCGCGCTTGGGCAAGCCGGAGGATCGGGCGTCCGCCGGCTGGTCCCAAGCGAATGCCTTGGCAGGAACTGACGAACGTTGGACCGGGTTCTGCTCGTTCCGCATTCGCCTTGCATCTCGCCGAGCGACGGTCCATGCCGCTCGGTCTGCGCAAGTGATGGGATATTTGTTGTCAAAAGCTGCATATCCCGTTTCTCGCATGGGTCAGAGAAAATTTTCTCGCACCTCCATGATGCCCCTCAACTGTCTGTTTTTCCGCATTTTTTTAATCCGGCATGATTGGCTCGCGCCGACCAATGCCAGAATTCCTCTTGCGCCGAAGCTGAATTTTAGGCATTCAGGATCAAGTTTGTATCTTTAACATGCAAACTTAATCATCGGAGGATCTGAATGCGGCGTCTTGGTATCCATTCATTTGTCTGGACAAACGGCCTGACCCAGGAGGGCCTGGAAATGGCGCTCGCCAAGTCGGCGGAGCATGGTTACCGGCTGATCGAGTTCGCTTATCTGCGGCCCGAGAAATTCGACCTCGACCGCCTGGCGAAGCAAGCCAAGGAACTGGACATCGAGATCGTGGTCACCATGGGCCTGTCGGCGGATGCGGACGTCTCGAGCGAGGACAAGGCCGTGGTCACCAAGGGAAAGGCGCTCTTGTCCGACGCGGTCAAGGCGGTCCGCGACATCGGCGGCATCCGATTGGGCGGCATTCTCTATTCGATGCACGGCAAGTATGACGGGCTGCCCACGCGAACCGGCTGGATGAACAGCGCCGACGCCATCGCCGCGACAGCCGAGGTGGCCAGGGATAGCGGCGTGCAGATCGTTCTGGAAGTGGTGAACCGCTTCGAGTCCAACCTCTTGAACACGACCGCGCAAGGCCTGAAGTTCATCAAGGACACCGGCCGCGACGACGTCTTCCTGCATCTCGACACGTTCCACATGAACATCGAGGAGGCGAGCCAGGCCGAGGCGATCCGTCTGGCTGGGGACAAGCTCGGTTATTTCCACTTCAACGAGAACTACCGCGGCTATCTCGGCACCGGTACGATCGATTTCGCGAGCATCTTTTCCGCGCTGGTGGACATTGGCTTCCACAATCGCGACGTCACCTTCGAGAGCTTCTCCAGCGCCATCGTCGATGAAGCCCTGTCGCGTGTGTGCGGCATCTGGCGCGACACCTGGACCGACAACAATCCGCTCGCCGCGCATGCCAAGGCTTTCATCGAAAGCCGTTGGGAAGAAGCCGTGCGCCGGGCCGAGATCAACAAGGCTGCCTGAAGACGAAAGGGCTGCGGGCCGACAAGCGCCCGCGCCATCTCATCCCGAGGAGGACGGGAAGATGACGCAGAACGAAGCTATCACCAACGAGAACGGCGCCACCGCGCCGCTTCTCCTCAGCGCCGAAAATGTCGCGAAGAGCTTTGCAGGCGTTCCCGCCCTGGTCGACGGGCGGATTCGGTTGCGCGCCGGGACGGTCAATGCCTTGTGCGGTGGCAACGGTGCCGGCAAGTCGACCTTCCTCGGCGTGTTGATGGGGATGCTGCGGCGCGACGCCGGATCCGTCACGGTGAGAGGCCGGGAGGTGAATTTCTCCTCCCCCGCCGAGGCGCTCGATGCGGGTATCGCCATCATCACCCAGGAGCTTAGCCCCTTCCTGGACATGACCGTCGCCGAGAACCTCTATCTCGGCCGGGAACAGCGGCGCGGCCGCTTCTTCGTCGACGACAAGTGCATGCTAAGCGACGCGGAGGCGATCCTGGCGCGGTTGAAATTCAACATCCCCGCTGGTGCGCGGCTGCGCGATCTTTCGATCGCGCAGGCCCAACTCGTCGAGATCACCAAGGCAATCAGCCGCCGCAGCGACATCCTGATCATGGACGAGCCTACCTCGGCCATTGGCGAGCGCGAGGCGCAGATGCTGTTCGACGCGATCCGCACTCTGACCGCGGAGGGCGTAGGCATCATTTATGTCTCGCACCGCCTGACCGAGATCTTCGAGATCGCCGACGATTATACGGTCTTCCGCGACGGCCGTTTCGTAGGCGGCGGATCGATTTCCGAAATCGACCGCAAGGGCCTGATCCGGTCGATCGTCGGCCGCGACCTGTTGGACCATCATCGCGAACCGAAGGATACCGGCCCGCAGAAACCCTTGCTCGAAGCCCGCGGCTTTGCATCGAAGGGAAAGTTCGCCGACATCGACATGACCGTTCATGCGGGAGAGATCGTCGGCATATACGGGCTTCTCGGCTCCGGTCGCAGCGAGTTCGTGAATGCGCTCTACGGAAACGAGCCGCGGGATTCCGGCCAGGTGCTGATCGAGGGCAAGCCCATCGATCTCAAGACGCCCGCCGATTCCATCGGCGCCGGCATTTCGCTGGTTACGGAGGACCGCAAGCAGACGGGCCTGTCGCTGACCGCGTCGGTCGCCCACAACATCACCGTGGCCAACCTGCCGCATTATGCGCGCAAGGGCTTCATGAACGGATCGGCGGAAGCCAGGAGCGTGGTCGAGCACATCAAGCGCTTCTCCATCAAGACGGCGTCGCCGGACCTGCCCGTCCAATCCCTGAGCGGCGGCAACCAGCAGAAGGTTGTCCTTGCGCGCTGTGTCGATACCAACCCCAGGATCCTGATCTGCGACGAGCCGACACGCGGCGTCGACGAAGGCGCCAAGCGCGAGATCTACGCCTTCCTCGGCAATTTCGTGAAGGCGGGAAACGCCGTGCTGATGATCTCGTCCGAGGTGCCCGAAATCCTCGCCAATGCGGATCGCATCGTTGTTTTTCGCCGGGGCCGCATCGCAGGCGAGGTCGCCGGACCCGAGGCCACCCAGGAAACCCTCGTTCATCTGGCTTCCTAGCCAGACGATCCATTTCGTGGAGAAGAATCCAATGGTATCCGCCAGTCAAAGCATGAGCGGCATGAGCCTGGGAAAGTTCATCGCCCGTTATGGCATCGTCATCTCGTTTATCCTGCTGTTCGTCGTGTTGTCGCTGGCGTCGCCGAACTTCCTGTCCACCAACAATCTGCTGAACGTTCTGCGGCAGGTCTCCATGAACGGTGTGCTGGCTGTCGGCATGACCTTCGTGATCCTGACGGCCGGCATCGATCTCTCCATCGGTTCGCTTCTGGCCCTGGCCGGCGCCGTGGCGGCCAGCCTGGTCACCGGCGCGGATGCGTTCAATCCGCTCCTAGCAGTCGCGGCCGGCGTCGCCGTGGGCGCGCTTTGCGGCGCCGTCAATGGCGGGCTGATCGCCTACTTCAAGGTGCCGGCCTTCGTCGCCACGCTCGGAATGCTGAGCGTGGCGCGCGGCGCGACGCTGCTTTACAGCGGCGGCCGCCCGATTCCCAATCTCAGCCTCGAATTCCGCTGGCTCGGCCAGGGTCTCGTGCTCGGCATACCGGTACCGGTGATCATTTTCGCCGTCGTCTTCGCTGTCGCGGCGATCGTCCTGCGCTACTCCATTTACGGAAGACGGGTCTATGCGGTGGGCGGAAACCCGCGCAGCGCGAAGACGAGCGGCATCAACACCACCGGCATCATCTTTTCGGTTTACGTCATCATGGGCGCGCTGGCCGGTCTCGCGGGTGTCATGCTGACGGCCCGCACCACGTCCGCCCTGCCACAGGCGGGCATCGGCTACGAACTCGATGCCATCGCGGCGGTGGTCATCGGCGGAACAAGCCTCACCGGAGGTATCGGCCGCATCGGCTATACGCTGGTGGGCGTGCTGATCATCGGCATGATCAGCAACGGTCTCGATCTGATGGGGGTGTCCTCATACTACCAGCAGATCATCAAGGGTTCGATCATCGTCCTCGCGGTGCTGATCGACCGCTCCCGAGCCGGGAGAGAGTAACGGGCGCAAGCGGCGCGGCCGCACGCAACATGGAGGAAATGCACATGAAAACGACAAGACGCTTCCTGATGGGAGCAGCGGCCGGCCTTGCCCTTGCAGGCATGGTGTTCGGGGGGAATTCGGCCGACGCCAAGACGCTGAAGATCGCGGCGATCGTCCAGAGCCTCAACACAGAGTACAATGTTCTGTGGGCCGATGCCGCCAAGGCGCACTCGGCGCTTGCGGACGGTACCGCCACGCTGACAGTTCTCGACGGTCGCCAGGACGTGCTGACGCAGTCGAACTTGTTCGACACAGCCATCACCGAAAAATACGACGCGATCATCTTCATCCCGGTCGACATCGACGCCGGCAATGAACCGATCGAGCGCGCGAAGGCAGCCGGCATCCCGGTGTTCGGCTCCAACACGATGGTTTCCAACACCGCACTCTACGACGCCTACATCAATTCCAACGATGTCGAGGCCGGCGAAATGCTGGCCAAGGCGGTGATCGACAAGGCCGGCCCGCAGGCCAAGGTCGTGATCCTGGAAGGGATGCTGGGCCAGTCGGCCCAGGTACAGCGGCTTGAAGGGATCCAGAAGGTGCTGAAGGAAAATCCCGGAGTCACCATCCTGGAGCAGAACACCGCCAACTGGTCACGCGCCGAGGCCATCACGCTGATGGAGAATTTCCTGACCTCGCATGGCGATGCGATCCAGGGCGTCCTGGCCGAAAACGACGAGATGGCCGTCGGCGCCATCGAGGGCATCCGCAACCACGGCCTGGATCCCAAGACGGTTCCGGTCGCCGGCGTGGACGGCATCAAGGACGCGCTTGAAGCCGTCAAGCGTGGCGAACAGTCGATGTCCATCCTCCAGGATGCCAACGGACAGGCGCAAGGGGCGATCGACCTCGCGCTGCACAAGATCGTCGGCGACAGCTACAAGCCGCGCGCGGCTGTCTGGGACGTAAACGGCGGCAAGCTCGCCTGGAACGACGGCAAGGACCAGCATTACTACGTGCCGTGGCTGGCGGTGACCTCCGAGAATGTCGACAAGGTGCTTGTCGGCAATTGACGCTCCAACAGGAGGATGCCGCTCGCTCGCGGCATTCTCCTTCGCGTCCGGCGCAGCGGGAATTGCTTGCTTCCGACATCAGGCGGTTCATTCTTTTGAGGACTTTGCGTTGCCGGAGGAAAAACAAGCTCGGGTGAAGTATAGGCTGGGAACGAACATGCGGAGTCCGCCATGAACCATGTAACCTTCGCCAGCAGCTCGCCTCGCAGGATCCGCCAGAGCAATTCGGTAGCGACGCTGAACGCGCTCCACCGCTTCGGCCCTTTGAGCCGGGCCGATCTCGCCAGGCATATGGGGGTCAACCGCTCGTCCGCCGGCAATATCGTCCTGGAGTTGGTCGAGGCCGGACTCGTTCGCGAAGTCGCGGAGAACGATATCGCGAATCCGGCGGGCCAGCCCAGGGCCGGAAGACCGGGTATCCTCGTGGAAATCGTGCCTGAAGCCGTTTTCTTCGCCGGCATAGAGATCGGTGTCGAACATATGACATGCGTCGAGATCGATCTCGCGGGCAAGATCGTTCGCAGCGCCATGACGCGCTTCGAAGGACATGACAGCGATCCGGAGGCCGCGGTCCACATGGCGATCGAACAGGTGTTTCTCGAGATGCGGAAGGATAGCCTGGCGCGATGTCAGGGCATCGGCATCGCGGTGCCCGGACAAATGAACCAGGACGGTTTCATCCACGTCGCACCGATCCTGGGGTGGCGCAATGTCGATCTCACAGGCCTTGCCCGCAGCCTTCTTCCGGCCGAGATCCCGGTATCCGCGGAAAATGACGGCAACGCATTCGGCATCGGCATCACATACAGCCAGCCGGAAGCGGCGAGCGGCGTAACCTTCTTCATGGTCATCGAGAACGGTGTCGGTGGCGGAATTGTGATCGACGGCAAGTTGTTCCGCGGCGGCAATGGCCTGGCCGGAGAAGTCGGCCACCTCAAGACACGGAACCCGACATACCGGAATCTGGAGCAGGCCTTCGGGCGCGACCGCATCCTGTCATCCTATCGCCAGTACAGGCCGGACGCCGACTTGGACTTGTTCCTGCGTGACGTCCGCGATCGTGTTCCTCAAGCGGTGCAGCTCGCCGAAGAATGGGCTGTCTTGTTCGCATTTGCAGTCGTGCAGATCTCGCGGCTGATCGACCCGAACCGCATCGTGCTGGGCGGGTCCGTCGCGGAATTGTATCCATTGGTCGCCGCACGGGTCGACGTGCATATCCGCGAGCTCCAGGCCGCGACCTTTCCTGTCCCCGAGATCGTTTTCAACGAGAGCGCCATCTATGGAGCTGCCTTCGGAGCCGCTTGCATGATGCATCAACGCTTCATGTCGCTCGACAACCAGATGCTCAACAAGGACGCGGTTTCCGGTCCAGACGCCTCGGCGTCGTGAAACCGCAAACGACACCACACCCAGGATTTGACGCTTGATGAACGACCTCCCCCAAACGCTTGCACCGGACTCGCTCGGGCCAACCGTGACGATTGGAGAAATCCTAGTAGAGATCGTCGCGAGGCAGACAGGCACCGGTTTCCGGGAACCGATCGACCTCATTGGCCCCTTTCCGAGCGGCGCGCCCGCCATCTTCATCGATCAATGCGCGCGTATGGGCGGAGCGGCCGCGATGGTGGGCGTGGTGGGCGACGACGATTTCGGCGCGGTCAACATGGAGCGCCTGAAGCGAGACGGCGTAGACACTTCCGCCATCGCTGTTTCCGCGGATTATCCGACGGGCAGCGCCTTTGTCCGCTACCGCACGGACGGAAGCCGCGACTTCGTCTACAACATCGCCAAATCCGCCGCCGCTCGACTGGAATGGACCCCGCAGGTCGAGGCGCTGATCGCGCGTTGCGGGCATATCCACGTCATGGGAACGGTGTTCGCAAGCCCCGCGGCCTGGGCGATCACCGAACGCGCGATCCCGCTGATCAAGGCACGCGGCGGCACCATGTCGCTCGATCCGAACCTGCGCAAAGAATTGCTGGCGCACGGCCAGACCGAGGAGAAATTCGCGAGCCTGGTGGACAAAGCGGACCTGCTGCTGCCGTCGGGCAATGAATTGTTCCTGGCCGCCGGCATGGATGGCGAGGAACGCGCAATCGAGGCGCTGTTCAAACGAGGGGTCAAGGAGATCGCCGTGAAGCGTGGCGAACATGGCGCGTCAGCCCGTCAAAGCACGGGCGCCAGTGCCGATTGTCCCGGCCTCATCGTCGAGGAAACGGACCCCACCGGCGCCGGCGACTGTTTCGGCGGAGCCTATGTCGCATGCCGGCGGTTGGGGATGCCGCTGCGGACTTCGCTCGAATTCGCCAACGCGGCAGGGGCGCGCAACGTCACACGCCTCGGTCCCATGGAGGGAGCCGGCACGCGGGCCGAACTGGAAGATTTCATGGCAAGAACGGCGAGAAGAAGCTGATGCGTGTGGCGATCGAAGATGTGCCGGGCCTGCACAGGGAAGGCAAGAAAATCGGGGTGACCTCGGTGTGTTCGGCACACCCGTTGGTGCTCAAAGCTGCACTGCGCCACGGCCGGGAAACCGGCACCACCGTCCTGATCGAAGCGACGTGCAACCAGGTCAATCATCTGGGCGGCTATACGGGCATGACGCCGTCCGATTTCGCGGCGATGGTGAAAGCGCTCGCGGCAGTCGAGCAGTGCCCGACAGAGCTGATCGTGCTTGGCGGGGATCATCTCGGTCCCAATCCCTGGAAAGACCGGCCCGCCGAAGAGGCGATGGCGCAGGCCGGGACAATGGTCGATGCTTATGTCCGCGCCGGCTTCCGCAAGATCCATCTCGATGCATCGATGGGCTGCGCGGGTGAACCGGCGGCGCTAGACGACCATACGGTGGCCGAGCGCGCAGCCAGAATGGCGGGCGTCGCGGAACAGGCGGCCGCGCAGAGCGGCGGGGCAAGCCCGGTCTACATCATCGGGACGGAGGTGCCGCCTCCCGGTGGCGCCGATCACGCTTTGGATGCGATCACCCCGACCAGTCCGGAGGCGGCTCGCCAGACACATGCCATTCACGCCAAAGCATTCCGGGCCGCCGGGCTTGAAAGCGCGTTTTCCCGCGTCATCGGGCTTGTCGTGCAGCCGGGCGTGGAGTTCGGCAACCAGAATGTGATTTTTTACGATCGGACCAAGGCCAGCGATCTGGCGGCAACTCTGAACACATTGCCGTCGCTCATTTTCGAAGCCCATTCGACGGACTATCAGGGCGAGAGGCCGCTGCGTGAACTCATCGAGGATGGCTTCGCCATCCTCAAGGTCGGCCCCGAGCTGACCTTCAAACTGCGCGAGGCGCTGTACGCGCTCGACCTGATCGCTTCCGATCTGGTGCCTTTCTATGGCCAGCGGCCGCTTTATCAGGCCATGGAAGAGCTGATGCAAGCCGTGCCCAAGAACTGGGCAAGCCACTATCATGGCAGCGACGCCGACAGACGGACGCTGCGCCACTACTCCTATTCCGATCGCATCCGATATTATTGGGCGACCCCGCAAGCCCGTGCCGCCTGCGACCGGCTCTTCGACGCGTTGAAGGGCCGCAAGGTGCCGGTGACGCTGTTTCTCCAGCACCTGCCTTCGGCGCTCGCTTGGGCCGACCGAGCCTGCGACGTCGAAGAGATCGCGATCGATCACGTCCAGCGAAGCATCGAGATCTACGCCCGGGCATGCGGCACCTGAGCCTCGTCCGGTTCTTCAAGGCCAGAGCGGATGGGCTGGCGGGCCGCAGAAATACTTACAGCGATGGTCCCAATCGGATCGGGCTGCCGTCGCTGAAACGGGATTGACGGAACCTGTGGAGATTGTGCCCGGTCTCGTTGCCCTGGATCAAATCGGACAGGATGCGGCCCATTCCGGGTCCTATGCCGAAGCCGTGGCCGCTCATCCCGGTCGCGACAACGAGGCCTGGGAACGCAGCGGCGCGATCGACGATGGGCACGACATCAGGCATCGCATCGATCATGCCCGCCCAGCTCGCCTTGAGCGGCACAGTCGTGAACTGAGGGAAAAGCTCCCTGAACCCGCCGTCGATGGCGCGGAGCGCCGACGTCTCGGGAGCCGGATTGAGGACGCGCATCCGTTCGAAAGGGCTTTCTTCATCCGCGTTCCATCTGCGCGGGGTCGACCAGCCGTCCGGGTAGCCTCGCGGCGCGGCCGGCAGGTAGCGTGTGCCGAACGGATTGGCCATCAGGGCGCTGACATATTTGCCTGCATGGCGAAATGCGTCCGGCCCTATGTAGAGTTGGCTGCTGCCTCCCGATGCGAGCGTGTACCCGCCATCCTGCCTGCGCCGGAAAGCGATGCGTTCGTCCGCGGCGGCGCCGGCGTGGATTTCCGCCATCGGCGCTGTCGCAGCGACGGTCGCCCTGACGCTGAGCTGCGGAATCGAGATGCCGTGGGCGCGCAGGAACAGCGACGTCCACGCGCCGCTGGCGACGAGGACGCTCGAGGCCGCGATGAGCCCTTTCTCGGTCCAGACGCCACTGATGCGTCCCGCGGAGATGTCGAGCATACGTGCCGCGCAATTCTCGATGATCGTCGCGCCTTCGCGGGCCGCCAGGCGAGCAAGCGCGGGCACGGCGACCCAAGGTTCTGCCCGCATGTCCGATGGAGTGATCATTGCGCCTTTGAACAGTCGCGACATGGCCGGGATCAGGCTTGCCAGCTCACCCTGGTCGAGGAGACGCGTGTCGACGCCATGAGCCTGGGCGATCTTCAGGAATTTCGCGAAACCGGCCATCTCCTTGTCTGTTCGCGCAAGATAGGTAACGCCCGTCTGCTTCAGTCCTATGTCCTCGCCACATTCCTGTGCCAGTTGCCGCCAGAGGCGCTGCGCTTCGATGACGATCGGCAGTTCGTCGGCATCGCGGCCCTGCTGCCGGATCCAGCCCCAGTTGCGCGAGGATTGCTCGGCGGCGATGCGGCCCTTTTCCAGCAGCGTCACCGAGATGTTGCGGCGCGCCAGGAACAGTGCCGTGGTCACGCCAATGACCCCGCCGCCGATGATCACGACGTCCGAGGTCCTCGGCAGGGGCTGCTGGAACTGGATCGGGGTGGCTTCGGTGAAGGGGAAGATTGTCAAAGAGCACTATCCTTTGGTATTCCGCAGCGGCGTCCGGTCTACGCACTTGATATCAGGGCAGCGATATCTGGCCGCCGTGAGATGTCGATACCACGCGAGGAGATTGATCGTCAGCTGCTGCTTGCCGGGAACGACGAGGCCAGATCGCGGCGCCGGCAAATCCACGCTTCTGAAATCAATTTCCGGGCTCATGGCGCCGACCGGGGGCACGCTTGCCTTCAACAGCGAGTCGATCGCCGGCCAGGCGCCGGAAAAGCTATGCCGGAAGGGCCTGGCACTGGTGCCGGAAGGCCGCAGTATCTTCCGGACACTGACGGTGCGGGAAAACCTGCTGCTCGGCGGCATGATCCGCAAGGACAAGGCCGAAGCGGCCGCCGATCTGGGAACGGGTTCTGGAAATCTTTCCGATCCTCAGGACCCGCTACCGCGGCGTTGCCGGCCACCTTTCCGGCGGCGAGCAGCAGCAGCTTGCCATCGCCCGCGCCATCCTGCAGCGCCCGTCGCTGATGATGATCGATGAACCGTCGCTTGGCCTTGCGCCGCTGGTGATCGACCAGGTCTACGAAAGCCTCCGCCAGCTTAACGCCAGCGGGCTGACCCTGCTCGTCGTCGAACGGTCCACCGCTCGCATTCTCGACCTCGCTTCCCGCGTCTACGTGCCGCGCAACGGCCATAACGCGCTGGAGGGTTCGGCAAGCGAGCTTGCCGACGGGCATGCGCTGGAAAAGGCCTATTTCGGCTATGGCGATCGTCAGACGGCGCACGCATAATCGGGCAGGCAAGGGCTACAACAATGATTTTCGACTACTGCGTCATCGGCGGCGGCATCGTCGGCCTGGCGACGGCCATGCGGCTGCTGGAAACATATCCCGGCTGCAGCCTGATCCTGTTGGAGAAAGAGGAGGCTCTCGGCAAGCACCAGACCGGCCACAACAGTGGTGTCATCCATGCCGGCATCTACTATCCGCCAGGCAGCCTGAAGGCCGAGCTCTGCCGCAAGGGCGCGGATGCCACCAAGGCCTTCTGCCAGGAGAACGGCATCCGCTTCGATGTCTGCGGCAAACTGCTCGTCGCCACCTCCGCACTCGAAGTGCAGCGCATGGAGGCGCTCCACGAACGCTCGAAGCAGAACACGATCGAAGTCCGGCGCGTCAGCGAGGGTGAATTGAAGGAGCGGGAACCGAACATCCGCGGTCTCGGCGCGCTTTTCGTAGCCTCGACCGGCATCGTCAGCTATGCCGATGTCTGCCAAGCCATGGGGCGGCGCATCAGGGCGCTTGGCGGCGAGATCCGCCTGTCGACGCGCGTCACCGGCATTCGCGAAGTCATCGATTCCGTCGATATCGCGTCGGCCGGCGAAAACTGGCAGGCGAAAAAACTGGTGGTCTGCGGCGGTCTCCAATCAGACCGGCTGGCCGTGCTCGCCGGGCTTTCGATCGAGCATCGCATCGTTCCCTTCCGCGGCGAATACTATCGCCTTCCCGCACCGAAGAACGACATTGTCCGCCATCTGATCTATCCCGTCCCGGATCCAGCCCTGCCCTTCCTTGGCGTGCACCTGACGCGGATGATCGACGGCAGCGTCACGGTCGGGCCGAATGCCGTTATCGGTTTTGCCCGCGAAGGCTATCCACGGCTTTCGTTCAATGTTTCGGACATGGCCGACTACGCGCTGTTTCCCGGCTTCTGGAAAACCGTGTTCGCCAACCGCGGATCTGCGGTAACGGAACTCCGCAACTCGCTCTGGAAGCCAGGCTATCTGGAGGAGTGCCGGAAATACTGTCCGAGCCTCGAGCTCGCCGACCTGCTCCCGCACGAAGCAGGCATCCGCGCGCAAGCCGTGCGCAAGGACGGTGCCCTCATCCATGATTTCCTGTTCGCACAAACGGACCGCATGCTGCACGTCTGCAACGCGCCTTCCCCCGCCGCCACCTCGGCGATCCCGATTGCAGAGATGATTCGAGATCGCCTCATACAGGGCTGCTGAAAATGAGGCGGTACACACTGGAGCCCAACTGAACGCTGGAGTATCTGTCTTGGCCAAGAAGGGAATTAGGGCACCGGCCGCGGCCAACGCAGCTTTTGCGTCGGAACCAGATCGGCGCACCACCAGGCCAGCAATGCCGCTCCCGGCGAGAGGGTAGCAACTTGGCCTGCGGTTTCCGCAAGCAAAGGTTCCGTGTGGACGACGGCTTTTTTGGCTGCGCAAAGATCTCAGGCGAAACGACGGCTGACGTCATTGGCAGGGTTCGCTCCGGGCTGACCGCCATTTTGTTGACCGTCATAGCTGGACGGCCTCCTATGGCACCAGAATGGTACACGTCCATAGGACGCACCGACACCCAAGCCAGCCTAGCTAACCAGAATCCTTTAAGTCTTTGAAATTATGTCGCTATTTATGGTACCGTTGGCTGGGATCGAACCAGCGACCTCCGGATCCACAATCCGGCGCTCTAACCATCTGAGCTACAACGGCACGTTGCCTGAGCGGATCGAAACAGAAACTCATCCGCCGCTCTGTCGTTCGGCGATGCGTCCTTACGGGCTTATGGATTCTAATTCAAGGCTTTTGGAAAGCAAAGGTCACTTCCCAACATCGGCGCGGCATTCGCCCAGCAAGAAGGCGCAGGCAAGGACCAGGCGACGGACAAAGAAAAAGGCCGGCGGGAGGAGGTGCCGGCCTTTTCCTGTTACGAGCCAGCGGGAGGAGGTGCTGGCTGGTCACCCCGGGGAGCAGAGGGAGGAGGTTCCACTCACCGGGTATTCCTTGATGGCTGCCATCATACACCTGATCGTTTTTAAGAAAATGCGACCTTTTGTTGCATCTTCAGATCATGCGCAAATGTTAGGCAACCTTGATTTCCTTCATCGCCTTCTCGAAGGCGGTCTTGATCGGCTTGGAGACGTCCTCGGCGGCCTTGGAGGCAACGGCCTGGAAGTCCTTGGCCTGCTCGACGGTCGATTCGACGCGCTTGCGCAGGAAGGCGGTCTGCAGCTCGACGACTTCCGACAGCGACTTGGCGCCGATCAGGGCTTCGAGGTGGGAAAAACCGGCCTCGGCATTGGCACGCAAAGCGGAGATGGTCTTGAGCGACAGGTCGTTGGAAACGGTCTTGGCGGTCTCGTAGGTCGACTCCAGAGCCTTCTGGGTCTCCTCGGCGCCGGTCTTCAGCTTGGCATAAGCCTCTTTCGACTGCTCAACGCCCTTTTCGGCGAAAGCGCGAATCTGGTCAGTGGCCTTGGAAGCGTCGAAGCTCGGGAATTCAACGTTTTCGATCGTCTCGGCGGTCTTGGTCCTGGACATTTTCCATCCTTTTCAGCGGCAGCGGCTTTGACAGAAAGCCGTCTCGTTCATGTATGATGGCAATATAAAGGCAAATTTTGTGCATTGCAATATCTTTGTTGCAGTGCACCATAAATTTCTTTTGAGCCGTTAACCAAGAGCCCAGATTCCAGCCTTTGCACGTTCTGGCTTGTGGACCTTCGCGCCTCCGGCTTTTATTAACAAAGCGTTAACTGCAAAATCGCCGCTCCGTGAGGTCCGCCAAGCGCATGCCGTCCGAATATTCCTTCCTTGATGTCGCCGTGCTCGACGCGGTCCGCCAGCGCTTTGCCGCAGGCGACGCGATCGCGATCCTGTCGGCGGATCTGGAGCAGGTGATCTGGGCCAATGGGCCAGGAGCCGCGATGTTCGGTTATCCCGACATCGAGGCGATCATAGGCGCCTCGGCGCAGTTGCCCGTGATCGCCAGGCGCCAGATCATGGCGACCAGCGGATTTCCCGAGATTGGCAGCGACCGCGCCATCATGGTGCGGCTGGCGACCGGCATGACCAGCCGCGCCGTCGGCTTCCTGGCCAGTGCGGTGACCATGCCGGACGCCGAGAAGGCGATCATGCTGGCAGTGCCGGCGGCTCAGACAGGGTCACGCAGTGCCGGCGAAATCGCCGCGCGCGCCATTAGCGGCTTCACCGAGGATGGTCATTTCATCGCCTTTGTCGATGCCAGGGGCAACGTCGAGGCGGCCTCGGAAGGATTTTCGGCACTGGGCATCCTGCCGGAGACGCTGGCAGCACTGGTTGCCGACGTCGCAGCCGAGAGCGACCGCATCGTCAAGCGCCTTGTCCCGGGCGGCACGGCCTCCTACCCGGCAGGTCTGGCAAGATTGACCGAGGAGCGGCATCTGCTGGTGGTGATCGACGAGGACCAGCTCGACGACACAGCCCCTGCGGGCGAACACCTCACGCAAACCATTGCCGAGGCGGCACCAGCTGGCGATGCGGCTTCGCAGCCGGAACAGGGTGGCGAGACGCCGACCGAGGAACCAGGCGCCGCACTGCCGACCGAGGACGTCGCCGCATCGCAGCCGCATGCGATCACCGACGCGATCGGGCAGGCGCCGACGGCTGCCAACAGCGATCAGGCGGCAGCAGAGCCCACACCGGCGCAACACGACCATTGGTACTTCAACGCCGGCGAGGACGGAGGGGAACAGGCGCCGCGACCAGCTGCGTCCGGACCTGAAGCGCCTCAAGAACCGGCGGCCCTGGAAGTCCAGTCCACCTCCGCGGCCACGCCGACGACCGTCTCGGCGATAGACCGCGCAGCGGCGCCGGTGCGCTTCGTCTGGCGCACCGATGCCGAAGGCAAGTTCAGCGCGCTGTCGCCGGAATTCGCCGACATCGTCGGCAAGCCGGCGGCCGACGTGATTGGCCGACGCTTCAGGGATGTCGCCGCCACATTCGGCCTCGACCCCTCGGGCGAGATATCGGGGCTCCTCGAACGGCGCGATACCTGGTCCGGACGCTCCGTGCTGTGGCCGGTCGTCGGCACCGATCTGAAGATACCCGTCGACCTGGCGGCGCTGCCTGTCTATGGCCGCAGCCGCGCCTTCGAGGGTTTCCGCGGCTTCGGCGTCGCCCGCGCCAGCGACGCGGTCGTCGATCCGGAGGCCATCGGCATGGCGCTGGTGCCCAATGGCCGGGCGCCGGCAACGCCGGAACCGCAAGTCATCCAACCCGCGCCCGAACAGCCGAACGCTGAGGAGCCCAGGGCCGAGGACGCTCAGGCATCGGATCCGTTCAAGGGCGAGGTGCCGGCGCTGACCATCGTGCCGAAACAGGAGCGGCGCTTTGCCGACAAGGTGATCCGGCTCGCCGAACATCGCCAGCCAGCCAACGACAAGGGCCTCTCGACCCTGGAACGCAGCGCCTTCCGCGAAATCGGCGAGCGGCTGAAGAAGGAGAGTGCTCCGGTCGAGCCACCAGAGACTGAGACTGCTGAGGCGTCGGCAGCGGAGACCGAGGCTCCGGTTAAGGTGTCCGACGACCCGATGCGCGCCGGCGGCATCCCTGCGTCAGGGCCAGAGAACGAACCGGTCGAGCCATCCGAGACCGATGTCGATGCCGAAGACGAGCAGAATCTGGCACGGCTTGACGGTCACCCGGACGAAGCTGCTCGTGAAGCCCCCCCTGGGATGAATGTGACGGGCTCGTTGCTGGACTATGCCGGCCAAGATGACGAACGTGGCCCCGTGGCGGCGGAACCAGAGAACACCACTGCGGTTTCGCCCGGCGAAGAGCCTGAAGCCACTGACGCGACACATGACGTCCTCGATGACGACAGCATGACGTCAGCAGATTTTCGCGATGCCGAAGACAGCGAGGATTGGGCGCAGCCCGACGAGGAAGCCGCGTCGCCTGACGAGCGGGCGGTTGCCGAGCAAGCCGTCAATGCAGGCGACGCTGCGGAAATACGCGTCGAGCGCCCTCGCCTGCAGGTTCCGCCGCTCAAGGCCGAAGGGTTCGTGCCGTCGGCGTTTTCCGCCGGAGATGAACACAAGGCCCCGGACACGTCGCTGCTCGGTAAGCTGCCCGTGCCGCTGCTCATCCATTCCGGAGACCAGTTGCACTATGCGAACGAGGAATTCCTCAGCCTGACCGGCTATGAGGCGCTCGACGATCTGGCGGATGCCGGCGGCCTCGGCGCGTTGTTTGCCGACCCCTATGCCGACGACGGCGTTTCCGACGGCACCGATCGCGCGCTGCGGCTGAAGACGCGTGATGGACAGGAATTCCCGATCGAGGCCATTTTGCGCTCTGTCCCCTGGCGCGACGGCAAGGCGCTGATGCTGGTCGTGCGACGCTCCGGCGAGGACGATGCGCCGGCGAGCCTGCATGTGGTTGGCGACGAGCAGACGCAGCCGGATATTTCCGAGCTCAAGGCGCGCATCGCCGAGATGCGCACCATTATCGACACCGCCACCGACGGCGTCGTGCTGATCGGCCGTGACGGCACCATCCGATCGATCAGCCGGCCGGCCGAAGCACTGTTCGGCTTCGACAGCGACGATGTGACCGGCAAGCCGTTCGCCTCGCTGTTTGCCATCGAAAGTCAGCGCGCGGCACGCGACTATCTCAACGGACTGTCCGAGCCCGGCGTGGCGAGTGTCATGAACGACGGCCGCGAGGTTATCGGGCGCGAATCGCAAGGCCGCTTCATTCCGCTGTTCATGACCATCGGCCGGCTGCCCAACGACAGCGGCTTCTGCGCCGTCGTTCGCGATATCACGCAGTGGAAGCGGGCCGAAGAGGACTTGACGCAGGCACGTGCGGTGGCCGAGCGCGCGTCCTCGCAGAAGACCGATTTCCTCGCCCGCATCAGCCACGAGATCCGCACCCCGCTCAACGCCATCATCGGCTTTTCCGAACTGATGGTCGACGAGAAGTTCGGACCTGTCGCCAACGACCGCTACCGCGACTATCTGCGCGACATCAACCGCTCGGGCAATCATGTGCTCGACCTGGTCAACGACCTGCTCGATATCTCCAAGATCGAGGCCGGCCAGCAGGAGATGGCCTATGAGGCGGTGTCGCTCAACGACACGCTGGCCGAGACGGTGGCGATGATGCAGCCGCAGGCCAACCGCGAACGGGTCATCATCCGCTCCAGCTTCGCTTCGCGGCTGCCGGAAGTGGTGGCGGACCTGCGCAGCGTGCGCCAGATCGCGCTCAACATCCTGTCGAATGCCATCCGCTACACCCAGGCCGGCGGCCAGGTGATCGTCTCGACCGCCTATGAGACGTCGGGCGACGTCGTCATGCGGGTGCGCGACACCGGCATCGGCATGAGCCATGCCGAGATCGAGCAGGCGTTGAAGCCGTTCAAGCAGATCAACGCCCTGAAGCGCGGACGCGGCGACGGCACCGGGCTTGGACTGCCTTTGACCAAAGCGATGGTGGAAGCCAACCGTGCCCGGTTCACCATCAATTCGACCCCGGGCGAAGGCACCTTGGTCGAGGTCGCTTTTCCATCGACCCGTGTGCTCGCGGAATAGATCAGCCCTCCACGCTTCGATCCCGATAAAAAGAAAAAGGCGCCCAAAGGCGCCTTAAGAGATGGGATTGCTGTCACAACGGGGGCTTGAGCGAATTCGGATCCTCGGGGCTGAGGAACGGGATTTCTCCCTCAAGTTACCTGCGACTATCGACGCCGGACCTTAACAACTCCTTACCGGGGCGCCGGAAAATTTACGAATGTGTACCACTCATGAAATCTAGGTAAATTCTAGCGAGATATTTCGTTAACCATGCCGGAACGTCTTTTTTCATGCATGTCGTTGTCTCAACCGGGGCCACTTTTGAGCGACATGCATTAGCAGCTACTCGGCCAATTGCGGCAGGTTCTTGAACAGCTCAAGCGCCTCTGGATTGGCGAGCGCCTCCTTGTTCTTGATGGCGCGGCCATGCACCACGTCGCGCACCGCAAGCTCGGTGATCTTGCCCGACTTGGTGCGAGGGATGTCGGTGACGGCGACGATCCTTGCCGGCACGTGACGCGGGCTCGCGCCGCTACGGATTTTTGCCCGTATGCGTTTTTCCAGATCCTCGTCGAGCTGCACGCCGGCGGCCAGGCGCACGAACAGGATGACGCGCACGTCGTTGTCGAAGTCCTGTCCGATGCACAATGCTTCCAGGATCTCAGGCATCTGCTCGACCTGATTGTAGATCTCCGCCGTGCCGATCCTCACCCCGCCCGGGTTGAGCGTGGCGTCGGAGCGGCCATGGATGATGAGGCCGCCATGCTCGGTCCATTCGGCGAAATCGCCATGACACCAGACATTGTCGAAGCGCTCGAAATAGGCCGCCCGGTACTTCTTGCCATCGGGGTCATTCCAGAAGCCGATCGGCATCGCCGGAAAGGCTTTTGCGCAGACCAGCTCACCCTTCTCCTGTCGGACCGGCCTGCCGTCGTCGTCCCAGACATCGACGGCCAGGCCGAGGCCGGGTCCCTGGATCTCGCCGGTCCAGACCGGCTGCGTCGGCACGCCGAGCACGAAGCAGGAGACGATGTCGGTGCCGCCGGAGACCGAGGCCAGATGTACGTCCTTCTTGATGCCGTCATAGACGAAGCGGAAATCTTCCGGCGACAGCGGCGAGCCGGTGGAGGAGATTGCCCGCACAGTGGACAGATCATGCGTGCGGATCGGCTTGAGGCCGGCCTTGCGCACGGAATCGATGAACTTGGCCGAGGTGCCGAGGAAAGTCATCTTCTCGGCATCGGCGAAATCGAACAGCACATTGCCGTCGGGGTAGAAGGGCGAACCGTCATAGAGCAGCAGCGTGGCGCCCGAAGCGAGCCCCGACACCAGCCAGTTCCACATCATCCAGCCGCAGGTGGTGAAGTAGAAAAAGCGGTCGCCGTCGGTGAGACCGGCATGCAGCCGGTGTTCCTTGACATGCTGGATCAGCGTGCCGCCGGCCGAATGGACGATGCATTTGGGAATGCCGGTCGTTCCCGACGAAAACAGGATGTAAAGCGGATGCGAAAACGGCAGCGGCTCGAAGGCGACGGGCTTGTCGGCGAAGGGCGACAGCGCCTCTTCCAGCGCTACCGCCTTGTCGATAATCCCGGCAACATCGCTCGATGTGCCGAGATAGTCGACGACCAGGATCTTGTGGACAGTGCCGAGCTTGGCCGCGACCGCGGCGATCTTGTCGGCGACTTCGATCGCCTTGCCATTGTACCAATAGCCATCCGGCGCGATGAAGACGACGGGCTCGATCTGGCCGAACCTGTCGAGCACGCCCTGCTCGCCGAAATCGGGAGAGCAGGACGACCAGACGGCGCCGATCGAGGCGGCTGCCAGCATGGCGGCGACGGTCTCCGGCATGTTGGGCATCATGGCGGCAATGCGGTCGCCCTTCTTCACCTTGAGCGACAGGAAAAGCTGCTGCAGCCGCGAGGTCAGCGCGTGCAACTCGTTCCAGGACAGCCGGCGCTCGGCCTTGTCTTCGCCGCGAAACACGATTGCGTCGCCTGAGCCGGTCTTCTTCAGCAGATTCCCGGCGAAATTCAGTGTCGCATCGGGAAAGAAAGAAGCGCCGGGCATCTTGTCGCCGTCGACGAGCAGCTTGTCGCCCTTGTCGCCGACGATGCCGCAGAAATCCCAGACCAGGCTCCAGAACCCTTCACGGTCCTCGACCGACCAGGCGTGAAGCTGCGAATACGAGGAAAACGCTACGCCGGCTTTGACTCCGGCGGCCTTGGTGAAGGCGGTCAAGGGTGCTGCGTCAATCTGGTCTTGCGTCGGTGTCCAGAGCGGTTGTTCGGCAGCCATGATCGTTCCTCCACGGTCGCCATCGCTTATGCATATCGCAGCGCAGCAGAGCAAGATTTTGTTCGGCTGATGCGACCAGATGTGCGCAAATGCCATCGCCGGGCCATAAAGACTTGAAATGCCTCAGCCCTAAGTCGTAGTGACAACTTGAAGTCGTAGTGACGGCCGGAAGTCCTGGTGACGACCGGGGCCGTGGTGACGACCGGGGTTACACCCGTCGGGCGATTGTCGGAATGGAAGCATACGGGGCCATATGCCATCATCTATGATCCGGCGCGGAATATGGGCGATCGGCGCTGCCGTGATCGTCGTCGCGCTGGTCGTTGCCGCCCTGCCGCTGATTGCCTCCACCCGTATCGTGCGCGACCGCATCGCCTGGGAAATGAGTGCGTGGAGCGGCTTCCGTGTCGCCATCGACGGTTCGCCGCGTATCGAGGTCTGGCCGACATTCCGCGCCATCCTGACCGATGTGACGCTGTCACAATGGACCGACACCGAGGCGCCGCCGGTGGTCGAGGCAGAACGGGTCGAGGTCGACCTTTCCGCCATGGCGGCCTTGCGCGGCGACGTGGTGTTTTCGACGGCGCGGCTGGTGCGGCCGACGATCCGGGTCCAGCGCACGCCTGCCGGCCTTTTCCTGCCCGCTGTCCCGACCGGCGGGCGCATAACGCGCTCCATCGACACGGCGCGCGGCCTGGTCAACGCCGACCCCGCCAAACCGGACCTCGACAAGCTGCCTACCGACACCTTCGGCACGGTCGAGTTTCGTGACGGCCGCATGGTAGCCTCCATCGGCGGCAAGGACGTCGAGATCCTGAGCAGCTTGAACGGTCAGGCAAATTGGGCGGCGATGAACAGCAATGCGACGCTGTCGGCAACCGGCATTTGGCGGGGCGAAAGCGTCGCGCTGGACGTCGCCTCGGCCAAACCGCTTGTGCTGTTTGCCGGCGGCACCGCGCCGCTGACGCTGTCCTTCAAGGCGGCGCCCGCCACCTTCTCGTTCGACGGCACGGCCAGCATGTCTGAAAATACCTATTTCGACGGTCAAGCGAAGTTCTCGGCGCCCTCGCTGCGGCGTGTCCTGGAATGGTCGCAGGCCGGCATCGCTCCGGGTGCGGCGATCGGCTCGGTCAGCATTTCGAGCAAGATCACCGCGACCGGCGGGCGCGTCAAGTTCGACAACACGGCGATTGCACTCGACAACAATCCGGGGATGGGTGCGCTGGACCTCTCGCTTGGTGAGGCACAACCGGTGATCTCCGGTACGCTCGCCTTCGACACGCTCGACCTCAGATCGTTTCTGTCGGCCTTCACCCCGCTGGTGCCGACCGGAGGGGCGGGGCCTGGCGAAATCGACACAAGTTTCGCCGACAAGATCAATCTCGATCTCAGGCTGTCGGCGGCGCACGCCACGGCGGGGCCTATCCAGCTCGCCGACGTCGCCGCCACGGCCCAGGTCAAGGATGGTCTGTCCGTCTTCGACATCTCCGATGCCTCGGCCTTCGGCGGCAACATCCAGACCAGCCTTCGCTTCGATCGCAAGCCGGAAGGCTCGCAGGTCGAAATCCGCCTTCTGGCGTCCGACATCGACGGCGGTGCTTTCGGCACGGCGGCAGGGATGACGCGGCTGGTGCCGGTCGGCACGGGCACCGTCTCGGTGATCCTCAAGGGGCCGGGCAGAACCTGGGATTCCATCTTCGACAATGCCGACGGCTCGGTCTCGGCGACCTTCGGGCCGGGTGCGTTGAGCAAGCTCAACCTGCCGGCCTTCCTCAAACATACCGAACAGGGCGGCTTCTTCGCGCTCGACGATGTCTCCGACGCAACATTGCCGATCGACGGTGCCGAGATCAAGGCCACCATTTCGAAGGGCGTGGCGCGAATCGACAAGGCCGAGGCCAATTCAGCGAAGTACAAGATCTGGCTGTCCGGCATCGCGTCCTACGCCGGGCGCGGACTGGCCTTGTCCGGCGGCGTCATTCAGCCGGATCAGGCGGCAACGCAGGCCAACGGCCAGCAAGGCCCCAACCAGTCGTCGTTCTTCGTCGGCGGAACCTGGAGCACGCCGTTCATTTCCCCGATCAGCCGCGGCGTTTCGGGCGAATAAGCGGTCGCGTTTTCGTCTTCAGCCGCGTTGCGCGGCCTGCTCGTCGAGCTGGCGCTGCACCTCACGCCGCTTGTTGGCAAGCGAGGCGATGATGACGCCGATCGCCACGACGGCGATCAGGATGGTGCAGGCGGCGTTGATTTCCGGCGTCACGCCGAGGCGAACCTGGCTGTAGATCTTCATCGGCAGCGTCGTCGCGCCCGGCCCCGAGGTGAAGCTGGCGATGACCAGATCGTCGAGCGAAAGCGTGAAAGCCAGCATCCAGCCGGAGACGATCGCCGGCATGATGACCGGCAATGTGATCTGGAAGAAGGTCTTCACCGGCGTTGCGCCAAGATCCATCGCGGCTTCTTCCAGCGAGCGGTCGAAAGTCATGAGCCGCGACTGCACGACCACGGCGACGAAGCACATGGTCAGCGTGATGTGGGCGAGCGTCACGGTGAGGAAGCCGCGGTCGAGCCCGACGGCGACGAAGAGCAGCAGCAGCGACAGGCCGGTGATGACTTCCGGCATGACCAGCGGCGCAAAGACCATGCCGGAAAACAGCACCCTGCCCTTGAAGCGCGTGTAGCGGGTCAAGGTGAGTGCCGCCAGGGTGCCCAGCACCGTCGCAACCGTGGCCGAGATCAGGCCAACACGCGCCGTCACCCAGGTCGCGTCCATGAGACCCTGGTTGTGGAACAGCGAGACGTACCATTTGGTCGAGAAACCGCCCCAGACCGTGACCAGTTTCGATTCGTTGAACGAGAAGACGATGAGCAGCACGATCGGCAGGTAGAGAAAGGCAAAGCCAAGCACGATCGAGGTGATGTTGAAGCGGCTCCAGGTGGCGTTCATGAGGTCACCTGTCCATTTCCTGAGCGCGCGCCTGAGCCCGCTGGAAGAGCATGATCGGCACGATCAGCAGCAACAGCAGGATGACGGCCACGGCCGACGATACCGGCCAGTCGCGATTGGCGAAGAACTCGTTCCACAACGTCTTGCCGATCATCAGCGTCTGCGATCCGCCGAGCAGATCGGGAATGACGAATTCGCCGACGGCCGGAATGAACACCAGCAGACAACCGGCGATGACGCCGGGCAGCGACAGCGGGAAGGTGATTTTCCAGAACGCACTGGTCGGCGGGCAACCGAGATCCTTGGCCGCCTCGATCAGCGAATAGTCCATCTTCTCGAGAGCGGAATAGAGCGGCAGCACCATGAACGGCAGGTAGGAATAGACGATGCCGATGAAGATCGCCGTATAGGTGTTGAGGATGATCAGCGGCTGGTGGATGACGCCGGTGGCGAGCAGCAGCTGATTGAGCAGCCCTTCGGGCTTGAGAATGCCGATCCAGGCGTAGACGCGGATCAGGAACGAGGTCCAGAACGGCAGGATCACCAGCATCAGCAAGGTCGGGCGGATCGTCGCCGGCGCGCGCGCCATGCCGTAGGCGATGGGGTAGCCGACGAGCAATGTCAGGACCGTCGAGACCGCGGCGATGATGACGCTGGTCACATAGGCGTTGAAGTAGAGCGCGTCCTGCGTCAGCCAGGTGTAATTGCCGAGGCTGAGCTGTTTCAGCTGAGTCAGGAACCCGGAAATGCCGCCGCTGAAATCGAGCGCCGGCGTATAGGGCGGGATGGCGATCGCCGTCTGCGACAGCGAAATCTTGAAGACGATGACGAACGGAATGAGGAAGAAGAACAGCAGCCAGACATACGGGATGATGATGACCAGTCGGCCAACGAAGGCAGCACCCAGCCTGGCAAGGATGGATTTGCCGGCATTGGATGCCGGCGAGGCTGATGAGGTGGTGACGGCGGCGCTCGACATGGTCGCCCCCTACCGCGTCAGCACGACGCCGGCGTCGGGCCGGAAGGAAACCCAGGCGCGGTCGTTCCAGCTCAACGGATCCTCGGTGATGCGGGCCGCGTTCATGGTGCTGGCGCGCACCACCTGGCCGTCGTCCAGCCTGACATGATAGACGGTCATGTCGCCGAGATAGGCGATATCGTAGACCTCGCCCTCGATGGCGTTGACGGCCTCGGCCGGCTTCTTCGACGACACCTTGATCTTTTCGGGCCTGATGGCGAAGGTGACGGCCGTCCCGGCCCCGGCGGTGCCGGCATTGTCGGTGCGGATGGTGATGCCGTTGCCGGCGTCTATGCTGGCGCTGCCCGCCTCGCCACGCGCGATCTTGCCCTCGAACATATTCACGTTGCCGACGAAGCCAGCGACGAAACGCGATCCCGGCGCCTCGTAAACTTCGGCCGGCGTTGCCACCTGCATCACCTCGCCCTTGTCGATGATGGCGATGCGATCGGCCATGGTCATCGCCTCTTCCTGGTCGTGGGTGACGACGACGAAGGTCAGGCCGAGATTCTGCTGCAGGTCCATCAGTTCGAACTGCGTCTCTTCGCGCAGCTTCTTGTCCAACGCGCCGAGCGGCTCGTCGAGCAGCAGCACCTTGGGCCGCTTGGCGACCGAGCGGGCGAGCGCGACGCGCTGGCGCTGGCCGCCGGACAGTTGATGCGGCTTGCGCTTGGCGAACTGCTCGAGCTTGACCAGCTTCAGCATCTCGGCAACGCGCGATGCGATTTCGGGCTTCGGCATGCCGTCCTGCTTGAGGCCGAAGGCGATGTTGTTCTCGACCGTCATATGCGGGAACAGCGCATAGGACTGGAACATCATGTTGACAGGCCGCCGGTAGGGCGGGATGCCGCGCAGATCCTGGCCATCGAGCAGAATGCGGCCGGCTGTCGGCTCCTCGAAGCCGGCGAGCATCCTGAGCAGCGTCGACTTTCCACAACCGGAAGCACCGAGCAGCGCGAAGAACTCGCGCTCGAAGATGGTCAGAGACAGATTGTTGACGGCGGTGAAGTCACCGAACTTCTTGGTGACGTTGTCGAACTGGATGTACGGCTTGGCGTTCGGGTCGTTCCACGGTGCAAAATCCCTGCGGATGCTGCCAAGCGATTTCATGTCCCACTCCGTCCTGATTTTCTTGCTTCTTGCCCCAGGTAAAAACGGTCCCGGCAGGTGGCTGCCGGGACCGTGTCGGATTGCTTACTGGCCGGTGACGATCTTGGTCCAGGTGCGCGTGATGACGCGCTGGGTCTTGGGATCGTATGGCGAGACGGTGTAGAGCTTCTTTATGGTCTCGGCATCGGGATAAACCGAAGGATCCTCCAACAGTGCCTTGTCGACGAATTGCTGCGAAGCCTTGTTGCCGTTTGCGTAGAGCACGTAGTTCGACGACTTGGCGATAACTTCCGGCTTCATCATGTAGTTGATGAACTCGAGCGCCTCCGCGACATGCGGCGCGTCGGCAGGGATCGCCATCTGGTCGAACCACATCTGCGCACCCTCCTTCGGCACGGAATAGCCGATCTCGACGCCCTGCTTGGCCTCGACCGCGCGATTGCGGGCCTGGAACACGTCACCCGACCAGCCGACGGCCAGGCAGATATCGCCGTTGGCGAGCGCGTTGATGTATTCGGAGGAATGGAACTTCCTGATATAAGGTCGGACCTTGAGCAAGGTCTCCTCGGCCTTGGCGATATCGTCGGGCGATGTGCTGTTCGGGTCGAGGCCGAGATATTTCAGTGCAGCCGGAATGATGTCGGCCGGCGAGTCCAGCACGTAGACGCCGCAGTCCTTCAATTTGGCCAGGCTGTCGGGATTGAAGAAGACATCCCAGCTGTCGATCTTGTCGGTGCCGAGCGCCGCCTGCACCTTCTTGATGTTGTAGCCGATGCCAACCGTGCCCCACATGTAGTTGACCGAGTATTCGTTGCCGGGGTCGTACTTGGCCGTGCGTTCCGAAACCGTATCCCACATGTTGGAAATGTTGGGCAGCTTCGACTTGTCGAGCTTCTGGAACACGCCGGCCTGGATCTGGCGCGCAAGGAAATTGCCGCTGGGCACGACGACGTCATAGCCGCTGCCGCCGGCAAGCAGCTTGGTCTCGAGGATTTCGTTGGAATCGAAGGTATCATAGACGACCTTGATGCCGGTTTCCTTGGTGAAATCGTCGATGATCGAACTGTCGATGTAGTCTGACCAGTTGAAGACGTTGACGACACGATCTTCGGCGTGACCGCCGACGGTGAAAAATGTCAGGAATGCCGACGTTGCCGAAAGCCAGAGCGCTTTGCGGATCATGCTATTCTCCTTTGATGAGTGTTCCTTCACCGGCTCGTCGCGACATCAGCGCGACCGGCATTTTCTTCAGACTATTGAGCTTTCCAAGGGGCGACAAGCGCGAACTGCCGAGACCATGCAGGCGGTTCGATGAGATGGTTGGATGCCCCTGAGGCGGCCTGGGAGGCGTGCCAATACCGTCAGAGGCTTTCGCCATGGCGCGGGCAGAGATACGACGATATGGTCCGGTCCCGATCGGACCGGCTGGGAGACTTGGCAAGATACGCCTGTCTTGTTGTTGCCGTATTCCCAGCCTGCCCGTGCCGCAGCGACGTTGTCAATGGCAAAGCTGCAGGCCGCTTCAATTAGGTGACGGCACCCCGGTGACCCCTGCGCGTTCGGGCCTTGCCTGGCGCTTGAATTCGAGCCCGATATGGACGAGCAGCGCCGTGACCACAACCGCGCCGCCGATGATGGTGCGCCCCGACGGCACCTCGGAATGAATGAGCCAGACCCATATCGGGCCGAGGATCGGCTCGAACGTGCCGAGCAGCGCCGCGATGGCCGCCGGGATCAGTCGCGCGCCGGTGGCGAAGAAGGCCAGGCCGAGGCCGAGATTGACCACGCCGAAGGCAAACAGAAAGCCCATGTCACTGACAGATACGGTGAGGGTCGATGCCTGCGAGACGGCAAAGCCGGCCGCGAGCATGGTGCCGAGGCACGTCGCCGGCGTCATGCGCACGCCGGAGAACCGCCGGGTGATGACGGTGGCGACTGAAAACATGACCGCGATCAACAGCGCCAGCCCATCGCCTATGGGCGAGACGGCGCCATCGAGCGATTCCGACACCATGATGGCGACGCCGGTGATGACGGCGGCGATTGCCACCCAGGTCGCGACACCAACCCTTTCGCGAAACAATGCCCAAGCAAACAGCGCCGCCAGCAACGGCACGCCTGCCTGCATCAAAAGGATGTTAGCGACGGTGGTGTAGGCGAGCGCCACGACGAAGGCGGTCGATGCCGTGGCAAAGCAGATCCCGACGGCAAGGCCGGGCAACCCCATGTCACGGAACAGCTTCAGCATGCCACGCCAGCCGTCACGCCAAACCATGAAGCAGACCAGGAAGGCGGCTGCCCACACGGATCGCCAGAAAATGACCGTCCAGCTGTCACCGACAGTGATGAAGCGGGCGATGGCGCCGCCGAAACTCCACATCAGCGCCGACAGGAAGACCAAAAGCATGCCGACGCGCTCCTCGCGCGGCGAGACGGCTGGCGATGCGACGATCGGCGATGCGGTATCGATCATGGCTGCCACTGTCGGGCTCTTGTGGACGGGACGATGCGCAAGGGACGACAAAAAGATGCTCTGTTGGCGTAACGCAAAGGCGCAGGCCGGAACTGAGCCAGCGGCCGCCGACAATTGTGGCACCTTCCTCCATTTCAGAAGAACACGGCGTCACTGAAAATCGAAAGCACTCAGGCCCGTCACCATCTCGTCGAGGCCGAGCGGGCGCGTCACCGGCGGTTCTGCCCGCGCCAGGCAGCCGACGCGTTCGCAAAGCCGGCAAGCAGGCCCGACCGGCGTCGCCGCGACGGTGCCGGCCTTTGCGGTGATTGCCGCACCGGGCAATGCCGCGCCATAGACGATATCGTCACGAAAGCCGATGTCGCAACCGAGCAGCAGCGCGGTGCGGCGCGGGCGTTCCGAGAATGCGCCTTGCGGCCCTTCCAGCGTGCGGGCGATGCACAGGAACTCGGCGCCGTCGGGCATTTCCACTGCCTCGACGAAGACCTGGCCGGGCTGGGTGAAGGCGACATGCACGGGCAGCTTGGGACAGCCGCCGCCAAAGCGGCTTTGAGGAAAGCCCTGGCTGCCGGCCTTGCGGAAGCGGTTGCCGGCATTGTCGACCTCCAGCATGAAAAACGGCACGCCCGAGGCACCCTGCCGCTGCAGCATGGTCAGCCGGTTGGCCGCCTGTTCGAAGGAGACCCCGAAGCGCGAACGCAGGACATCGATGTCATAGCGGGCGCGCACGGCAGCCGCGTGAAAGGCCTGATAGGGCATCATCAGCGCATGCGCCGCATAACGGCCAAGTTCGAAGCGGGCCAGGCGGCGCGCCTCGTCGGTGCTCAGCTTGAGCGCCTGGATCTCGCCGGCGACCGCGACCGTCATGCGGATCAGGCAGGCCTCCATCGCGACTTCGCGCAACTGGTCGAACGGCGACAGGCGTTCGGACAGGAACAGGCGCTGCGAATGACGATCATAACGGCGGCGCCAGTTCGGCATGGTCGCGACCGGCAGCACCTTGACCACGATGCCATATTCGCGCTTCAGCCAGGCCTTCAGCGCGCCGAACAGATCGTCGCCGGGATCGAGCACCGAGGTGAACGCCGCGGCCTCCTCCTCGAGGGCAGCGAAATGGTTCGGCCGGCGCTCGAAAATCTCGTGCACCTCGTCGATCGGCAGGCGGGCGCCGGAAAGCGCCGTCGCCCGACCCTCGCGTGCCAGCAATTCGTTGAGGTCGGACAGGCGCTCGGCCTGCTCGCGATAGGCGCGGAACAGCTTTATCACCGCCGCGGACGCATTGGGCGCCGCCTCGGCAAGCTCGATCAGTTCCTGATCACCCGGCAACTCGCCGACCAGCAGGGGATCGGTGAACACTTCCTTCAAGGCAGCGACAGATCCCCTCGCCTCGCCCTGCAGCTCGTGTGGATCGACCTTGTAGACGGAGGCCAGCCTGAGGATCAGCTGCACCGTCAGCGGCCGCTGGTTGCGCTCGATCAGATTGAGGTAGGACGGCGAAATGCCGAGACCCTCGGCCATCGCCGTCTGGGTCAGGCCCTTGGCGTTGCGAATGCGGCGGATGCGCGGCCCGGCGAAGATCTTCTGGTCAGCCATGGACTGTCCTTTACAGCAATTTACACGAATTCCTGGGCACGGGCCTTTTACAATAATGACAAATTTACAACGCACTTCTGTCAAACGCAACACAGGTTTTCTCTTATATCCTCTCAGTTTACCTGATTTTTGTGGCTGATTTCGCGCAGAAATGTAAATCCAGTCATACCCAACTACCCCCAAATGATTGACGCCTTGACACAGATCAGCAATTCCTCGGAGTGACCAATGACTGATTTTTACAACCTCGTCCCATCGGCGCCGGAAGGTCGCTTCGACGGTATCGAACGACCCTACTCGGCGGCGGATGTGAAGCGTCTGCGCGGTTCGGTGCAGATCCGCCAGAGCCTTGCGGAAATGGGCGCCAATCGGCTGTGGAAGCTCATCCACGAGGAGGACTTCGTCAACGCGCTCGGCGCCATGTCCGGCAATCAGGCGATGCAGCAGGTGCGCGCCGGGCTGAAGGCAATCTACCTGTCGGGCTGGCAGGTTGCCGCCGACGCCAACACGGCTGGCGCGATGTATCCGGATCAGTCGCTCTACCCGGCCAATGCGGCGCCTGAACTGGTCAAGCGCATCAACCGGACGCTGCAGCGCGCCGACCAGATCGAGACCTCCGAAGGCAATGGGCTTTCGGTCGAAACCTGGTTCGCGCCGATCGTTGCCGACGCCGCAGCCGGCTTCGGCGGGCCGCTCAACGCCTTCGAAATCATGAAGGCCTTCATCGAGGCGGGCGCCGCCGGCGTCCACTATGAGGACCAGTTGGCGTCGGAAAAGAAATGCGGCCATCTCGGCGGCAAGGTGCTGATCCCGATTGCGGCGCACATCCGCAACCTCAACGCCGCGCGCCTGGCGGCGGACGTGATGGGCACGCCGACCCTGGTCGTCGCGCGCACCGATGCGGAAGCCGCCAAGCTGCTCACCTCCGACATCGACGAGCGCGACCAGCCTTTCGTCGACTACGACGCCGGGCGCACGATTGAGGGTTTCTATCATGTCAGGAACGGCATCGAGCCCTGCATTGCCCGCGCCATCGCCTATGCGCCTTACGCGGATCTGATCTGGTGCGAGACCTCGAAGCCGGACCTGGCACAGGCCAGGAAATTCGCCGACGGCGTGCGCAAGCATCACCCCAACAAGCTGCTCGCCTACAATTGCTCGCCGTCGTTCAACTGGAAGAAGAACCTCGACGACGCGACGATCGCCAAGTTCCAGAAGGAGCTCGGCGCCATGGGCTACAAGTTCCAGTTCATCACGCTCGCCGGCTTTCACCAGCTCAACTACGGCATGTTCGAACTGGCGCGCGGCTACAAGGCGCGGCAGATGGCGGCCTATTCCGAGTTGCAGGAAGCGGAGTTCGCGGCCGAGGCCGATGGCTACACCGCGACCAAGCATCAGCGCGAGGTCGGCACCGGCTATTTCGACGCCGTGTCGATGGCGATCACCGGCGGCCAGTCGTCGACCACCGCCATGCATGAATCGACGGAGCACGCGCAGTTCAAACCGGCCGCCGAATAGCGAACAGAAAAACTCAGAGGAAACGCCCGACAGGGCTTGGGACACAAGGAGAAAACCAATGGCATCGATAAGCCGCGTCAAGGAACGCGCCGAGGAACAGTCGACGACGATGAGCGTCGACCAGCAGGCGACGATCCGCATGCTGGCCAACGACCTGCACCGCCTCAACCAGTCGGTTATGAAGGCGGTCGAGGCGGGCGTCTCGGTGGAACTCGTGCGCTCGGCACGACATCACGGCGGCGACGGCAACTGGGGCGATCTGCTGATCCCGGTGATCGTCACGCAGCAGAGCCACGGCTGACTGAAATCCATGCAACCGACCCTTCACCTGCGCAGCCCCTGCGCAGGTGAATTTCTTTTTATGAAATGCGCGTGTGGACAGTCGAGTACAGTAGCGTTGCTTGAAATTCACTGTCCCGGCGATGATTTCGGGCACTTTTATTTCAACTTGACATAGGCTGCGATCTCACGCCAATTGCGCTCCGGATTCAACTCTGCATTGAAATAGGGGCGAGCTTCTTGGCTGACTTGTGTGCCCGGTGAATCGCGAAGGCGAGACTCCAAGACATCCGAATCTGGTGACCCGCGGCTCAACCACCGAGGCGATCCGTGATCCGTCGCAGGTGCTTGTCGTCGGCAGGTCGCCAATCAATCGCGTGGTGATTTCAAAGATCGTCGAGCGATCCGGGCTCAAGCCGATTTCGGAATCTCCCGACACGGCGGCAAGGATCTTGCGGTCGCTCATTCCCGGCGCGGTTGTCCTTGACGGCGGCGCCGACAACAAGGACTGCGACAATCTGATGTCCAGCATCGACGCGTTGCGCCGCGCCTCGGGCAAATCGCTGCCACCGGTAATCCTGCTGTCAACCAAGAATGGCACCACGGAAAGCCTGGGCCTGTCTGGTGTCATCGACGTGGTGATCGCCAAGCCGATCACGCCCGAACGGTTGCAACCGGTGATCGATCGCCTGATCGGCCGCTGAGGCAATTGCGGGAAAGTGTGTAGCGGTTTTTCCGTCCGGAATCGAAACCAGGTAAGGCCGGGCGACCACGGATCGCCCGGCGATCAGGGATCGATGATGCTTTCGATCAGTCCGGGCAGTTGTCCGAGATCGGATATCTGGCGGAACCTCGATTCGGTTACCGGCGCTTCGACATGCTCCAGCACCCAGGTCAGTTCATGCGGCACATGAACACCCCACCCGCCGGCCTCGATGGCCGGCACCACATCCGACTTCAGCGAGTTGCCGACCATCATGCTTTTCGCCGGACCATCGCCGTGGCGCTTGAAGAGCCTGCTATAGGTGGCAGCATTCTTGTCGCTGACGATCTCGACCGCGTCAAACAGATCGCCAAGGCCTGAGCCAGCCAGCTTGCGCTCCTGGTCGAAGAGGTCGCCCTTGGTGATCAGCACGAGGCGGAATGCGCCGGCAAGCTTTTCGACCGTCTCGCGGGCGTGCGGCAAGGCCTCGATCGGATGGCTCAGCATCTCGCGGCCGGCATCGAGAATCTCCGCTATGACCGAGCCCGGCACGCGGCCTTGCGTGACCTCGATCGCCGTCTCGATCATCGACAGGGTAAATCCCTTGATGCCGAAGCCATAGACAGCGAGGTTGCGCCTTTCGGCCTCCAGCAATCGTGCCGAGATGTGCTCCGCTTCGCCATGGTCGACGAGCATGGCGGCAAAGCGCTTTTCCGTCAGCCGGAAGAACTGCTCGTTCTGCCACAACGTGTCGTCGGCGTCGAAGCCGATCGTCGTCAGTTTGTCATTGCGCCGCATTGAACGCCTCGATTGGAATTGGGACGGCCGAAACTAAGCCGATTGGCGTGTTTTTCAACCGCACCGGGCAATGCCCGACGCGGCTCCCCTTCCCTTCCATAGGAGGGCACGGCTATACTCCACAATCCGCAACCCAATCTGGTGAATGATGCCGCCTGCAAAAAAGGAAGTCCGTCCGTCGAGCCGCGGAGGACGCGCCCGCACGCCTGCCTTCGTGAAAAACCAACGAGGCGTCAAGAACTGGAAGGAAGTCAGCGCCTGGCTGGAATGGCGCGGCATCGAGGACATCGAGTGCATCACGCCCGATCAGGCAGGCGTCGCGCGTGGCAAGATGATGCCATCGAAGAAATTCACCTCCAACACCTCGCTGGCGCTGCCGTCGGCAGTCTTCATGACGACGATATCCGGCGGCTACCCCGAGGATGGCAACGGCTTCCACTACCCCGAAGACGACGGCGACCTCAAACTGATGCCCGACCTGTCGACGCTGACGGTGGTGCCCTGGGAAGAAGACCCGACGGCAGCGGTCATCTGCGACCTCGTCCACCAGGACGGACGCTCGGTCGAGTTCACGCCGCGCAACGTGTTGAAGCGTGTGGTGGCCGCCTATGACAAGCTCGGCCTGAAGCCTGTGGTGGCGCCCGAGATCGAGTTCTACCTGGTGCGCAAGAATCCCGACCCGGACTATCCGCTGACCCCGCCGGTTGGCCGGTCGGGACGCGCGATCGGCGGCGGCGCCGGCTATTCGATCGCCGGCGTCAACGAATTCGACGAACTGATCGACGACATCTACCATTTCTCCGAAAGCCAGGGCCTGGAGATCGATACGCTGATCCACGAGGAAGGTGCCGGCCAGTTGGAGATCAATCTGCGCCATGGCGACCCGATCGAACTGGCCGACCAGGTGTTCATGTTCAAGCGCACCATTCGCGAGGCGGCGCTGAAGCACGAGATCTACGCCACCTTCATGGCCAAGCCGATCCAGGGGCAACCCGGCTCCGCCATGCACATCCATCAGTCGATCATCGACAAGAAGACCGGACAGAACATCTTTTCGGCCGCTGACGGCTCGGAAACCGACGATTTTTTCCACTTTATCGGCGGCATGCAGAAGCATGTGCCGAACGCGCTGGTGATGTTCGCGCCCTATGTCAATTCCTACCGCCGGCTGACACAGGCGGCGTCGGCGCCGGTCAACAACAAATGGGGCTATGACAACCGCACCACGGCGTTTCGCGTGCCACGCTCGGATCCGGCGGCACGGCGCGTCGAAAACCGCATCCCGTCCTCCGATGCCAATCCCTATCTGGCGCTGGCGGCATCGCTTGCCTGCGGGCTGATCGGCATCACCAACAAGATCAAGGCCGAGCCCCCGGTCCTGACCACGGCCAATGCCGACGAGATCGACCTGCCGCGCGGCCTGCTCGAAGCCGTCGACCTGTTCGAGGGCGACGAGGAACTCTGCGCTCATCTGGGCAAGTCGTTCGCCGCGACCTATGCGGCGATCAAGCGCGCGGAATTCGAGACCTTCATGGAAGTGATCAGTCCGTGGGAGCGGGAGTATTTGTTGCTGAATGTGTAGGGGAGTAGGGGAGTAGGGGAGTAGGGCAGTAGGGCAGTAGGGCAGTAGGGCAAGGATGACGGCCAAGATTGAATCGTACAGGGATTTAATTGTCTGGCAGCAAGCTATGGATCTGGCGGTATCGATCTACGAAACAACCAGAGCTTGGCCAAGGGATGAGCTCTACGGCCTGACGACTCAGGTACGCCGTGCAGCCACCTCCGTTCCCGCCAACATTGCCGAAGGTTACGGGCGAGAAAGCCGAGCTTCCTATCAGCAATTTCTCAGGATCGCCCAGGGATCACTCAAGGAACTGGAGACCCATCTGCTGATCGCGCAACGCGTCGGAATCGCCTCGCACGAGACGATCAAATCATTGATGGCCCGCAGTGAGAGCGTCGGAACGCTCTTGCGGCTTCTGATCCGAAAACTGTCACCGGAATAGTCCTGCCCTACTGCCCTACTGCCCTACTGCCCTACTCCCCTACTCCCCTACTCC
>NZ_JAIUIC010000016.1:0-183306 GCF_020165455.1 Mesorhizobium sp. BR1-1-3
GGGGCGCCAAGGAATGCCATCCTTCGCCCGATGACTCATTTCGCAATCCGAGAGACACCCATGACCCGCTACGCCACCATCATCACCGATGCTGACGGCCAGGAAATCGTCAGCGCCATCGGCGAATTCGAAGGCGCCGCACCGCAGCCACGCCTGGGGCGTGTCGAGCAGGTCGCACCCGGCGTAAAGATCGGCATGGTGCGGGATGCGGCCGGCGGCTTTTGTTTTCCGCAGGCCGGCATTGCCGGACCCCTCGGTCTCTTCATGGCGCGGCTCAAGGCGCGGGCCGGTGCGGCAAAGCCTGTCGGTGCGGCGAATCCCGCCCAGGTGACAGGGCCGAAGCGCGCCAAGAAGGCTAAGAGGAAAACGGTTCGTTCGAAGAAGCGAGCCAGCCGGCCCGGACCGGCGGCGCCCAAGGCCGAAATGGTTTCCGCTGCCGGTGCCAGCGCCATGGACCAGGTCCATGACTGATAAAACCGCAACCGGGCCGACGCGCCGCAAGCCGGCGAGACGCAGGCCCGCCGCCAAACCGGCCGCGACACAGAAGCCGCCCCGCAAGCGCGCCAAGAAAACACTGGGCGACGATTTCCTGGCCGCCGTGCGCGCCGATTTCCGTACACATGGCGCCGGCGTCATCGCCGAAGTGCGGGCCGACAAGCCGGACCAGTATCTGAAGATCGTGCTGTCGGTGCTGCCCAAGGATTTCGATGCCAAGATCAACCAAATGGACGGCCTGAGCGATGACGAAATCCGCAGCCGCATCCGCGCCCTCGAGGCCGTCGTCAAGCCGTTCCTCGAAGAGGCCGGCGATGTCCGTGAAGACGGAATATCTGGCGCTGCTGACGGAACTGGACAGACGGCGCCGGACCAATCAACTGGCGGCCTATAGACCGTATCAGCGCCAGGCCGAGTTTCACGCAGCGGGCGCCCAGAACCGCGAGCGCCTGTTCATGGCCGGCAACCAGCTCGGCAAGACCAGGGCAGGGGGCGCCGAATGGGCCATGCACCTGACCGGCCGCTATCCCCAGTGGTGGCAAGGCAAGGTGTTTGACTCGGCCGTCAGGCTATGGGCGGCCGGCGTCACCGGCGAAGGCACGCGTGACAATCCGCAGCGCGTGCTGGTCGGCCCGCCGCAACAGCAGGCGGCCTGGGGCACCGGCATGATCCCGGCCGACGCCATTGTGCAGACCTTCATGGGCCGCGGCGCACCGGGCGCGCTCGACAGCGTCGTGGTGCGCTGGGGTGGCGGTGGCGACGTGCAGGCCGATGAATCGGTGCTGTCGTTCAAGAGTTTCGAGAAGGGCCGCGAGAAATGGCAGGGCGAGACTTTACACGGCGTCTGGTTCGACGAGGAACCGCCGCTCGACATCTATTCCGAGGGCCTGACCCGCACCAATGCGACGGGCGGCATCACCATCGTGACGTTCACGCCGCTGCTGGGGATGTCGGACGTGGTGCTGCTGTTTTTGTCGGCAGGGGAGGTGGAGCGGATGGGGAAGGGGTGATGCGCCCGACTTCTCCCACAAGGGAGAAGAACCGTCGCGTTGATCCGAAAAACACCATCCGAACAATACGGTACAGTCGGCATCTCCCAGGCTGATTCAGGACCCCTTCATGTCCCGACACGTCACCTTCATGACCATGGACGATGCCGCGCACCACACGCCGCAGGAGCGAGCCGCAACCATTGCGGCTCGCTCGCTTTCTGGAATTGCACCCGTCAGGCAAGGAACTACCGTGTCAACATGTTGTTGGAAGACAAGCCCAGGCCCCGGTTTCGGTATTCACCCAGCATTTGTAGCACTGCACAGCGCCAAGGGTCTTCTCCTCCGCCCTCAGCATGATCGCTGGCTCGCTGCCGGACGACACGTCCGGGATTCCATTCTTCCATTTCACCAAAAATTCGCGGCCGTCGACTTGCATGATGACGTCGCCATCGCCACTTGCCGGGCGCGGCGGTGTATTCAACAGCATTACGGATGTGTTGCTCTGCATTTTTTTCATCTGTCGTACTCCGATTGGGTTGCAGGAAATTTCTGTCAGTTCACAAGAAAGGCCATAGGTTGGCATTTGACTGGTGTCGCGCTTGGCGGTTGCCGAGCGTCATGCTGCGGTCCTCCTTTCTGGTGTGTCTTTTGCGATACCCAGCGTGATGCCAGCGTGAATTGCACCGGTACGCCCCCGTCAAAGGTCGCAATGAATGGATGAGGTGCGGCGACAATGGTCGAACCGCGCAGAGGGAAATCCGCCATGTCCCGACACGTCACCTTCATGACCATCGACGATGCCGCGCACTACACGCCGCAGGAGCGCGCGGCGATCGTCGCCGCCTATCCCGAGCATGAGCGCGAGGCCCGCGCCCGCGGCATTCCGGTGCTGGGTTCCGGTCGCATCTTTCCGGTGGCCGAGGCGCTGATCGCCTGCGAGCCGTTCCGGCTGCCGCGCTACTGGCCAAGGCTCGGTGCGCTCGATTTCGGCTGGGACCATCCGTCGGCCGCGGTCGAACTCGCCTGGGATACGGAGGCCGATGTCGTCTATGTCACCAAGGCGGCGCGGGCCTCGCAGCAGACGCCGGCGATGCAGACGCTGACCTTGAAACCGTGGGGCGAATGGCTGCCCTTCGCCTGGCCGCGCGACGGCCGCCGCGAGACGCTGGAAGGGGCAGGCGTGGCGCTCGCCCGGCAATATTCGGCGCATGGGCTGAACATGCTGTCCCGCCACGCGCAATTCCCGGACGGTTCGGTCTCGGTCGAGGCCGGGCTGATGGAGATGCTCGACCGCATGCAATCCGGCCGTTTCAAGGTGTTCTCGACACTGGCCGACTGGTTCGAGGAGTTTCGGCTGTTTCATCGCAAGGACGGTCAGGTGGTGAAGCTGCGGGATGATTTGATGGCAGCGACGCGCTACGGCGTGATGATGCTGCGCGAGGCGGTGGTCGATCCGGCGGAGTTCAAGGCGGCGAGACGGCCGGCGGGGCAGAGCGATCCGCTGGGGGCGTTTCGGTGATTGAATTGGTGCTTCGGCGGAAAGTGCCGGAATTACGGCGACTGAGTGGAACTCCGCTCTCTAGGAGGGGCGGTCGTTCCCACCAGTTTCCCCGCCAAGGCGGTCAAAGCGGCCGTCGCGCACGTTGTTCCTTGCCACGTGAAGCGCATCAGCCGCTCTTTCCAACTCAGACATTGTGAACAGGCGATGGCCCGCTGAGGTGTGACAAACAACGTGCGGCTCACCAGCGGTGCGCGCGTCCGCCCTTGCACCACATAGCCCATGCGCTAGGCAATTTCGGATATCGGCAAGTGTCTGGATGTCACTCTGGACCCCTTGGCAGGCCTCTGGCTCAACTGAGCGCCAGTGGCCCCACAATGATCCCTTGAACAACTGGCGGTCTGGCTCGATTGACTCGATGCGCTCGCGGATTTCTGCTTCCAGCCATCCCCAATGTAGCAGCACATATGCCACTGCAGCCATCAAGTCGCGCATGTTGGGTTGGGGAGCCAAATTATCAGCCATGTTCGTAGCTCGACCTGCGTTTGGGCCACAAGAATGACGGTGACGCGGAACTGGTATCGGTCGCACCCATGCGGCCGGAGCGAACCTCCGGGCTAAAAGATGGAGAATAGTTGAGAAGAGTGCACTGTCACCGTAATTTCCAGTGGCTACTCCACGATCTTCCAATAAGAATCCTTGCGGATCACCTTGCCGTCGCGGAACGTGTAGAAATCACAGCCCTGGACTTCCTTTTTCACGCCGTCGCGGGTGGTGCCGGTGAGGGTCCATTTCGACATGCCGGTGTTGGCAGCTTCGTCCGCAAAGTGCTCAGCCTTGCCGTAGTGAACATCGGGCAGGCCTTCGAAGCGTGTCGCCAGCGCATCCCGTACGTTGCTTTTGCCCTCGCAGCGCGTTCCACAGGGCTCGGGTCCCCTCGGCATCTCCAGGACGCAGTCGTCGGCAAAGAACGCCATGATGCGATCGAGATCGTGCGCGTTGAAGGCTTCGCATAGCTCCGTCAGTGTCGCTCGAATGTCCATTCGCCCGTCTCCTGGATAGCCGTCGATGTCTGAAGTAGGTCACTGGCGACGGGGCCGGTCAAGTGCGCAGGCCGCCGAGACGCCGCTCCAAGACCGTGACGACGTCGCCTGCCGGTTTGACCAACGGTCCGGCACGATTGGCCATGCCGTGATCTCCAGCGAAGCGCCCCTGTGGCAGGAAACAAACCGATGGCAACCATACCTCTCTCCATAGCGCGGCGCCGGCTCGATGCTGGCAACGCTGTCCAGTACTCCCAGGGATCGCCAGTCGGTGGCGCCATGCAGGGGCTTGGCGACCAGCTTTCCGCTGTCGCCGAGCGCTACCAGCAGATGAAGGATCAGCAGGAGGTGTTCGACGCAGAGCTGGCGCGGCGGCGGTTCAACGGACGGATCGCGCAGGCGGAAGACGAGGCGGCAGCGAATGCGCCGCCCGACGGCGCCGGCCTGTATGAGGCCATGTACGGCCAGGTCGACCCGCGTAACGGCCAGGTGGTCAAACCAGGCCTGTTCGACACGCTGTTCGATGATGCCTTGCCTGGCCTGCCCGAGAGCCAGCGCGCCAACTTCGCCAGGCAGAAGGAGGCGATGCGCGCGGTTGGCGCGCGGCGCATGGCGCGGCGGCAGCTTCAGCGGCGCGACGACTATGAACTGACCGAGTGGACCAAGGTCGACAACATCTCCACCAGTTCCATTGCACAAAGCGACCCGAACGATACCGCGAACTTCGAAGTGATCCGGCAGAACGGCTTTGACCTGATCTCCAAGATTGGCAACCCGCTTATTAGGCAAACGGCTGAGCTTGCTTGGCGCAGCAACACGGCCAAGGCGCTGGTCCAGGCGATGATCGCTCAGGACCCGAAGCGGGCCGCCGAGATGCTGGGCACGGCGCAAGTTGGGGTGCGGACCAAGGACGATATGGCTGAGGCTATTGGTGACCCGCACGCAAACACCACAAGCTCTGCGGCGTCAAAAGGCGACCGGCTCGGCAAGCCTACGCCGGAGGAGCGAGTAGCGCAGATCGTTCGGGATGACATTTCGGCTGCAGATCGACCAGCCTTGGCCGATCAGGCCCGAGCCGCAGATGCCGCGCGGCAGATCGAGACGCGCACGAGTCTCGGTCTTGCCGAGCAAAACGCTCCCGCTATCATCAGCGACACTGGCACCTATTCCGGCCTGATGCCGACCCCAGAGCAGTTCGTCGCTCTCTACGGCGCTCCCGAAGGTGTCAGGCGCTTCCAGGCCTTCAATCGAGCGATCGACGTCAGTCGGCAGTTTTACAGCATGCGCGGCATGTCGAACGAGACCGTGCAGACCAAGATCAGGGATGCTGCTCCTAAAGAGGGCAGCACGAAGCTGGAGGAAGACAAAGCGCATCATGAGGCTATCGCCACGGCCGCGGAACTGACGTTCAAAGCGAGGCAAGACGATCCGGGCGGCTATGTTCGCAAGATTTTCGCGACGCTGGATGCTGCGTGGAACAATCTGTCGAAGCCGGAAGACTATCAGGCGGCGATCATCGGCTCGATCGCCGCTCAACAGCAGTTGGGCCTGGAGAAGATCCAGCCTCTGCCGAATTCCGTGGCGGAAGGGATTGCCGACACGCTCCGCGATCAGAACCGACCGTCACAAGAGACGGGCGTGGCATTGCGCAATGTGCTCATAGCAACGCCTCCTGAGCAACGCCCAGCAGTACTCGATCACTTGCTTCGGGCCAGCGTATCCGGGGTGGCCGACAATATGGCGGCCAGGTCGCGTCAGGTGATGGAAGAGCCGCTGGCCGACGGCAGGGAGCCACTAAATCAACGAGGTGGCGGTCAGGCCTTAGGCTTATCCGACATCGCTAACAGAATTGTGCCTACTTATGGCAACTACGGCGGACCGGGCTGGACTGGCGGGGCTTGGCGTGGCGATTTCAAAATGCCACCGGCTGATATTCAGGACGGCTTCTATAAGCAGCATGATACGGACTATCGTGACGCGATCACTTTAGATGATAAAATCGCAGCTGATAAGAAGCTTGTGGTATCTTTGAGAGCATATCTCAAAAATGGAGTTTACTTGAAAGACCCGGGCTTGGGAACTGATAGAGCGCGCGATGAGGCGGTAAGATATGCTATGAACGCAACGATAGTTTTTGAGCGTAAAATTGCTGCCTACGTGGCGATTCGCGACGAAGCACAAAAGGCTTACGACGATGCACAGTCAGCTGTCGGACGGGCGCATTTCGAGAATACGATGTCGTTTGGCGATTGGTAAATCACTGAATGCTATATCCATCATCCGACCTTGCAGCGAATCTTTCTCACAATAAGCCTTGAGATTCCGATGTTATTTTTCACTATTTTCGGAGTTATAGCGCTGTCACTCGCGATCGCCATGGGGATAGCTGCTGTTAAATCTAGAGATATCAGCCAACAGAAGCGAGTGGCGCTTATTTTTTGCGCCGCACTGCTTAGTGTTCCCGGATTATTTGCTGTGTATATGATGCTTATATTTGTAGTGGTTTTGTTTCAGTAGGAACCAACGGGATGCGTCTGCTTTTCGGCTGATCCGAGATTATGCCGCGACTTCCAAGCGTCGTGGCGATGAATAAACCCCGGACAGCGGCATTCTTCAACAACCGTCACGGCTGGCGTCCCAAGTCCTTGCGAACGCCGCTTCGCCACAGCAGGACGAAGGGCCAGGCATGCACCCTCGCATCATCCCCGCAACCTTGCGCGATCTCAGTTACATCGCAGCCAATTTGCGCCCTGAGGACCGGGCCGAGATCGACTGCCAGCTCGACCACTGGTCGCCGGCACTGCTGGCGCTGACGGCGCTGCAGGGGTTTGCTTATGTCGCCGAGCTCGACGGCAATCCGGAGGCCGGCTTTGGCGCTGCCGAACAGCGCGGCGGTTTGTGGATCGCCTGGAGCTGGGGCACGCGCCGCATGAAGCGCTGCGTGCCTGGGATCACCGGGTTCTTTCACGCCGTGCTTGGGCCTCAGGTCGCGGCGCGGGGCGCCTGGCGTGTCGAGGCCCGCGCCTTGGCCGCCAATGAACTGGCGCTGCGCTGGCTTGGCCGGCTCGGCGCCACGCGACGCTGCCTGTTGCCGGGTTACGGCCGCAACGGCGAAGACTTTTTCCTCTACGACTGGACAAGAACCTCTAATCTTGGAGAAGGCTGGAACCATGTGCCTGTTGCAAAAACCACCGGAACTGAAGCCGCTGCCGCCGGTACCGACGGCGCAGGACAAGGATGTGCAGGCGCGCGAGGCGGCATTGCGGGCTGAGCTTGAACAGCGGAACGGTACCGCCGGCACCATCAAGACCGACCTCGCGCCAGGCAGCCTCACCGGCCAGCGCCGCGTGCTGCTGGGGCTTTGACCATGACCGCGATGAAACGCAGTTTCAGGAAGCGCGTGTGGGACTGGTGGGTGTGGCGACGGCATGCGCGGGTGATGAAAAGGCGGGGTAATTAGCCGATCTCCCCCACGAGGGGGGAGATTGGCAGCTTCGCCGCCGCTCTTCTTAACCCTTCTTCGCGAACGCCCAGACCATCAGCGGGTATTCCTCGTCGTTGCTCAAATCCCGCCACAGGCCGTAGGCGCGGACGGGGCCGCCGATATGGGCCTTGGCGCAGGCCTTGTTGCCCCAGCCGTGCACCTTGACGTTGGCTTCCGCGAAGCCGCCCTCGACCATCAGCTGCTTGAGGCCGGCGGGCGTCCATCTGTTGTAGTCGTGCGGCCTGGCGTGGACGCGAAACAGGAAAGGTGTCGCCACCATCGCCCAACCGCCGGGCCGGGTCATGGCGTGGATGTTCTGCACCGCCGCCTGCGGCCGTTGCACATGTTCCAGCACCTGGTCGGCGATGACGATGGAATATTGCTCGTCGGTGCGGTCTTTGCAGATGTCGAAGGCGGGGAAATCGACCGAGCGGTAATTGGGGCACATCGCCCGCCAGGTGCGGTTCCAGCCGGGCGATATCTCGATCACGTCGGCGGCCTTGCGGTTGCCGGCTTCGAGAAACAGGCTGAACGCCTCGATCTGGCGGATGCGCAGCCAGTTGCGGGAATCGTAACCGATGAGCCGTTTCACGGCGCGTTTGCTTTGGCTCTTCAGGGCGGCAAGGCTTGTCGTCACATCGACCTCCTCCAAAACCCACCGCGAGCAAGTTCGTAGCACCGCCAAGTGGGCAAAAGATGACAGGGGCGCGACATCGACGCTGCCGATCTCCTCCCGTGTGGGGGAGATGCCCGGCAGGGCAGAGGGGGGCGCTGGCCCGCCGACGCAGCCGATACTTGCGTCCATCCCTGGAAAGGCAGCTTAACGCAAAAGTCGGCGCTCTACGGCGCCCCCCTCTGGCCTGCCGGCCATCTCCCCCTCAGGTGGGGAGATTGGCAGCTTCGGCGCCGCGCGCCCTTATCAACCTCATCTCATACCCCAGCGAGACCCCTATGACCGACACCCGCGCCCGCAATATCCTGTCCCGCCAGTCCGAGCTCGAGAGCGAGCGCAGTCAATATGAGGCTGTGTGGGAGCAGGTGGCGGAGTTCTGCGATCCGGATGCGCCCGATATCTGGAGCGGCCGCCGAACCGGCGGCCCGGACTCGCAGGCCGAGCGGCAGGAGCGGCGCGGCGCCCGTGTCTATGCCAACACCATCAACTCGGCCGCCAACCGGCTGGCCGCGGGGCTGGAAAGCCTGATCATCCCGCAATCGGAAAAATGGCATGGCCTGTCGACCGCGGCCATGAACGACGAGGAGACCGACGAGGAAAAGGAATGGGCGGAGGCCCTGCGCGATTTCCTGTTTGCGCTGCGCTACTCCGCCAATTCGAATTTCGTGCCGGCGACCCAAGCCTGCCTGCGCAATGTCGTGCGCTATGGCCCGGCCTATCTCTATGCCGAGGAAGGGTTCGGCGCGACGCTGATCCGCTATGCCTCGATCCCCGTGGTCGAAGGGTATCTGAGCCGCAACCGCTGGGGTCAGGTCGACATTTTCCATCGACGCTACGAGCGCACGGCGCGCCAGGCCGCACAGCTGCTCGGCTATGACAGACTGCCGGCGCGCATCAAGGTTCTGGTCGACGATCCGGCCAAATGCGAGACGAAAATCTCGCTGATCCAGTGCATTGAGCCGCGCGACGAACGCAAGATGTATCGGCTGGGCGGCCAGTACCAATATCTCGACACGGCCTTCGCCTCCTACCATGTCATCGAGGACGAGGAGGAAATCGTCAGGGAAAGCGGCTTTCGCACGTTTCCGGTGTCGACCTTCAACTGGCGCCGTTACGAGGGCGACCCCTATGGCATTTCGCCTGCTATCGAGGCCCTGACCACTGTGCGCGAGGAGAACGCGGTGCGCCGCTCGGGGCTTCGCGCGCTGCAGCAGATCACCGATCCGGCGACCGCCTCGAAGGCCCGACTCGACTATGTGCCGGTGCTCAACCCCGGCGAGAATTATCCCGGGCTGATCGACGACAATGGCAGGCCGCTGATCGCGCCGATCTCGACCGGGCAGAACCCGACCTATGCCTTCAACTACGCGCAGAGCCGCGCCGACGAGATCCGCGACATGATGTTCGTCAACCTGTTCCAGACGCTGGTTCAGAACCCGCAGATGACGGCGACCGAAGCGCTGATCAGGCAGGAGGAGAAGGGCGCGCTGCTTGGGCCGTCCGGCTCGATCATCCAGGCCGGCTTTGCCGGCAATCTCGACCGCGAGCTCGGCATTCTGGAGGACAAGGGGCTCTATGAGGAGGACAGCCGCTTCGTGCCGCCGGAGAGCCTGGCCGGCAAGGCGGTGCGGCCGACCTTCACCGGCCCGCTCGACGTGCTGCGCCGTTCGGCCGAGGCACGCGACACCATCCAGGTGGTGACGACAGCCATGCAGATGGCTCAGTTCGATCCAGGCGTGATGGACAACATCGACAGCGACGAGGCGATCAAGATCGTGCAGAGCGCCGGCCGCAGCCCGCAGCGCATCTTTCGCCGCAAGGAAGAGGTGGACGAGTTGCGCGGCGCGAGAGCCAAGGCAAGCCAGGCGCAGGCCGGCATGGCGGCGATTGCCACGGCCGGCAAGGCCGCCAAGGACGCTGTGCCGGCGGCGGTGCAGGCGCGCGACAGCGGCTTGCTCGATGGGTTGCAAGACATGCTGGGCGGCGGTGGTCAAAGCGGGCAGCCCGTCGGCCCGACGGGTGGCGGCGCATGAGCCGGAAACGTTTCGCTCATTCCGGCCAGGCAGGCAGCCCAGCCAGGGCGCGCGACGCGCTGGCCAAGGCCTATCTCCGCGTGTTTTCCGGCGAGGACGGCGAGATGGTGCTCGCCGATCTCGCGGCGACGACCGGCTATTACCGGCGTCCGTCCTATGGCGAATGGATGGCGCGCACCAGGACGCCCAATGGGTTCGAATTGCACAGCGCCTTGAGCAATGCGCGCGCCGAGGTGGTGCAGCATATTATGGGGTTCCTGACGCTGGACGATGCGCAGCTGGTGGCTCTGGAGAAGGCGGCACGGGCGGAGGGGTAGGGCCGTCGGTGAAGCTGCCGATCTCCCCCCACGAGGGGGAGATGCCCCGGCAGGGCAGAGGGGGCGCTGTCACGCCGACGCTCGAACGATCACGCTGCCCATACTTGCCTCCATCACTTAGAAAGCAGCTTAACGCAAAAGTTGGCGCTCTACGGCGCCCCTTCTGGCCTGCCGGCCATCTCCCCCTCAAGTGGGGAGATCGGCTGTCGCGACTGCCTTCGCTAATTGTGGACGTTGCAGGAAGAGCGAGGCCGCGAAGCTGCCAATCTCCCCCACGAGGGGGAGATGTCCGGCAGGACAGAGGGGGGCGCTGTCCCGCTGACGTACCCATTAATGCTCCGAAGGTGTGAATCTCTAAAGTTTGCCCAAACCAACTGTGATCCCCACCGCCGCACCGCTACGGCGCGGTAGCGCTGCTGGGAAGATCCACTGACCTACCCGAGCAGCACCGCTGCTCCAGGATTTTTCCAGAGAAATCGATCCGACAAAACCCGCGAACGCGACAGCCAGCGTGCGTGCGGCCCGGCCGTGCCGTGATCGCCAGCGCCGCGCCCTTTTTTTCAAAGCCAGTTGGGCAGGAAACCAGCCAATGGTCAGCATCATCCCCCTCTCCATTGCCCAGCGCCGGCTCGATACCGGCAACGCGGTGCAATACCCGCAGGGATCGCCGGTCGGCGGCGCCATGCAGGGTCTTGGTGACCAGCTTTCCGCTGTCGCCGAGCGCTATCAGCAGATGAAGGACCAGCAGGAGGCGTTCGACGCCGAGCTGGCGCGCCGCCGGTTCAACGGCCGGATCGCGCAGGCGGAAGACGAGGTGGCGGCGAATGCGCCGCCCGACGGCGCCGGCCTGCATGAGGCCATGTATGGCCAGGTCGATCCGCGCACCGGCCGGGTGGTCAAGACGGGCCTGTTCGACACGCTGTTCGACGATGCCTTGCCTGGTATGCCCGAGAGCCAGCGCGCCGGTTTCGCCAGGCAGAAGGAGGCGATGCGCGCGGTTGGCGCGCGGCGCATGGCGCAGCGGCAGCTCCAGCAGCGCAAGGACTACGAGCAGGCGCAGGTCGCACGGCGCTCAAGACCAGCGCCATCGCCATCGGCAACGCCGATCCCGACGATCCCGTCACCTTCGAGGCGGCCAGGCAGGAAGGGCTCGACCTGATCGACAAGATGGGGCTCGACCCGGGGATCAGACAGCAGAAGGTCAAGGACTGGTTCGGCACCGCGGCCAAGACGCGGTTCGAGGCGCTGATCGCCAAGGATCCGAAGCGGGCGCTGGAGATGTTCGGGGGAGGGACGCCGGTCTCCGGCAGCGATGCCTCGCAGGCGGCTGACAGCTCTATCCCGGGCAACTCAAAGATGGCAGCCGGGAAAGGTGACCGCGTCGGTAGGCAGACGCCGGATGAAATACTGGCGCAGGCGTTTCGAGACTCAGGAGTCGGAAGAGGGCTTGAAAAGAATGGCCCCCAAACTGCAATCTCTGTTTGGTGGCGATGGACGGTGGCATGACGCAGTCGCCCAACCCATGCACATGCCCGAGGGAGTGCCGGCAGCAATCCGGGATATGTGGGTGAGGAATGTCGAAATCGCTCGCGTCAACGGCACGACCCTCCCGCCCGAGAAATTTGCGGAGATGTTCGTGGACGAGAATTTCGCGGGTTGAGGGTTCGTTTCTGATTAGAATTGCGGTGATGGCTGGCGTTCTACGGCGCCCCCCTCTGTCCTGTCGGACATCTCCCCCACGAGGGGGGAGATTGGTAGTTCCACTGCGGTCGCCTCAATAATCGCCGTTATAATACCGGTCGTCGCAAGGTGCCGTGTAGATGCGGCCGCGGCGGTCCTGGTAGCGGCACATCTGTTCGCCGCGGCGCTGCGGCGTGGTGGAGCTGCCGACAACCGCGCCGAGCAGGGCGCCGGCGCCGGCGCCGATGAGCGTGCTTTCGGTGTTGCCGCCGATGGCCTGGCCGACGAGGGCGCCGCCGGCGCCGCCGATCAGCGCGCCGGTTCCGGCCCGCTGCTGGCCTTCGGTCTGTGCGCAGCCTGCGAGTGCTGCGGTCATCAGCACGGCGGCGATGGCTTTGTGAAAGTTCATGTGCGGTCTCCCTTGAAGGCCTGAAATCCCTATGGCTGGCCACGTGCGGTCGCATTGCGGCGGAACGGGGGCACGAGGCCTCACGATATAAGACATGGTTTCTCGGGCGTTGATAGACCGGCGGCCGAAAACATCTCTTTCGAACAAGGCGCTAGCGGTGCTCCTTGTCAAAATGATTCAGCCTTCGACGGCTCGCCCTGCTGGGGCTCGATGGGTCGAGTGCCAGAATTGCCACTGAAAAAATGGAGAAATGCCATGACCCGTGGTCTTCCCCGCACCCTTGCCCGTGCCGCCGCCCGCGAGGCCGGCCTTGCCCCGCCCAAACTCGGCCTGAAAGTCGTGACCACGGGGCAGGGCGGATCGTATCGCACCGTCTTCACCTTCGCCGGCATGCAGGTGCCGGTCACTGATGCGCTGGCCTATGCTGCCCAAAAGATCTTCGACTTCGCCGACGGCAAGGTGCGCATCAAGGGCGGCACTGCGAGATTGCAATTCGCAGTGCTCGGCGCCCGCGCCGCGACAATCAACGACAATGCGGCACTGACCTGGTCGCTCGGCTCAGCGGCGGCATCGAGCGCGACGCTGGCCTCGACCATGGTCAATGTGCTGGCCTCGACCGGGCGCACACTGGACGGTGTCGGCGCCGCGCTGTCGACCGCCTCGGCCGCCGACATCGCCGCCGCCGCGACGCTGGATGGCACGGCGACGCCGGTCGATCTCTATCTCAACCTGGCGTTTGCCACCGGCACGGATATCGACGCTGATGGGACGATCGCGGTGACCGGCACGATCACGCTGCTTTGGGAAAACTGGGGGGATAATGTCTAGGCTCTAATCTCCCCCCTCGAGGGGGAGATGTCGCCGAAGGCGACAGAGGGGGTCGTCTCGCGTAGAGCGCTAACCTTCATCTGTCACAAGAGGTCGCGTCCAGTCGAACCGACCCCCTCTGGCCTGCCGGCCATCTCCCCCTCGAGGGGGGAGATGACAAGCTTTGCCCGGTCCATTTCTAACACCTCAACAAAGGAACATCACATGACAGATCTGGCAGACGCCGGGTCCGTGGCGGCGCGTGCGCTGCCGGCGGGCAATCCGGCACAGTCACCGGCAGGCGCGGACAACGGGTCCGCCGCGCCTGGCGGCAAAAGTTGGTTTGACGGTCTTTCCGAAGGCAACCGCAAGCTCGCTGAAACCAAGGGCTGGACCAAGCCTGAAAGCCTCGATCGGGTTTTCACATCCTATGCGGAACTGGAGCGGCAGCAGGGTGAGAGCCTGCGCGTTCCCGCCCCGGACGCGCCTCGGGAAGACTGGGAGCGGTTTCATGCCCAATGCCCGATCCCGCCGACGACACCACCACACTGGCGGCCGCCTTCCTGATCGGCGTCTGTGCGATGTGGATTTCGGACGTGCTGTTCGAGTTTGTGGTGCGGAGATTCAAACCGGGGGTGGAGGAGTAGCTGTTGGCACCGCGTCGTCTGTTGGCTGCTGCCTGACGGAATTACCGAGACAGGTGGACCTGGCGCGGCGTGGCTCCCATTTTCAGGACCGACCGCTGCCCGCTTCGGCTCACGCCGGGGCGGGCTTTTTTGCATTTCCGATCGGCCATTGCTGAGCGGCATTCGAGTTGACCGGTCTCGTCATCGTCCGTTGTGATAAGCAAGTTAATCATGTCGGTTATGCATAATGATTATTGTTAATTTTTGATTGAAGCACCGAAACTAGATAAAGACTTGAGCGGATGAAGTGTTCATATATTGTTAAGCAAGAGGTAGACCACAGAAGACGGAAGCCATCTCCATCATCAAACGGGAGTAGCTTTCATGAACAAGTTCACTGTTATTTTCGCAGCTGTTGCAGTTGCATCGTCCGTTGGAGCCGCCGAGGCAGGTTGTGGGTGCGGAGGTTCGGGCGGCTGGGGAGGCAATTCGAGCAGCCTGATCAATGTTTCGCCGTCCATCGACCTTGGCAAGATCACCGCGCTGAACGACGTGCTCAGCGGCAACAACATCCTGAGCGGCAATGTCGTCTCAGGCATTCTGAACGGCAACAAGACCGGCATCGTCGGTGGCGTTCTGAGCGGGCTCGGCGTGAACCTGCTGGGCGGCAACAGCTACAGGCTGGGCAAGCGCCACTAGTCCGGCGCTGCATTTCAACTGTCGAAGGCAACCCAAAATAGCCCGTTCCGGTGCGCCGGGCGGGCTATTTCGCGTGTCGGGCCGATCAAGCGAGAATGTTGACCGCGCGTGCCGCGACCAGCGCGATGGTCAGCAGCGAGATCATGGCCTCGGCCATCATCAGCAGCTTGGCGCGCTGGGAAAGGGGCAAGGTATCGGTGGGTGAAAACGCTGTCGCATTGGTGAAGGCGAGGAAGAAATAATCGACGAAACCGGGCAGCCAATCTCGGAGGTCACGGTCGTTCAACGTCATCTGCGCGAACAGGAAATCGGCCTGCGCAAGCTTGACGAGGCCGCAGGTCGGCGGGCCGCCGCGGTCGGTGCTCCAGAACCACAAGGCAAAGACGATGACGTTGGTGACCCAGATGTTGAGTGCGTCGATCAGCAGCGTCGTGCCGCTGTTGCCGGCATGGCCCTCCAGCAAGGCACGCACCAGCAGGACCAGCGAACCGCAGTTCATGATGCTGATGATGGCGGTCATGGTCAGGGCTGTTCTGCGGATCATGACCCGAAACTGGCCGATCGCATGCCACTCGTGGTTCTCGACCGCCTTGCGGGTGGCGGCCTGTGTCCAGGCGGTGGCCACCGACAAGGGCAGCAGCAGAGCGGCCTCCAGCGCGGGCGCTAGCCAGCGCGGCCCGAATGAGAGATTGTTGATGACCAGAAGCTGCAGGCAGATGATCACGAGAACGGCCGCACGGGCCATCCAGAAATCGAGCGCACGGTAGTGGATGACGGCATGGTGGTGGCGCATTTATCAAATCCTGGATGCTTTTTTGGGGACGGGAACCGGTCAGGCGTAGGCGACGCCTGCCGCGATCACGCCCGATGCGCCGTGCCCGGCATGTTCAGGGCGCCCCGGGACGGCGTGTTCCATTGTTGTCCTGCTGGCATGTGATGATGAAAGAGGCGGCATGGTGGCGCGAAACTCTGCCTCAATCTTGGTTTTGCCATGGTCGCCCAAGTATACATTTTCGTAAGCTTCGAGTTCTGGGCTGTTCCAAAAACCGTCCGGTGTGATTTATCCACCGCATGACGCGAATCGACGAACCCATGAACGGTTGGCTGCCGGTCGGCAGTTCTGTTCCAGGCGACTGGCGGCAGTCGTCGATCTGGCAGGGGCTGACGCGCTATCCAGAAGCCGGCCTAGCGCTTTTATGCCTGACACAGATCCTGTGCTGGACCGTGGCGCCCGCGCTTGTCGACGTGTCACCGCCCAACGATGTCGTCGAAGGCTTCATGTGGGGCCGCGAATGGGTGCTGTTGACCTATAAGCATCCACAGCTTCCCGGCTGGCTGCTCGAGATCAGCCATCTTCTGACCGGATCGTTCCGCTGGCCGCAATATCTCGTGGCTCAGCTAACGATCTCGGCCACTTTCGTGCTAGTCTATCTGCTGGCCCGCGACATGCTCGGGCGAACCCGCGCGCTGGCCGCCGTGCTTCTGATGCCGTCGCTCTATTTCTTCGGCTGGCCGACCCCACAGTTCAATCATGACTACGCGCAGATGCCCTTCTGGGCCGCTATCTGCTGGCTGTTGTGGCGTGCGGGCCGTGGTGGTGGGCCGGGCTGGTGGCTGGCGCTCGGGCTGGTGTCGGGCGTCGGGCTCTATGCCAAGCTTTCCACCGGCCTATTATTGCTTTTCGGGGCGATCTGGCTGCTGTCGGACACACGCGCACGCAGTCGGCTCGCCACGCCCTGGCCATGGCTCGGGCTCGCGGTTTTCGGCGCTGTCGCCGCTCCACTGGCCGCCGAACTCTGCCGCGTCGATTTCCTGCCGCTGACCTATGCCGCCTGGCGCGATCAGTGGGTGGTGGCTCATCGCTCCCGCTTTTATTATATCGGCGTCCAGATGGCTGGGCTCTGCGGCTTTCTTCTGGTGCTGGCGATATCAGGGCTGCTGCGGCGCTCGCCCGCGCCGCAAAAGCCCGTCGGGCGCGGCACGCTGGTCTATCTCTTGTGGATGGGGGTTGGCCCGGCGATCCTCGTCATGGTGGCGTCCCTGTTCACCGGCGCCGGCGAGGCCTGGGGCGCGCCGATGTACAATCTTGCTGGCGTTGTGGCGCTCGCCTTGCTGGGCCATCGCCTCGGCGCCATCGAGATGCGAAAGCTGGCGATCTGCGCGCTCATCTCCATTGTCGGCATATCCGGTGCCTATGCGGGCATCCGCTGGACGAAATGCAATCTGCGTGGGCGCATGGACGCCGTCTGCTGGCCGGCGCAAAAGATCTCGGATGAGGCAGAGGCTGTCTGGCACGCTGCGACGCCCGATCGGCTCGACATCGTCGGCGGCCATGCCCTTATTGCGCCGCTGGCGGGCCTCAATGCCTATGACAAGCCGTCGATCTTCACCGAACTGAACATGCAGTACGCCCCCTGGATCACCAAGGAGCGGCTGCGCGAGCATGGCATATTGCTGGTCTGGCCCGGGCGCGATGTGCCATCTTATCTGCAGGCATGGGTGGGCGACATCCCGGTCAAAACCGTTCTTTTCGACTGGTCGCTCAAGGCGCCGCCGGTGGCGATCAGCTTCGCCGCCATTCCGCCTGGCGCGCGGCAGTTGCCGGGTGCTATCGACGGCCTCGCCCGACCGAGCAACTGAAGCAGATCCGCCGGTCCGCTGGACGAAGCAGGTGACAATGCCCATCTATGTCCAGACAAACTTGCCTTTGAGGAGACGTGATATGGCGACTTCGACCGAACGCGCAGTCCTTGCCGGTGGCTGCTTCTGGGGTATGCAGGATTTGATACGGCGCTATCCCGGCGTCATTTCCACCCGTGTTGGCTACAGCGGCGGCGACGTGCCCAACGCCACCTACCGCAACCACGGCAGCCATGCCGAAGCCATCGAGATCAATTTCGATCCGGCCATCATAAGCTATCGCACGCTGCTGGAACGCTTTTTCCAGATCCACGATCCGACGACCCGCAACCGCCAGGGCAACGATGTCGGGACGAGTTATCGCTCGGCGATCTATTACACCAGCGACGAACAGAAGCGCATCGCCGAGGACACGATCGCCGATGTCGATGCCTCGGGCCTGTGGCCGGGCAAGGTCGTCACCGAAGTCGCACCCGTTGGCCCCTTCTGGGAAGCCGAGCCCGAGCATCAGGACTATCTGGAGAAATATCCCAACGGATACACCTGCCACTTCGTCAGGCCGGGGTGGAAGCTGCCGGTTCGGGAAAAAGCGGTGCCGTAGATACACTGATACGACAGGATTTGAGAAGCCGCGGAGCGCTCGCTCCGCGGCTTCTTTTCATTGCAATTCCTACTTGCCGCAATGGTTGTCGTTAACTGTCGGCGCGGTGGTGCCCGGCGACGTACCACTGGCATCGGGCTGTGCGCCCTGCGGATGGGCAGGGCAATTTTCATCCGCGTTTGAATTCGTGACCCCCGGTGCTACCGTCGTACTGTTGGTCGTGCCGGGGTCTACCGTGTTCGGCGAAGCCGGCGTATTTGGGTCGACGGTGACCGACTTGCCGCTGCCGCCGGATCCGTCGGTGCCGCTTGTGCCATTGTTCTGCGCCATGGCCGATGTCGCCAGGCCAATGGTGAGCGCCGAAGCTGCGAGGATTTTCATGAACATGGTTTGTCTCCATTGTCTGTGAACTCGTCGCGTAGCGACTGGTGGGACAACCTCGCGGCCTGGTGAAGGTTCCCGATAAATTCTCGCGCCGGCAGAGCCAACCGCTCCCGCCCTGGCGCAATGCTTTTGGCGCAGTGCGATAAAAAAACGGCTTTTCCTTCAACTCGAATGATGCTTTAAGGCGCACATCCACAGGGGTGCTCCGTACGGTCGGGGCTGAGACGGGGGCGGCAAGCCCACAGACCCTAGAAGCTGATCTGGGTAATACCAGCGGAGCGAGGCGGGCGATGTTTTCAGGCGCACAGATTTCCCTATATCCCATGACCGACGATTTCGTCGGTGTCATCCTTGGCGCGCTCGGTGCGCTCGATCCCTGGCGCGACAAACTCAGGATCGAGACCGACGACATCTCGACCTTGCTGGTCGGGCCGCCCGAAGTGCTGTTTCCTGCCATGCGCGACCTCTTCGTGGCGGCGGCACGCAGCGGCAAACATTGCGTGTTGTCGGCCACCATCTCGCGCGGCTGCCCTGGCGAGCCGGACGATCCGATCTGCCGCTCCGATGCGTTTGGCGGGCCCGTCGGTCCACTCGGCCCGCGCAAGGACGCGGCCATCGCGGCGGTGCGCAATGCTGCTGCCACCGGCCAGCCTGCGGCGGCGCAGTTCTCGCTCTATGTGATGGGCACAGACGACCACATGGACGAGATCTACGGCTGCATAGACTTTCTCAAGCAGTCCGGCGTCTATGAGCGCTCCAAACATTTCTGCACGAAACTGCGCGGTGATGCCGGTGCGATCTTTTCGGCGCTGGACGAGGCTTTCTGCCGTTTCGGACCAGGCGCTGGCCACGTAACCCTCGACGTCACGGTCTCGGCCAACAGCCCGTCGGCCGTCTGAAGCCGCGCCGCTCTCGCGGCCGTCAAAGGTTATCTCCCGTGGTCTCATCATCAGTCGCTTCGCGCCCGATCGCGAGCTTTCTCGTCAAGGCAATGCCGGCCATGATCTCGGCCGGTTTGCTCCTGCTGGCGTGGGAGCTTTATGCCACCTATTCCGGCATCAGGGCCACGATACTGCCGGCGCCGTCACGCGTCTTCGAGCAAGCGATGCTCAATCGCGAGGCGCTGGCCGACAATGCCGTTCCGACCATCCGTGCCACGCTTCTTGGCTTTGCCTGTTCGCTCAGCGCCGCCTTCGTGCTGTCGATGCTGGTCGACTTCTTCCAGCCGCTGCGGCGTGCGTTGTTTCCCGTCTTCATCGTCAGCCAGACCTTGCCGCTGGTGGCGATCGCGCCGCTGGTGGTGCTGTGGTTCGGTTTCGGGCTGGCGCCCAAGATCATGCTGGTGGCGCTGGTCACCTTCTTTCCGATGCTGGTCGCATTGGTCGAAGGCTATGAGGCGACCGAGGCCGAGATCGGGCAAATGCTGCGCGCCATGGGGGCAGGGCGCTGGCGCATCTTCCTGCTCGCGCGGCTGCCTTCGGCGCTGCCTTACTTCTTTGCCGGGTTGAGGATCTCCATCACCTATGCGGTGGTCGGCGCCATCTTCGCCGAGTATGCCGGTGCCGCAAAGGGACTGGGCATCTACATGCTCAACGCCAAAAACAATTTCCGTCCTGATCTGGTTCTTGCCGCCGTCGGTGTCAGCGCGGCGGTGACCCTTGTCCTGTTCGGGTTGACCGTGTTGCTGCAGCGCCTTGCCATGCCCTGGGAGCGAGCCGGCAGGGAAACTGCCGGGACGGGGGCCTGGCGATGAGCCGGCTCGAACTGCGGCATGTGCACAAGGCGTTCGGTGGGCTCGACGTGCTGGCCGATATTTCGCTCAGCGTCGGCGCTGGTGAGTTCGTCTCGATCCTTGGACCCTCGGGTGCCGGCAAGTCGACGCTGTTCCAGCTTCTGACCGGCGCCGAGCATGGCGAGGGCGAGATGTTGTTCGACGGCGCGCGGCTCGACGACCACGGCAGGCACTTCGCCTTCATGCCGCAGCGCGACGCGCTGATGCCATGGCGGCGCATCCTCGACAACACGACGCTCGGGCTCGAAGTGCAAGGTATGAGGAGACAGGCGGCGCGGGCGCGCGTTGCGCCGTTGTTTGCCGAATTCGGGCTTGCCGGCTTCGAGCGGCATTTTCCCGCGCAGCTGTCCGGCGGCATGCGCCAGCGCGCGGCCTTGCTGCGCACCGTGGTGCAGGAGCGCGACATGCTCCTGCTCGACGAGCCGTTCGGCGCGCTCGATGCGCTGACCCGCACCGCCATGCAGCGCTGGCTCGAACAGATGTGGCGGCATCATCGCTGGACGGCGCTCTTGATCACCCATGACGTGCGCGAAGCCGTGTTCCTGTCCGACCGCATCTATGTGCTGTCGGCGCGCCCGGCCCGCATCGTGCGTGAAATCAGGGTGCCGTTGCCGCGCCCGCGCAGCCTTGGCGGCGATGCCGCGCGCCAGGCAAGCGCGCTCGAGGCCGAAATCCTCGACATCATCCTCAACCCCAATCCATCCAAAGGACACGATCATGACTGACTTGACGCGCCGGCAGGCCTTGTTGCTGACCCTTGCCACCGGCCTTCCCTTGATTGCCGGAACGCGTCGGGCTCGAGCACAATCGGCGGCACAAAAGGTCACCGTCGCCCTCGACTGGACGGTCAACACCAACCACATCGGACTGTTCGTCGCCCGCGACAAAGGGTTTTATCGCGAGGCCGGACTCGAGGTCGACATCCTGCCCTACAGCGATACCGGTGCTGGCACGCTGGTCGCAAACCGCGTCGCCGATTTCGGCATCAACGGCACCATCAGCCTGTTCACCCAGAGAACCGCCGGGGCGGATCTGAAGGGCGTCTATGCGGTGGTGCAGTCCGAAACAGGCCGCGTGGTCTTCAATGCGGCACGCAACGAGATCAAAAGCCCAAGAAGCCTCGACGGCTTGATCTATGGCGGCTTCGGCAGTGCCTGGGAAAACGCGCTGATATCGACCATCATCCGCCACGACGGCGGCAAGGGCAATTTCGAGACGGTGACGCTCGGCACCTCAGCCTATGAGGCGCTGGCCAATGGGTCGGTCGATTTCACGCTCGAAGTCTCGACCTGGGAGGGTGTCGAAGCCGAACTCAGGGGCGTCAAGCAGCGCAGCTTCGTCTATGCCGATTATGGCGTGCCTGACGAGCACACGACGCTGATCTCTTCGAGCGAAGCCTATCTCCAGGCCAATCCTAAGCCTGCGGCCGACTTCGTTCAGGCGACGCGACGCGGCTACCAGTTCGCTGTCGACCACCCCGACGATGCGGCAACCCTGCTGATCGCTGCAAACAAGGATGCCTTGACCAATCCGGCGCTGATCCACGCCTCGCTGAAGGCATTGATCGACGGCCATTATCTACGCAGCCAAAGCGGGGCCATCGGGACGATGGATCCGGCCAAGATGGAAGCGATTGGCGACTATCTCTTCGCCTCCGGCATTTTGCGCGATTCCGACGGCAAGCTGGTTGCTCGACGCCCGGATTTCGGGAGCTATTTCCGCAACGACTATCTGAGCTAGTCTGGCAAAACCAAATGACATGGGTCGCCAGTCTTTCTGGGCGACCGCGGGGAGCAGGTCGTCTGGAAGTGGCGCCCTGGCTCCCCGACAGCCAATTTAAGACCGATCTGATCTTGTTGATTAACTGCCCGGCAATGGTTGCGTGCAAAGGTCGCCCTGAGGGATCATTGGGGTGTCTGCATTGCTCATATCAAAAAGCGAGGCGCTTTCGCACGTCAGTGACGGCACGATTCTGTCCGCAGCCCGAAAGCGTGAGATCCTGGTGGATTTGCGCGAAGGTTTCTTTCGGATCTGCGCGCTGGCCTTCGCGGGCATGTTCGTCTACCGCGGCGTGTATCACCTGATGCTCGACCCGACGCGCATCAATGTGGCGCTGGTGGCGATTTCCGAGATCCTGACCTTTACCTGGCTGCTTCTGTCGCGTCGGCCGAAGGTTCGCGACTGGAACCCGCTCACGGTGGTTGTCTCCGTGATCGCCAGCTTCGGTGTCGGTTTCATCGACCTGGAGCCGGGCGTGGCCATCATCCCGGTCCATGTTGCGGCGCCGCTGCAGGCCCTGGCGTTGGGGTTCGTGATCTGGGGAAAGATATCGCTGGGGCGTTCTTTCGCCATTCTGCCGGGCAATCGCGGCGTGATGACAGGCGGTGCCTACCGTCTGGTGCGGCATCCGATCTATGCCGGCTATCTTGCCGGCCATCTCCTGTTCCTGCTATCGGCCTTTTCCTTCTACAATCTAGCCGTCTACGCGGTGATCACCTTCTTCCAGGTGCACCGCATCCTGCGTGAAGAGGCGCTGCTGGCCGCCACGCCGGAGTACCGGGACTATATGAAGCGCGTCCACTACAGGCTGTTCTACGGCGTCGTTTAACAGCGCCCCGGCGCGCAGAATCGTTCGGTCTGCAATCACCTGGTAACGTTGATCGTCAATAGATCTGCGCATTGTTTGTGCAAACTAATATTACAACTTTATTATTTCAGAAATTTTGAGATATATATAACACACTTCAATTTCAGTATTCTCTCTGTGAAGCTGAAACTCACTACCTCGCGTAATTGCTTCTGCAATCGGCTTCTCGCCATCTCCGGCCGATCGGAAAGCCCGCCACACTGGTGGGCTTTCTGCGGTCCACAGGCGTGCCGGAATTAAATTCTGGTTGCCATCACCTGGATGGCTGTTCTGTTGCTGGCGTGACTTCTTCCGCGCGATGCCCGCCACAATCGCGGAACGGTAGGCCTTTGGAGCGCTCGTCTTTTGAACATCGCAGCTGCGACGTTCAATCCTACGGCGCCGGCTCCTATGGCGGCGGCGGCCTTGGGCTCGTGCTGCTCATTGTCATCGTGCTTGTCGTACTCGGGTGCATCTAGCCGGGTTATCGCCAACTGATCGCAATCTCGTGAGCGCCCCAATGTCGGCGTGCACCGGATTGTGATGCAGGCAAGCCGGCTTGTGATCCTGCACTCTGCAAAACTTTCGTATGGTCATTGCGGTCCACACCCCCCCGTGGAAACAAGAGGAGAGGGTCCCACCCCTTGTCCTCCTCCAAGGCCCGCTCCGGTTCACCGTAGCGGGCTTTTGCTTGCTGGCGAGGCAAAACCGGCTCGCATCAAACCCTATGGGCGAGGCGTTCAGATGCTGGCGCCAGTCGACTACTCCATGTCAGGCACGTCACCGCTGACGAAGAGCGTGTTCGGCGGACCATATTCGCCCAGCGTCGGATCGGCCTCACGGCTCCAGGCGATGACGCCGGAATGCTTTGCCGTCAGAGCCCTGGCGGTGCGTATGGCGCGATCCTCGCTCTGCTGGTCGGCGGGTCCAAAGGCTGGGAACAACTCGCCATCCTCACCGCGATCGAACGCGACCACGACGATCAGCCTGGGATTTTTCTGGCCACTGGAATCGGACATCTTGCACCTTTGGCGCAGAACCTATCACATTGCTCGGGGTTGAAGGCCGCGAATCGATGAATGCCGACTTTGGGGAGTGGCATCGTGCAAGATCAGCGTTTCGATGAGCCGGTCAGGATTGTGCTCGGCCGATCGCGAAACTCGATCTTCAACGTGGAGCGGGTCGCTCAGGCTGCCGACATCCTGCTGAACCGCTGGCCGGTTGCGACCGGGCAAAAGCATATGGTTGCCCGCAAGGCCTGTCTGGCCGTGCTCGAGGGAAAGAAAGAAGTCTCGGCGGCAAGAGCGGCGTTCATCAACGCCGCTATCGAGGCGGACATCCTCGTCGAACCGCGTGAGGTGTCGATCCCGTAGCCTGCCCCTGCTGAAATTGAATCAGGATCTGGCTCCATACCCTTGATGTATGCCTCTTTTTGGCGATCGCCGACCGGCTTTTCAGGGCTATTGACCTGCCTCTCGGCACGCCCTGCACGGTTATCCCGCACATTTCGCTGCCTGTTGGTCAGTCTTCGGCATCTGTTGACATAGCATCCGGGCCTCGGTATTGAACAGGATTATACAGGTTCATTGAACAGGTACCCTTATGAAGCGGCGCGCGGTTCAACTGTCTCCCGGCACGGGCAAGCCCGAGCAGATCGCCACCGTCCTCGAACATGAGATCCGTTCCGGCGTCCTCGGTTTCGGCGACCGCCTTCAAAGCGAGAACGAACTCGTCCAGCGCTTCTCCGTTAGCCGCAATACGGTCCGCAAAGGCCTCGAGGAACTGTCCAGCCGCGGGCTGATCACGACCAAGGTTGGTATCGGCTCGTTCGTCACCTTCGACGGCAAGCCGGTCGACGACTCGATCGGCTGGTCGCGCGCGCTGGCCGATGCCGGCGCCAATGCCGAGACGCGGACGCTGCGGCTGGAGGTCATCGAAGACCCCGATCTGGCTGCGCTGCTTGGCATCGAAAGCCCGTTCTTCATCGCCGTCGACCGGGTGCGCACCAACGCCAGCGACGGCCATGCGATCTCCATCGAGCGCAGCCGGTTGCCATTGTCCTCCGAGCTCGAGGACGTACCGTTGCGCGGATTGCGCGAGGGCTCGCTGCACCAGACGCTGCGCGTCGCCGGCCTCATTCCCGACCATGGCGAGGAATGGGTCGAGATCGAGATGCTCAATGCCGAGGATGCGGCCATCCTCGGCTGCCCGCAAGGCACGCCTTTCCTGCGTGGCCGCCGGCTGACGCGCGCCGCCGACGACCGGCCGATCGAGTACGTCACCAGCCTGCTCAATCCGGCGCATTTTGCGCTGCATATGAGGTTCTGAGCGATGTCGGATGCAACCAGCAAGGCTATTGACCGCGCCATGGGGGCGCTTGTCGGCGGAGCGCTGGGCGATGCGCTCGGCATGCCGACGCAGCTTTTGTCGCCGGTTCGCATTGCCGAACTCTACGGCCATGTCGAGGATTTCATCGAGCCTTTCCCGGATCATCCGGTATCGAAGGGACTGGCCGCCGGCACCATCACCGACGATACCGAGCAGGCGTTGCTGCTCGGCCGCATCCTGGTCGAATCCGGCGACCGTTTCGACCACGCGCGCTGGGTCAATGCGCTGCTCGACTGGGAACGCGAGGTTAAGGCGCGTGGCAGCTATGACCTTTTGGGGCCATCGACCAAACGCGCCATCGATGCCATCAACAATGGTGTGCCGGCTGAGGAAGCGGGGCGCAGCGGCGACACCAATGGTGCGGCGATGCGTATCGCGCCGGTCGGCATCATGATGCCGCTCGAACCGTTGGAAGGGTTCGTCGGCAAGGTGGCTGAGACCTGCCGGGCCACGCACAACACCTCGATTGCCATCGCCTCCGCCGCTGCCGTTGCGGCAGCCGTCAGCCGCGGCGTCGCCGGCGGTGGCTGGCGCGACGCTTCCGCCAGCGGGGTCGCGGCGGCGAGGCGAGGGGCGACACTCGGACATTGGGTGACCGGCGGCGACATCGCCGCGCGCATCGTCTGGGCGCAAGACATCGTGCGCGGCAAGGCGATCAGGGATGCGATCCGGCTGATCACCGATCTGGTTGGCACCGGCGTCGCCAGCCAGGAATCCGTTCCGGCGGCCTTCGCCGTGCTGGAAGTCGCGCGTGGCGACCCATGGCAAGCAGCCGTCATCAGCGCCAATCTCGGCGGCGACACCGATACGATCGGCGCCATCGCCGCCGGCATGGCCGGCGCCTGCAGCGGTTTTTCCCGATTGCCGCAACAGCATATCGCCCGGCTTGTCGGCCTCGACATGTCGGAGGTTCGCGCGCTCGCCGCCGATCTCGTGGCAGCAAGGATGGCGAAGATCGGTTCCGGCAAGGACGCGGCGGAATGAGCGGCCGTCTCGTCCATGTCGGCAGTGCCGTGGTCGACTATGTCTACCGCATCGACGCCCTGCCGGCGCCCGGCATGGAAAAGACGGCATCGAGCTTTGCCCAGGTCGCCGGCGGCGGCTTCAACATGATGGTCGCGGCCAGCCGCACCGGCATGCGGGTGGTGTTCGGCGGCCAACTCGGCAGCGGGCCCAATGGCGATTTCCTGCGCGCTGCTTTCATAGCCGAGGGTATCGAGACACTGACGCCGCCGTCGCCCGTGATGGACAGCGGCAACTGCGTCGCCATGATCTCGAGCGACGCCGAACGCACCTTCGTGTCGTGGCCTGGTGCGGAGAGCGTTCTCAGCCTCGACATGATGGCGCCGGTCGCGGTGGCACCGGGTGACTGGGTGTTCACCTCCGGCTACACGCTGAGCTACCCCAAGAGTCGCGATGCGCTCACTGATTGGATCGAGGCGCTGCCGGCAGGTATTCCCTTCGTCTTCGACCCGACGCCGGTCATCACGGACATTCCGCGTCCCATCCTGTCGCGGGTGCTTGCCCGCACCACATGGCTGAGCTGCAACACGACGGAAGCCGCCGAGATTGCCGGCCCAGGCGATGTCGAGGGCCTCGCGGTACGGCTGCTGGGCGACCACTGCCCGAAAGCAGCGGGCGTGGTCATCCGCTCCGGGGCAAAGGGTTGCCATATCAGGTTGGCCGACGGCACGGCGCAGACCGTTGCCGGCTTCAAGGTCACCGCCATCGACACCAATGGCGCCGGCGACACCCATATCGGTGCTTTCGTCAGCGCGCTGGCGCGCGGCATCCCGCCCTTCGAGGCAGCGCGCTATGCCAATGCGGCAGCGGCCATATCGGTCACCCGCCATGGCGGCTCGTCGGCGCCGACCGACCACCAAATCCAGACATTCCTGAGCCATGCCGCCGATCCGGCGGGAGCAGGCCGGACACAGAAGGCCAATGCATAACAGCTGGAAAGCCTGACAAGCCCGGGAACCGGGCAAACCCACAGAGAGGAACCAACCATGCGCATGCCTGACTTGACTGCTCTGCTGACGGCGACTGCCGTCTTTACCTCCGCACTCGCGTTCGCCGCCAAGGCTGACGAAGTGCATGTGCTCAACTGGAAGGGATACGGCGCGGACGAACCATGGGCGGTGGAGGCTTTCGAAAAAGCGACCGGCAACAAGGTCGTCAACGACTTCTTCAATTCCGAACAGGAAATGCTGACCAAGATCCGGACCAATCCCGGTCTCTACGACGTGGTCATGATCAATGCCGCCTTCAACGACCAGGCGATGGACGGCAAACTGATCCAGCCGATCGACGTCTCCAAATTGGCGAACTACGCCGACATCAGCAAGGACAAGGCGGGATCGCCGATGCTCGTCCATGACGGCAAGGTCTATGGCGTGCCGTGGGTGTGGGGCCTCACCGCGCTCGCCATCAACGACAAATCCTTCGACAAGCCGCCGACGAGCATCGCCGAGATGTGGGATGCCGCCCATAAGGGCCGCGTCGTCATTCGCGACGATGCCGTCGAAGCGGTGCAGTTCGGCGCCATCGCAACGGGCCAGAACATCAACGACATCAAGGATATGGATGCGGTCAAGGCGAAGCTCACCTCGCTGATGCCGCAGATCAAGACCTTCTGGAGTTCGGAGAACGACTGGAACCAGATGGTCGCCTCCAACCAGATCGACATCGGCACCTACTGGAGTGGCTCGGCCGATCGCGCCAAGACGCATTTCAAATTGCCGGTCTCTCTGGTCGTGCCGCAGGAGGGTGCCGTCGCCTGGCTCGACGCGTTTTCCATTCCGGTCGGCGCCAAGAACGTCGCCGGCGCCGAGGCTTTCATCAACTACATGATCGACCCGAAATTCTACGTCGAATGGGTCACCAAGGTCGGTGCTCCTGTCTCCGCCAACACCAAGGCGGTGGAAGCGCTGCCCGAGGATGCCTTCAACCGCAAGGTCATGGGCGACCCCGAGGTGGCCAAACGCATCCAGTTCCAGGCGCCGATCACCGATGCCCAGCGCGAAGCCTATCTGGCGCTGTGGCAGCAGTTGAAGGTCGACGTGAAATAGAGCCGACATCCCGGCCAGCCGGCGGTTCGCGCCGGCTGGCGTTTCAATCCTGGGGGAGGGTATCATGGCAGCTGCGACAGCGTCGCGAAGCGGGCTGAGATCGGCATTGCCGCTGCTGGCGCCAGCCTATCTCTGGCTGACGGTGGCGATCTTCCTGCCGCTCTCGGCCATGGTCTTTTTCTCGTTCATGACCGAGCTGCCGCTGTCGGGAAAGCCGTGGACATTCACCCTTGGCAACTATGCCACCTTCTTCTCGCAAAGCCTCTATCTGACACTGCTGCTGGCCTCGCTGCGGCTTGGCCTCGAAGTGACGCTGTGGTGCGTCGTCATCGGCTATCCCGCCGCTTACGTGCTCGCCAAAGTGCTGAAGGGGCGCAGCCGCGAGGCGATCTTCCTGCTCGTCATCTTGCCGTTCTGGTCGAACGGGCTGGTGCGCATCTTTTCCTGGGCGATGGTTTTGCGCGAGGGCGGCATTCTCGACACCGCGCTCAACGCCGTGCTGCCGTTCAAGATCAACATCGACCTGATGTATTCCTATCCAGCCGTCATCATCGGGCTGGTGCATTCCTACGTGCCTTACATGGTGCTGACCTGCTATCTCACGCTGCAGGCGATCGATGACTCCCTGATTGAGGCCGGGCGTTCGCTTGGCGCTTCACGGCTACAGGTGCTGAAGCGGGTGATCATCCCGCTGTCGATGCCCGGATTGGTCGCGGGTGCGGCCCTGATCTTCGTCCCCGTCGTCGGCTCGTTCATGGAGCCGCGCATCCTCGGCGGTCGCACCGGCACCTTCTACGGCACGGTCATCGAGGACCAGTTCGTCGCCGTGTTCAACTGGCCGCTCGGTGCCGCGCTTTCCTTCATCCTGCTGGCCGTGGTGCTGGTCATCCTGGCGGTGGCGTCGCCGGTGCTGCGGAGGGCCGCGTGATGGCGACGACCCGCGTCCTCGAATGGCTTGGCCGCTTCTACATCGGCCTGCTGCTCGCCTTCCTCTATCTGCCGATCATCATCATGGCGCTGATGTCGTTCAACGTCTCGCCCTTCTACCAATTGCCGTTCGAATGGACGACCGAATGGTACGCTTCGCTGTGGCAGAACGACCAGCTGATCGCCGCCACCTGGAACAGCGTCGAGATCGCCGTCATCACCACCGTCATCTGTGTCGTGCTCGGCTCGGCGGCATCGCTGGCGCTCTATCGCTATGAGTTTCACGGCAAGAAATTCCTGCAGGCGCTGTTGTTTCCGCCGATCGCCATTCCGTGGCTGATCACCGGCACGGCGATGCTGATCTTCTTTTTCGGCGTCGGCATCGGTCGCGGGCTGCATGCGATCCTGCTTGGCCATGTCGCACTGGCGCTGCCCTATGTCATCGTCGTCGTCTCGGCCCGGCTGCAGACCTTCGCGCCGGAGCTGGAAGAGGCGGCACGCTCGCTCGGCGCCAACCAGTGGCAGATAACGAGGCGCGTCACGCTGCCTTGGATCATGCCAGGCGTCATTGCCGGAGGGCTGTTTGCGTTTGCAGTGTCGTTCGACCAGTTCGTGGTGTCCTATTTCCTGGCGACGCCTGGGCAGACGACGCTGCCGGTGGAAATCTACGCCGCGATCCGCAAAGGATTCACGCCCGAGATCAATGCGGTCTCGACGATCATCATTGTCGTGTCGATGGCGCTGATGCTGCTCACGGCGCGGTTCTTCAAATTCGGCGGAGAGAAATAATGGCCGGCGTGCAGGTATCTGATGTCTCGCGCAGTTTCGGCGCACACAAGGCGCTGGACAATGTCTCCATCGATTTCGCCGATGGCGGATTCTACGCGCTGCTGGGGCCGTCGGGCAGCGGCAAGACCACGCTGCTGCGCCAGATTGCCGGTTTCGATTTTCCCGATTCGGGCCGCATCACCATCGGCGGCGAGAGCGTCGAGCGGGTGCCGGTCGAAAAGCGGCGCATCGGCATGGTGTTCCAGAACTATGCGCTGTTTCCCAATATGAGCGTCGCCGACAATGTCGCCTTCGGCCTGTCGGTGCGCGGCGAGGCCAAGGCGGTGATTGCAACGGAGGTGCAGCGCGCGCTCGATCTGGTGCAGCTCGGCAAGCTTGGTGGCCGCCGGCCGCACCAACTCTCCGGCGGGCAGCGGCAGCGTGTGGCTCTCGCCCGCGCTATCGTCACCAAGCCGCGCGTGCTTTTGCTCGACGAGCCGCTCGGCGCGCTCGACAAGGCGCTGCGCGTCGATATGCAGATCGAGCTCAAGCGCATCCAGCGCGAGATCGGCATCACCACCATCTTCGTCACGCACGACCAGGAAGAAGCGCTGACGATGAGCGACCGCATCGGCATATTGCGCGACGGCAGGCTGGTGCAGGAGGGGCCGCCGGAGGAGATCTATGACAGGCCGAAGAGCGAGTTCGCCGCCACCTTCCTCGGCGACGCCAACATTTTTCGCGGCGACAGCACGGGCGATGGCATCAGGCTTGCGGACGGAACGGCGATTGCCGCTGGTGTGGGTGCCAAGCTTGCCGCCGGCGCCAAGGCGAGCTGCGCCGTGCGGCCCGAACGCATCCGCATCGCCAGGGATGCCGGAGCACCGGATGGCAACGCCAACATGCTCAAGGGACAGGTTTCCAAGCGCATCTTCGCCGGCAGCAACAGCACCTATTTCGTCGAGCGTGCTGGTCAGACGTTGAAAGTGATTGTGCAGAATACCGGCATGGAACGGCTGGCAGAAGGTCAGGATGTCGTGCTGCGCTGGTCGCCTGAAAGTACGGTGTTGATCGCGGCGAACTGATCCTCACCGGGTCTTGCCAGACCGTCCGCAATCAGGGACAGCATAGACGGGCACGACCCGGAGCATACCGATGACCCTGGAACTGACTGCACGCGACCGATCCATGCTCGACGGCGAGCATGGCCTGTCAGCGGCTGCTGCCATGAAAATCCTGGTCGCCTTTTCCAACGCGATCGGCGCGGGCAGCCTGCTCGACATTGCCGGCGCCCATATCGACGGCTGTCTCTACCACGGCAAGGCCGGTCTCGACTTCGTCGAGCGGCTGGTCGAAGGCGGTGGCCGCGTGCAGGTGCCGACGACGCTCAATGTCGGTTCGTTCGATCTCATCCATCCCGGCATGGTGAAAATGCCGGCGGCGGAAGAGGTGCCGGCGCGCCGGCTGATGAAAGCGCATCTGGAGCTCGGCTGCCAGGCGACATTCACCTGCGCGCCCTACCAGACGCGCTTCCGGCCGAGCTTTGGGCAGCAGATCGCCTGGGGTGAGTCCAACGCCATCGTCTTTGCCAATTCGGTGATTGGCGCGCGCACCAACCGCTATGGCGATTTCATCGATCTGTGCTGCGCCATGACCGGACGTGCGCCGGCCTGGGGGCTGCATCTGAGCGAGAACCGGCGCGGCCGGATCTTGTTCGAACTGGCCTTTGCCGACCCCGAGCCGAGCGACAGCCTGTTCGTCGGCATCGGACTTGTCATCGGGCAGGCGAGCGGCGACCGCATTCCGGTGATTGCCGGCCTGCCGCAACCGCGCGACGAGGACCAGCTGAAGGCGTTGGGCGCGGCGGCGGCAACGACGGGTGCTGTGGCGCTGTTCCATGCGGTCGGCATCACGCCGGAAGCGATGACGCTCGACGAGGCGTTCCAGGGTCATGCGCCTGACGAGACGATCCGCATCAGCCGCGCCGACATCGATCATGCGCTGGCCAGGCTATCGACCGTGCCCGATGGCGCGCCGCTGGCGGCCGTGTCGCTCGGCACGCCGCATTTTTCGCATGAGGAATGGATGCGACTGTTGCCGTTGCTGCGCGAGGCAGCACCGGGTAGGCGCATTCCGATCTATGTCAACACCGGCCGCGCGACGCTGACGCGATTGCAGGAGGAGGGCGCGCTGGCCGGTATGGAGGCGTTCGGCCTGATCCCGGTCGCCGATACCTGCACCTATGTCACATCGATCCTGGAACGCCTCGATGGCGTGGTGATGACCAATTCCGGCAAATGGGCGCACTACGCACCCGGCAATATCGGTGTGTCCGTCGCCTTCGCCGAGATGCGGGATTGCATCCACTCTGCTGCGGCCGGGCATGTTGTGCGGAGCGCGTCATGACGCGACCGGTGGAACGAACCGGCACTTTCCAGCTGGCCGGTGACGCTGAGGGTCAGGCGCTGGTGTTTTCGCAACCGCTCAGCTTCTGGGGCGGTATCGATGCCGAGACCGGCGAGATAACAGACCATTCGCACCCCGGCCTCGGCCGAAATGTCGCTGGCAGGATTTTGGTCATGCCGAGCGGGCGCGGCTCGTCGTCTTCATCCTCGGTCCTGGCCGAGGCGATCCGCAGGGGCACGGCGCCGGCCGGTATTCTTCTGGAGCGGCCGGACCCGATCCTGGCGGTCGGTGCCATCGTTGCCGAATTTCTTTATGACATCCGCATGCCGCTGGTGGTGTGCGATATTTCGAACCTTGTCTCCGGTGATCAAATTGATATCGGCATCGGCAAAGACCGCGGGCCGATCATCAGAGTTCACCCCGCCATCAATCCGGCAGAGCCACGCCGCCAATAGGCCGCCGCCAGCGTTTGATCGCGACCAAGCCCCAGCGTGTCGCGCCAACATTCGCGCACGATCTTGGCGGCAGCGGCTTCCGCCGCGAACCAGCCGAAGGCCGAACCGTCCTGCGGCCACGCCACCGAGCGGACAGCCTCGGCCAGCAGTCTGTCCTCGCCCGCCGCCACGCCATCCCGTGTCAGCCAATGAACCTCGATGCCCGTGCCATTGTTGATCGCTTGTCTTTCACCATCATTGGCGATCTCGACGAAGGCGACGCCTTTTGTCCCGGCCGGTAGCGTCTCCAGCAGCCGAGCCAGCGCCGGCAAGCCGGTTTCGTCGGCGCCCATGACGTACCATTCTGCCTGCCGCACCGGACGGCCGACCGGGCCCATGATGCCAACCTTCATGCTGGGCGCGGCCTGCATGGCCCAGGCGGAGCCGACGCTCTCGCCGGGATGGATCAGGAAGTCGACATCGATGATGCCCTTTTCCACGTCAAGCGCGCGGATGGTGTAGACGCGCGCCACTGGGCGCCGGTCGTCGGTGGGCCAGACCGGTAAGCCATTGCCGCCCAGCACCGGCCACAGCGGATCGGGGACGTCCCTGGTCGGAAACAGCATGCGGATATGCATGCCGCCGAACTTGGCGAAGCGCGAGAGATTCTCGCCGGCCAGACGAATGCGGCGCATATGCGGAGTGAGGTCGCGAACATCGGTCACCACCATCTCGCGGAACTGGGCGAGGCTGGTTTCGCCTGAGAGATCGCCGGTCCAGACGATCTCGGGGTTTTCCTCCTTGGCGTAGACCTGTACGGCTGTGGCGAGCAGGTCCTTGATACGGGCGAGCCCGTCGCGGTCGGCAGCATTGGCCCGCATCACCAGCCGCTCCATGTCGAACGAGGCGCCGCCGAAGGCAAAGCGGAAATCGATGCGCTGTCCCTGATGCGAAGCATCGGCCTCGAAGCTCCGCAGCCTGTCGGAGATGCTGTCCATGTAGTCCGGCAGACGCCGCAGGTTGAGCCGTGCCTCGCAGGCCAGTTCACGCACCGATGCTTCGTTCATTGTCAGCCTCCGATCCTGCCGGTGAGGGCCACCTTGAAGGTGCGGCCCTTGCCCTGTTCTGTTGCCGCCGAGGTCGACCATGCGCTTTGCGGATCGGTGTAGGCGGTGTTGAAGATGTTATCGACGCCGAAATCGAGCTTGAGGTTGTCGTTGACGCGCCAGTTGGCGAAGACATTGACCAGATCGAAACCGTCATCGGCGACCGGCACGGCGTTGGGATTGGTGCGGCTGGTGCGGGTGATCTTGCCGACGCTGAGATATTGCGCGCCGACGGTGAGCTGGTCCTCCAGCATGCGGAAGCCGATCGTGGCCGAGAAGCGGTCGAGCGGCGTGTTGTTCAACGCCTGGCCGGAATAGACGCCGCTGACGACCTTGGCGTCGATCAGCGCGCCGGAGAGGTTCACGAAACCCCAGCCATAATCATAAACCATCTCGGCCTCTACGCCCTTCAGGCGTGCGTCGCCGATGTTGATTGCCGTGCGCGGCAGCACGGTGAGGTCGACGTCGATGTAATCCTCGACGTCAGTGTGGAAAACGTTGACCTTGGCGCGCAGCCGATCACCCGCCGTCAGCACATCGTCATATTTCACGTTGACGCCGGCCTCCCAGTTCTTTGCCGTCTCGGGCTGCAGCAGAAGATTGGGCCGATATGTATCACCGCCGCCATGCGCGCCGCCGCCACGGAAGACATCCTGCAGACCCGGCGCCCGGTAGCCTTCGGAATAGGTGCCATAGAGCTGGAAGCCATCGAATGGCGTGACGCCGACGGTGAGGCGGGGCGACCAACGATCGCCGGAGATCGAGGCTTCCTGCGGTGACGGGATGCGCGTCTCGCCATCGAGCTGGTAACCGTCATAGCGCATCGCCGCGATGACCTGCAGCCAATCCTCGTAATCGCCCTGCCACTGCAGGAAGCCGCCATAACCCTGCTGTTGGCCAGCGCCGAAATGCGCCGCTTCCGAGGAGGCCTCGAGATAGTAGTAGTCGAGTCCGTAGGTCAGCGTATGTGCTAGTCCCCAGGCGTCGAAACGCGAGGAGTTCTTCACATTGAAACCTGTCGTGGCCACGTCGTAGAAGCGGAAATTGCCGATCGCCGAGGTTGGCCAGACCTGCGTCTGCTCGGCGCGGGTGCGGTTGTGATAGGCATTGGCGCTGAAGTCGATCAGCGCGTTGTCGTCGGGCTTCCAGGTGTAAGCGGCGGTGTAGGTCTGGTTGGTGGTGTCGGTGTCATAGCGGCTCAGGGTCGGCGAGGCCGAGCCGCTCGATCCGGTGATCTGGTCGTTGTAGCGCTGCAGGATGGCGCCGAGCTTCAGCTCATGGCCATCGGCCGGCCGCAACGTCGCCTTCAGATAGCCGCTGGTCACCCGCTCGCCGTTCCATGGCACGGTGTCGCCATTGCCATCGGTGTAGCTGTCGCGGTCGCGGTAGATGAGGTTGCCGATGATATCGGCATCGTCGCTGAAGCGGTAGGCACCGGTGGTGCTGGTGGTGAAGCCGTCGCCATTGTCCTCGTAGCCGAGCTTCTCGCTCAGCGCCCAGCGCTCATCCTTCTTGAGGAAATCGCCGGCATCCTTGGTCTCGAAGGAGACGACGCCGCCGATGCCGCCGGAACCATAAGCATTCGAGACCGGACCGCGAATGACGGTGGCTTCCTTGATCAGGTCGGGTTCGACATAGAACGAGCCAGAGCCATGACCGACGCGCCAGTAGTCCTGGCGGGCGCCGTCGAGGGTGACGACGACGCGGCCATATTGCTCCAGGCCGCGGATGTTGATGGCGGTTGCGGGATCGTCGCCATTCATCGAGGCAGCGACGCCCGGTGTGGTGCGGAAGATGTCGGCAGCTGTGTCGGGCTGGATGCGGTTGAGTTCGTCCTGATCGACGGCGCTGATGGCGGCCATCGATTCGATCACTGCCGTTTTGATCATCGTTGCCGAGATGGTGATCACGTCGAGCATCGTCGCCGGCTGGTTCTGCGCGACACTGGCCGGCGCCAGGCGGCCGGTCTTGGCGGCGGCCTTTTTCTCCCGGTCCTGTTCCTGCGCGCTGGCAAGAGGCACGGCGCAGAGGCCGAGCACGAAGGCGAGCGCCGTGCTCGCCATCAATGTCGTGTTTGTTGTCGTTGTCATGCAGCCCCCAAGCAAAAGCAAAACTGCTGGCGGTGGCTGAGCGGCCTTGGCTGGCATGATTGAAAATCCCTCGACCAGGCAGGTCAGGGCACGGGTCACATATTAAAACATGATGACACAAGTCAACTTTAAATTTATAGCCGACCATCCTCGAGAAGCATCTGGCACGGGAACAGCGGCATGGTCGGCAGTTTAGGCGAAGGCAAGACGATCCACTTGTCGCAACCGGGCAGGATCGCGGCGGTGCTGCTTCTGGCACTGTCGGTGCTGGCGCCTTCCTGCGGCTTCAAGGCGCTGGCCGCCGAGACCGTTGTCGATGCGCTGGGGCGAACCGTCGTGCCGGGCGCGGCGACCCGGATCGTGACGCTCGGTTCCGACGTCACCGAGATCGTCCACGCGCTGGGCGCCGGCGGGCGAATCGTCGCTATCGATCGCGGCAGCAAATATCCGCCTGAAGTCGCGCAAAAACCCAATGTCGGCTACCGCCGCCAGCTTTCGGTCGAGGGGCTGGCCAGCCTGCGTCCCGACCTGATCCTGGCCGCAGAAGACAGCGGGCCTCCTGAAGCGGTCGAGGTGCTGAAGTCGCTGGCAATCCCGATCGTCTTGGTCCCGCAGGACAACAGCCCGCAAGGCATCGAGCACAAGATCACGTTGATCGCCGCCAGCCTTGGGCTCGAGGACAAGGGCAAGGCGGTTTCCGCCGAGGTGCTCACCGCCTTTCAGGCTGCCGCGGATCTGGCGTCGCAAATTCCGCCGGAGCGGCGCAAGAAGGTGGTGTTCTTCCATGGCCTGGTACGTCTGAGCGCTGCCGGCGCGGGTACTTCTGCCGACGCCATCATCCGCTATGCCGGCGGCCTCAACCCTATGGACATCGTACAGGGCTACAAGGCGGCGTCGGAGGAAAAACTGATCGAGATGGCGCCTGACGTCATCCTGATGATGAGCGACGGCAAGGGCGGGCCGACGGCCGATCTGGTGTTCGGCAACCGCGCGCTGGCGGCAACGCCGGCGGCGGCCAACAAGGCGCTGGTCGTGCTCGACGGCGCCTACATGATCGGCTTCGGCCCGCGCACATCGGATGCGATCCGCGACCTGGCGAAAGCGCTCTATCCGGAAGGGGAATGACGTCGCGAAAATCGCAAGACGGTTCGGCTGGGCAGTACAATTTCGTCGCCGAACCCCGTTGCGCTTCATAAATGCTGTCCGTCCGGATTTCTCCGGATCGGCTTCCGCCCGAACAAACTTGGCGGCTCGGCCTGAAACATTGGCACGATATTCTAAGCCGCGCGGTTGACCGTGAATGCGCTCTCCAGCCTATAATTATACTAAATTCATAGACTAACTGCGAATGCTCGGAGCGCTCGCATCTTGGCCTGTGAAAATGGTTGCACAAGGGAGCGCATCGATGCCGAAAACAGAGTCCAATCCGGTCGACCTCGGCACCAGGGCCGCCGACTTCCTGCTGCCCGACGCGCAAGGTGTGCTGCACCGCCTTGCCGATTTCGACGCCAAGCCGGCCTTGCTCGTCGCTTTCATCTCCAACCGCTGCCCGTTCGTCGTGCTGATCCGCGAGCAGCTTGCCGCTTTCGCCAGGGATTACGCCGGCAAGGGGCTGCAGGTGGTGGCGATCAACGCCAACGACCACGAGGCGCATCCGGAGGAGACGCTCGCCCGCATCGGCGAGGAGGCCGAAAAATTCGGCTATTCCTTCCCCTATCTCAAGGATGCGTCGCAGCAGACGGCGAAAGCCTATGGCGCGGCTTGCACGCCCGACTTCTTCCTGTTCGGCACTGACCGGCGGCTCGCCTATCACGGCCAGTTCGACGATGCGCGGCCGGGCAACGGCAAGCCGGTGACGGGTGCCGATCTGAGCGCGGCGGTCGATACGGTGCTGGAGGGCGGCAGGCCCACTGCCAGCCAGGCGCCGTCGATCGGCTGCAACATCAAGTGGAGCGCGGGCAACGAGCCGGTGTGGTCTTCCAGCGCGGCCCGCGCGGCCTAGCGCCTGCTTCGACTTTATTCGCCAGGTCTCCATGCCCAAGCCGCAAAAATCCGCTTCCGACAGCTTGCTGCTCCAGGCCGACGTGCTGGTGCTGGGCGGCGGTCCGTCGGCAGCTTGGGCAGCAGTCGCCGCGGCCGAGGCCGGCGCCAAGGTGGTGCTGGCCGACAAGGGCTATCTCGGCACCAGCGGCGCCACCGCGCCGTCCAACACCGGCACCTGGTGTGTGCCGCCGGGCGACAACAGGCATGCCGTGGTCGAGCGACGCTGGCAGCGCACCGGCGAACTCGCCGACCCGCGCTGGATGCTGCGCTGCGTTGACACCGCCTACCGCAACCTGCTCAGGCTCTCCGAATGGGGCTATCCCTTCCCGAGCGAGGATGACGGCCGGCTCTACATCGCCAATCTGCGCGGCCCGGACTACATGCGCTTCATGCGCCGCCGCGTGCTTTTGGCCGGCGTCACCGTCCTCGACCATCATCCCGCGCTCGAACTTTTGTCGGACGGCGATGCCATCGTCGGCGCCGCCGGTGTCGCCAGGCAGATCGGCCAGGATTGGCGCGTCGACGCCAACGCGGTGGTGCTGGCGACCGGTGGCTGCGCTTTCCGCGAGCGCATCCTCGGCGCGACCGGGCTGACCGGCGACGGCTATCTGATGGCGGCGGAGGCCGGCGCCAGCCTGTCGGGCATGGAGTTCACCGGCAAATACACGCTGGCGCCCTACGGCTCCTCGTTGAACAAGGGGCTGCCGTTCCGCTGGGCGTCGTTCCATCGCGAAGATGGCTCACCGATCGTCGGGCCGACCGGCGAGCCGTTGCGCAACGGCATCGGCGACCGCGAGGAGGAAGTGGCGCGCGCGCTGATCGACGGCCCGGTCTACGCGCGACTCGATCAGGCCGAACCAGCGCTGCAGGGCTGGCTGCGCCAGGGCCAGCCGAATTGCTTCGTGCCCTATGACCGCGCCGGCATCGACCCTTTCAGCGAGCTGTTCCGCATCACCCTGCGCGCCGAAGGCACGGTGCGCGGCACGGGCGGCATAGACATCGTCTCCGACGATTGCGCCACCGGCGTACCCGGCCTCTATGTCGCCGGCGACGCGGCCAGCCGCGAGATCATGACCGGTGCGGTGTCGGGCGGCGGCGCCGTCAATTCGTCCTGGGCGCTGGCCAGCGGCTGGTGGGCGGGCAAGGGCGCTTCGACCCATGCCAAGCGCCGGACCGGCAAGGCATTCCGCACTGAGGTGCAGTCGCTTGGCCAGGCTGGATTACGTCCTGCATCATCGCCGCGCGTCGACATCTCGGCAGGCGAAGTCATCGAGGCGGTGCGCAGTGAGGTGACGCCGCTCGACAAGAATTTCTTCCGCACCGGCGAAGGCCTGGAGAAAAGCGGCGAGCGGTTGGAGAGTGTCTGGCGCGACGTGCGCGACCATCTGCAAGGCGACGGGCTGGATAGGGTCCGTACCCGAGAGGCAGCTTCGATCGCCGCCGCCGGGCGCTGGTCCGTGGCCGCAGCGCTGCACCGCACCGAGAGCCGCGGTATGCATCGCCGCACCGATTTGCCGGGCAAGAGCCCGGCCTTCGCGCACCGGCTGGTCATCACCGGTGTGGATGCGTTCCGCATCGCAGGCGCGCCTGAGCGGCTGGCGGAGCTGGCGTCATGATCGAGATCGTCTCGGCCACGCGCTGCGTCGAATGCGACATCTGCGTCAAGGTGTGCCCGGCCAACGTCTTCGACGCGACCGAGAGCGGCGTGCCGGTGATCGCCCGCCAGGAGGACTGCCAGACCTGCTTCCTGTGCGAGATCTACTGCCCGACCGACGCGCTCTATGTGGCCGAGTTCGCCGAAGGGCCGACCGGCATCACGGAAGCTCAGGCCGACGCCCGACAGCTGTTTGGCTCCTATGCCCGCGCGCTCGGCTGGAAGCGCGGCAAGGCCGGCGGCTCGGAATTCGACCCGACGCACCGCATCCGCGTGGCGCAGTGAACCGATCGGAGACAGATATGGACCGTATCGTCGTCAGCGACATCAGCAAGACCTTCCAGCTCAAGCCGGGGCAGTTCGTCACCGTCGATGGCGAGGCGACCGACCGCGTCACCGTGCTCGACGGCGTTGACCTCTCGATCCGTAAGGGCGAGTTCATCACGCTGGTCGGCCCCAGCGGCTCGGGCAAGTCGGTGCTGCTCGACATCATTGGCGGGCTGACGCAGGCGACCGGCGGCGACGTCAAGCTCGATGGCCGGCGCATCACCAGGCCCGACCCGAAGACCGGCTACGTTTTCCAGCAATATGCGCTGTTTCCCTGGCGCACGGCGCTCGCCAACATCGAATATGCGCTGGAAGTGCGCGGCGTGGCCAAGGCTGAGCGCACGGCGACGGCCCGCCATCTGTTGTCGCTGTTCGGCCTTGCCGGCTTCGAGGACCGTTTTCCCAACCAGCTGTCCGGCGGCATGCAGCAGCGTGTGGCGATCGCGCGTGCGCTGGCCAGCAACCCGGAAGTGTTGCTGATGGATGAGCCGTTCGCGGCGCTCGACCAGCAGACGCGCGAGCTTCTGCAAGGCGAGCTGCTGCGGATCTGGGGCAAGATCAACACGACTGTCATTTTCGTCACCCACTCGATCGACGAGGCGATCTTCCTCGCCGACCGGGTGGTGGTGATGACGGCGCGGCCGGGCGCGGTGAAGGAGATCATCGATATCGACCTGCCACGGCCGCGCGACGGCGACATCCGCGCCAGCGCCGAATTCAATCTATATCGCGCTCGCGTCTGGGACGTGCTGCGCGACGAGGTCAACAAGGCGCAGAAGGACTGGACTCTGTCGCCAGCCTTCAGTCACTGAGGAACTGGACCCATGGCCTATCTGACCGAGAAGTTTGGCTCCGCTGGAGCGCTCCACCTGTTTGCCGGCGCTGGCGAAACGGTCGCCGCCGCCAGGGTCCCCGCCATCAAGGCCAACGCCAAGATCCGGAGCAAGAAAGCGAGCCGCGGCACATTCCTCTATGGCTTGCCGCTGCTCGGCCTGTTCTTCCTGCTGTGGGAGATCGCGCCCCGGCTCGGCTGGCTGAACCGGATCTTCTTTCCGCCGCTGAGCGAGGTGCTGGTCGCCTGGTGGGCGCTGCTCGCCTCGGGCGTGCTGATCGAGCATATCGGCATAAGCCTGCAGCGCGCTGCGATCGGCTTCGCACTCGGCGTGGTGGTGGCCATCCCGCTCGGTCTGTTGATGGGGCGCTATTCGCTGTTCGAGAAGGTTTCCGACCTTTTGGTGCAGACGCTGCGCAACACCTCGCAATTCGCGCTGCTGCCGGTGTTCATCCTGCTGCTCGGCATCGGCGAGGAATCGAAGGTCGCGATCACCTTCTACTCCTCGGTTTTCTTTCTCCTCGTCAACACGATCAGCGGCGTCAAATCGGTCGATCCGCTGCTCATCAAGGCGGCGCGCTCGATGGGCACGTCCGACTTCGACCTGTTCCGGAAAGTCATCCTGCCGGCCAGCATTCCCTCGATCGTCGCCGGCGCTCGGCTGGCGGTGAAATCCTCGCTGTTCGCGGTCATCGGCGCCGAGATGCTGGCGGCCAAATCCGGCCTCGGTTTCCTCATCCAGAATTCGCAGCTGATGATGGAAACGGCCGACATGTATGCCGGCATCCTGACGCTCACCGTCATCGGCCTGACCGTCAATTACCTGCTCGTCTGGTTCGAGCGCTGGGCAACAGCCTGGAAGGGCCAGTCCGAGACCTCGCTCATTTAAGCGGCCCCATCATTCCAAACAGGAAGGATTTTCCCATGCCCAACATTCCATTCGACGCAATTCGCCGGCTGCTGCTGAAGGGCGCCATTGCCGTCGTCATCGGCCTTGGCGGCATGCCTGCCTTCGCACAGGACAAGCCTGACATCATCCGCATCGGCAGCACGGCGCCGGGGCACCTCAAATTCATCCTCGCCCAGAAGGACGGCTGGTGGGACAAGGAATTCGCCAAGGACGGCATCAAGGTCGAACTGGTGACCTTCAACGGCGGCTCGGAAGCCACGACGGCATTGGCGACCGGCGCCATCGAGTTCACCTATACCGGCAACAATCCGGCGCTGCGCGTTGCTGCGTCCGGCGCCGACGTCAAGCTGATCGGCCTATCGAGCTATGTGAAGGCCGGCGGTTCCTACATCGTCGTCAAAACCGACTCGCCGTTGAAGACGCTGCAGGATCTCAGGGGCAAGAAGGTCGCCTATCTCACCGGAACGGTGCGGCATTCGAACTTCAGCAAGGCACTGAACAGCGTCGGCCTGACCACCAATGACGTCGAAGGTCTGAACCTGCCTTTCGAGGCATCCGGCCCGGCGCTGCTGCGCGGCGATATCGACGCCATTGTCGAGACGGATTCGACGGCGGCCAAGCTGGTCGACACCGGCGAGGCGCGGGTGCTGTTCGACACCAGCACCCATCCGGAATGGAACGTGCCGAACGTGATCTCGGTCAACGGCGCCTTCGCGGCGAAATATCCCGATCTGGTCAAGCGGCTGCTGAAGGTCGATATCGAGATTTCGCGTTGGGCCGACGCTCATCCGGACGAGACGATCAAGACGTTTGTGGAGGCGACCAAGTCGTCGGAAAAATCCGTCCGCAAGACCTATGCCGACGGGGTGTTCCACCAGGATCCGAAACTCACCGACGACGCGATCGCCGCCTTGCAGGGCGAGGAGAAATTCATGGCCAGCGCCGGGCTGCTGAGGGGCTCGATCGACTACGGCAAATGGGTCGACAAGAGCTTTGTCGATGGCGCCGCGGCTGAAGTCGCTGCCGTCCAATAGACTGGAAGCATCGAGCGGGGCGGGCGCTTTACCGCGCTGCCCCGTTCGTCTGGTCCGTCAAATCTCAGGGATGTTCTCCTTGAAGATCACCTGCAGCCTTGGCTGGTGCAGTTCATAGGGCAATCCCCGGACCGCATGGGTCAAAGTGTTGAGCGCTTCGCGGGCTTCGACGCGCGGGTTCTGGTCGATGACCGCGTCGAGCGTGCCGTCGAGCAGAAGGTCCTTGGTGCCGTCCGTCACCTCGTGGCCGAGGAAGACCATGGACTGGGCGCGGCCGTGCTCCTTGAGCGCGCGGGCGATGCCGGTGTTGCCGGCGCCGACATTGTAGATCGCGGCAAGGTCGGGGTGCCGCTCCAGCAGGGCCGATGCCTCCGAATAGGCCTTCTCGCGGTCGTCGAGCATTTCGCGCATCTCGACGATCTGCAGGTTGGGTGATTCCTCGGTCAGGACGTGGCGGAACCCCATCTCGCGTTCTTCGTGGCCGCGATAGGACAGCGAGCCGGCGAACAGCGCCACCTTGCCCGGATGCCCCGATCCCATGAAGCGGTTGAGCAGATAGCCGGCCAGCCGCCCGGCGGCGCGGTTGTCGATGCCGATATAGGCGACCCTGGGCACATGCAGGATGTCGGAGGCGATGGTCACCACCTTGATATCGTTGGCCGACAGGGATCGGATCGCTTCGCGCACCGTCGGATGGTCGAGCGCTATAACGCCGACGCCTTGCGTCTGTCCGCGCAGGTCCTGCAGCAGGCGGGCGAGCCGGTCAGGATTGAAGCCCTCGATGGTGGCGATATGGACATCGAGGTCGGGCCGCGCCAGAGCCTGTGCCTCGATGTGCCGGTGCAGCATCTTGATGAAGGAATTGGTGCCGGCCGGCAGCGCGAAGTCGAGCCGGATGACCTCGCCGGGCGCAGGCCGTGGCGGCGCGCCGTTCGGGCCTTCGGCGATGTAGCCGAGGCGCTGCGCCATTTCGAGCACGATTTCGCGCGTGCGCGCCCGCACGCCGGGTCGGTTGTTGAGCACGCGGTCGACGGTGGCGGCCGAGACGCCGGCTTCCCGGGCTATGTCAGTCAGGGTGGAACGCACCGTCTTTCATCTCCTGCATGCGTCAGATCGGCTGGTGACGGCTTCCCCGCCATCGGCGATTCTGATGGGAAATGATGTATCCGCCCTTAGCCCATGCGCAAGCCGCCGCGCTAAATCAAATGGTCCGGCAGGGCTGCGCAGGGCCGGGAAGGGTCGTGTGCCCTCAAATTGAAGCACCCGGCATGATGCATGGATCCCGTTTTTGTGCATTTCCTTGCCCTATTGCGATGTTGTGAGGTGTTTTGATTATTTATGATGTTGACAGCCTTGCCATGCTGCCGTCAATATCCCTCATAAGGGCCGTGGAGGAAACGTGGCCCTGAGGGAGGAGTTTCAATGTCTGACTTGATCCGCATCTCGCGGCGCCGGCTGCTGGCATCCGGAGGAAAGGCGGCTGTGATCATGGCCGCCGCTGGTATCGCACCCCAATTCATTCGTCCCGGCCGCGCCTATGCGGCCGACGCGCTGGCGCCAGGCATGATCGGCGGCCCGACGGGCTTCGATGGAGCCGAGCGCTACCAGTATGGCGCCGACACGCCGGAAGGCCGCGCCATCGAGGCGGCCAAGGCGCTGAAGGGCGCCGGCAAGGCGCCCGCCAAGATCGTGCTCGGCCTGTCCGACGGCTCGATCGGGCAGCTCACGCAGCCGTTCCCGGCCGGTGCGCCGTCGATCAAGGAGCTGTGGGAAAAGGAAACCGGCATCGCGATCGAAATCGTCGGTTTGCCGAACGGCCAGGAATTCACCAAGACGATGCAGGACATCTCCACCAAGGGTGGGGCCTACGACATCTATTCGACCGAATGGAACCGCCTCGGCGACCTCGCCGAAACCGGCGGCATCGCCAAGCTCGATGACTTTGTCGCGCAGCACAAGCCCGAATGGGACGATCCCGTCAGCGGCTATGTCAACGGCGCCAAGGGCGTGTCGCTGCTCAACAAATACCGCGGCTCCAACTATGGCGTGTCGCTGGACGGCGACTTCCAGACCTGGGTCTACCGCACCGATTTGTTCGGCGACGAAGCCGAGAAGAAGGCCTTCAAGGACAAATACGGCTACGATCTGGCGCCGCCGAAGACCTGGAAGCAGCATGGCGACATCGCCGCCTTCTTCCAGCGTCCGGACAAGGGCCTGTTCGGCTCGACCGACCTGCGCAACCAGGGCTGGGGCTACACCAACTGGTACCAGCGCTATGTCTCGATGGCTTCGCCCAACCAATTCCTGTTTGGCGATGACGGCAAGCCGATGATCAATTCCGAGCAAGGCATCGCCGCCACCAACGAATATGTCGCTTCGCTCGAACATCATTCGCCGGATGCGATCTCCTGGGGCTGGCCGGAGCAATACGGCAACTTCGCCAAGGGTGGTGCGGCGATGACCTGCGCCTTCTCCAACCTGCCGAAATTCCTCGACAATGCCGGCAACAAGGATTCGGCCGTCACCGGCAAGATCGGCTCGATGCTGCCGCCCGGCCGCGAGATCGACGGCAAGCTGATCAGCCGCTCCGTGCTGTGGTTCTCGCTGACCGGCATGGTCTCGTCGCAGTCGAAGAACCAGGAGGTCGCCTATCTCCTGCTGCAATGGCTGGGCTCGGCCCGTATCTACGCCTGGATGAGTGCCAATCCCGGCGGTTATCTGGACCCGTTCCGGCTTTCGGACTTCTCCGATCCGCTGGTGCGCCAGACCTATCATGCCTACCACATGGACGTCGTGCGCGAGACGGTGGCGCGCACCGTGCCGACCATCAACTATCCCGGCGCGACAGCCTTCCACAATGCGCTCGACGAGAACCTCATGGCGGCGCTGACCAAGGCCAAGACATCGGAGCAGGCGATGGCCGATACCGAGGCGGAGTGGAAGAAGATCGTGCGGCGCACCGGCGAGGACAAACTGCTCGAAGCCATCAAGACCAACAAGGAGGCCTGGCCGACAGTTCTCGACCCGATCGTCTGATCCATCTCCCTGGATCACATCGAAGGAGGGGAGGAGCCTGCTTTTCCCCTCCGCCCACAACGCCACCAGCAAAGCCGCCAGATGAAGCGTTCCGTTCCTTTCCTGATATTCCGCTATGCCGCGATCTTCGCGGCCATGGCGGTGACGCTGGTGCCGATCCTGTGGATGGTATCGATGGCGTTCAAGCCGATCGCCGAATGGTCGGCGACCGGCGCCGACCTGACCTGGTGGCCGAAGAACCCGACGCTCAGCAATTTTCGTTTCGTCTTCGGCGAGTCGACCAACAATTTGATCGTCGCGCTCGACCGTACCGCGCTGAAGCCGATCCTCGCATCGCTGCTGTCGGCGGTTTTCGGCACGGTGATCGCCATGTCGGCGGGCACTGCGGCGGCTTATGGGCTCTCGCGTTTCGGCTCCGGCCAGAACCTGCCGCTGGCGCTGATCCAGCTCAGGATTTTTCCCCCGATGGCGGTCATGATCCCGGTGATGATCATGTGGGCTTTCCTCAACTTCACCGACAGCTGGTGGGGCCTGGCGCTGATCTACGGCATCGTCACCTTGCCGTTCGCCTTCTGGCTGATGAAGACCTTCTTCGACGACATGCCGCGCGAGATCGAGGAGGCAGCGCTTGTCGAGGGCTGTTCGCGGCTGCGCGTCTTCACCCGCATCACGCTGCCGATGATGCGCGCGCCGCTGGCCAGTGCCGCGCTCTTCGTCTTCATCCTCAACTGGTCGGACTATCTGATCGCGCTGCTTCTGACGACGCGCGAATGGGTGACCATCCCGGTCTACATGGCCTCGCTATCCTCCTCGATGACCGGGCAGCTCTATGGCGCCAAGGCGGCGCTTGGCCTGGTCGCGGCCGTGCCGCCGGTCATCATGGGCATCGCCATCCAACGCCATCTGGTGCGCGGGTTGACATTCGGGGCGCTCAAGCAATGAGCGCGGTGACTGTCATGACTTCCAAGGATGAGGTGAAAGCCGTCGGAGCAAAGCCGGTTTCGCGCGATGAGGGCGCAAGGCTGGGTTTCCGGCTGACATTACCTGCGCAGATCCTGGTGCTGTTCATCTCGGCCTTCCCGCTGTTGATGCAGCTCTACATCAGCGTCACCGACTGGTCGCCCCTGTCGGGCACCGGCTGGTGGAACGCCTGGTCGATGTGGAACAGCTTTGCCAACTACACCGATCTCGCCGCCGACGCGCGCTTCTGGAGCGCGCTGAAGCGTACGGCTATCGTCATGATCGTCTGCGTGCCGGCGGAATTCCTGCTTGGGCTGGCGCTGGCGACACTGTTTGCCGACGATTTCCCGGGCAAGCGCGTCTTCTATTCGATCCTGCTGATGCCGATGATGGTGGTGCCGGCGGTGGCCGGCTACATGTTCTTCATGCTGTTCCAGTCGGGCGGCCCGGTGAACGACATCTTGTCGTCGCTCACCGGCTCTCCTGTCACCATCGCCTGGCTGTCGGACCCGACGCTGGCGCTGATCGCGGTGATGGTCGCCGACATCTGGCAGTGGACGCCGCTGATGTTCCTCATCCTGCTCGCCGGCCTGGTTGGCGTGCCGGAGGACCAGATCAAGGCGGCGACACTGCTCGGCGCCAATCCGTGGCAGCGCTTCGTCACCATCGTGCTGCCGAAGATGAAGACGATCATCATCATCGCGCTGGCGATCCGGGTTATCGAGAACTTCAAGATTTTCGACACGCTCTACATCATGACCGGCGGCGGTCCAGGCGTCGCTACCGAAACCATCTCGGTCTACATCTACAAGCTCACCACGCAGGACCTGATCTGGGGCTATGTGGCGGCGATCGCGCTGGCCATTTTGGTCGTGCTGTCGATCGTCGCGGTGTTTGCCATGAAGCGCATGGCGCGTGCACGCGAGGTTCCGGCATGAGCGCCATCCACCTGCAAAACCTGGTCAAGAAATTCGGCGACTTCACCGCGCTGAAGACCATGGACCTGGCAATATCAGATGGCGAGTTCATGGCGCTGCTCGGCCCGTCGGGCTGCGGCAAGTCGACGACGATGAACATGATCGCCGGCATGGAAGAACCGACCGGCGGCAAGATCCTGTTTGGCGACCGCGACATGGCCGGCGTGCCGATGGGCCGGCGTGGCGTCGGCTTCGTCTTCCAGAACTACGCCATCTTCACGCATATGACGGTGCGCCAGAACCTCGCTTACGGGCCGAGGATGCGGGGTGCCGCCAAAGCCGAGATCGACCGTCGCGTCGGCGCCGTCGCCGAGATGCTGCAGCTTTCGCCGCTGCTCGACCGCAAGGCCGACAGGCTGTCGGTCAACATATTGCAGCGGGTGGCGATCGGCCGCTCGGCGATCATGGAGCCGGCGATCTTCCTGCTCGACGAGCCGCTCTCCAATGTCGACGCCGCTTTCCGGGCCGTCATGCGCACCGAACTGAAGCAGCTGCAGCGGCAGTTCCGCCAGACCATGGTCTATGTCACCCACGACCAGCTCGAGGCGATGACCATGGCCGACCGCATCGCGGTCATGGATCATGGGGTTTTGCAGCAGGTCGGCACGCCGCTCGAGGTCTACAACGATCCAGCCAATGTCTTCGTCGCCCGCTTTATCGGTGCGCCGGGCATGAATCTGCTCAAGGGCAGGCCGGCGGAGAGCGACCGCGGACTGGTCGTCGATCTCGGACCGTTGGGCGTCACGCCGCCGCTGCCGGGCGAACTCGCAGCGGCCATGCGTGATGTACGCGGCGAGGTGCTTTACGGATTCCGGCCTGAACAGGCGACGTTGGTGCAGAATGGGCAGGGCCTCGCAATGCCGGTGACCTTTGTCGAACGGATCGGTGCGCGCACCATCGTCCATCTCGGCCAGGGCGAGGCGGCTGTGAAAACGGTGTTCGACAATGATGTCGGGCTGGCTATCGGCGATACCGCTGTCGTCGCTCCCACTACGTCGTCGGTGCGCGTCTTCGACGCCGCTACCGGCCTTGCGATGAAGGCGGGTTGAGATGGCCGATATCGTCTTCCGTAATGTGACCAAACGCTACGGCAATACACTCGCCGTCGACGACGCCTCGTTCACCGTCAACGACAATGAGTTCTTCTGCTTCTTCGGTCCGCCGCTGTCGGGCAAGTCGACCATCCTGCGCCTGGTGCTCGGGCTGGAGGCACCTGACACCGGCGAAATCCTGATCGGAGGCAGGCCGGTCAACGCGATGTCGCCGGCCGAGCGCAACGTGGCGATGGTGTTCCAGAACCTGGCGCTGTTCCCGCATATGAGCGCGCTCGAAAATGTCCGCTTTCCCCTGGTCGAACGCCGGGTCGCCGAGGCCGAGATCGAGCGGCGGGTCACGGACGTCGCGGCGAAGCTGCATATCGGCCATATCCTGCACAAGCCGCCGGGACAGCTTTCGGGCGGGGAGCGGCAGCGCGTGGCGATCGCCCGGGCTCTGGTGCGCGATCCCAATGCCTATCTGATGGACGATCCGATCTCGGCGCTCGACGCCAGGCTGCGCGAAGAAACGCGCGTCGAGCTGAAGCGCATCCAGCGCGAACTCGGCAAGACGCTGATCTACGTCACGCACGACCAGGAAGAGGCGATGTCGGTCGCCGACCGCATCGCCATCCTGGAGGACGGCAAGATCAGGCAGATCGGTACGCCGGCAGAGATTTACGACCGCCCAACCAGCACCTATGTGGCAAGGCTGCTTGGTTCGCCGATGATGAACATCCTCAGATCGGCGCGCGGCGATGGCGGTGTCGAAGCGGCTGAAGGCACGATCCGCATCGACGACAAGACAGCGCCCGCCGACGCCGTGGAGATCGGGCTGAGGCCGGAGGACATCAAGGTCAGACCGTGGGCGGATGGGGGCCCGGGCCGCCCGGCGCGAGTGTTCGAGGTCGAGCCGCTTGGCGGCTACACCGTGGTGACGCTCGCTGCCGGGCAGGCGCGGCTGAAGGCGTTGCTGCGCGGCCAGCCCGACATCCGGCCGGATGTCATGGTGGCGATATCCTGCGAGCCGGCCAGAGTGCATTATTTCGAACAGAGCGGCGGGGCGTTGGCACGATGACGGCCGCCGCAAGGAAAGACTTTCGGGAGGAAGAGATGGCAAGCAAAGGCTTCGAGCCGGACGTGAAGGTCCGCACGAAGGAATACAAGATCGGCTGTGTCGGCGCAGGCATGATCATGGCCGAGTGCCATCTCGCCGCCTACAAGGAAGCCGGGTTCCCGGTGGTGGCAATCGCCTCGCGCACCAGGGCCAGCGCCGAGAAGGTGGCGACGCGCTGGGGCATTCCGACCGTCCACGACACACCGGAAAAACTGATCGAGGACGAAAATGTCGAGATCATCGACCTTGCTTTCCCGCCCGACCTGCAGCCGGCGCTGATCCGTCACGCGCTGAAGCAGAAGCACATCAAGGCGATCCTGGCGCAGAAGCCGTTGGCCTTGTCGGTCGACGAAGCGGTCAAGCTGCGCGATGAGGCGGCCAAGGCCGGCAAGATCCTCTCGGTCAATCAGAACATGCGCTACGACCAATCGATGCGCGTCTTGAAGCAGATCATCGACAGCGGCGCGCTGGGCGACATCGTCTTCGCGCAGATCGACATGCACGCCATCCCGCATTGGCAGAGCTTCCTCGAGGACTATGACCGGCTGACGCTCGCCAATATGAGCGTGCATCATCTCGACGTGCTGCGCTTCCTGTTCGGCGACCCCTCTGAGATCACCACCCTGACACGCAAGGATCCGCGCACGACATTCGACCATTCCGACGGGATCACCGTGTCGACGCTGCGCTTCCCGTCCGGCGTGCTTGCCGTGTCGCTGGAGGATGTCTGGTCGGGTCCGCGCCAGGATGGCTACAAGGACGACCAGCACATCAACTGGCGCGTCGACGGCAGCAAGGGGGTCGCGAAGGGCACCATCGGCTGGCCGACGGGCGCTGCCTCGACGCTGACTTACGCCTCGACCGAGACGACCCGTGGCGAATGGGTCAGCCCGAGCTGGGACACGATGTGGTTCCCGCATGCCTTCATCGGCGTGATGGAGCAGCTCCAGCACGCGGTGAAGACCGGCGCGCCGCCGGCGCTGTCGGTCGCCGACAACGTCAAGACCATGGCGCTGGTCGAGGCGGGCTACCGCTCGATCGACGAGGGCCGCACGGTCAAGCTTTCCGAAATCGCTACCTGATCACCGCAGCTGAAACACCAGACAACTGAATCGCTTACAGGGAGGAATTCACACCATGATGCAGGCAGGTATTTTCACGGGCTATTTCCCGTACGGCCTCGAAGAGACGGCGAAGAAGATCCGCGGGCTCGATTTCAACACGGTGCAACTCGACCTCCACTTCAAGGATGTCGACCTGTCGGCCGGGCAGATCACCAAGGACAAGGCCAAGAAGGTGCGCGACGTCTTCCGCGATCATCACCTGCCGGTGTGCTGCATTTCCGGCTACACAAATATCATCCACCCGGACAAGGCCGAGCGCGACAAGCGCGTCGGCTACCTCAAGGAGATCATCCGCAACGCCCGCCATTTCGGCAGCCCGTATGTGATCTCGGAAACCGGCACCTACAACACCGAATCCGACTGGGTGCATCACCCCAAGAACAAGACCGAGGAAGGGTTCGAGGAATGCCGCAAAGTGGTCGCCGACCTTGCCCAGACGGCCTATGACCACGGCGCGGTCTTCCTGCTCGAAACCTATGTCAACAACGTCGTCGGCTCGGTCGAGGAGACGGTCAAGATGTTCGCGCAGGTCGATCACCCCGGCCTCGGTCTGCTGATGGACCCGACCAATTATTTCGAGACGCATAACATCGACAGGATGGACCAGATCCTGAACCAGGTGTTCGACACGCTGACCGACAAGATCAGAATAGCTCACGCCAAGGACGTCAAGCGTTCGGGCGGCGACAAGTCCGAGAAGCACGCCGATATTGGCGACGAGGACGCGCTGGAGAGCCATACATTCCGTGGCGTCGGTGAGATCGAGTTGCCGGCACCGGGCCTCGGTTCGCTGAACTACGACCTCTATCTCCAGCGGCTGGCGGAAAAGCATCCGAACATCCCGGTGATCATCGAGCATCTCTCGGAAGACGACGTGCCGCGCGCCAAGAAATTCCTCGACGGGAAGTTCCGCGCCAACGGTCTGTGACGGCCTTCTCGCGCCGCTGGTTCGCGGCGGCGCGGTTCGGTTCCAAAGTAAGGGAGGAGAAAAAATGTTGAAATTCGCATTGAAACTGGCGGCTGCCGCAACGCTGCTCGCCGGTGTCTCGTTGAGCGCGCCGGCAATGGCGCAGGATGGCCAGAAGACGTTCTACCTGCTGTCGCATGGCGGTCCGTCGGATGCGTTCTGGCTGGACTGGAATGCCGGCGCCACCAAAGCCTGCGACCAGCTCAAGGTGACGTGCAAGATCTCATTCAGCGGCGGCGACATGGCGGCGCAGAAGGAGGCCTTCAATTCCGCGCTTGCGGCCAAGCCCGACGGCATCGCCACCACGTCGGCCCAGCCGGGCTTGTGGACGGAAGAGGTGAAGGCGGCCAAGGCAGCCGGCATCCCGATCGTGTTCTTCAACACAGACGACCCGGTGACCGGACGGCAGGCCTATGTCGGTGCCGATCTCAAGGAGGCGGGCGTCATCTGGGCCAAGTATCTTGTCGACCACAAGATGGTGAAGCAGGGCGACAAGGTGTTCCTGCCGGTGGAAGTGCCTGGCGCCAGCTATCAGCAGCTGGAGACCGAAGGCATCGCCAGCGTCTTCGATCCGTTGGGGATCAAATATGATGTGGTCGATTGCGGCACCGACCCGGCCGGCATCATTGCCAAGATGACCGACTACATGGTGGCCAACAATCCGCCGGCGATCATCGCGCTTGGCGATTCCGTCGCGGCCAGCGTCAAGCGGGTGTTCGACGGCGCCGGCGTGCCGGCCGGCAAGATCCCGGTCGTCGGCTGGGGCAATTCCAAGGAAACCGCGGAAGCCGTCAAATCCGGTTTCGTCAACGCGGCCGCCTGGCAGTTCCCGTCTGCGCAGGGCTTCATGCCGGTGGCGCTGCTCGGGCTCGCCGCTTCGGGTGAGCCGATCGGCTACGACATCCACACGTTCAGCCTCTACGACGCCTCGAGCGTCGAACCGATCCTGAAACTCTACGACACGAAGTGAAAACCGGTGCCCGCGGCGCAAGCCGCGGGCGTCTCTTCAAAGCATGGTTCAAGCAGTCATGATGATCGCCGCAGAAGACGAAATGCCTGTCGGGAAACGCAGACCGGGCCTTATGCGCTCGCCGCAATTCTCCTCGCTCGTCATCCTCATTGTCCTGCTCGCGGTGTTCGCCATTGCCGATGCCAATTTCCTGTCGCCGCTCAACATCTCCAACATGATGGCGTTCCTGCCCGAGCTCGGCATCATCGCGCTCGGCATGACGCTGCTGTTGACGGCGGGCGAGTTCGACCTGTCGGTCGGCGCCGTGTTCGGGCTGGCGCCGGTCGTCGTCATGCTCCTGGTGCAGAACGGCGGCGTGGATATAGGTGTCGCCCTTCTGGCCGGGCTTCTGCTGTGCATCGCCATCGGCGCCATCAACGGGCTGATCGTCACCAAGATCGGCATTTCGTCCTTCCTGGTCACGCTGTCGATGCTGCTCGTGGTGCGTGGGGCAGCGCTCTACATCACACAGGGCTTTCCGCTGAAATCCTGGGACCAGCCGGGTTTTTTCGTGACGCTGCTGGCCGGCAGCTTCAATGTCGGCTCGTTCCGGTTCTACACCTCGCTGTGGTGGTTCATCGGTCTCTCGCTGCTGGCGATCTACGTGCTGCGCTATGCCAAGCTCGGCAACTGGATCAGCGCCATCGGCTCGAACCGCAACGCGGCGGTGGCGCGTGGCGTGCCGGCGGACGCCGTCAAGGTGTGGCTGTTCATCCTGACTTCGGTTCTGGCGGGGCTGGCCGGCATGATCAGCGCCTTCCGCATTTCGGCCGCTTCACCGGTGGCCGGCACCGGCTACGAGCTCGAAGTGATCGCCATGGTGGTGGTCGGCGGGACGGCGCTGACCGGCGGACGCGGCACGATCCTCGGCACCATCGTCGGTGCGCTGATGCTACGCGCGATCCGTAACGGCATTGTGCTGATCGGCGTGCCGGGCCTCGCCTACAATATCTTCGTCGGCCTGATCATCCTCGCCATGCTCATCCTGCACGCTTTGCTGCAGAAGAACGCCGCAAGGGGCTGACGATGGAAGTTCTCCGGCTGCAGAATCTGCAAAAATCCTTCGGCAGCGTCCGCGCGCTGAAGAATGCGTCCTTTGCCCTCAAGGAGGGCGAGGTGGTGGCCCTGCTCGGCGACAACGGCGCCGGCAAATCGACGCTGATCAAGGCGGTTTCCGGTGTGTTTCCGATCGACCGTGGCGACATCTATGTGCGCGGTGAAAAGGTTTCGATCCGTTCGACACGCGATGCGATGGACCTCGGCATCGAGACCATCCACCAAGATACATCTCTTGCGCCGGATCTCAGCATCGCGCGCAATCTTTTCCTTGGGCGCGAGCCGGTCAAGCTGAAATGGCTGGGCGTGTTCGCGCCGCTCGATTTCGCCAAATTGCGAGACGCGGCGTCGGCGCTGTTGAAGCGCGTCGGCATCTCGAAAAAACTCGACGCCGATGCGCTGGTCTCGACGCTATCGGGCGGCGAGCGCCAGTCGATCGCGATTTCTCGCGCCATGCAGTTCGCCGCCAAGGTCATCATCCTCGACGAACCGACCAACAATCTCGGTGTCGAGGAAACCCATGGCGTGCTGCGCTTCGTCAAGGAGGTGCGTGACGCCGGGCACTCCGTGCTCTTGATCACCCACAACATCCACCACGTGTTCCAGGTCGCCGACCGCATCATCGTCATGCGCCGCGGCGAGATCGTCGCCGAGCAGACGGTTGCCGATACCGATCTTCTGACCGTGGAAAGCATCATCACCGGGGCCGACATGTCGGCGCTGCTGAAAGAGACGAGAGCGAAGTGAAGAAGTTGGCCGTCACATGGTAGAACTTTACGGCAAGACGCTTTCGCGCCGGCAGGTGTCGGAACGTTCGGGCATGCTGTCGCAATTTGCCGGCGTGCGGCTGATGACGCTTGGCGACGGGGTGGAACGCGGCATCCGCATGCTGGAGTTCCGCACCGGCTCGGGCCTGCGCTTCACGGCACTGGTCGACCGGGCGCTCGACATCGCTGACTGCGACTTCAAGGGCCAGGCGATCGGCTGGCATTCGCCGAGCGGTTTTCGCCACCCCGGCCTGCACGATTATGAGGGGGAAGGGGGGCTCGCCTGGGCGCGTTCGTTTTCAGGGCTGCTTGTCACCTGCGGCCTCGACCACATATTGGGCCGGGAAGAAGTGCCGACCGATAGCTACAACTACCCGGGCAGGAAGACCGTGATCCATTCGCTGCATGGCCGCGTCGGCACCATTCCGGCGCGGCTGACCGGTTATGGCGAGACCTGGGACGGCGACCGCTGCGTGCTGTGGGCCGAAGGCACCGTGCAGCAATCGGCAGTGTTCGGCGAGGATCTGCATCTGATCCGGCGTATCGAGGCCGATGTCGGCGGCAACGAGATCCGGCTGTCGGATCGCGTCGTCAACCACGGTTTCAACCGCACGCCGCACATGTATTTTTACCACGTCAATGTCAGCCATCCCTTGCTCGACGAGGGTTCGCGCTATCTGGCGCCGATCCGCGACGTCGTCTGGGCCGGCCATGCCGGCGAGCGCTACCAGGCGCAGAAGGTGGGTTACCGCACGATGCCGGCGCCGCAATCGGGTTTCAGCGAGCAGGTCTGGCAGCACGAGATGGCGGCGGACGCCAATGGCGAGGTGCCGGTGGCAGTGGTCAACGATCAGCTCGGGCTCGGCTTCGAAGTGGTGACGCGCAAGGACCAGTTGCCTTGCGCCTATCAATGGCAGAATTTTCAGGCGGGGCAGTATGCGCTGGGCATAGAGCCCTCGACACACCATGTGCTGGGCAATCTCGCGGCGCGCGAGCGGGGCGAGATGATCTGGCTGGAGCATAGTGAAAGCCGTTCTTACGACGCGGTGTTCCGGGTGCTCGACGGCGCCGGCGCGATCGCCGAGGCCGAAGCGAAGATCGCGTCGGTCGCAAGGCAGCCGCAACAGGATTATCCTGCGCCGTCGGGAAATTTTCCGGGATTGGCGGACAGGGCATGAGGCGAAACGAACGCTCCGGCTGGCGGGCCGGAAATCGGAGGTCGATGTGACGGAGAAAAAGCGCGACTACAGCCTGGTCGGGGAAAGCACGCGCATCGCGATCGAGACCGGGCTGGCCTCGGCCGAGTGGTATCACACCGATGTGCCGCGCAAGGCGATGAAAGAGCTGATGCAGCGCTCGGACGGCCCAGCGATCCGCGACACGATCATCTGGATCGTTGCCATATTGGGTTCCGCCGCCGGGATCGCCTGGTTCTGGGGCACGTGGTGGGTGGTGCCGTTCCTGCTCGTCTATGGCGTGCTCTACGGCTCGTCCAGCGACTCGCGCTGGCACGAGTGCGGCCACGGCACCGCCTTCCGCACACGCTGGATGAACGATGCCGTCTACCAGATCGCCAGCTTCATGCTGATGCGCAATCCGGTGACCTGGCGCTGGAGCCATGCCCGCCACCACACCGACACGATCATCGTCGGCCGCGACGCCGAGATCGCGGTGATGCGTCCGCCGGACCTGCTGCGCGCCGCACTCGCCTTCACCGGTGTTCTCGATTTCCGCTATTCGCTGCCGACGCTGGTGCGCAATGCGTTCGGCAGCATCTCGCCGGACGAGAAAAGCTTTATTCCCGAGATGGAGCTTCACAAGGTGGTCACAGCCGCGCGCTGGCATGTCGCCATCTATGTCGCGGCGATCGGGCTGGCGCTTTATCTGTGGTCGTTCCTGCCGCTGGTGCTGATCGGCCTGCCGCGCCTCTACGGCAGCTGGCACATGGTGCTGACCGGCCTGCTGCAGCATATCGGGCTGGCCGACAATGTCACCGACCACCGGCTGAACACGCGCACCGTCTACATGAACCCGATCAGCCGCTTCATCTATTGGAACATGAACTATCATGTCGAACATCACATGTTCCCGATGGTGCCCTATCACGCGCTGCCGAGGCTGCACGAATTGATCAAGCACGATCTGCCCGAGCCGAACCCTTCGATGTGGCATGCCTATCGCGAGGTCTGGCCGGTGCTGCTGAAGCAGCTTCAGTACGAGGATTATTTCCTCAAACGTGAATTGCCGCCGACGGCGCGGCCGTATCGGGACGAATTCCATGCACTGACCGTTCCGGCTGCGGCGGAATAGGGGAGAAGCAGATGGCCGACTGGGTTGAAGCGTGTGGCGTTGACGATGTCGAGGAAGAGGATGTCATCCGCTTCGATCATGGCGGCCGTACCTTCGCTATCTATCGCAGTCCCGATGACGAGTACTTCGCAACCGACGGGCACTGCACGCATGAGAAGGCGCATCTGGCCGATGGGCTGGTGATGGACGACATCATCGAATGCCCCAAGCACAACGGCCGCTTCAACTACAAGACGGGCGTGGCTCGAGGCGCACCGGTATGCGTCAATCTCGCCACCTATCCAGTGAAGGTCGAGGCTGGCAAAGTGATGATCCAGATCGGCTGACCTGCCGCCCGATGCAACTGAGGGAACCCTTTTGATGAGCCGAAAAAGACCGACGGTGGCGGATTTGCGCGCCATGAAGGGCAAGCGACAGCTGACCATGCTGCGTGTGCTGACGATGGACGAGGCCGAGGCCGCGGAGCGCGCAGGGGTCGACATCGTCTCGGTGCCGCCCGAATTGGTGCTCAACCCTGAGTACCGCGACGCGGCGCCCAGCCTGTTCACCATGCCGGGCGACAATTTCTACGAGATCGGCACGGCGGACGATTTCGTGCGCTGGGCCTTCCGGCTCTACAAGGCCGGCGCCGACGCGGTCTATTGCAGCGCCGGCTACGCCACGATCAAGCGGATGGCCGATGACAATATCCCGGTGATCGGCCATGTTGGCCTCATTCCTTCCCGCGCGACCTGGACTGGCGGCTTCAAGGCGGTCGGCAAGACCGCCGACACCGCCATGGAGGTCTTCGCGGCGGTGAAGCAGCTGGAGGCCGCCGGCGCCATCGGCGCCGAAATCGAGGTGGTGCCGGTCGAGGTGGCCAAGGCGATCTCGGAGCGGACGTCGCTGATCATGCTGTCGATGGGAGCGGGTACCGGTTGCGATGCGCAATATCTGTTCGCCGACGACATTCTCGGCCAGAACCGTGGCCACATGCCCCGTCATTCCAAGGTCTATCGCAATTTCGCCGCCGAATATGATCGTTTGCAGGCCGAGCGCATCGCCGCGTTTTCGGAATATGTTGCCGACGTGAACAGTCTCGCCTATCCCGAAGACAAGCATGTGGTGCATATGGATCCGGCTGAACTCAGCCTGTTCATGAAGAGGGTCGACGGGGCGTGAAATCTCAAGGCAATGATGCGACGGACGAGGCCGCGCCGGTTCATATTCTCACGCTTTCCTGCGAGGATCGGCCGGGGATCGTCGCCGCCGTCACGGCGGAGCTTGCCGCGAACGGCGCCAACATCGCCGAAAGCAGCCAGTTCTGGGACCGGCAGACCAATCGCTTTTTCATGCGGATCGCCTTCATCAGCCCGCCAGGCTCGACCGGGGACAGTCTGGCGCGGGCCCTGGAATCGAGCGTCGACCGCTTCGGCATGAAGACCGCGCTGGTCGATCAGGGACGCCGCCCGAAGATCATCGTCATGGTCTCCAAGTTCGACCACGCGCTTCTCCATCTGCTGTACCAGATCAGGGTCGGCTGGCTGAACGCGGAGGTTGCAGCCGTCGTCTCCAACCACGAGGATGCCCGCCGCTTCGCCGAGCTGGAGGGCATTCCCTACCACCATTGGCCGACCACCAAGGAGAACAAGGCCGAACAGGAACAGAAGCTGCTGGACCTGGTGCAGCGGACAGGGGCCGAACTGGTCATCCTGGCGCGCTACATGCAGGTCTTTTCGAAAGGCCTGTCGGACCGGCTGTTCGGACGGGCGATCAACATCCACCATTCCTTTCTGCCGAGCTTCAAGGGCGCCAAGCCCTATCACCAGGCTTTCGACCGCGGCGTCAAGCTGATCGGTGCGACGGCGCATTACGTCACTTCCGACCTCGACGAGGGCCCGATCATCGATCAGGAGACCGAACGCGTCACCCATGCGATGAGCGCCGAGGATTTCGTCGCCGTCGGGCGCGACATCGAAAGCCGGGTTCTGGCGCGCGCGGTCAAGTTGCATCTCGAAGCCCGCGTCATGCTCAACGGCCACAAGACCGTCGTCTTCTGAGAAGCCGCGTCAGGCCGGCCAATTTCCGCCGGCGAGCGCGGCGTAGAGCGCTTCGGCGTCGATACCGAGCGGCCGGTCCTCTTTCAGCATGGGGACGAGAGCGCGTATCACCGCGTGAAGTGCGGCCGTGCGCGGCGCCAGTGTGAAGCCGTCACGCAGGTCGACGGCCTGTGCCGCGGCCATCAATTCGAAGGCGATCAGCCGCCGCCACAGCGCGATCATCCCTGCGCATTTCGCAACCGCCAGAGGTGTCTGCGTGGCGTGATCCTCGACGCCCTCCGACACGGCCAGAAAGTCGAGCATCACCGGATTGGCCTTATGGCGGATGGCGGCCAGGATCGAGGTCACTGTCTTCTGTAGCGGTACGAAGCCGGCGGAGGCGCCGCCGACCGGCGACAGATATTTCGGTAGGCCATTGCGGCCCGAACCGGTGAGCTGGATGAAGCGCGCGGCACTGGCCGCGGCACATTGGGCGATCGCCAGGCCGAGCGTCTCAAAGGCGAGCGCCAGTGCGGCGGTGTGGAAATTGCCGGTCGACAGTACCAGTTCATCATCGCCCAGCACCAGCGGGTTGTCGGCGGCGGCGTTGAGCTCGATCTCGACAGCCTGTCTCGCCTGGCCGATCGCCTCGATCAGTGCGCACGCCGGCATTGAGCGCGTCGACCAAAGCAACGAAGACGGAAGGCGAAAGGCCGGATCCGCCAACCGACAGCATCGCTGCACGCGCGGCCATGCTTGCCCGCACGGTATCGACCGGCAATCCTTCGCCGACGGCGCCGCTGCGTCCCTCCAGCAACTGGCGCTGGAAGGCTCCGGCATCGCCCTCTACAGCAGTGCCGAGATTGGCGCCGAGCCCGGTGTTCAAGCCATAGATCTGCTGGCCGGACGCTGCAGCCTGGTCGAGCACTCTTCGTGCCTTCTCAAGCCTGCCGATGACATCGGGTCCGATCTCCACCTTGCGCCCATCGCGGGCGACCGCAGCGACATCGCCGACGCCGACGCCGGTTCCGGTGAGGACGAGCGCGCTCATGCGAAGCGCAGTCTCTGGCCGATGCCTTGCGCCTGCGCCTTGGCCAGCATCGCCTTGCCCAACGCGATATCAGACAGCGACAGGCCACGATGCCAGAACAGGATCGTTTCGTCGTCGCTTTCGCGCCCGACTTTCAGGCCGGCGGCGATCTGGCCGAGCTCGGCATGCAGCGTCTTCTCGCTCAGCCGCCCGGTCTCGACATGGGCGCGTAGCGAGCCGAACTTGCCGCCCTTGCACTGGCCCCAATCGTCGACGACCATTTTCTGCATTATGTCGGTCAACGACAGTTCCACCGCGCTCATCGTGCCATAGGGCACGACCAGCGCGCCGGGCTTGATCCATTCGGTCTTCAGCAACGGCTGCGGCTCCGGCAGCCGCGAGGCCTCGACGACGATGTCGGCGCCCTCGATGCAGCTTTTCCAGTCGGCCACCGCCGTCACCGTCTTGCCGAGATCGGCGGAGAGTTCGGCGGCAAAACCGTCGCGGCTTTCCGGGCGGCGCGAATGGACGCGAATCTCGTCGAAGTCGAAGAGATGGTCGAGCAGGCGCACATTCCAGTAGGCGGTGCCGCGCGCGCCGATATGGGCCAGCACCTTGGAATTCCTGCGCGCCAGATGCCTGGCGCCGATGGCGGTGACGGCGCCGGTTCGCATGTCGGTGATGACGGTGGCGTCGAGGATGGCGCGCGGCGCGCCGGTGCGCGGGTCGAACAGGTTGAGGATGCCGAATTCGGAAGGCAGGCCATGCAGGTAATTGTCGACATAGTCGCCGACGATCTTGACGCCGGCCGTGTCGAGCGGCGCGACGTAGCCGCGCAACACGTTGAAATGGCCGTGGAAGGACGGGTCCGGCTCGAGATGGACGCGCGGTTCGATCACCGTCTGGCCCTTGCCTTGCGCCACCAGGCCAGCCTCGACGGCGGCGATGATTTCGCCATCGGTCATGGCAAGGGCATCGATGTCGAGGGCATTGAGGTAGTCGATGTAGATGGGCTTCATGTTACGCGTATACTCTCCTCGACGGCCCCATCCATTCCATAGCAGGCCATGGCGGCACACGAAAGTTTGTTGCGACGTCTCTGGACGTCGCCGGGGAGATGCTGTTCAAACCGGTTCCGTCATGACTGCCATTCCCGAGATCGCAACCTTGTCCGAAACGGCCACCCATGCGCGGCGCGTGGCGTTGATCGTCGCCATCGCCTTTTTCATGCAGTTGCTGGATTCGACGATCATCTCGACATCGCTGCCGCAGATGGGCGCCTCCTTCGGCGTGTCGCCGGTGGCGATGAGCATCGGCATCACCGTTTACATGCTGACCATGGCGGTGTTCGTGCCGCTGTCGGGCTGGCTCGCCGACCGGTTCGGGGCGCGCAACATCTTCCTGCTGGCGATCGTCCTGTTCACCCTGGCTTCGCTCGCCTGCGGCCTCTCGCAAACCCTGACCCAGTTCGTCGCCGCACGTGTCGTGCAAGGGCTCGGCAGCGCGCTGATGACGCCGGTTGGGCGCATTCTCGTCCTGCGCAATGCGCCGAAATCCGAACTGCTCAACGCCACGGCGCTGATCACCTGGCCAGCACTGTTTGCGCCGGTGGTCGGGCCGGTGCTCGGCGGCTTCATCACCACCTATCTGTCCTGGCACTGGAATTTCTTCATCAACATCCCGCTCGGCGTGATCGGGCTGGCGCTGGTCGCCCGTTTCATCCCAGGCGACCGCGAGGCCGACCCCAAGCCGCTCGACTGGCCCGGTTTTTTCCTGACATCGGCGGGACTTGCCTTGCTGCTCTACGGTCTCGAGCGTATCGCGCATCCCGAGGACGGCGTGCTGCCGACAGCGCTGCTGATCGTAGCCGGCATCGTCCTCGGCTGGCTGGCGGTGCGCCATCTCAGGCGCGCGCCGCATCCGCTGCTCGATCTCTCCTCGTTCAAGGTGCTAACCTTCGCCATCTCGACGCTTGCCGCCGGCACCATTTTCCGGGTGGCGATCAACGCCACGCCGTTCCTGCTGCCGCTGCTGTTCCAGGTTGGCTTCGGCCTTTCGCCTGTCGATGCCGGCTTGATGATCCTGGCCTATTTCCTTGGCAATCTCGGCATGAAGACGGTGACCACGCCGACGCTGCGCCGTTTCGGTTTCCGCTCAGTGATGGTCGTCAACGGCATCATCGCCTCGGCCTCGATCATGGCTTGCGGAGCGATCTCGCCGCAGACGCCGCAAGCGCTGGTGGTGGCGCTGATGCTGATTGCCGGCCTGTCGCGCTCGATGCAGTTCACCGCCCTTAACACGCTGGCCTTCGCCGACATCGATGCGTCGCAACGAAGCTCCGCGGCGACGCTGTCCTCGATGCTGCAGCAGGTGGCGATGCTGTTTGGCGTCGCGGTGGCGGCGGCGATCCTTAATCTGTCGCAGATCGTCAGGGATCGCCCCGCTCTCGATCTTGTGGATTTTCGAGTAGCCTTTCTGGTGATCGGCGCCATCGGGCTGGTGGCGGCGTTGCGTTTTCTCGTGCTCCCGCCAGGTGCGGGCGCTGAGGTTTCCGGGCACTCGCCGGGAAATTCAGATCGATTTTTCCGCCTGATGCGGAGATAAATTCCGTCCTGTCCCTTTGCCTTGGTGCAGCGCTTTCGCGTGCGGCCGCAATGGCGCAACCAATTGCCAAAAGCGCAGAGTTTTCCGCGCATTGCGCCAGCTTCGGCAATCGATGCGTCCACTCGATAAATATCGCAGCCGGCCTGGGTTCCGGGCGCGGATTCATTTGACGAACCGGCGTTGGGCCGATTAGCGTTCTTTCCCAGGGATGGCAGCGCTGCCATCGGGGCAAACGCAGACATGAACACCATCGGCTGGCCAAATTTCAGGAGCCTGAACCAGGAAGGCATTGTCTTTGCCATCGCCGTGGTGCTGTTCGTTGCAGCGGCTATAGGCCTGCCAGGCTTCATCGACCCCAACAATCTCGTCGCCATCGTCCGCTCCGTGTCGGTGCTGGGCATCCTTGCGCTCGGCATGGCCGTGGTCATCATCGGCCGCGGCATCGACCTCTCTGCCGTCGCGATCATGGCGATGTCGGTCGCCTGGTACCTGCAACTGCTGAATTCGGGGACGCCGGACGGGCTTGCCTTCGCCTATGTGCTGGCCGGTGTGCTGGCCATCGGCCTGCTCAATGGTTTTCTCGTCGCCTATGCCGACGTGCCGGCGATCTTCGTGACGCTGGCGACAGGCTCCTTCGTCTTCGGCTATGTACGCTCGCAACTGATCACGCAGGATGCCGTGCCGGTGCCGCAGGGCCATTGGGTCGAGTTGCTCGGCGGCCTGCGCTTCCTCGACATTCCCATCGAGGTTTTCGTCTTCGCAGGGCTGGCCTTCCTGTTCTTCCTGTTCCTTCGCTACACCAAATGGGGCCGCTATATCTATTTCGCCGGCGATAATCCGGTGGCCGCCCGCAACATCGGCATGCCGGTGCGGCCGATGCTGGTGCTGCGCTATGTGCTTTCCGCCTTCGTCGCACTGGTCGCCGGCCTGCTGACGGCGGCCAGCCTGCATTCGATCAATACCCGCGTCGTCAATTCGACGCTGCTCTACGATATCGTGCTGGTGGCGGTTATCGGCGGCATCGGCCTGTCCGGCGGGCGCGGCGGGGTGCGCAACGTGCTGGTCGGTGCGGCACTGATCGGCATCCTGCTCAACGCCATGACCATCATCGACATTCCGCTGCTCTACCAGAACCTGATCAAGGCAGCGATCCTGCTCGGCGCCATCATCGTCGACGGCATCATCAATCCACGTGACGAGCAGACCGCCCAGCAGGGCGACATTTAGACCTGAACTGCGGCGGACGGTTGGGGCCGGCCGCTGATAACAACGACCAAAGCAAAAGGATCCGACATGAAACTGATCAAGACACTCATGGCCGCCGCCACGGCGCTCGCTGTCACCGCCTTCGTGGCGCCAACCTTCGCCGCCGACGATCCGGGGCCGGCTGCGTACGCGCAGGCGCTCAAGGGCAAGCGCGTCATGCTGGTGCCGCTGGCAATGGGCTTCGACCTAGCGCAGGGCTGGGCGCACTATCTGAAGACCGAAGTCGAGGCCTGGGGCGGCGTGTTCGAGACGCGCGACCCGAACTGGGTCGTCGATGCCGGCGCGCAGGCGATCACGGACGCCATCTCCTCGGACACCAGGCCGGATGTGCTGATCATCCACGCGCCGGACCTCAACTCCTATTCCAAGCTGATGAAGAAGGCACAGGCCGCCGGCACCTATGTCATCCTGGTCGACAATCCCGCCAACTTCCCGGCCGACGCCTTTATCGGCAGTGATTGGGACCGGCTTGGCCAGCTCGAGGCCGAAGCGGCGATCAAGGGCTGCGGCCCGAACTCGTCGAAGAAGATCGGCCTTGTGCAGGGTGACCAGGCGAACTCCTCCAGCCTCTATCAGTATGCCGGCATCATGAAGGTGCTGGACAAGAATCCCGACTTCAAGGTGGTGGCCAAGCCCGATTCCAACTGGGATGCGACGACCTCGCGCAACGTGACGACGACGATGCTGCAGCAGAACCCGGATATCTGCTCGATCATCGATTTCTGGGATGGCGACGCCACCGGCGCGTCCGCCGCGATCCGCGATGCCAAACTCGACGGCAAGGTGTTCCTGGTCACCACCGGCGGCGGCGAGAAGGCGGCCGATTGCGACAAGCTGGTCGACGGCACCTATGGCGCTGTGGTGATGACCGATCTTGCTCGCCAGTCGGGCGACATGAACGCCATCATCAAGTTCCTGCTGCAGAGCGGCCAGCCGGCCGGCACCTCGCACACCTACATCTACACGCTGGAGAAGGCGACGACCAAGGCCGACCTCAAGCCCGACAGCTGCTGGGACCTGAAGGCGCTGCAGGCACAAGCGGCGGCGGCAAAGTAAGCCGCACCTTTTCGACTGAAGTACAAGCGAGGTGACCGGAAGGATCCGGTCACCTCGTCCCCTCATGGAATAGCAGCAGCCGATGTCCTTTCGCGAACGCCTCCAGTCCTGGCGCTACAATCTCGTGCCCGACCATGTCGTCGGCGAGATACTGACCAAACGCTGGACCGACAACGCCATTCCGTTCCTGGCGCTGGTGGCGACATTGGCGACCTTCGGCTCGGTCATTCCCGGCTTCTTCAAGCTGACCGCTTTGCAGGAATCGACCCGCCAGCTCGGCGAGTTCTCGATGGTCGTCACCGGCATGACGGTGGTGATGCTGGGTGGCGGCATCGATCTGTCGGTCGGCTCGATCTTCGCGCTGTCGTGCTTTTCCGCCGTCTATGTCTTCTTCATCCTCGAACAGTCGATCTGGCTGGCGCTGGCCGCATCGCTCGCCACCGGCCTCATCTTCGGCGCCATCAACGGCTACCTCGTCGGTTATCTCCGCTTGCGCGCCTTCCTCACCACGCTGGTGACCTTCATCTTCGGCCGGGCGCTGTTCGACATCCTGGTCACCACCTATGCCGCCGATGTGCAGCTCTCGACCGCGACATCGGATGTGCTCGACTTCATCGGCGACAGCACCTTCTGGGGGCTGTCCGTCTCGGTGTGGCTGGCGATCATCCTGGCCATCGTCACCCATATCGCGCTGACGCGTTCGCGGCCCGGCTGGCACGTGCTGGCGGTCGGCGGCTCGAGGCGCTCGGCGCATAATGCCGGCATCCGCGTGCGTCGCACCGTGTTCATGACTTATGTCTTTTCCGGCTTCTGCGCCTCGATCGGCGGCTTCCTCATTGCTTGCCGGCTGAGCGGGGCAGGGCCGGGAACCGGCCTCAACCTCGAGATCATGGCGCTGACGGCGGCGGTGGTCGGCGGCGTCAGCCTCGGCGGTGGCCGAGGCTCGGTGATCAAGGGGCTGATGGGCGCCATCATCGTCTTGACCATGACCAATGGGCTGATCCGGCTGGGCTACGGCACCGGCACCAACCAGATGGTGCTCGGCATCATGTTGGCGGTGGCGGTGACCATCGACATCCGCTGGCTGAAGAACCGGCACAAGGTGCTGAATGAGGTCTATGTCGCGCCGGTCTATCTCAAGATGGGCGAGACACAGTCGGCCGCACTCGGCTCGGGCACGCCATACGAACTCGACAACAGGCTGTCGGCCGCAGAGCATATCGGGCTTGGCGAGCTGGAGGGGCCGGAAGACGTCATCCTCGACCGCGACGACAATCTCTATTGCGGCACGCGTCATGGCGAGATCGTCCGCTTCTTCGCGCCGGACTATGTCAGGTCGGAGGTGTTTGCCCACATCGGCGGTTTCCCGCTGGGGCTGGCCTTCGACAAATCAGGCAATCTGATCAGCTGCGTCGGCGCGATGGGGCTCTACTCCGTCTCGCCGGATCGTGAGGTCAAAAGACTGTCGGCCGAAACGTCGCGCTCGTTGACCTCGATCGTCGACGATGCACGGCTGCGTGACCCCAATGACTGCGACATCGCACCCGATGGGCGCATCTATTTCACCGACTCGACCAAGCGCTACGATGCGCATGACTGGGCGCTGGATTCGATCGAGAACCGCGCCACCGGCCGGCTGCTGGTCTACGACCCGAAGGACGGCTCGACGAAGACGTTGCTCGACGGCTATCGCTACACCAACGGTGTGTGCATGGCGCATGACGGCAAGTCGCTGTTCTTCGCCGAAAGCTGGGCCTGCCGCGTGCACCGCTATTGGCTGGAGGGGCCGAAGGCCGGCACCGCCGAATGCGTCATCCGCGACATGCCGGGCTATCCCGACAACATCAACCGCGCCTCCGACGGCAATTACTGGATGGCGTGGCTCGGCATGCGCACGCCGAGCTTCGACCTGTCGCTGCGCCATCCCGACATGCGCAAGCGCATGACGCGCCGGCTGCCGCAGGACGAATGGCTGTTCCCCAACATCAACACCGGCGGCGTGGTGAAATTCACAGAGAAGGGCGGCATCGTCGAGGCGATGGGCGACCTCACCGGCGGCGCGCACCCGATGGTCACCTCGATGCGCGAGCACAAGGGGTATCTGTTCGTCGGCGGCATCCTCAACAACCGCATCGGCCGCTACAAGATTGCAGGCGCCGACCCGAACTGGACCAGCCCCGCTTCCTATTGGGGAGCAAAGCCATGATCCTCGACCCGGTGCTCGACCTGTTCCGCGGCAAGGCGGTGACCATCCCGCCGCTCGACGGCGCTTTTCGCCCCAATACGCGGCTGGATGATGCGCCGGCTTTTGCCGAGCTGACGGAACCGGATAATCTGCTGGTTACCGGTGACAGGCTGCTGGTCTCCAGCGGCAACGCCATCCATTCGATTGCTGCTGGAGCGCAACCTGTCGTGGTCGAGACCTTTCCGTCTGCCGTCACCGCGCTGGCGCTGTCGCCATTGGGCGAACTGACGGTCGGGCTGGAAAGCGGCAAGTTGCTGATTGGCGGCAGCGACGTTTCACTGCCGGCCGGGATCAGCTGCATCACCGCACTAGCCTATGCGGATGACGGCACGCTGTGGCTGGCGAACGGCTCGGCCGAGCATGCGCCATCGCAATGGGCCGCCGATCTGATGAAGAAGGGCGCGTCCGGTTCGCTCTGGAAGCGAGACGCGGCAGGCGGTGATTTTCGCAAGCTTGCCGGCGACATTGCCTTTCCCTACGGGCTGCATCCTGTCGGCAAGGATGTGCTTGTCAGTGAAAGCTGGCGCCATCAGTTGGTGCGTTTCGGCGGCGCGACGGGCAGCCGTTCGACGGTTCTGACGCATCTGCCGGGATATCCCGCACGGCTGTCGCCGTCCGCCGATGGTGGGGCCTGGCTGACCTTGTTTGCGCCGCGCAACCGGCTGATCGAATTCGTGCTGCAGGAAACGCATTACCGGCAGGACATGCTGAGCCAAGTGCCGCCGGCCTACTGGATCGCGCCGGCACTGGCGTCCAGCCGCAGCTTCCTCGAGCCGCTGCAATGCGGCGGCATCCGCACCATGGGCATCCACAAGCCGTGGTCGCCGAGCCGCTCCTATGGGCTGGTGGTCAGGCTCGACCAGAAGATGCAGCCGCTGTTCAGCCTGCACAGCCGCGCCAACGGCACGCGTCATGGCATCTGCAGCGTTGCGGAAAAGGACGGCCGGCTGTTTGTCGCCTCCAGAGGCGGCGACTGCGTGCTGGCGATCGACCTCGCTTCGGGAGGTTTCTGATGGAACCGATCGTTCGGCTGGAAAACGTCACCAAGAATTATCGCGGCGTGCCCGCGGTGAAGAACGTCAGCTTCGAACTGCGCAAGGGCGAGATCCATGCGCTGCTCGGCGAGAACGGCGCGGGAAAATCGACGCTGACCAAGATCATCGCCGGTGTGGTCGATGCCACCTCGGGCAAGATGTTCCACAAGGGCCAGGAAATCGCCTACGCCTCGCCGCACGCAGCGCTTGAAGCCGGCATCGCGATGGTGTTCCAGGAGACCAGCCTGGTGCCGTCGATGACGGTGGCGCAGAACCTTTATCTCGGCACCGAAAAGTTCCTCAACCGGCTGCGCGGCACCTACATTTCAGCGCAGCAGTTCCTGCAGTCGCTGAATTTTCCGGTCGACCCCAACGCCATGGTGGCAACGTTGGGCGCCGCCAAGCGGCAGATGGTCGAGATCGCGCGCGCCGTCCACCACAATGCCGAGATCATCATCTTCGACGAGCCGACGGCGACGCTGACGCCGGAGGAGAAGCGGCACTTCTTCGCGCTGATCCGCCGGCTGAAGGCGGGCGGCGTCTCGATCGTCTTCATCAGCCATGCGCTGGAAGAGGCGCTCGATATCGCCGACCGCATCACCATCCTGCGCGACGGCGAGCTGGTCATTACCGACGACACATCCGCCTTCGACCGCGACAGGATCGTTTCCGCCATGGTCGGGCGCACGCTATCGGGACAGATCTACCGCCAGCGCGACGAAGCGAAGCTGCGCAAGGCGGGCAAGAAAGTGCTGTCGGTGCAGGACATTTCGATGAGCAATGTCGTGCGCAACACCTCTTTTTCGATCTTCGAGGGCCAGATCACCGGCGTGTTCGGGCTGATCGGCTCCGGCCGCACCGAGACATTCAAGATCGTCTCAGGCATCTACAAGCGGGATTTCCTGCGCGGCGGCGCGATTGAACTCGATGACAGACCGGTGCGCTATCTCGTGCCGAGCGAAGCGGTGGCCGACGGCATCGTCTATGTCACCGAGGACCGCAAGAGCGAAGGCATCTTCGAGACGATGGGCATTGCCGAAAACCTGTTCGGCGGACTGCTGGCGGCGGGTCGCGAAAAGGCCTGGGTGATCAACACGCAGGAGATGCGCGCGCTCTCGGCCGAATGGACGAAGACGCTGAACATCAAGGCAATCAACGACAATGCGCGCGTCGTCGAGCTGTCAGGCGGCAACCAGCAGAAGGTGGTGATCGGCAAGGGGCTGGTGCAGAAGCCGCGCATCGTCATCTTCGACGAGCCGACACGTGGCGTCGATGTCGGCGCGATCGCCGAGATCCACCAGATCATCAACCGGCTGGCCGATGAGGGGCTGGCCGTCGTCGTCATCTCGTCCTACCTGCCGGAGATCATGAACCTGTCCGACCGCATCCTGGTCTGCCGCCAGGGCCGCATCGTCGAGGAGTTTTCGCCGGCGGAGGCCACGGAGGAGAAGATCATGTACGCGGCCGTGCATTAGATTCAGGTGAGGCCGGCCTGCAAATGGCGGTTTCCTGCGCTTCCGGTGCTCACGTACGAAAAGTACGCTCCGCTCCGGTTCTCGGAACTCACCATTTTCGACTCGGCCTGACCTGAATCTAGACGCCGGCGCTGGAAAAGTGAATCGGACGAGTGGATTGGCCGCAATTGCTCAAGACCTGATTCAATTCACGCAACGATCCAACGAAGGAAAAACCCCATGGCCACCACAAAACTCCTCAGCGATGCCGAGGTCGAAAAGATTCCCGCCGTGAAAGCCGTGTTCGACGACATCCGCGCGACGCGCAAATCTGATTTCGTCAACAATTTCTGGCGCGGGCTGGCCAATGATCCTCCGGCGCTGAAGCGGATCTGGGAACAGTTGAAGGTGGTGATGGTCGCCGACAGCGCCATCGATCCGCTGACCAAGGAGATGATCTACATCGCGGTGTCGACCGCCAATGGCTGCTCCTACTGCGTCCACTCGCACACGGCGGCAGCCCGCGCCAAGGGCATGACCGATGCGCAGCATGGCGAACTGGTGTCGATCATCGGGCTCGCCGGCCAGACCAACCATCTGGTGACGGCGATGCAGATTTCAGTCGATCCGCAGTTCGAGGTGAAGTGAGGCGTCACACTGGCCGGTAAACCTTCTCCGCCGTGTTCCAGAAGATATCCGCCTCGGCCACCGCACCATGCTTGGCCACCGCGTCGCGGTGCGCCTTGATCAGCTCAGCGTGGCTGGTCCACAGCTTCTCGATCGGGAAGTTCGAGCCGAACATCAGATGGTCGGCGCCCAGGATATCGATCGCGTTGTCTACGACATAGGCGATCAGCAGGGGATCGTTGCGGTGGACGAAGGTGCCGAGGCCCGACAGCTTGGCGTAAAGATTGGGCGCCGCCGACAGCGTTCGCAGGCCTGCCTTCCAGGCCTCGGTGGTTTCCGGTTCCATGCCGGTCAGCATGCCTGCATGGGTGAGGATGAAATTCGTTTCGGGGTTCTCGCCGACCAGCGTCAGGCCGTCCTTCATCTGGGCGGGGAAGAGCTGCAGGTCGAAGGACAGGCCATAATCCTTGAGCCGCGCCACATTGGCGCGCACTTTCGGGTCGATCACCTGATCGGCGGAGGCGGCGAAGCGGAAGGCCGGGGTCTCGTGCCAGTGCAACTGCATGCGCACGCCGCGCAGCAGCTTGTATTTCATCAAGCGATCGATCTGAGGCCTGATATCGTCGACGGTCATGTCGGTGTAGCCGACGATGGCATGCGGCCAGCCGGTTTCGTCGGACGTCTTCTGCAGGAAAGCGACTTCCTTCTCGAAATCCTCCTTGGCCCAGTTGGTCTGGACGTAGACGGCCTTCTCGACGCCTGAATCCCTCTGGTCTTCGAGAAATTCCTCGATCGGATAGTCGCGCCGGATCGGTTCGTAGGGGCCGAAGATGCGCGGCACCATCGGTCCGACCAGCCATGGCTGGTCCTGTTGGCGCCAGATGTGAAAATGTGCGTCGATGGTTTTCTGCATCATGAAACCCTCTTCCAGATTGTCGCCGCCGCCGGAGCAGGGCGGGCGAGCGACAGGATGAAATCGGTGAGACCGGCAAGCGACGAGCCGTCGACGAGATCGTCGAGGTCAGGCAGGATGGCGCGAAGTGCCGCCGTTGCCGGCCGGAAGCGCGGGTCGCCGGCCAAAGGTGTGGCCAGCGACAGCCGGAAGGCGCGGGCGCTCAGCCGCCGCATGGCTGTCTCCAACTCGGCATGATCGCCGCGTTCCAGCGCGTCGGATAGGATGACGATAGCGGCACCGCGTGCAAAGGCTGAAAAGCGCGGCACCGAGAGGAAAGCGAGCAGCGTCGGTCCCATGCGGGTGCCGCCGTCCCAATCGTCGACCTGGGCCGCGGCGCGCGCCAGCGCCTGGTCGCGGTCGCGGATGCGCAATGCGGTGGTGATGCGGGTCAGCCGCGTGCCGAAGGTGAAGATTTCGGCGCGGTCGGCACCTTGCACGGCGGCATGCGCCAGCTTGAGATAGTCTGCGGTGTGCAGCTTCATCGAGCCGGAAACGTCGATCAGCAGCAGCAGCTTGCGCGGCACGGTCTGGCGGCGGCGCAGCAGCGGCGAGGGCACGTCGCCATCGGCGCTGACGATTTCCCGCAGCGACCGGCGCAGATCGAGCTTGCCGCGCGAATGCGTGCGCACGGTGCGGAACGAGCGGCGGGCGGGCAAGGCTGAAGCGAGCCTGCGGCGGAAAGCGGCAAGGTTGTCGTCGTCGCGCTTGAAATCGCGGGTACTCAGCTGTTCGGCGCCGGAAGAGAGTTCGCCACCTTCCTGATGGCTGATGACCTCGATCTCTTCCTGGCTCGCACCGCCATCATCCTTGATGCGGGTTTCCTCGTCGGCGTCGCCTTCGACCACGGCGGACCTGTTGCCATAGAAATGGCTCTGGAAATGCGCTTCGAATTCGTCGCGGCGGTCGGGCGGCGGCGCCAGCGTGGCGAGGGCGGCCTCGCGGATGTCCGCCATCGAGCGCGGCCCGAGCAACGTCACCGCCTGCATGAAACAGGAGACTTGCTCGGGGGCTATGGCAAAGCCGTAGCGGCGCAAGAGCCTGGCAAAATCCAGGAATGGCGAGGCGGCGCGGGGGAAGCTTGTTTCCCGCATCATTCTGTGTCGCCCCCCTCTGTCCTGCCGGACATCTCCCCCTCAAGGGGGGAGATTGGCAGCTTCGGCGCTTCGCTCTGTTCGGCGACGTCAGCGATTAGCGAAAGCGGGGATGACATCCGATCTCCCCCCTTGAGGGGGAGATGTCCGGCAGGACAGAGGGGGGCGCTGTCCCGCCAGCCTTGCGAAATGACCTCCCGCGTCACGCCAGTGCCTCCTCGACAATCCGTCCAAGCTCCGGCGCAATGTAGGAAAGGTCTTCCTCGTCCTTGATCAGCACGCCGATGGCGCGGCGGAGGGCTTCCGGCCACGGGCTGCCGCCTTTCTCCAGGATGGTCGCGGCATTGGCCCATTCGACGGCCTCGGCAATACCCGGCGGCTTGGCCAGCGGCCGGGCGCGGATGGTCTGCACGGCTGCCGCCACTGCGCGCGCCGTTGCTTGCGCCACATCGCCGGCGCGCAGCATGATGATGGCGGCCTCGCGCTCGGCGTCGGGATAGCCGATCCAGTGGTAGACACAGCGGCGGCGCAGCGCCTCGGCAAGCTCGCGGGTGCGGTTCGAGGTCAGGATGACGATCGGCTGCGCCGTGGCGCGGATCGTGCCGCGTTCGGGAATGCTGATCTGGAAATCGGAGAGGAATTCCAGAAGCAGCGCCTCGAATTCATGATCCGAGCGGTCGATCTCGTCGACCAGCAGCACGCGCTGTTCCGGCGCCTTCAGCACCTGCAGCAGCGGCCGGGCGATCAGGAAACGGTCTTCGTAGATGTCGATCTCATGCTCGCCGGCGTGGCGGATGGCGAGCAGCTGGCGTTGATAATTCCATTCGTAGAGCGCATGCGCGGCGTCGATGCCTTCATAGCATTGCAGCCGCACCAGATCGCGGCCGAGCAGCGCGGCGATCGCCTTGGCCGCTTCCGTCTTGCCGACGCCTGGTGCGCCTTCGAGCAGCAGCGGCTTCCCCAGCCGGATCGCCAGGAAGATCGCGGTCGCAAGACTGTCGTCGGCCAGATAGCGCGAGGCGGCAAGATGCTGCGCCACCGCCTCCGGTGAGATTGCGACAGTCTCGGCGCTTGTCCCGTTCATTCCAGCCTCAGTTCGCCGCTTGCGCCTTCAGCGCGCGCAGGATGCGCTCCGGCGTGATCGGCAGCGTGTCGATGCGCACGCCGACAGCGTCGAAGACGGCATTGGCGACCGCCGGGATCTGCGGGTTGGCGCACATTTCGCCCGGCCCCTTGGCGCCGTATGGTCCGTCCGCCGATGGCCGCTCCAGCACGATGATCTCGGTCTCGGCGAGGTCGCCGGGGCCGGGCATCAGATACTGGTTGAAGTCCGTGCCGCCATGGTCGCGGTTGGGATAATAGGGCTCGGTCGTCTCGTAGAGCGCATGGCTGATGCCCATCCACGAACCGCCGACCAGTTGCTGTTCGACCATTTTCGGGTTCAGCGCGCGGCCGATCTCGAAGACGTTCTTCACAGTCAGCACGGTGACCTCGCCGGTCTCGTCGTCGACCTCGACCTCGGCCACGGTGCAGGCATGCGCGTAGCAGGTCGACGGCTTCATCGCGCCAGTCTCTTTCTCCGGATAGGAGCGCGGAATCAGGAACATGCCGCGACCCGAGATCGAGCGGCCGCGCTTGAAATGCGCCGACAGCGCGACATCGAAGATCGAGATCGATTTTTGCGGCGCGCCTTTGACCAGTATGTTGCCCTGGCCGTCGGTCTCGAGGTCGGAGGCGTTCACCTCCAGTTCCTCGGCGGCCACTTCCAGCATCACCTGCCGCGCTTCCCTTGCCGCCTGGATGACGGCGTTGCCGGCGCGGTGCGTACCGCGCGAGGCGAAGGTGCCCATGCAGTGCGGGCCGGTGTCGGTGTCGGCGGTGTCGACGACGACGCGGTCTGTCGGCACGCCGATGGTCTCGGCGCAGATCTGCGCCATGATCTGCTTCATGCCCTGGCCGAGATCGACGGAGGACAATGTCACCATGAAATTGCCTGTCGGCGTCGAGTGCACCAGCGCCTGCGTCGGGTCGCCGCCGAGGTTCATGCCGGTGGGATAGTTGATCGCGGCAACGCCGCGTCCGCGCCTGATCGCCATCTCAAGCTCCCTTCACGTAGGAGGACATCGCCAGGTACTTTTCCGCCACCGGCCAGTTGGCGGCGCGCGAGGCTTCCTGCATGCATTCGATCAGCGCGGCGCCCTCTGTCGGCTGGCGGTGCGCCTTCATGTCGCCATCGCGATAGGCGTTGATGAAGCGGAATTCGAGCGGGTCCATGCCGATCAGGCGCGCCAGCTTGTCCATCTGCACCTCCAGAGCGAAATCGCCGATGGTGACGCCGAAGCCGCGCATGGCCGACGACGGCGTGCGGTTGGTGTAGACGCAGTAGGTGTCGATCCAGACGTTCGGAATAGTGTAGGGGCCGGGATAATGCCCCGCGCCCTTCTGCGCGCCGTAGGGCGAGTGGCGCGAATAGGCGCCGGCATCGGTGTATCCGGTGACCTTGCGCGCGACGATGCGGCCATCTTTCATGACGCCGTCCTTGATGACGACCTTTTCAGCGGCGCGCGGCGACGAGATCTGCATCTCCTCCTCGCGGCTGTAGATAAAACAGACTGGTCGTCCTGTTAGTTTTGCGCCGAGGATGGCGATCGGCTCGACGATGACGTCGACCTTGCCGCCAAAACCGCCGCCGACTGTGCCGCCGACGAAATGCAATTTGCTGCCCGGCATCTGCAGGATGATCGAGGTGTTGTCGAGCGTGAAGAACATCGCCTGCGTGTTGGTGTAGCAGGTGAAGCGGTCATTGCCCTCGGGCGCCACCACGCAGCCGGTGGTCTCGGTCGGCGCGTGCTCGATCGGCGAAGACTGGTAGCTCTGCTCCAGTATGTGGTCGGCGCCGGCGAAGCCCGCCTCGACATCGCCGAAGCGCACCTTACGGCACTCGCCGCTATCATAGAGGTAATAATTCTGGCCGTGATATTCGTTGACCAGCGGCGCGTCGGGTTTCAGCGCCTCTTCCATGTCGAAGACGGCCGGCAGCACCTCATAGTCGACCTTGACCTTGGCTGCGGCCTCTTGTGCCGCGCGCTCGGTTTCGGCCAGAACCGCCACCACGGCCTCGCCCTTCCAGCGCACCTTGCCGTCGGCAAGCACCGTCTCGTCCTCCGGCCCGATCTGGATCAGGATCAGGATGGTGTAGACATTGTGCGGCACGTCCTTGGCGGTCAGGATTTTCACCACGCCCGGATGTTTTTCCGCCTCCGAGGTGTCGATCGAGCGGATGCGGGCATGGTGATGCGGGCTGCGCACCATCTTCAGGTGCAGCATGCCGGGGAAATTGCGGTCGGCGAAAAAGGCGGTCTTGCCGGTGACATGGCCAGGCGAATCCGAGCGCGGCCTTGGCTGGCCGATCTCGTGCAGATCGTCCTTGCGGACATCGGCGAAGTAGTTCTTGCGCAGTTCCATTGTTTTGGACCCCTCAGGCCGCGTTCTGCGAATTGGCGCGGGCGGCGGTCAGCACCGCCTGGATGATCGGCTCGTAACCGGTGCAGCGGCAGATGTTGCCCGACAGCGCCTCGACTACCTCGTCGCGGCTGGGATTGGGCGTGTGGTCGAGCAGCGCCTTGGCCGCCATGATCATGCCCGGCGTGCAGAAGCCGCATTGCGTGGCGAACGTGTCGAGGAAGGCCCGCTGCAACGGGTGCAGCACGCCGCCTTCCGCAAGACCGGATGTCGTGGTGATGGTTGCACCATTGCAGGTCTCGGCCAGCGTCAGGCAGGAGAGCCGGAGTTCGCCGTCGATGATGACCGAACAGGCACCACAAGTGCCCTGATGGCAGCCGCCCTTCGGCGAGGTGTCACCGATCTTGTCGCGCAAGGCGTGCAGCAGCGTCGTGCCGCTATCGATAAATTCGGCCTTTTCAGAACCGTTGAGCGTGAACTGAACCGGGATCTTTGCCATGTTTTCCTCCTTGCGCGCCTGCCCGAACCAGCGGACAGACGCGCGCCCCCGAACAAATATTATGCTAGCAGCAACCGGCCGAGATGAACCGGCAGGACTTCGGCGCGATACCAGGCGCTGGCGATCGGGTCGGTGATGGGCGAGGTGCCATCACCGGCCGCGGCCAAGGCCGGCGCGATGCCGTCAGCGGTCAGCGTTCGGCCGATCAGCGCTTTTTCCGCCGCCCTGGCGCGCATGGGCCGATCCGCCATGCAGCCGAGCGCGATCCGCGCCGAGGTCACGGAGCCATCCGACGACAGTTCCAGAGCACCGGCTATGCTGAGCACGGAGACGCCCTTGGGCTTGACCCTCGACACTTTCAGGAAGCGGAAACTGTCGGCCTTCGGAAGCGTGAAGCTCACGGAAGTGACGACGACGCGGCTGCCGCCCCGATTGGCCAGGAAAGTCTCGATCGGCGTTTCACCGTCATCGGTGCTGACCGTCGCATCGAGCGCCAGCAGGGCAACGGCGAAATCGCCATAGGGGGCCGGGGCAAAAAGATTGCCGCCGACGGTCGCCATGTTGCGGATGGCCGGGCCTCCGACGGCACGGGCGGCCTTGGCGAGCGTGCCGAGCTCCGGATGGCCGGCGATCGCCGCCATGGTCACCGAAGCGCCGATGCGGACTTTATCGCCGGCAACGGCGATGGTGGACAAGGACGGCTCGGTCGACCTGATAAGGCCGGATACCGAAACATCGCCTTCATTGGCCGCGCGGACGACCAGCGTGCCGCCACCGAGATAGCGGGTGCCGGCCGCCTTCAGTGCCGCGTTCGCGTCTTTCACCGTTGCAAAAGTCTGCAGTGCCAGCGCCATGGTCTGGCTCCTGTCAGCTCTGGCCGGCGAAATGGCTTTTCAGGGCGTTGAAGCCGCCCTGAAAGACATTGGCGCCCATGCCCTCGGCCAGCTTGTCTGCCTCCTCGGGGGCGGCGTCGAAGCTGGCGGTCCATTCGGCGTAGGTGCGGTCGCCATCGGTCACGCGCCGCAGCTGCAGGGTCGCCTTGTGGTTGGTCAGCGGCTGCGGCGTCTCGAGGATGGAGTAGCTGACCAGGAAATTCTGATCGGAGAAGTCGAGCAGCTTTTCGCGCAGGCGGGCGCCGCTGGCGAGCTGGAAATTGCGCACGCAGCCGATTGTGGTGGCATCCTTGCCGTCTTCAATGTGGCTTTCCACCATGCGCGGATGCCAGTCCGGCAGCCCGTTGAAGTCGCGTATGCGCGCCCAGACCTTTTCGACCGGCGCGTCGATGACGCTGGAGATGGTGACTTTGGCCATTCAAAATGTTCCCTTGCAAAAGCGATCCGGTGCAAGGGTAGGGCGGCCATTTCAGCGACGCTTATCAATGCGTCTTGAGCGCCTATCAAGGAGTCTGAAAAAGGGCGGGGAGTCTGAAAAAGGGCGGGGAGTCTGAAAAAGGGCGGCTGGTTCAGGCGATCGCCCGCGCGGCCTCGCGGTAGAGCGTCGGCGGCACGCCGACATGGTCGCGGAAAAAGCGCGAGAAATTGCCCTGCGTGGTGAAGCCGAGATTGCAGGCGACGGAGATCAGCGGTTCCTGCGACCATTGCAGCTGCCGCACCGCTTCCTCCATGCGCAGCGTGTTCCAGTAGACATTGGGCGTCAGATTGGTCTGTTCCTTGAACAAAGCGAAGAAATGCGGTCGCGACAGGCCGACGCTGCGCGCCACGTCGTCGAAGCAGATGCGCTCGCAGACATTGGCTCTCATCAACTGGATTGCCTTGCGGACACGAAAATCCTGCATGGTGTTGATGCGGACACGGGCCTCCTGCGGCGCCGAGGCGTCGGCGGCGTCGAGCACGCTATCGATGAAACGCTCGATCTCGTAGTTGGCGATATCGTCGACGCTCTCATTGTCGCTGAGGTGGTCGAGCAGATTGGCGGCGGCCTGATGCAGCCACGGTTCCAGCGTGATCGCGGCTTGTGAAAACAGCGGCGCCGACGAAGGCAGGTCGCGGCGGCGCCGCGCCCAGTCGGGATCGATGTAGAAGGCGAGAAACAGACCGGGCGTCCCGTTTTGCGACAGAACATGGCTGTGCGGCTGGAAGGAGTTGATGCCGGCGGCCGTTCCAGGCCCAAGCCGGACGGTCTCGCGGCCGATGGTCATTTCGCCGGCCGTACCTTCCAGCCAGATGATGAGATGGGCCTCGACATGGGCATGGGTGACGAAGTCGCTTGCGACATTCAGGATAGAAACATGTCCGAACCGGCCCCAGTAGAGCCTGATCGCTTCCGTCATGGGTATATCCTCCCGCAGGCGACTGGCCTCCCTTCGCCTGCAGTGGGGATTGTGCGGCCGAGTTCGGGGCCGCGTCAAGACGCGCGCGGGCGGCGAGGGCGAATGACGGCCAGTGAGGCCGGATTTTCAGACTGAGCGATACGCACTGGAACGAATGGCGGTCGGGAGAATTGCCAACCTCAAACCGAAGCCGTCATGCCGCCATCGACATACAGCGTATGGCCGTTGACGAAGGACGAGGCATCTGACGCCAGAAACACGGCGGCGCCGATCAACTCGTCGACATTGCCCCAGCGCCCGGCCGGCGTGCGCTTTTCCAGCCAGGCGGAAAATTCGGGATTGTCGACCAGCGCCTGGTTCATCTCGGTGCGGAAATAGCCGGGCGCGATCGCATTGATCTGCAGGCCGTGTTTGGCCCAATCGGCGCACATGCCCCTTGTCAGGTTGCGGATCGCGCCCTTGGTGGCGGTGTAGGGCGCGATGTTCGGCCTTGCCAGTTCGCTCTGCACCGAACCGACGTTGATGATCTTGCCCTTGCCGCGCGGGATCATGTGGCGGGCGACCGCCTTGGCTGCATGGAAGGCGCCCGACACATTGGTCTTGAACAGGCGCTCCCATTGCTCCTCGGGAAAGTCCTCGAGCGGGGCGCGGAATTGTATGCCGGCATTGTTGATGAGGACGTCGATGGCGCCGATCTCGGCCTCGATGCGGGCAATGTCCTCGTTGACCGCCTGAAAATCGGTGACGTCGAATACCGAGGCGTGCGCCTTGAAGCCGGCGTTGCGCAGCTTATCGACGGCGCTGTCGATCCTGGCGGCGTCGCGGCCGTTCAGCACCACGCTTGCCCCATGTTCGGCCAGGCCCCGAGCCAGCGCGAAGCCGATGCCCTGGCCGGAGCCGGTCACCAGCGCCAGCCGACCCTCGAGGCTGAACAGGGAGTTGGCCATCAAACCGTCTTTTGTTTGACCATGATCTCCGGACAAACGGTTCCGTTTGTCCGAGAAAACCGGTTTCCACTTTTCGGGATCATGGTTCTAGTCGCTGCGGCGGAAATTGCGGATGCGGTCGAACAGCACCGCCAGCAGGATGGCGCCGCCGATGAAGACGCCTTGCCAGAAGGCATTAATGCCGAGCAGGCCGAGACTGTTGCGGATCACCTCGATCAGGGCCGCGCCGACGATGGCGCCGAAGGCGGTGCCGACGCCGCCGGCCAGATTGGCGCCGCCGATGACGGTGGCGGCGATTACCTGCAGCTCCATGCCGGTGCCGAGATTGGTGGTGACGGCACCCAGCCAGCCGGTCTGGATGATGCCCGCAATGCCCGCCGACAGCGCCGAGATCATGTAGACGGCAACCTTGATTTGGCGCACCGGAACGCCGGTCAGCGTTGCCGCGTGCTCATTGCCGCCGATGGCGAAGATATGGCGGCCGAACTTGGTCCAGCGCAGGATGAAGCCGGTGATCAGCGCCAGAAGGATCATGTAAAGCACCGGGTTGGCGATGCCGAACACCCAGGCGCCGCCGCCCAATGACAGAAGCTTGGCATGGTCCGGCCCGAACTGGAAGACCACCGTGTTGTTGGAGGCGACCATGGCGAGGCTTCGGGCGATCGACAGCATGCCGAGCGTCACCACGAAGGGTGGAAAGCCGAGATAGGCGATCAGCACGCCGTTGAAGGCGCCAATGGCGAGCGCGGTGGCAATCGAGGCCAGGATGCCGACCTCGATCGAGTAGCCGGCATGCATGGTGACGGCCAGCACCATCGACGACAGGCACAGCACCGAGCCGACAGACAGGTCGATGCCGCCGGTGATGATGACGAAGGTCATGCCGAGCGCGATGATGGCGACGAAGGTGATGTTGCGGGTGATGTTGTAGAGGTTCTTCGAGGTGGCGAAAGCGTCGGTGGCAAACGACAGGAACACGCAGGCAAGGATGACCGCGATCACCACCCAGAAAGTCTGGCTGGCAAACAGTCTCGCGGCCAAGGATTGCTGCTTATGCTCGATCGGCTGGTCAATTGTCAGTGCCATCGTCGACCTTCATCTGCTGTGCGTGGTGGAATTCGCTTGAAATCAAACCTGTTCGATAGCGCCGGTGATCAGCCCGGTGACTTCCTCGGGCGAGCTCGACGCAATCGTCTTGTCGGCGACCTTGCGCCCGCGCCGCATGACGATGACGCGGTCGGCGACGGTGAACACGTCGGGCATGCGGTGGCTGATCAGAACGACGGCGATGCCCTGATCGCGCAAATGGCGGATGAGGTTCAGCACTTCGGCGACCTGGCGCACCGAGATCGCCGCCGTCGGTTCGTCCATCAGCACGATCTTGGCCTGCGACAGCATGGTGCGGGCAATCGCCACCGCCTGGCGCTGGCCGCCCGACATCTGCTTGACGAGGTCGCGCGGACGGGTCTCGGACTTCAATTCGGCGAAGAGCTGGCCGGCACGCTTGTACATCGAGGCATAGTCGAGGATCCGAAACGGCCCGACGCCGCGCCGCAACTCACGGCCGAGATAGACATTGGCGGCGGCAGTCAGATTGTTGCAGAGCGCAAGGTCCTGGTGGACGATCTCGATGCCGTGCTGGCGGGCTTCCGCCGGCTTGTGCAGGATCAATTCCTTGCCGTCCATGTGCATGGTGCCATGGCTCGGGCGGAAATTGCCAGCGATCATCTTGACCAGCGTCGACTTGCCGGCGCCGTTGTCGCCCATCAGGCCGACCACCTGTCCGGGCTCGATCGACAGCGAAACGTCGTTGACGGCCTGGATAGCGCCGAAATGCCTTGAGATGTTGGTGAGTTCGAGAACCGCCACCAGCCTTTGCTCCCCGTGTTTTGCGACCTGCAGCTGTTACCGGCGTGGATGCCGACGCTGCTTTGGCCTCGCTCTCCCCGGCTCCTCCCGAAGACGGCGTTAGCGTTCTTTTACGCAAAAGCCGGCGCACGTCAATCAATTGTCGGACGAATTGGGCCAGGACTATTTTAAAAATCCGTTTTGTAGGACAAATAGCATTGACGTTGGCGCCAAGCCGATATTAGCTAAGCGTCGGAGGAGATTATGCCGATCCCCGCTGGCGGTTCGCCGGCCGGAATTGGCGGAGGTTTGACGGTCCAGGATCCGGCGGCACCTGTGTGTGAGCTGATCTGAAGCCGAATCTGGAAATGCTTATCGATCTGTCCTGGCGACACGAGCGCTCGCGAAACGACCCTCGGTCATCACGCATCCGGTCGATCTGTATGGCGGGCACGCCGTGTCCGTTTGTTTCAAGGGAGGACTGACATGAGGAAAACACTTTTGCTCGCCGCCGTCGCCGCCATGGCGTTGGGTGCCGGGCCGGCTTTGGCCAAGAAACAGCTCGTCATTGTCGTGAAAGGTCTCGACAATCCGTTCTTCGAGGCCATCCACCAGGGCTGCGAGAAATGGAACAAGGAAAACGCCAGCTCGGAATATGAATGCTTCTACACCGGTCCGGCGTCGACTTCGGACGAGGCCGGCGAGGCGCAGATCGTCCAGGACATGCTGAGCAAGGCCGACACGGTGGCGATGGCGATCTCGCCGTCCAACGCGCCGCTGATCGCGCAGACGATCAAGAGTGCCAATCCGTCGATCCCGATCATGACGGTCGACGCCGATCTCAGCAAGGAAGACGCAGGCCTTCGCAAGACCTATCTCGGTACCGACAATTACCTGATGGGCAAGAAGATCGGCGAGTACATCAAGAAGGGCAAGCCGAATGGTGGCACGATCTGCACCATCGAAGGCAACCCGGCAGCCGACAACATCCTGCGCCGTGCGCAAGGCATGCGTGACGCACTGTCGGGCAAGGAGGGCCTCGCCGCACTTGCCGGTGAAGGTGGCTGGACCGAAGTCGCCGGCTGCCCGGTGTTCACCAACGACGATGGCGCCAAGGGCGTGCAGGCGATGACCGACATCCTCGCCGCCAACCCCAAGCTGGACGCCTTCGGCATCATGGGCGGCTGGCCGCTGTTCGGCGCGCCGCAGCCCTATCGCGATCTGTTCGGACCGCTCAAGGACCGGATCGCCAGCAACGACTTCGTCATCGGCGCCGCCGACACGATCGGCGACGAGATTGCGATCGCTCGTGACGGCCTTGTAACGGCTCTGGTCGGCCAGCGGCCGTTCGAAATGGGCTACAAGGCACCGTCGGTGATGATCGACCTGATCGAAGGCAAGGCGGTCGCCGATCCGGTGTTCACCGGCCTCGACGAGTGCACCAAGGATACGGTCGACACCTGCATCCAGAAGTAGGTTCTCGATTTCGGGGCGCCCGGCTGCGGGCGCCCCGTCATTCCTGGACGGAAGCGATAATTCCCGAACGGACGCAATGGTTGGGGCTACCGGCTCCGGCTTTGCTGCGCCCGTGATCTGGATTTTTCGGCAACGAGATCGGCGCCCGTGCGGTTCGGACCAGTCCGGACGACAGACGGTCGACGCATTGGAACGTGGATGCCGGACGAGAAGTCAAGCAAGCGAACCGACCGGGCCAAGGCACAAGCCAGCCACGGCCCGGCTGTCATGCGCAAGGCCGGTGCTGCGCATTTTGCGGGAGCGAGCGTCCATGTCTCGCTGGCCGGCGAGATCGGCCTGCGGATCGTGCGTGGCGACTATCCGCCCGGCACCATCCTGCCCAACGAGTCCAGATGGGCCGAGATCTTCAATGTCAGCCGTTCGGCGGTGCGCGAAGCCATCAAGATGCTGATGGCGAAAAGCCTGTTGGCCTCACGCCCCAAGATCGGCAGCTGGGTCGAGCCGAAGGAGCGCTGGAACCTGCTCGACCGCGACGTGCTGGCCTGGTACGCGACGGCGCCCGACCGCGAGGCGTTCCTGCGAACCGTGCAGGAGTTTCGTCATATCATCGAGCCGGAAGCATCGGCCTTTGCCGCCATACGGCGCAGTGACGAGCAAATGGCGGAAATCAGCCAGGCCTGCCGCGAGATGGGCGAGGCCTTGAGCCTGCAGGAGCGTATCCGCGCCGATACGCGCTTTCATCTGGCCATCCTGCGCGCCTCCGGCAACGACCTTCTGGTGCCGCTCGGAGTGCTGATCGAGTCGGCGCTCGACCATCTCTTCGCATTCACGACACAGCAGGTCGCCGATCAGCGCCAGGCGCAGAAGCTGCATGAGGCGATCGAAAAGAACATCCGCCTGCAGCGCCCGGCCGCCGCGCGCAACGCCGTGCACAAGCTGCTTGCGGATACCGATGAAGGGATCGGGCGCTGGAGGCGGTGATCGGCGCCTGCGTTGGGCAATCGGTTAAATGGTCTGCTTCTTGCCATCCTTCATCGGCATCAGGTCGACGCCGTTCACCTTGCCGATATGCGTTGCCAGCATCGGTACGAATTGCTCGGCCGGGCCGGTTGCATGAGCACCGGCGAAGGCGTTCTTGGTGGCGTTGCCGAGCGGGTTGGCAATGCCGGCCGCACCCGCCATCGATTCCAGATAGGTCAGGTCCTTGAAGGCATTGGCGATGGTGAATTTGTGCGCGTCGCGGTCACTGTCCAGCGTCCAGCGCATGAAGGTCTGGTAGAAGCCGCAATCCATACGGCCATTGCGGATGACGCTGTCGAAGCGCGGCGGCGAGATGCCGACCTTCTCAGCCAGTGCCAGTGCCTCGGAATAGATCGCGGCGTAGCCGAGCGAGATGAAATTGTTGAGCAGCTTCATGCGATGGCCATCGCCGGTGTCGCCGATATGGACGATGCGGCCGGCCCAGGTTTCGATTACCGGTTTCACCCTGGCAAAGAGGGCGTCCGGCGCGCCGACCATGGCGTCGAGTGTGCCTTCCCAGGCTTCCTTCGGCGTGCGGCTGAGCGGTGCGTCGACAAAGTCGATGCCGAGCGCCTTGAGCTCAGCGGCAAGCGCAATGGTCGAGACCGGGTCGGAGGTCGAGCAGTCGACGACGACGGAACCTTTCTTCAAACCCTCCTTGAGGCCGCCCGGGCCGCGAATGATGGCTTCGACCTCGCGCGAACCGGTGACGCAGATGAAGACGATTGTCGATGCCGCCGCCACATCGCGCGAGGTCGATGCTTCGGTGGCGCCTCGGCCAAGCAGGTCTTCCGCCGGCTTGCGGTTCTTGCGGCCGAGAAAGGTCAGGCTGTAGCCCTTGTCGACGATGTTCTTGGCGATCCCGTGGCCCATCAGGCCAAGCCCGATGAAGCCGATCTTTTCGCTCGCGGCAGTCGTGTTCATGTCTTCAAGTCCTGTTGCAATGATTGATGTCAGGCGCTGCCGTTTTGCAGGCGTGGGTGGTTGCGGATGGCGATATTGTCTGACAATACACATAAATTCCTGAGGATGTGGAGAGCAAAATGACGAAGCGGATCATGTTCACCGGCGGCAGCGGCAAGGCCGGACGCCATGTCGTCCAGTATCTGGTCGAGCAAGGCTGCCAGGTGCTCAACATCGACACCAAGCCGCTCGACAACCCCAAGGTGCGCACGCTGATCACCGACATCACCGACAGCGGGCAGGTGTTCAACGCACTGTCGAGCTATATGGGCCTGCATGAATTCGACCCCTCGCTGCGTCCGCAGCCGGTCGATGCGGTGGTGCATTTCGCCGCCATCCCGCGCATCATGATCACCACCGACAACGAGGTGTTCCGCATCAATGCGCTCGGCACCTACAATGTCATCGAGGCGGCAGTTAAGCTCGGTATCCGAAAGGTAATCATCGCCTCCAGCGAGACCACCTATGGGCTGGTCTTCGCCAACGAGCCGCGCGATCCAAAATATTTCCCGCTCGACGAGGAGTATGACGTCGATCCGATGGACAGCTATGCCTTGTCCAAGGTCGTCAACGAGAAGACGGCGCGGGCCTTCGCGCAGCGCAACGGCACCGACATTTATGCCCTGCGCATCGGCAACGTCATCGAGCCGCACGAATATTCGCTGTTTCCGAAATGGTTCGCCGATCCGGGTTTCCGCAAGCGCATCGCCTGGAGCTATGTCGACGCGCGCGACCTTGGCCAGATCACGCTGCGCGCCATAGAGAAGGACGGGCTCGGCTATCAGGTGTTCAACGCGGCCAATGACGACACCTCGTCCGACCTGCCGACAGCCGAACTCTTGAAGCGGTTCTACCCCGGCGTGCCGGTCAAGGCCGAACTCGGCGAATACGAGACGCTGCTCTCCAACCGCAAGGCGCGTGACGTGCTGGGCCTCCGCCCGGAGCATAGCTGGCGCAGATACGTCAAGCAGGCCTAGGCATGTCGACATTCAGGTGATGCCGGCCTGCGAATGACGGCTTTCTGCGCTTCCGGCCTTCGCCGGCCGAAGCACTTATGAGTGGTCGTGGCAGTCAAGGCTACGGCCGGCGTAGGCCGGTGCTCACGTACCCAAAAGTACGCTGCGCTCCGGTTCTCGAAATCCGTCATTCTCGGCTCGGCCTGACCTGAATATCGACATGCCAATCAAGCGGCGGATCGGGGCTGATCTGTGCACAGCGGGCAGCTTTGCGATGCAAGCCGCTTGCCGCGCTTGACAGCCTGCTTAATACGGACTTTCTGGACCCCATGCGGGACGCGAAGCCGAACAAGGAAAAATCGTTGGGGAAAGCGGCCTCCGGGGACCGTCCGGGCGGCGTTCGCCGGGCGGACGCCGCGCGTATTCCCGGCTCCAGCGTCCACGCCTCGCTGGCCAGTGAAATTGGCCTCAGGATCGTGCGCGGCGATTATCCGCCTGGCACCATCCTGCCCAATGAAGCGAAATGGTCGGAGACCTTCAGCGTCAGCCGCTCGGCGGTGCGCGAAGCGATCAAGATGCTGATGGCCAAGAGCCTTTTGGCCTCACGTCCCAAGATCGGCAGCTGGGTCGAGCCGAAGGAACGCTGGAACCTGCTCGATCGCGATGTGCTGGCCTGGTACGCGACGTCGCCGGACCGCGAAGTGTTCCTCAAGACGGTGCAGGAATTCCGCCATATCATCGAGCCGGAAGCGACCGCGTTCGCCGCGATGCGAAGAACCGACGAGCAGATGGCCGAGATCAGCCTGGCCTGCCGTGAGATGGGCGCGGCGACGAGCCTGCAGGAGCGGACCCGCGCCGACACGCGCTTCCATCTCGCCATCCTGCGGGCTTCGGGCAACGACCTGCTGGTGCCGCTCGGCGTACTGATCGAATCCGCCTTCGATCATCTCTTTGCCTATACGACACGGGAGATCGACGATCTCAACCACGCGCAGAAGCTGCACGAGGCGATCGAGAAGAACATCCGCCTGCAGCGCCCCGACGCGGCGCGCAATGCTGTGCGCAAACTGCTCGCCAACACAGACGGCGTCATCCGCGCCCGGTAGGGCTGGACGGGCCGCTAATCATCCTTGTCACGTCCGAAGGCGCTGCGCAGCTCGCCCTTGGCGTCCTCAAGCACTTTTTTGCGCGCGGCAGGCAAGTTCTTGCCGGCGCGGTTGATGTAAAAATTCAGCATCGACATGGCGGATTGAAAAGGCTCGGCCTTGCGCCTGTGGCTGTGTTCGGCGGATCGTTTCAGCGAGGCGGCGATCTTCCTGGCGTCGTCGGATTCGAAGACGTGATCCTCAAGATCCATTGCGTTGCTGTGCTCGGTCACCTCGGCCGACCATTTTTTCCTGGTGGCGGTCATCGCAGGACTCCTTTGCGGGGTGGGTTGCCGGGAAACTCCGCACATCGGCATCGGTTCCGCCCTGGCTCTGGAGCCACGGATTTGCCCGCTGTGGCGCTGCTGCGGCCTGAGAATGCGCCGATAGTGGCGCAAACGGCAGCCGATCTCCAAGACCGCCGACAGGAAACGCCTTGACCCGAACCGACAGCCTCCAGCCCGGCCCCGGCATCGACAGCTCCTATGCGTGGATGCGGCTTGCCATCTCGATGCTGCTGGCGACGATCGGCGCCGTGGGCATGTGGGCTGTCGTCGTCGTGCTGCCCGCCGTGCAGGCCGAGTTCGGCGTCGACCGCGCCGCGGCGTCCATGCCTTACACGGCGACCATGGTCGGTTTCGCCGCCGGCAACGTGCTGGTCGGCCGCGCCATCGACCGGATGGGTTACTGGATCCCGGCGCTGATCTCTTCGATTGCGCTTTCCGCGGGCCTGCTGCTCGCGGCGCTGTCGACCTCGATCCTGCAATTCACGCTTGCCCAGGGGGTGCTGATCGGTATCGGCACGTCGGTGATCTTCGGGCCGCTGATCGCCGATATCTCGCACTGGTTCAACCGCCGTCGCGGTGTTGCGGTCACGGCGGCGGCGGCCGGCAATTATCTTGCCGGGGCGTTGTGGCCGACCATCATGCCGACGCTGATGAAGGCGGAGGGCTGGCGCTTCACCTATGCGGCAATCGGCATCTTCTGCCTGGTGACAATGGTGCCGCTGGTGCTGATGCTGCGGCGCGGTGCCCCGGCGGCGGCCGTCGCGGGTTCGCCCGGAAGCCGGTCGGTGCAGCCGATCTCGCTGTCGCCGGCGGCCTTGCAGGTGCTGCTGGTCGTCGCCGGGCTCGGCTGCTGCGTGGCGATGTCGATGCCGCAAGTGCATATCGTCGCCTATTGCATGGACCTTGGCTACGGCGTCGCACATGGCGCCGACATGCTGTCGATCATGATGGCGGGCGGCGTCGTCAGCCGGCTGGCGTCCGGCTTCCTCGCCGACCGTATCGGCGCCGTGTGGACATTGATGATCGGCTCGGTCCTGCAGTGCCTGTCGCTGCTGTTCTACATCCCGTTCGACGGGCCTGCCTCGCTCTATGTGGTGTCGCTGGTGTTCGGCCTGTCGCAGGGCGGCATCGTGCCTTGCTACGCGATCATCGTGCGCGATTACATGCCGGCCAGAGAGGCCGGCCAGCGTATCGGCATCGTCATGATGGCGACCATCTTCGGCATGGCGATCGGCGGCTGGATGTCGGGCTGGATCTACGATTTGACCGGCTCTTATGCGGCTGCGTTCCTGAACGGTATTGCCTGGAATATCTTGAATATACTGGCTATCGTTCTGTTATTGTGGCGGTCGCGGCGATCATTGACGGTTGCAGCTTAAGCCTTATTCCGGGCGCACAAAATGCATCTCGATCTTCACGGTAAGCCCATTCTTCTAACAATAGCGGTGTGGGCCTGCACCGCGGGATGCCTCGCAGGCGCCGCCGCAATTTTCTATTCGATTATCCTGGTGCTCGGCAGAACCGGGGCGCTTGTAGACACTACTGAGGAAAGATCACTTGGTTGGAGCGAGCGAGCCGGCCGCAGGAATAGCCGTTTCAACAGATTTCTTGTTGCTGACGAATTCCGATCGCTTCGCAAGCTCCTGTTTGGAGCATGGGCCGGATTTTTAGTCTCGTTTGGTCTTCTTTCTCTGCTGATTTTTCTCTTTGGGGAGCGGACATTGACCTAGCGTCGAGAAGGAAGCGCGCGGATAAATATCCCACTTTGACAACATATGACGGCTGCGGGCGCGATGGCTTCCGATCTGTATCTTGCGAGGACTCGATTTTGACCAAGCCGCGCACGCGCCGGGGCGGCGGCCGCCCGACCATCGCGGATGTCGCGCGCAAGGCCGGTGTCGGCGCCATCACCGTGTCGCGCGCCCTGCGCGAGCCGGAGCGTGTCTCCGAAGAGTTGCGCCGCCAGATCCAGGCCGCCGTCGACGAACTGGGCTACGTGCCGGACCCGAATGCCCGGGCGCTGGCCTCGGCGCGCGCCGAGGTGTTCGGCGTGCTGGTGCCGTCGCTTACCAACAACGTCTTCGCCGAGGTGGTGCGCGGCATCTATGACAGCCTGTCGGCCAGCCCGTTCCGCATCCAGCTTGGCAACACCCACTATTCCGGCCTCGAGGAAGAGCGGCTGCTGCAGCTGTTCGGTTCGCAACGGCCAGCGGCGCTGATCGTCGCCGGCATCGATCAGACGCCGGCTTCACGAAAGCTGCTGGAAAGTGCCGGCTGCCCTGTGGTGCAGGTGATGGAAACCGGTCCCGATCCGGTCGACATGATGGTCGGCTTCTCGCATCTCGATGGCGGGAGGGCGGCGACCGAGCATCTGATCGAGGCCGGCTATCGCCGCATCGGCTTCATCGGCGCGCGCATGGATCCGCGTTCGCAGCGGCGCCTTGCCGGCTATCGCGCGGCGATGGAGGCCGCGGGCCTGTTCGACCCGCGCCTCGTCACCACCACGCCGGTGCTGTCCAGCGTGTCGCTCGGCCGCGAGATGTTCCGCGACGCGCTGGCCAAGGTGCCGACACTCGACGGTGTCTTCTGCAACAATGACGACATCGCGCTCGGCGTCTTGTTCGAATGCCATCGCGCCTCGATCGCGGTGCCGAAGACGATCGGCATCGTCGGTTTCAACGATCTCGACATGATGCAGGTGGCGTTTCCTTCGGTCACCAGCATCCGCACCCATCGTTATGAGATCGGCCGGCGTGCCGTCGCCATGGCGCTTGCTGCGATCGCCGGCAAAAGACCGGAGCAACGGATCGTAGACCTCGGTTTCGAGCTCAAGCGCCGCGAGAGCACGGCGCGTTGAAACGCACAGAAGCGACTGTGCGAATGCCGGTTTACACGCCAATTTGGTAGCGCTACCATCTCCTACAGGCAGTTGCATCAACGACATCGCACCTGTTTATTATACATAAGCGACAACTAATACTTGTTTATTATGGATAATATGATAGTTTTCGCCCCGCTGGCGGCGACAAGGGAGGTACCGGGTCGGCCATCACGGGCGGCCGAGGAAGCGCATGGCAAGGCGGGAGGTGCCGGTCCATCGCGCGAAAAATTCGCATTGCGAAACGAACAATCAGAACTGCAATCGGGAGGATTATCGATGATCAAGTCACTCGTTGGTGGCGTCGTTGCCGCCACTGCATTCGTCATGCTCAATTCGGCCGCCATGGCCGCCGGACCCGAAATCGTGTCGGGTCCCGCCGCTCAGGCGGACTGTTTCGCGCCGTGGAGCGCGGAGACCAAATTCTTCAAATATCCCAAGAAGGAAGGGCCGTTCCGCATCGCCTTCGCCAATGGCTATATCGCCAACACCTGGCGCATCCAGATGGTGCAGACGGCCAAGGCCTACGCCGCGCAACCTGAAGTCAAAGCCAAGATCAAGGAATTCAAGGTCGTCTCGACGGGCGAGGACGTGCCGGCACAGATCTCGGCGATCAACAATTTCATCGATTCCGGCTATGACGCCATCGTCACCGACGCCCAGAACCCGACGGCCTTCGGTCCGGTCATCAAGCGTGCCAAGGAAGCGGGCATCGTGCTGGTCGCCTTCGACAACATTCTCGACACCAAGGACGCCATCAACGTCAATGTCGATCAGAAGGGTCTTGGCGAATTGTGGGCCAAGTGGCTGGTCGGCAAGATACCGAACGGCGGCAAGATCCTGGAAGTGCGCGGCGTCGCCGGCACCTCCGTCGACACCGATCGTCACAACGGCATCCACGAGGTCTTCGATGCGTCCGGCAAGAAGTGGGACGTGACCGAAGTCGCCGGCAAATGGGATGACGGCGTGGCACAGAAGGTGACCGCGGATGCGATCGCCACCAACGGTCCGTTCGACGGCATCACCGGGCAGGGCGGCGACACCGGCATCGTGCAGGCGATGATCGACGCCAAGCATCCGTTCGTGCCGTTTGGCGGCGAGACCGAGAACGGCTTCCGCAAGTTCTGCGCCGCGCATTCAGCCGACGGGCTGAAGTGCTCGTCCGCGGGCTCGGGCCCGGCTCAGGTCGCCGTCGCCATCAAGACCGCGATCGCCGCACTCGAAGGCGAAGTCGTGCCACAAGAGGTGAAGCTGCCGCTGGCGATCGCCGAAGACCCGAACATGAAGGAAGGCACGGATTACTTCCCCAAGGAATCCGACAATTTCTTCGTCGGCAATTCCTTCCCGACCTGCGGCATCAATTTCAGCGCCCAGGAAATCATGGGTCAGACCAAGGAAAACCAGTAAATCATCGCTGGCTGTCACCTGGCGCCGCGGCTTGAGCCGCGGCGTTTGTCTCAATTCCACAATCGCCCTGGGAGGGCCGATGGACGGTGCGGCTCCGCTCTTTCGTATGGAAGGCATATCCAAGCGCTATGGCGGTGTACGCGCGCTGGAGAAGGCCGAGCTTGTTGTCGAAGCCGGCAGCATTCACGCCATTCTCGGTGAAAACGGCGCCGGCAAGTCGACGCTGATCAAGGTGATGGCAGGTGTCGTGGCGCCCGATGAGGGGCGCATGACGCTGGATGGGCGCGAGGCGACCTTCGCCTCTCCGGGTGCCGCCAACAAGGCCGGCATCGTCTGCATCTTCCAGGAACTGTCGCTGGTCCCCGAGCTAAGCGTTGCCGACAACATCGTCATTTCCGACCCGCCCAAACGCTTCGGCATGATCGACCGCAAGGCGCAGCGCCGCATCGCCGAAGAAGCACTTGCTCGTGCCGGCGCCGCCGACATCCACCCGCTGGCGCTGGTCAAGGACCTGCCATTGTCGCGCCGGCAGATGGTCGAGATCGCCAAGGCATTGGCACGCAAGCCGCGCATCCTCATCCTCGACGAGGCGACCTCCGCGCTGACTGCCGCGGATGTCTCGAAGATCTTCGCGGTGCTCAAGCGGCTGCGCGCGGAAGGGCTGGCGCTGCTTTACATCTCGCACCGCATGAACGAGATCGCCGAACTGGCGGATCAGTGCACGGTGTTCCGCAACGGCCGCAATGTCGCCAGCTATCCAGCCGGCTCGAAGAGTGACAATGAGGTGGTCGAACTGATGATCGGCCGCGAATACAGCCATATCTTTCCGCCCAAGCCGACGGCCGTGCCTGCCGCCGCGGCCCCCAGGCTCGAGGCCCGCAAGCTCTCATGGGCCGATCGGCTGCACGACATCTCGCTGACCGTCAGGGCAGGTGAGGTGGTCGGCCTTGGCGGCCTCGACGGCCAGGGCCAGCGCGAATTGCTGCTCGCCTTCTTCGGCGTGCTGCGCGGCCTCAGCGGCCAGATCCTGATCGACGGCAAGCCTGTGTCGATCACCAGTCCATCCGTTGCGCGCGACGACGGCATCGGCATGGCGCTCATTCCCGAGGACCGCAAGACCGAAGGGCTGATGCTGCCGATGACGGTGCGCGAGAACCTGTCCTTCGCCGCGCTCGACCGGTTGTCGAAAGCCGGCATCATCGACCGTGCCGCCGAGCAGCGGCTGATCGACGACATGGTCGGCCTTTTGGCGATCAAGACGGCGGGCCTCGACATTCCGGTCGGCGCGCTTTCGGGCGGCAACCAGCAGAAGGTGGTCATCGCCAAATGGCTGATGCGCCAGCCGCGCATCATTCTGCTCAACGATCCGACGCGCGGCATCGACGTCGGCACCAAGCAGGAGCTGTACCAGCTGATGCGCAAACTGGCCGACGCGGGTGCGGCGATCCTGTTCTACTCGACCGACTATGACGAGCTGATCGGCTGCTGCGACCGTGTGCTGGTGCTCTACGACGGAGCGGTCAAGCGCGAGCTGGTCGGCGCCGAGATCACCGAGCGGGCGCTGATATCAAGCGCGCTCAACATCCATGGCGAGGACAGCCCGGTGGGCCTGGGAGTGGGCGCATGAAGGATTGGCGTTACTGGCTGGCCGAGCAGCGCGGAACGCTGCTGGCGTTCGGCATCTTCATCGTCATGTTCGTCATCTACACCTCGAACCATCCGGCCGGCTTCACCGCCAATGTGGTGCAGACGGCGGCCAACAAGGGCGTGCTGCTCGCCTTCGTCGCCATGGCGCAGACGCTGGTGGTGATCACCGCCGGCATCGACCTGTCCGTCGGCATGATTTTTCTCCTCACCAACTGCCTGGCTTCGTGGCTGGTGGTGGGAACGCCGATGCAGACGACGCTCGGCGTCATCGCCGTGCTGGCGGTGGGACTGCTGTGCGGCGCCATCAACGGCGCCATCGTCATCTATGGCCGGCTGCAGCCGATTGTCGCCACCATTGCCACAGGCGCCGTCTATTACGGCATCGGCCTGTTGCTGCGGCCATTTCCGGGCGGCTCGGTCAATGAGGACCTGGCCGATGCGCTGACCGGCCGTGTGTTCGGCGTGGTGCCGGCAAGTCTCGTCGTGCTGCTGGCCATCGTGCTGGTGATCTGGGTGCCGTTCAGCCGCTCGGTGCTTGGCCGCGCCGCCTACGCGGCAGGCTCATCGGAGACGGCGGCCTACATGTCGGGTGTGCCGATCCGGCGCGGCAAGTTCGCCGCCTACACGCTGGCCGGCCTGCTGGCGGCGATCGGCGGACTGTTCCTGACCTTCTTCACCTATACGGGTGAGGCGGCCTATGCCAGCGGCAACTCCTACACGCTGTTTTCGATCGCCGCCGTGGTGCTCGGCGGGGTTTCGCTGTTCGGCGGCAAGGGCAGCGCCATCGGCGCCATCTTCGGCGCACTGGCTTTCCGCACGATCGGCGACCTGTTGTTCGTCTTCGATTTCGATCCGCTCTGGCAGCCGCTGTTCCAGGGCGTTATCCTGCTGGTCGCCGTCAGCCTCGGCGCCTTCGCCCTGTTTCGGGTCCGCAACCGGCTGGAGTGGTTCCTGTGAGCGAAACGACGCTTGGCGGCATTGCCGGCCGCATGCCCAGATTCATCCGCCGCGCCGATCCGGCGGTGCTGACGGCCTTTGCCTGCATCGTGCTTTTGCTGTTCTTCGGCAGCCTCTACTCCAGAAGCTTCCTGTCGCCTGAATATCTCCTGCAGCAGCTCAAGGTGGCTTCATTCCTCGGCGTCATCGCGACAGGCATGATGCTGGTCATTCTGCTCGGCCAGATCGACCTGTCGGTGCCGTGGGCGGTGGCGGCGGGCGCCATGATGGCCTGCGCCGCGGCGGCGTACGGCCCGGTCGGCGTGGCGTTGGCCATCCCGTTCGGCATCATCTGCGGCATGCTGATCGGCGTCGTCAACGGCATCGGCGTCGCCTATCTGCGCATCCCCTCGATGATCATCACATTGGCCACCAACGCTGTCGCGCAAGGGCTGATGGTGGTCTACACCGGCGGCTTCTCGCCGCAGGATTCGGCGACGGGCGCGATGCGCTACCTGGCGACCGGTTTCGCCATTCCGGGCGTGCCCAACGCCGTCATCATCTGGGCGCTGATCGGGGCCGCGATGGTGTTCGTGCTGACGCGGACCGGCTTCGGCCGCACCGTCTACGGCATCGGCAACCGCGAGCGCGCGGCCTATCTCTCCGGCATCGACACAAGGCGCGTGGTGATGATCGCCTTCGCCGTCTCCGGCGGGCTCTCGGCTTTCGGCGGCGTGCTTCTGGCCGGCTATGCCTCCAAGGCGGCGCAGTCGATGGGCGACGCTTATCTGCTGCCGTCGATCGCCGCGGTGGTGCTTGGCGGCACCTCGATCTTGGGCGGGCGCGGCTCCTATCTCGGCACTGTCGCCGGTGTCATCCTCATCACGTTGCTGCAATCCATCTTGTCGGTCATGCAGATGCCGGAGGCGGGGCGGCAGATCATCTACGGTGTCGTCATCGTCGCCATGCTGCTGCTCTACGGCCGCGCGCCGGCAAGCCGCTGACAGTGGACGAAGCGGCAGCACAGGCGCCGACGAGCGCCCCCGGCTCGGTGCCGGCCATCGTGGTTATGGGCGTCGCCGGCTGCGGCAAGTCGGCGGTGGGCATTGGGCTTGCCGCCGCTCTGGGCGTTACCTTTATCGAGGGCGACAGGCTGCATCCTCCGGAAAACGTCGCACGCATGGCAAGCGGCGAGCCGCTTACCGATCAGCTGCGCGAAGGCTGGCTCAACGCGATCGGCGAGCGCATCGCCGCGTCGGTGGGGCAGGGCAACGGCGTGGTCGCCGCCTGCTCGGCGCTGAAGCGCAGCTACCGCGACCGGCTGAGCGGCTTCTGCCCGGAAATCGTCTTCCTCTATCTGGAGATCGACCCTGGTACGGCCAGGCAGCGCGTCGGCAGCCGCAAGGGCCACTTCATGCCGGCGAGCCTGGTCGACAGCCAGTTCGCCATCCTCGAGCCGCCGGCTGCGGATGAGCGCGCCTCGAAACTCAATGCCACACGCCCGGTCGGTGAGCTCGTCGCCGCCGCGGTCCGCCTGATACGCCGGTCATGAGCCTTCATCCATTCCGATGCCGATGCTGTCCGAGACCTCGGTCAGCCGCTGCCGGCGGGACCACGTCAGCATCTGCTCGGGGTAGAGCTTCAGCGCTTCCAGCAGGCGGTCGCGCTTGAGCAGGATGTAGTGCGCCTGCACAGTCATGTTCTTGGCGCCATCCCTGGCCATGTCCGTTGCCGGGCTGACAGATGCCTCCGGCGTCAGCTCGGGGCTGAGCACGGCCCGGTATTCGATGAAGGGAACCACTTCGAAGGTCGACATGGCAAACAGGGCGGTCCTGCCCCTGGCGGCGAAATTCGCCGGTGCCGAGGCGAGATGCGTCCAGCCGCTTTCGCCCATGGCTGCCTCGGTGAAGGTCGTGCCGGCGTGGACGGTGTTGGTCATCGTCACCACGCCATTCCGCTTCAGGATCTTCTGGATGCGGATGGTGACCTGATAGGTGTCGTCGCGGCCAAAGACGACCCGGCTTTTCAGGAACCGGTTTTCGACATCGATCAGCGGCGGATTGAGGAAACGCAAGCCGAACGCCGATTCGGAAATACCGTGGGTGTTGACGCTCACCTGATGCGCTTCGATACCGGCCTCGTACAGCGCGCGCTTGCCGATGATGGTCTGGGCGGTGAACTGATCGCACCAGAGGATGGCGCCGTGGCCGCGCTGCAAGGCCGACCGCAGCCCCGCCAGCCCCTCCAGCCGGATCGTCGGCGACCAGCGGCCGGCCACCAGATGAGCGGCGAGCTGCAAGCGGCGGCGGTGGCGCGCTGCCAGCAATCCCTCGAACAGCTTGCGTGCATCGATACCATCGCCCAGCACCGCGAGCGTGGCGGCAGCGTAGGCCGGGAATTCCTTGCGCATATGGCGCTTGAGGCGAAACCTCGATACGCGGCCGCAGATCGGCGCCCACCACCGCACCGGCAGTGCCGCCGCCACCACGAGATAGAAGATAGACAGCAGGCCTTCGCGAAGATCCTTGTTGGAAAAGCGGCGAAGCCGGCCAGGGCGAACCAGCTTGCGGCTGAAGAAGCGTACATCCTCCGCCCGTTCCGGGACGAAGACGTCTGCGATGATTTCAGTGCGGAAACTGGCTGCCGACGGCAGCTTGCGGGCGGCCTTGCGGGATTTTTCTAACCACCACAGCCTCATCGGTCCAGCCCGTTCTTCGAACCCCGCTTTACTGCGTCGGCTTGGGCCGTGCAAGGTCATGTCCGCGCTCAAGACTTCTGCAGATTTCGCTTGCCCTAGACTTAAGACAAGCGCGCCGCTTACGAAGTGTTGATTTCGAGGGCCGGACGAAGATAGTCGTATCGCTATTCCATATATGGCGTCAGCACATCTTCGATCCATTTCATGAACGCGCGGACCCGGCGCGATAGATTGCTCCGATGTGCGACGACGAGGGACACGGCGAGCGGCCGGCGACGAAAATCGGGTAGGATCTCGACAAGCGCTCCACTCTCCAAGTATCGGCCAATGCCCAAGAGTGGCGCCTGGATCAGGCCGAGGCCGGCGAGGGCCGCTGCTTCGTAGGTCTGTGCGCTGTTGACGTGTAGCGCACCTGGCAACTGAAGCGTCGCGTAGCTGTCGCCGTCCGGATATTCCCATCCATAGGGTCGCGCGCCCAGCAGCGTCGAAAAATGAATTGCCCTATGTTCCTGACGCTGGAGATCTTCCAGCGATCGAGGCACGCCATGGCGCGCCAGATAGGCGGGACTGGCTGCGTTGGCCATGCGCAACAGGCCCAACGGGCGGGCAATCAGGGTCTCGTCGCGAATGGGTCCAAGCCGCAATACACAATCGAACCCCTCTTGAACCAGATCGACTTGCCGATCCGTACTCGACACCTCCAGCTCCAACTCGGGGTGAGCCGCCATGAAATCCGGCAAAGCCGGTACGATCGTTGTGCGCGCCACTTCGGTCGGAAGGTCGACCCGCAAACGGCCGCGAAGTGCCACGCGGTCGCCTGCGAACATCGAGTGCAAATCATCGACTTCGGCAAGCAGATCGCGGGCGCGGGCATGAAATGCGCGTCCGTCCTCCGTCAACCGCACGCTGCGCGTCGTCCGGTGCAGAAGCCTGACACCCACATCTTCTTCCAGCTTGCGGACCGCCGTTGAGGCTCTCCCCTTTTGGATGCCCAGGCTATCGGCCGCGCGGGTGAAGCTCCCCATTTCCGCGACCGTTGTGAAAATGAGGATGGGTTCGAGATTCTGCATTTTCGTGCCTCGGATTGTTCCCCAAAAAGAGAACAGTTGGTTCATTTTCTCGGCATTTATCACAGTTGAGAGGCACAGTAAGCTTCGAATATGGGATCTCCCCATCGGAGAATGACAAGTGTCCGAAACTGTGAACCTGCATCAGACACCGGAAACTATGACCTTGCATCGCGCCCTGTGGGCCGGCCGGATCATGAGCGCGTTTGTCGTCATCGCCCTGACGGCAGATGGCACTGTTCAGCTTTTCGCGCCGGCACAGATCGCCAGCATGTTGCAGGAAACCGGGTTTGCGATGGACCTGACCCGTGTCGTGGGTCCGATCATCCTCGCCTGCGCCATCCTCTACGCCATCCCGGTCACCGCCGTCCTCGGCGCGATCCTGGTGACGGGCTTTTTGGGAGGTGCCATCTGCGCCCATCTGCGCATCGGTGAGTTGGGGTCGCCGCCGGAAATCATCTCCCTGCTTCTGGGCGCGATGACCTGGGGCGGCCTCTATCTCCGCGATCCCCGTATCCGGGCCATTCTGCCGCTCATCCATTGAACCAACAGGGGCAGCTCTGTCCCCCGACATCAGGAGAAACACATGTTCCTAGTAATGGGAATCACGGGAAAAGTTGGCGGCGCAACGGCAGAGCATCTGCTGGCGCACGGCAACGAGGTACGCGCACTCGTCCGCAATCGCGACAAGGCGGCCAATTGGGCGAACCAGGGCGTGGAACTGGTAGACGGCGACTGGAATGATTCGGCAGCCATCGAGCGAGCCCTCAAAGGCGTCGAAGGCGCGTTCGTCATGTTGCCCCCTGTCTGGGCGCCGTCGCCCGATTACAAAGAAGCGAGGAGCGTGATTGCTAGCTATGTCGAGGCTCTGACCAAGGCAGCGCCGCCGCGAGTGGTTGCGCTTTCGTCGATGGGTGCGAACCGAACAAGCGGGCACGGGGTGATCGCGGCCTTGTCGCTTCTGGAGCAAGGGTTTCGCGGCCTGACATCGCCAACCGCATTTGTGCGCGCGGGGGGATTCTTCGAAAATTTCCTCTACGGCTTGCAGGTCGCGCAGGGCGGAATGCTGCCGGTCTACTACAATCCGACAAACCGGAAATCGACCATGGTTGCGACGAACGACATCGGCGCAGAGGTCGCAACCCTTTTGACCGGGTCGACGTGGTCAGGGCAGCGCATCGTCGAGATAGGTTCGATGGTCACCGCGGATGAAGTCGCGGAGCAGTTGGGTGAAGTCCTGAATCTCGCCGTGAAAGCCTTTGCAATTCCGCGTGCGGGGTGGGCGGAAGCGTTCGAGCAATTCGGCATCCCGAAGGGGCACTCCGGACCTGCCGAAGAAATGTTCGAGGCCGTGAATGCGGGATGGATGGACCTCGGTGTGGCGGGTACTGAGCACGTAGCGGGTACGACGTCCGCACGCGCTGTATTCGAGGCTGCGTCTAATGTGAACGGATAGGCCAAAACTGCATGAGGTTCTCCGTGATTTCGAGCTTCGCAACCCGAGATTTGGAGAACCTCTCCTTCAATGCAGGAATCTCTATCTGAACGCGATCAGCTTGAAGTCGGTGGTTTAGATCTGCGACGTCAGCTCGACCGGAAAATCGTCATTGTCGGCATCGCGCATGGCGGCGAGGCTGCGATTATCCAGCACTTCGGCGATTGCCTGCCGCACCTCCAGCATCATGTGGCGGACCTGGCAGGTCGCCTCGTCGCAATCCTCGCAGCGTTGATACTGCGTGCGGCTGGCGCAAGGGATCGGCGCCAGCGGCCCGTCAAGCACGCGCACGACATGGCCGATCTTGATTTCGGAGGCCGGCCGGGCAAGGCGGTAGCCGCCTTCCTTGCCTTTGCGGCTCTGGACGAAGCCGGCATTGCGCAATTCGCCCAGGATGGCATCGAGGAATTTCTTCGGGATATTGTTGGCCACAGCGATGTCATTGACGAAGGCCAATTGGCCGGCCGGCAGGCCAGACAGATGCACGAGGGCCTTGAGGCCGTATTTGCCTTTTTTTGTCAGCATGCCCAGATCAACCCATAAAAGCCCCAACCACTCGCATCTGGCGACTGTTTGTGTGCAAATAATGACGTCTTCGCCGCGCGATGATGTTTCGCGAAACAGCCACCAAATTGCACGTTAGGCATAAACGCGTTGATTCTTTGTAACGTTTTGCACTGAGAACGCGGATATTCCGCTGATAACCAGGTTATCGGCGTTCAAAAACGAAAAAAGCCGGCAGCGCGCCGGCTTTTTCGTCTGCTGTGCAGGTATCGCTGCCTCAGCGGCTGCCGTAGGTCTGGTCGAGCAGGCCGCCGGCGGCGAAATGCTCTTTCTGCACCTTGTCCCAGCCGCCGAAAACGTCTTCCACCGTCAGCAGCCGGACATCGGGGAAATCGGCCTTGTATTTCGCCGCCACAGCGGCGTCGCGGGCTCTGAGGCCGTTGCGGGCGGCGATGTCCTGGCCCTCCGGCGTGTAGAGGAAGTCGAGATAGGTCTTGGCCAGATCGCGCGTGCCGTGATCGTCGGCAACCTTGTCGACGATGGCGACCGGGAATTCGGCCAGCAGGCTGACCGAAGGCGTAACCTGCTCGAACTTGTCGTCGCCATACTCCTTGCGGATGCCGCGCGTCTCCGACTCGAAGGTGATCAGCACATCACCGATCTCGCGCTGCACGAAGGTGGTGGTCGCGGCGCGGCCGCCGGTGTCGAAGATCGGCACGTTGTTGAACAGCTTGGTGATGAACTCCTTCACCTTGGCGTCATCGCCCTTGAAGGCTTCCTTGGCGTAGGCGGTGGCCGCCAGATAGGTGTAGCGCGCATTGCCGGATGTTTTCGGGTTTGGGAAGATCACCTGCACGTCGTCGCGCACGAGATCGTTCCAGTCCTTGATGTGCTTGGGGTTGCCCGCGCGGACAAGGAACGAAGGCAGAGAATAGAAGGGCGAGGCATTGTCAGGGAAATCCTTCTGCCAGTCGGCCGAGACGAGGCCCTTCGTGACCAGGAAGTCGATGTCGATGACCTGGTTGAAGGTAACAACGTCGGCGCCAAGACCCTCGGCGATGGCGCGTGCCTGCGCCGAAGTGCCGGCATGCGACTGGTCGACGGTGACGCCCGGATGCTGGGCTATGAAAGCCTTGTTGACCTGCACGAACAGTTCGCGGCCGACATCATAGGATGCGTTGAGCAGTTTGTCGGCCGACCAGGCTTGGGAGGATGCAAGGAACAGGCCGGCGACGGTGGCAAGCCCGAGGAAAAATCGTTTCATGAAAACAGGCTCCGATGCAATGCGTTGATGGTCGGACCATAGCCGTGACGTATCATGCGCGACGAGGCATGCGCTGTCGGTTCGCGCCCTCGTCGTGGGAAAATATATCGCCTAAGTTGGCACCTGTTGGAATTCTGTTCCAGGAGATGGCTACCTTCGTCGGAGTTTTTCTGCGCCTTGTTTGCGGTGCTGCATGGCATATACAAAAGGCAGATACAAACAGCTGCCGCCATGCCCCAGAACCGTCATTCAACAACGCCGCCCAAGGAGGCGAAGCTGTTTCGCAACAACCGCAACCCAACACGGGAGAGTTCACCCGGATCAGGAATCTGAAGGTCGAAAACCGGTTGGCGTAGCGCTTGAGCCGAGAATCAAGCCGCCGGAAAAAGCTTCCAGCGGCCGGGGCGGAACGCCACCCGGTTTTTTTGCGCCGCGGGATGATCGACCGGCAACTCGATTTCGACCCGCTGACGCTCACCACCGATTTCAAGCTCGACCCGGCGCGTGCCGGCGACGCGCCGGCTGGCGGCGACCGTGCCGGCGATGCAGCCGCTGCAGCCGTCCAGCAATTCGACATCGTGCGGGCGGAAGTAGAGCGTCGCATCGCCCGAGGGCTCGTTGGGCGCGGCAAGCCCGATCGGACGGTCGGCGAGCCAGATCTCGCCATTCTCGACTTTGACGGGAAGCGAGCTCGATTCACCGATGAAGCCGTAGACGAAGGGCGAGTTCGGCGTGTCGTAGATGTCGTCGGCGGTGCCGACCTGCTCGATGCGACCCTGGCTCATCACCACGACGCGGTCGGCAAGCTCCAGCGCCTCTTCCTGGTCGTGGGTGACGAAGACGGTGGTGTGGCCGGTGGCGTCATGGATTTCGCGCAGCCAGCGGCGCAATTCCCGGCGCACCTGCGCGTCAAGCGCGCCGAACGGTTCGTCGAGCAGCAGCACCTTGGGTTCGATGGCCATGGCCCGCGCCAGCGCCACGCGCTGCCGCTGGCCGCCGGAAAGCTGCGCCGGATAGCGCTTTTCCAGCCCCGACAGCTGGACAAGGTCCAGAAGCTCGGAGGCGCGGCGGCGGATCTCCTGCGCCGGGGGGCGCGACGGCCCGTGCCGGACCTTCAGGCCGAAGCCGATATTGTCGGCCACCGTCATGTGCCGGAACAGCGCATAGTGCTGGAAGACAAAGCCGACATTGCGATCCTGGATCGACTTGTGCGAGGCGTCCTCGTCGCCGAAGAAGATGTTTCCGCGCGTCGGCCGCTCCAGTCCGGCGATCAGCCTGAGCAGCGTCGTCTTGCCGGAGCCGGACGGCCCCAGCAACGCGATCAGTTCGCCCGACTTGATATCGAGCGACACGTCGTGGAGGGCCGGAAACCGGTCAAACTCCTTGCGCACGTTGGCAACGCGAACTTCCATGCAAATCCCTCTGTCAGTGTCCGCGCGTCGCGGCGATCTCGGCGCCGTAGCGCATCTCGAGAAGTGTTTTCAAGACCAGCGTGACGAGCGCCAGGCCCGCAAGCAATGAAGCGACGGCGAAGGCGCCGACGGCGTTGTACTCGTTATAGAGGATTTCGACATGCAGCGGCATGGTGTTGGTCAGGCCGCGTATATGGCCCGACACCACCGAGACCGCGCCGAACTCGCCCATGGCACGCGCATTGCACAGGAGCACGCCGTAGAGCAGCCCCCATTTGACGTTGGGCAAGGTCACGTACCAGAAGGTCTGCCAGCCATTGGCGCCAAGCGAAAGTGCTGCCTCCTCGTCGCCATTGCCTTGCTCCTGCATCAGCGGGATCAACTCGCGGGCGACGAAGGGGAAGGTGACGAAGATTGTGGCCAGCACGATGCCCGGCACGGCAAACAGGATGACGATGCCATGCGCTTTCAGCCAGGTGCCGAGCAGCCCCTGGGCGCCGAACAGAAGCACATAGACGAGGCCCGATATGACCGGGGAGACCGAGAAGGGAAGGTCGATCAGCGTGGTCAGGAAGGCCTTGCCCTTGAACTCGAACTTGGCGATCGCCCAGGCGGCGGAGATGCCGAACACAATGTTGAGCGGTACCGAGATCGCGGCGACCAGCAGCGTCAGCCGGATCGCCGAGCGTGTGTCGGGATTGCCGAGCGCTTCGGTGTAGGCACCGATGCCCTTGGCGAAGGCTTCGTTGAAGACGATGATCAGCGGCAAGAGCAGGAAAATGCCGAGGAAGGCAAAGGCGACGGCCATCAGGGCCAGACGCGCCGGGCGGCTTTCCGTGACCGCCGCCGACTGGCTTTCATGGTGCGGTTCGTAAGATTTGATCTCCGGATCAGCCATAGCGCTTGCGGCTCCACGACTGTGCGAGATTGACGACCAAAAGCATGATGAATGACAGAGCGAGCATGATCGCCGCAATCGCGGTTGCCGCCGGGTAATTGTATTCCTCCAGCCGGATGACGATCAGCAGCGGCGCGATCTCTGATTTGTAGGGCAAGTTGCCGGCGATGAAGATGACCGAGCCGTATTCGCCGACGCCGCGCGCGAAGGCGAGCGCGAAGCCGGTGACGATGGCCGGCGCCAGGCCCGGAAACAGGATGCGGGTGATGATCTGGAAACGATTGGCGCCAAGGGTGGCCGCGGCTTCCTCCACTTCCTTGTCGATCTCCTCCATGATCGGCTGCACGGTGCGCACGACGAAGGGCAGGCCGATGAAGATCAGCGCGATGACGATACCCAGTGGGGTATAGGCGACCTTGATGCCGAGCGGCATCAGCAATTTGCCGATCCAGCCGTTCGGCGCGTAGAGCGTGGTCAGCGCGATGCCGGCCACAGCCGTCGGCAAGGCGAAGGGCAGATCGACCATGGCATCGACGATGCGGCGGCCGGGGAAGCGGTAACGCACCAGCACCCATGCGACCAGCGTGCCGAAGACGACGTTGACAGCAGCCGCGACGAAGGCAGTGCCGAAGCTGATTCTCAGCGCATTGATGGTGCGGCGATCGGTGGCGATCGCCCAGAATTCAGGCCAGCCAAGGGCGGCCGAGCGCCAGAGCAGCCCGGATAGCGGGATGAGAATGATGAGGGTGAGGTAGGCAAGCGAGAAGCCGAGCGTCAATCCGAAACCCGGAATGACGCTCGGCTGCCTGAATCGCCACCCCGCTTGGGCGGGTGCTGTGGTCATGTCGTCCTGAATATCGACTGCTTACTGGGGCTTGTAGATCTGGTCGAATATACCACCATCGCCGAAATGATAAGGCTGTGCTTTTTTCCAGCCACCAAACTGTGGATCGTCGATGGTTACAAGTTTGATCGGCGGCAGCTTGGCGAGGTCCTCGGCCGGCACCAGATCGGGCTTGGCAGGACGATAATGGTTCTTGGCGATGATCGTCTGCGCTTCCTTGGAATAGAGCCAGCTCAGATAGGCTTCGGCGATCTTGCGCGTGCCCTTGGCATCGACATTGGCGTCGACCACCGCCACCGGCGGTTCTGCCAGGATGGAGGTCGGCGGGTAGACGATGTCGAAATTGTCGGCGCCGAACTCGTCGAGCGCCAGATAGGCCTCGTTTTCCCAGGCGATAAGCACATCGCCGAGACCCTTTTGCGCGAAGGTCACGGTCGAACCGCGCGCGCCGGTGTCGAGCACCGGGGCATTGGCGTAGAGCTTGCCGACGAACTCCTTGGTCTTGGTCTCGTCGCCGCCGTCATTGGCGTTGGCGTAGGCCCATGCGGCGAGATAGTTCCAGCGCGCGCCGCCGGACGTCTTGGGATTGGGCGTGATCACCTGGACACCGTCCTTGACGAGGTCGCTCCAGTCGTGAATGCCCTTGGGATTGCCCTTGCGCACGAGGAAGATGATGGTCGAGGTGTAGGGCGCCGAATTGTTTTCGAATTTGGTGCGCCAGTCCGGATTGATCTTCTTCGACTTCGAGACGATGGCATTGATGTCGCCTTCGAGTGCCAGCGTCACCACATCGGCGTCGAGGCCGTCGATCACGGCGCGGGCCTGGGCGCCCGATCCGCCATGCGACTGCTGGACGGTGACCGTCTCTCCGGTCTCGGCCTTCCAATGGGCGACGAAAGCTTCGTCATAGGCCTTGTAGAGCTCGCGTGTCGGATCGTAGGAGACGTTGAGAATGGTGGTATCGGCAAACGCGAAACCGAGCGTGCCGAACTGGACAGATGTGGCGACCAGTGCGCCGAGCAGTTTCCTGAAATGAGGTTTGGTCATTTCTGCCTCCGTTGAACCCGCGCCAAATCTACCGAATTGGTAGAAATTAGATGCATTCAATGTTGCCTTTTTTGCCCCTCTTGAGAAAATGTTCGGCGCCATTTCGTCCTTTGGAGAAATATTTTCCTCTTGCGGCCAAAGGAAGAATCCATGGCCCTGCCACTCAGCCTATCTAGCAATGGGTAGTGCCGAGGCAAGGTGTGGAATTTGATCCGGTGCCTCAATCGGCGGTGATGGGAAAGTCGAAACGCTGTTTGGCGAACGGTTCGCTTTTCAGCGTGAAGTGCCACCATTCCCTTGCATAGTTCTTGAAGCCGCCGGCGCGCATGGCTTCGACAAGCATCTTGCGATTTGCCGCCGCTCCACTGGCAGGGCCGCGGTATGCGGTTTCGCTCATTGAATCAAAGCAGTCGAAACCGGTACCGAAATCGAGCGTGTCGGCATCCCCGGTGCCGCAGGCCGGGTTTGGGCTGGACCTGCGGTCCATCCGGGCGACGGCGACGTCGACGGTCGAGCCACGTGAATGAGTCGACAACTCTCCGACATAGCCCTTGGCGATCAGGTCGCTGCGCCTGACCTCCGGATACCATTGCGGATCGGGCGGCCCGCCCTGTTTTGTCCATTCGCCCATGTCGGCGACGGCGCGGGCAGGGCGGTAGCAATCGAACACCACCAGGGTCAGGCGTTTGGCCGCGATCGCTTTCTGGATGGCGGAGAGTGCCTTCGCCGCATCCTCGGTGAGGATGCAGACCGGGGCGTCATAGCCGTTCACCTTGCGGTGCAGAAAATTATCCGATCCGGCGTAGCGGATGTCCTGGCGGATCGAGGGGTCGACATCGGCGAGCCGGACAAAGCCGGCGGGGTCAGCGAGAGCAGGGAGGGTGATTGCCGTGACAAGGATTGTTGCTGCCAGTGCTGAGGCTGCCGACAGGAAAGGATCGCGCGAGGCACCCCCCTCTGCCTTGCCAGGCATCTCCCCCGCAAGGGGGGAGATTGGCAGCTTTGGCGTCCTGCTCCACCATTGATAACTGGCGAAAGCGGCAAGGACATCCGATCGCCCTCCTTGCGGGGGAGATCGCCGGCCGGCCAGAGGGGGGTGCCTCGGAACAGGCATGGGTGAGTATCCTGCTATCCGCTGAGCCTGTGGAAAGCCAATTCCACGAATCGCTTGCAGCCGTCTATTCGACAAACACCTTCACGCTCGCCGCACGTCCCGCGGCGTCGATGACGGTCAGCGTCGAATAGCCAGCGCCGTCGGGCTGCCAGGTCGCGGTGCGGCGACGGTCGATGCCCACCAGCGGCTTGCCGTTGGCCAGCCAGCGGAACGGCGCACGGCCGCCTTGCAGTTTCAGCACCAGCGGCGAGGCGTCGACCGAATTGGTGCCGAGATCGACGCGGGCGCCGTCGGGCGGGAAGATGATGGTCGGTGCGGGTTCGGTCACTGTCGCCTGCACCAGACCGTCCGCTCCGGCGCCGAAGCGGGCGAGCGTCACCGGCAGGTCCTCGCGCCTGGGGCTGAACAGTCCGGGCGGCTTGCCCGGCAAGGGGACGGCGACCAGGCCCGAGCGGACAAAACCGTCGAACAGGATGGGAGCGGCCGAGACATAACCGGACAGTCCGGGCACCGCGCCGGCGTCGGGACGGCCGACCCAGACACCGAGCACATAGCGGCCGTCGAAGCCGACCGACCACGCGTCGCGGTACCCGTAGGACGTGCCGGTCTTGTAGGCAATGCCGCGCTGCAGGGCACCCTCGGGCGGCTTGACGCCCGACAGTATGTCGATGATCTGCCAGTTGGCCTGACCGTCGAGGATGGTGGCGCTGGTGCGCTCGGCATTGGCCGGCTCGGTGCCGTCATGCAGCGTGTGCGTCTTGCCGCCATTGGCGAGCCCTGTGTAGAGCTGGACGAGGTCGCGCAGCGTGACGCCTACGCCGCCAAGGCCGATGGCCAGGCCCGGCGCCTCGTTGACCGGCAGTATGGGGCTGACGCCGGCCTGGCGGAAGCGCGCCATCAGCCGCGTTGGCCCGACCGCGTCGAGCACGCGGATCGCCGGCACGTTGAGCGACAGTTGCAGCGCTTGCCGGATGCTGACATCGCCCTGGTAGCCCATGTCGAAATTCTTCGGCCGGTAGCCGGAGAAATCGACAGGGCTGTCATCGATCAGCGTCTCCTGCGCCACCAGGCCCTGTTCGAAGGCAAGACCGTAGATGAACGGCTTCAGCGTCGAGCCGGGCGAGCGGACGATCTTTGTCATGTCGATCCAGCCGGAGCGGCTGGCGTCGAAGAAATTGGCCGAGCCGACTTCGCCGAGAATGTCGCCGGTGCGGGAATCGGCCAGCATCATGGCGACCGACAGGCGAGGGCCGAGCTTGGTGGCGGCGTCCCTCGCCACCTGTTCCAACCCTTCCTGGACGCTCTTGCGGATCGTCAGTTGCAAGGGCTGGCCGGGGACGGCCTTGGGCAGCATCGCATAGGCTGCATGCGCAGCGAGGGCCGGCAGGGTACGGCGCAGGCCCGACACATCGTCGAGGGCGGCACGCGCGGCCTCGCGCTCGCCGAGCAGGCGGGAGGAGACCATGCGGGTCAGCACCCGGTCGCGGGCGGCGTGGGCGATCTTCAAATTGCGGTCGGGCCGCCGCTTTTCCGGCAGCTGCGGCAGGGCGACGAGCAGGGCGGATTCGGAAACGGTGAGCCGTTTCGGCTCCTTGCCGAAATAGGCCAGCGAGGCGGCGCGCACGCCTTCCAGATTGCCGCCATAGGGCGCCAGCGTCAGGTAGCGTTCGAGGATTTCGCGTTTCGACAGCCGCCGTTCGATCTGGATGGCGCGCAGCATCTGCTTGATCTTGGAGCCGAGGCTGCGGCTTTCGCGCGGCTCGATCAGCCGGGCAAGCTGCATCGAAAGCGTCGAGCCGCCGGAAACGATGTGGCCGCTGGTGGCGAACTGGCCGGCGGCGCGCGCCAGCGCCAGCACGTCGACGCCCTCATGGTCCCAGAAACGTTTGTCTTCATAGGTGACCAGCATGTCGACGAATTGCTTGTCGACCTGGTCGAGCCGGGTTTCGAGCCGCCAGTAGCCGTCCGGCGTGGCGAAGGCGCGCAACAACTGGCCATCGCGGTCCTGGACTTCGGTGGAGACCGTGAGTTCGGCTGGAAGCGGGGGCGGGAAGGCGCGGTCGAGTTCCCAGAGGGACGCGGCGGAAAGGGCGAGGATGCCGGCGCACCCTGCCGCTCCAACAGCGAATTTGCGAAGCATCTTCATGGCAGTAAAGATGCCCCCTCATCCGGCCGCTTCGCGGCCGCCTTCTCTCCGGTGGGGAGAAGAGACTGGCGCCAGCGCTGGCCGTCTCCTCTCCCCTCGGGGAGAGGTCGACCAAGCGAAGCGGAGGGCGGGTGAGGGGGCACTTTGCTCATCGCGTCCATCGCCATCAGCGCCTTACGGCGCCTTGATCTCTATCATGCCGGTGGCGGTGCGGGCCGAGTATTGCGGCCGATACATGTCTTCCACCGTTGCCGCGGGGTGCGCATAGGTACCCGGCGTCACGGCGCGCACGACATAGGCGAGGGTCAGATTGTGGTCGTGGTCGCCGTCGGCCGGGTTGAATGCCGCGACGAAACGGTCGTCGCGGAATTCGAGATGGGCCGCATCGGTCTGCGCCAGCCACGAGAAGTTCGTCAACTGGGCGCTGGAGACCAGGCCGGGATTGTCGATCTCGAAGCCGGCCGGCAACAGGTCGGTGACCAGCAGGCGCGACGGCCATGTGTTCTGCTCGTTGACCTTGAGCACGACGACATAGCGTTCGTTCTGCGTCGCCTCGGTGACATTGGCTTCGGTGCCGTCGAGCTTGTAGTAAGTGCGGCTGATTGTGAAGCCGTCGCCGCCGGCCGGCAGCGGCTGGACCGGCGACGCCACCGTGGTGACGACGGCCTGCAGCGGGGTCTTGCCGGTGTTGGCGATGGTCAGCGGGCTGTCGACAAGGTCAGAGCCTTCGACCTGGTTGGAGTAGCCGCCGGAATGCGCCGCGCCATTGACGGTCAGCGTGATCGTATCATTGCCTTCTTTCAGCGCGCGGGCCGCCAGCAGCATCCAGGATTCGTCCTGGGTGCTGGTCCAGCGGGCTTCGGCGCGTTCCCTGGTCACCAGCTTGATCAGCTCCGGCACGATTGTCGGTACCGGCTTGGATTCCGCCGCCAACGCCAGCATCGCCGCGCCATCACGCAGCCGCGAACCGTAGTCGGAGCGGTAGTAGTCGTAGTCGGTGGTCGATTTGGCCAACTGCAGGGCAGTCTTGAACGTCGATTCCGCACGCGGTGTATCGCCGTAGAGCGCCAGGCTTGCCGCCAGCTGGGCAACGGCCATCGGGCTGGAAAAAGCTTCGAGTTGCGTGTCCGCATAGTAGCGCAGGTCGCCGATCGAGGCCTTCTTGTTGCGGGCCAGAACGTAGAGGGCGTAGGCGATCTCGCTGCCCCGGTCCTGGACGCTCTGGTCGTAGCCGAGTGAGTTCTGCAGGTTGCTGAGCGCCTGGTTCATGGCCAGGCTCGGCACGTCGTATTTCTGCTCGCGTGCCCTGGTCAGGAAGTCGGTGACATAGGCATCGAGCCACAGATCGCCGGAGCCCGGGCCCCACAGGCCGAAGCTGCCGCCCGAGGCCTGGTAGCTCAGAACCTTGTAGATGGCGTCCTGGATGCGGCCATGGATATCGGGATCGCTGGCCATGCCGATGCCGGACGCCAATTCATTGACGTAGAGAAGCGGCATGGCGCGGCTGGTGGTCTGCTCGGCGCACCCATAGGGGTAGCGGTCGAGCGTCATCAGCAGCGAAGGCACGTCGAATGCGGCAGCCTGCGAAACGCCGACGCTGACAGAGGCGCCGTCGAGCAGGCTTGCCGCGAGCAGCTCCTTGTCGACGCGAAGCGCGCCGCCATCGCCCTTGAGGTCGACCACCAGGCGGGTGGTGACCGGTAATTGCGCCGGGCGCACCGGCACATAGAGCGTCTGCTCGACCTTGGTGCCGTCGGCATGGGCAAGCTTGATGGTGAGCGAGGCATTGCCGGCCGTCTGAGCGATCAGCGGCACGGTCAGCGTCTGGCGCTTGCCCTGGGCGAGCGTCAGCTTCTGGGGCAGGGGCTTGTCGCCCGTCGACAGGTCGCCCGTCGTTTCGATCGAGAACGCATAGTCGCCGGCCGGACCATCGGTGTCGGCGACGTCGAGGCGCATAACGGCGGCGTCACCAGGCGCCAGGAAGCGCGGCAGGCCGGCGGTGATGACCACGGGATCGCGCACGATCACGTCGGACTGGGCGTGGCCGACCGCGTCCTTGGTCCAGGCGACGGCCATGACGCGCACGGTGCCGTTGAACTGCGGGATGTCGAAGTCGACCCGCGCCTTGCCGTCGGCGTCAAGCTCGACGACGCCGGAGAAGAAGGCGACCAGCTTTTCGGTCGGCGGGCTGCCTTGCGCCTGCATGTTGGCGCCGTCGCCGCCGGTCCTGAGCTTGCCGGCGTTGCCCAGAGAACCGTCGATCAGGCGACCGTAGATGTCGCGGATTTCCATACCCAGCATGCGCTGGCCGAAGAACCAGTTCTCCGGATCCGGCGCCTTGTAGCTGGTCAGGTTGAGGATGCCGACATCGACGGCGGCAACCATGACATAGGCATTGCTGCCCGGCTGCACGCCGGCGACCGAAACCGGGATCGACAGCTGCTGGCGCGGCATGGTCTTGTCCGGTGGCGTCAAGGTGATGGCGAGCTTCTTCGAACCCGGATCGACCTTCAGCCATTTCACGCCGATGGCGCGGGCCGGCATGCGCGTCTCCTGCGCATCGCCCGGCCGGAACAGGGTTGCAGTGACATAGGCGCCGGCGCCCCAGTCGTCGCCGACCGGAATGTCGACGGTGCTGCCGCCGGCCGGCACTGACGCCGTGATGGTCTTCAACAGCTTGTCGGAGCCGATGTTGATCAAGAGTTCGCCGGCAAAATGCGGCGAGATTTTCAGCTTGGCCACTTCGCCGGCGGCATAATTGTCCTTGTCGAGGGCGATTTCGAGGCCGTCAGGCGTTTCGGTGGTGGTCGAGGAGACATACCAGCCGGCGTCGAACTCGTAGCTGGTCGCCGGTCCTTCGGGATCGGCGGTTTCAACCTCGAGCCTGTACTGACCCCAATCGACCGGCACGGAGACCGTTGCGTCGCCGTCGGCGTTGAGGTCGACCTGGCCGTTGGCGATCGACTTGGTGAAGGTCACCGGCTCGTAATTCCACGAATTGTTGGAGCGGTACCACTGGTAATTGCGTTCGACCTTGACCAGCGTCCATTGCGCGCCTTTCAGCGCCTCACGCTTGCCGTCGGGATCGACGGCGATCAGGCTGAACTTGGCCGTGCCGCCCTGCGGCACTTCATTGTCGGCGAAATCCGGACGAATGCCGATCATATGGCCCTGCGGGCGGATGCCGATGTTGAGCGAGCGCTCGATGGCGCGGCCGCCGGTTTCACGCATCCTGACCGTCACCTTGGCGTCGACCAGCTTGGTGGTCGAGGGCAGTTGGTCGACAGAGACCGGGAAGGTCACCTTGCCGTCATCGCCGACCACCGGCAGATCGGCGAGGGGGGTGACCGTGGGTTCGGCCGACTGCTCGTCGGCGAGACCGAAGGAAAAGCCCTGGAAGCGGTCCCAGTCGCGCGACGTTGACAGCGTCAGCTCGCCTTCCAGCGCCAAGCCTGCTGCCGGCGCGCCATAGAGGAAGCGGCCGTCAATGTCGATGTTGGCGGTTTCGCCCTGGGCGATTTCCTGCTTGTCGGCCTTCATGTCGAATTCGATGCGATCCGGCACGAAATCCTCGACCAGGAACATCTGGCTGGCCACCGCGGGCTGCTTGGGATCGGTGTAGATCGACACCGACCAGGTGCCGCGCATGGCGTTGGGGGCGAGCGGCAGGTCGACGGCATGGCCGCCGGCCGATGCGCCGTCGCTGACGATACGGCGGTCCTCGACGCCGTCGGGGCGCGAGAAGATGAAGGTCAACGGCAGGTTTTCGACCGCCTTGGCGGCACCGTCGCGAGCAAGTGCGGCGACATGAACATCCTCGCCGGCGCGGTAGATACCGCGTTCGGTCCAGGCATAGACGTCGAGCGCACCTGGCGCCGCGCGCCCGGTGACGCCGCGGTCGGACAGGTCGAAGCCGGCCCGGCCCATGTCGAGGAAGACGAAGTCATTGTCGCCCTGCTTGGCCATCAGCACGGCCGGCACCATGCCGCCGTCGCCGCGCGTCAGGCCGGGGTTGAAGACGGCATGGCCGTCGGCATCCGACGTCGCCGTGCCCAGAACCTCATTGTTCCTGGCGACCAGCGTCAGTTCGGCGCCGGCGATCGGCTTGGCGCTGCCCAGCGAACGGGCAAAGACATTGAGCCCGTCCTGACCGGTATAGGTCGACAGGCCGATGTCGGAGACGACGAACCATTGCGTGGCCATCGAGTTGTAGTCGTCGCTCTTGTTGTTGACGGCCTGGGCGGTCAGCACGTAGACGCCGGGCTTGCGCTGCGGCACCGCCTCGTCGACCGGGAAGGAGGTGGTGACCTCCTTGTTGAGGTCATTGGCGATGTCGAGCTGGCCTTGCCAGACCGGCGCGCCCATCTGCTCGGAAATGTTGGAGATGTCATAGCCGTCCAGCTGGTGCAGGAACTGGTAGCCCGACAGAAGCTGTGCCAGCGAACGATCGCCGATGCGATAGAGCTTCATCTCGGCGGCGTTCATGTTGACGGTAACGATCGGAATACCGCGGCGCGCGCCGGCCGGCAGCACGAAGCTATCACCGGTGAAGCGGGCGGACGGTGCGCGGTCCTGGACATAGATCGACAGCACCACGGGTGCCGCGGTCACTTCGCCGATTGCCGCCGGCAGGCCGGCGCGGAAGGTGACGTCGTAGTGCTGGCCATGCTCCAGCCCTTCGACGCAGATCTGCTTGTCCTTGGCCTCGACGCCCTTGGGCGGTGCATTGTCGACGGTGACGAATTGCGCGTAATCGACGCCGGTCTTGACCAGATCCTCGGAGAATTGCGCGCAGATGCGCGGCGCGCTGGTGTCGGCGTCGATGGTGTGGTCGATAACGCGGAAACCCTTGCGCGCCTTCAGATCGGCATAGTCGGCCTGGACCGCCGGCGACGGGTTCAGGGCAAGGCTCGCCTCATAGGCCTGTAGCGCCGGCCGGTAGAGATCGCGCTTGTCGAGGCCGTTGCCGAGCAGCGCCAGCACTTCGGCGCGCGTCTTGGTGGTGCGCAGTAGTTTATAGGCGTTGAATGCGGCCGAAGTGCCGTTCGTCGGCAAAGTGGAAGCTTCGGATGTGCTGGCGGCGGGCTGCACGGCCAGCGTTTCACGCGCCAGGTTGAGCCAGAGCTGGCCATCATCGGGCAGTACCGAGACAGCGGCCTCGTATTTCAGCATGGCGGAGCGGTGGTCGCCGGTCAGCACGGCCTGTTCGGCGGCACTCAGCAAGGCAGCCATGCCTTCTGTCGGCTTGTCATAGGCCGGGCCGAGCAGCTTGTTGCGGTATTGCTGGGCCTGGTCGGCCATCCAGTTGGGGAAGAAGGCGAGTTCCGGCGGCGCGCCGATATCAGGATCGCCATCGATGTTGACGACCTTGCCGGCGACCGCGCCATTGAAGGTTTTCAACTGGTTGTAGTCGGATTTGAGGAAGCACCATTTGGCTTTTTTATTGTAGGTGAAGGCACGGCAGGCCGGGTCTCCCAGGCATGTCGTCTTGCACTGGTCGATTGTCACATTCTGGTCGGACCTGAGATCAAAACCGAAATAATCGGAATTGTCCGTTGTCGCGATACGCCGGGCCTCGGCCGCTTGCGCGACGCTGCTCCAGGCCAGGACATTGGCCCAGGCAAAAAACAGGAGAATCAGAATCGAAAGACCACGAGCCGCGCGCATTGCCATAACACCCCTCCAGACACAGCTGACGTCCGGGCATGATCAAGCTTCAGTCAGGCTTGTCAACACAAGGACGCGGCAGGGGTCCGCCTGCCAACGGTTTCCTTTCCGGTCGATGACCGGTAGTACCTCCATAGGACAGGGGATCACGCTTTCTTGCGGCGACGCAAAAGGTGTGAATTCCAAGCCCGTCCTATTTCAGACAATTGGATTGTGGCCCCTTTACGAGCGCTTCAGAACTTCATTCCAATTTTAGTTTTGTAACCTAGGTTGTCTTAATGCCGGCGCATGAAGAGCAGATGTCAGGAGGTCGCGCGCCAGGGCGTGCGCTTCTGCGCGCCCTGCTGCTGGCCATGATGTGCTCGACCGTGCTCGTCGCCGAATCGCCCCCGGCGGCCGCTTTCGAGCTTTTCGGCTTCAAGCTGTGGGGATCGTCCAGCGACGAGGATGCCGACATCGTCGATCCGCTGCGCTACGCCGTGACCATCAATGCCCCCGACGCCGACAAGGACCTGGTCAAGAAGCTCGAAAATGCCTCGGCGCTGAAGAGCGACGAGGAGCGTCCGGTTTCAGGCTCGCTCGGGCTGATGGCCAAGGCGCGCAGCGACCGCGAACAGCTTGTCGCCGCGCTCTATGCCGATGCCCGCTACGAAGGCGTCGTCACCGTCACCATCGACGGCAAGCCGCTCGACGATTTGCCGCCGGATGCCGAATTCAAGGGTCCGCAGCCGGTTCCCGTGGCGATCGACATTGCTACCGGGCCGAAATTCATCTTGGGCAATATCAGGCTGCAAGGCGACGCGGCAGGACTGATGAGCGCCGATTATGGCCTGATATCAGGCGGCGACGCCGGATCCGGCGCAGTGCTCAAGGCCGAGGCGCTGATCGTGCGGACGCTGAAGGAGCAAGGCAGGCCGCTGGCAGAGGTGACGGACCGCCAGATCGTCGCCGACCATGCCACCTCGACGCTCGACGTGACGCTGACGGTCGCCGCCGGACCGGTCGCCGGCTATGGCCCGACCACCGTGGAAGGCACCGAGAAGGTCGACCGCGACTTCACCGAATACATGACCGGCCTCAAGCGCGGCCGGCAATACTCGCCGCAAGAGATCGACGATGCGCGCGACCGGTTGCTGGCGCTCGAGGTCTTCAACAGCGTGACGTTCAAGGAAGCCGACAAGCTCGATGCCGACGGCAACATTCCGATCGGCGTCCAGGTCAGCGAGCGCAAGCCACGCTATTTCGGCGTCGGCGGCACTTTTTCCAACACCGAGGGGCTGGGCCTTGAGGGCTATTGGGGCCACCGCAATTTGTTCGGCCGGGCCGAGAAGCTGCGCATCGATGGCAAGATCAGCGGCATCGGCAGCAACGATCTCGGCGAACTCAACTACAATGCCGGCATCATGTTCGAGAAACCCGGTGTGATCGGACCGGCATCGAAGTTCTTCGCCGGCGTCAAGACAGTGCTCGAACATCCTGATGCCTATGACCATTTCTCGGTCAAGGGCAGCGCCGGCCTGTCCTACGAACTGACCAAGAAGCAGACGGTTTCCGCCGAGGTGGCGCTCGACTATTCCCGCATCCACGACGCTTTCGGCAAGCACAAATACCTGATCGCCAGCATTCCGCTGCAATATGTCTACGACAACAGGGACAACCGCCTGAACCCGACCAGCGGCTTCCGGGTGCTGGCCTATGCCGAGCCGAGCTACGACATTTTGAATGGTGCGGCCTTCCTGAAGCTCAAGGGCGAGGGATCGGCCTATCAGTCGCTGGATTCGGCTTCCAAGTTCGTGCTGGCCGAACGTGTCGCCATCGGGTCGATCGTCGGCACCGGGCTTCAGAATGTGCCGGCCGACCGGCGCTTCTATTCCGGCGGCGGCGGTTCGGTGCGCGGCTACGCCTATCAGGGCATCGGTCCGAAGGATTTCACCGGCCAGCCGATCGGCGGCCTGTCCTTCTTCGAAACCTCGGTCGAGATGCGCATCGCCATCACCGACACGATCGGCATCGTGCCGTTCGTCGATGCCGGCACCGTGTCGACCAAATCGGTTCCCGATTTCTCCGATGTCAAGGTCGGCGCCGGCGTCGGCCTGCGCTATGTCACGCCGTTCGGGCCGCTGCGCATCGACGCGGCCGTGCCGCTCAACCGCGATCCGGGCGATCCGCATTTCGGCATCTATGCCGGCATCGGACAGGCATTCTGAGCGATGAAAACAGTCTGGCGCATCCTCCGCATTGTTCTCTACACCCTGCTGATCGTGATTGCGGGAGCGATCGGCGCGCTGGTGGTGCTAACCAAGACCGAGCGCGGCCGCGACAATCTCGCCGGCATCATTTCGCGGCTGGCATCGACCGACGACCGCAAGATCACGGTCAGCGGCATAGACGGCATCTGGTCGGGAGCCCTCAGCGTCGACCATGTCGTGCTGGAGGATCGCGAGGGTGCCTGGCTGGTGGCGCGCAAGGTGGCCGTCGACTGGTCGCCGCTGGCGCTGCTGTCGAAAAACTTCAGCGCCGACCGCATCGCTGCCGAGCGCATAGAACTCGCCCGGTTGCCGGGGGCCAGCACGCAGCCGGCGCCGAGCGGCGGCACGACGACGCTGCCGGTTTCCATCGACATCAAGCAGATCGACCTGCCCGAGATCGCGCTTGGCCAGCAACTGGCCGGCAGCGGCATCGCCGAACTTGCCGCCAGGGGCATGCTCAAGGCCGATGCCGCGCCTCTGGCGGTCGAGACGGTGCTCAACGTCACCCGCCATGACGGCAAGCAAGGCAATGTCGATGCCAAGATCCACTTTGCGCCGGCGGACAACAGGCTCGATCTTGACCTCAAGGCCTCGGAGCCGGCAGGCGGCATCATCGCCAATCTGCTCAAGCTGCCCGATACGCCGCCGGTCGACATAATTGTCTCGGGCACCGGGCCGCTCGCCAATTGGAACGGCATCGGCACGTTCTCGGTCGACGGCAAGATCGTCACCCAGCTGACAGGCCGGCACCAACTGACCGACAAGGGTAATCATGTTGAGGCCAAGGGCGACGGCGATTTCGCTCGCTTCCTGCCTGAGAATCTCAAGCCGCTGTTTGCCGGCAAGACCAGCTTCGATGTCGCCGGCACCGCCACATCGGCCGGTGGCGTCAGTGTCGACCGCGCCAACATCGACAGCGATGCGGTGCACGGCACCGCGACCGGCATTGTCGATCCTGCCGGCGCCAGCGACCTCTCGATCGAACTCGCCGCCAAGGGTCCGCCCGTGGTGATCAGCGTCGGCAGCAAGGCGCAACCGATCACGCTGGCGATCAGCAATGCCACCGCCCGCGCCTTCGGCGACGGCAAGGCGCCGATCATCGACATCGGCGCCTCCTTCGTCTCCATCGTCGCCGGCGGCACGCGGCTGGATGATCTGGCGGCGCAGATCCATTCCGACGGCTTTGACATCCAGAACCGCGCCGGGCCGGTCACCGTCAAGCTGCAGGCGGGTGGCCTCAACACCGACGTGGCGACGCTGGCGCCGCTGATCACCGGCAAGATCGATGTCGATCTGGCCGGGTCGGTCAGCAAGGATGCCATTGCCATCGACCAGGGCACGCTGCGCTCCGACGCGCTCAACGCCTCTCTGACGGCGACGGTGGCGCTTGCCGACCTGTCGATGCAGCTGAAGATGAACGCGGATGCCGTGGCGACGGCCTTTCCGCCGCAGATCGCCTCGGTGCTTGGCGCCCGGGTGAAATTCTCGGCCACCGCGGCCCGCGATCCGCAGGGATCCTTCGCCGCCAACTCGATCGAATTCACGTCCGGCACGCTCAGCGCCGCCGGCACGGCCAGCATGCAGGGCACCGACATCCAGGCCGACATCAAGGGCAAATTGGGCGACGTTTCCGTGCTGTCGCCGACAGTCGGCGTGCCGGTTGCCGGTGGCGTCGATTTCGCGCTGTCGGCAAGCGGCGCCATGACGGCGCCCGACTTCACCGTTACCGCCGATAGCGACAGCCTGACGGCATCGGGCCGCACGGTGAAGAGCATCAAGCTGACGGCAAGCGGCAAGGCCGATATCACCAGTCCCGCCGCCAACGTATCGCTGACCGGCTCCGTCAACGACCAGCCGCTCGATATCAAGGCAGCACTGGTGACAAGCGAGGGCAAGCGTTCGATCAACGGATTCCTGGTCTCGCTAGGCGACAACAAGGTCTCGGGCGATCTCGCGCTGGACGACACGTACATGCCGCTCGGTACGCTGACGCTCGACGCGCCCGCTATCGACCAGTTGGCCGCACTGGCCGGCCAGGCGGTGACGGGCGACATCGACGGCACCATCGGCTTTGCCAAGGAGGGCGACGCGCCCTCCGTCGCGATCGATGCGAAGAGCACTTCGATCACGCGTGGCGACGTGACGGCCAAGGCCATCACCGTCAATGCGCTGATCGCCAATTATCTCAAGGCGCCGGCGATCGCCGGTTCGATAAAGGCTGACAGCGTCACTTCCGGAACCACCGAAATCAGCGGCATCGGCGTCGACCTGAAGCGCGACGGCGATTGGACCAATTTCACCGGCGGCGCCACCATAGCGGGCATTCCGGCGACCGCTGCCGGCCGGGTGAAGATCGCCGACGGCAAGACGAGCGTCGAGATTACCTCGGGCGAGGCGACGGTTCGCGGCATCAAGGCCGCAATCGCTCAGGCGTCGACACTGAGCATCGCCAACGGCACGGCCAGCATCGAGAAACTGGCGCTCGATGTCGGCGGCGGTTCGGTGACGCTGTCGGGCACTGCCGGTCAGACGCTCGACCTCGCGGCGCAATTTTCAGCACTGCCCGCGGCGCTCGCCAATGAATTTTCGCCCGGCCTCGACGCTGTCGGCACGCTCAGCGGCACGGCTGGTGTGACCGGGCCGCCGGCCGCTCCCGATGTCCGCTTCAACGCGCAGCTGGCTGGGGTCGAAACCAGCCAGACTCGCCAGGCGGGGCTCGGGGCGCTGAATGTCGACGCGGCAGGCAGTTACACCATGGCCGGCGGCGTTGTGCTCGATCAAGCGACACTGACCGGTGACAAGATTTCCGGCAAGGCAGCCGGCACCCTCAATCCGAACGGCGCCAGCGATTTTGCGCTCGATCTCATCTCATCCGGCCCCAGCCTGCCCCTGACTGTCGGCAGCGCCGAGAGCCCGGTCAAGATCGAAATCCGGTCCTTGTCGGCAAAGGCGGCGGGCGAGAGCACGCGGGCCCGCCTGGATGTCTCTGCGATCCTGCCCTCGATCGTCACCAGTCCAGCGAGGGTGGACGGGCTTGCCCTGGCGTTGCACTCGGATGCGTTCGATCTGAAGAACCGCGCAGGGCCGGTTTCCGGCACAGTGTCGGTGGACAAGGTCGGTCTCGACAATCCGGTGATTGCGCCGCTGATCGCCGGCAAGGTCATGGCGGCGCTCAGCGGTCGCCTGACAGCCGATGCGGTTGCCATAGACAGCGGCTCGCTCAAGAGCGATGCGCTGAACAGCCAGGTTGCCGGCCAGGTATCGCTGCGTGACGGTGCCATCGACCTCAACCTGAAGGCGGATGCCCCATCGTCGGCCTTGCCGGCGGCGGCACGCGGCATGCTTGGCGAACGCGCTGAGATCAGCGCCACGCTGAAGCGCGACCCCAACGGCAGTATCGCTATAGGCGGATTGAAGCTGACCTCGGGCGCGCTGACCGCAGACGGGCAAGCCAGCCTTGCCGACAACAAGGTGGCCGCCGACATCAAGGGTGCGCTGAGCGACATCTCGCTGCTGTCGAAAGACGCCAAGGGCGCCATCGCTTTTGCGTTGAACGCGCAGGGCCCGGCCGCGGCGCCCGACCTGTCGCTGACCATCGACAGCGACCGCCTTCTCGTGGCGGCGCGAGAGATCACCGGGCTGAAGCTGACCGCCACCGGCAAGGCCGATGCCGCCAATCCGGCGGCGAATGTGCAGCTGACCGGCAATGTCGCCGGCCAGGCGCTGCAAGGCAGTGCGGTGCTGGCGACGGCGGACGGCAAGAGCGCCATCAATGGCCTGCTGCTGTCGCTCGGCAAGAACAGGATTTCCGGCGATCTGGCGCTGGATGAGAAGTTCGTGCCAGTCGGCACCATCGCGCTCGACCTGCCCGATATCGGCCCGCTGGCGGCACTTGCCCTGGAGAAGGCCGAAGGCGATGTGCGCGGCACGATCGCCTTTTCGAAGAACGGCAATGCGCCACAGGTCGCAATCAAGGCGGCGACAGCATCGATTACGCGCGGCGACCTGCAGGCGAAAGCCGTCTCGATCGATGCGCTGGTCGCCAACTATCTGGCGGCGCCCGTGATCTCCGGAAAGATCCGCGCCGACACCGTCACGTCGGGCGGCACCGTGATCAGCGGCATCGATGTCGACTTGAAGCGCGACGGCGACTGGACCGGCTTCTCCGGCGGCGCAACCGTCAAGGGCATTCCGGCACAGGCCGCCGGCCGGGTGAAAGTGGCCAACGGCACGACGACCATCGAGCTTGCCTCCGGCCAGGCGACCGTACAAGGCATCAAGGCGGCCATTGCCCAGGCCTCGACCGTCAGCATTGCCAACGGCACGACGACGCTGGACCGGCTCGTGCTCAACCTTGGCGGCGGCACGGCGACGGTGACCGGCAAGGTCGGCACGGCGCTCGACATCAATGCGACGCTGGCGCGGGTGCCGATGTCGCTCGCCAACAGTTTCTCGCCGGGGCTCGACGCCGCCGGTTCGATCTCAGGCACGGTCAAGGTGACGGGTACGCCGGCGAACCCCGCCATTGCCTTCAACCTCGACGCGGCCGGCGTGCAGACCTCGCAGACGCGCGGTGCCGGTGTCGGTGCGGTGAGTGTCTCCTCGTCGGGCACCTTCGGCGGCAACAAGCTGACCTTCAATGCCAATGTCGGCGATGGCGCCGGCCTTGGCCTCAAGGGCGGCGGCACCGTGACGACGGCCGGCACGCCGTCACTGGTGCTCGACTTCAATGGCGTCGTGCCGTTCGGCCTGCTCAGCCAGAAGCTGGCCGCGCAGGGCCTGTCACTGTCTGGAACCGCCAATGTCAACGTGCAGGTGCGCGGTCCGGCGACATCGCCCGTCATCGGCGGCAGCATCAGCACCTCGGGTGCGCGCCTTGTCGATGCGCGCTCCGGCCTCGCCGTCAACGATCTCGCCGCCGATGTCTCGATTGCCGGCGGCGTCGCCAGGATCAACCGGCTGACCGGAACGCTGTCGACGCGCGGCAGCCTGTCGGCCAGCGGCACGGTCGGCATCAACCCGGCGCAGGGTTTCCCGGCCGACCTGTCGATCAAGCTGGTCGACGGCCGCTATACGGACGGCAGGGTGGTGACCGCCAATCTCGGCGGCGACCTGACGATCAAGGGACCGCTGACCTCCGCACCGGTCATCGCCGGCACCGTCAATCTCGCCAAGACGGTGATCACCGTTCCCGACAAATTGCCGGGCTCGCTGGCGGCGCTCGACGTCAAGCACAAGAACGCGCCGGGCGCGGTCAAGGCGCAGGACAAGGCGCTGCGGCCGCCGACGACCAGCGGCAAGGGCGGCGGTAGCGGCCTTGCGCTCGATGTCACGGTCAACGCGCCGAATCAGATCTTCATCCAGGGCAGGGGCGTTGATGCCGAACTTGGCGGCTCGCTGAAGCTGACCGGCCCGGCCTCGTCGCCGCAAGCGGTCGGCACCTTCACCTTGCAGCGCGGACGACTGTCGATCCTCGGCAAGCGGCTGACCTTCACCGAAGGCACGGTCGGGTTTTCCGGCTCGCTGGTGCCCTATCTCAATTTGACGGCGACCACGACGACGACCAGCGCCACCGTCACCATCGTGGTGTCGGGCGAAGCGACCAATCCGAAGTTCACCTTCTCCTCGGTGCCGGCGCTGCCCGAGGATGAGGTGCTGGCGCAATTGATCTTCGGCCGCTCGATGTCGAACCTGTCGCCGCTGCAGATCGCCCAACTCGCCGAAGCGGCGGGGCAGTTGGCCGGCGTCGGCGGCTCGACGTCGCTGCTGGAAAACCTGCGCAGCGCCATTGGCGTCGACGATCTCGACGTCACCACCGACGATCAGGGCGGCACGGCGGTTTCGGCCGGAAAATACCTCAACGACCGCACCTATGTCACCATCCAGAAGGGCGACAAGCCGGGCTCGGGCAAGGCGACGATCGACCTCAATGTCGGGCGCGGCGTCAAGCTGCGCGGCGAGGCCAACGATGCCGGCGAAGCCAAGGGCGGCATCTTCTACGAGAAGGAATACTGACAGTCCGGCGGGGCTTTTGGCCTCATGGTGGATCGATTCTGGTGCTGTGCGGGCCAGAGTAAATGTCTCAGTTTAATCGACTATCGCGATTCCAGAAGAATCCGTCGGGCAGTAGCAAATTTGCGCCAAGACTGTCGTTATCACGCGAACCGCTCCCCTTTCAAAGTTGCACATTCCCTAACATGTTCTCAATCCACGCCGTCTTTGACATCATGGCCTGGATGCGGAATGTTAAAAGGCGGAAAGCCAACAATGGGAGTTAAGTCATGACAATTTATAAGAGTAATGGCGATCGCGTTCCGGATCACATCCTGGCCATGGCCGAAGAAGCCAAGGCAGGCAAGGTGGACCGCCGCGAATTCCTGGCCATGGCCAGCGTCTTCGGCGCATCGACGGCAATGGCTTACGGCTTGCTCGGCCTCGCCGATCCGACGCCGGCGAAGGCCGAAGAGGTAAAGGGCAAGAAGGGCGGCACGCTGAAGATCGCCCAGTGGATCAAAGATCCCAAGGACCCGCGCAAGGCCGACTGGTCGGAAATCGCCAATGCCGAGCGCCAGGCGCTGGAGCCGCTGGTCAAGTACACCTCCGAATACACGTTTCGCCCCTATCTGCTGGAAAGCTGGGACGTCAACGACGACGCCACGCAGTATACGCTGCATGTGCGCAAGGGCGTCACCTGGTCGAATGGCGATGCCTTCACCGCCGATGACGTCATCTTCAACCTGAAGCGCTGGGCTGACAAGAAAGCCGAAGGCAATTCCATGCCCGGCCGTCTCGGCTCGCTGGTCAAGGACGACAAGCTCGACGAAAGCGCCGTGACCAAGCCGGACGACCACACGGTCGTGCTTAAGCTCAGCAAGCCGGACATCGCGCTGATTCCGAACATGTGCGACTATCCCGGGCTGATCGTCCACAAGACCTTCGATGAGAAGGGCGGCGACTTCAAGGCCTGCCCGATCGGCACCGGTCCGTTCGAACTCGTCTCCTACGATGTCGGTCAGAAGGTGGTCTACAAGCGCCGCACCGATGACAAGTGGTGGGACGGCGAAGTGTTCCTCGATGGCCTGGAATTCATCGACTACGGCACCGATCCGGCAGCCATGGTCAGCGCTTTCGAGGCCGGCGAAGTGCACACCAATTTCGAGACTTCGGCCGACTATGTGTCGATCCTCGACGGCATGGACCTGGTGAAGTCGGAAATCGTCACCGCGTCGACCATCGTCTGCCGCACCAACGTCAACAACAAGCCCTATGGCGACCAGAAGGTGCGCAACGCGCTGCAGCTTGCGGTCGACAACAATGTCGTCTTGCAGCTCGGCTACGGCAATGCCGGCTCGGTCGCCGAAAACCACCATGTCTGCTCGATCCATCCGGAATATTACGAGCTGCCCAAGGTTGCCCGTGATCCGGCCAAGGCGAAGGCGCTGATGGCGGAAGCCGGCCAAGCCGACTTCGAACACGAGCTGATCACCGTCGACGAAGACTGGCATAAGAACACCGGCGATGCGATCGCCGCCCAGCTGCGCGACGCCGGCATCAAGGTGAAGCGCACCGTTCTGCCGGGTTCCACGTTCTGGAACGACTGGACGAAGTATCCGCTGTCGATGACCAACTGGAACATGCGTCCGCTCGGCGTCCAGGTTCTGGCCATCGCCTATCGCACCGGCGAGGCCTGGAACGAGGCCGGCTGGTCGAATCCGGACTGGGATGCCAAGCTCAATGCGGCGCTCGCCGTTGCCGACGCCGCCAAGCGCAAGGACATGATGAAGGACATCGAGCAGATCCTGCAGGATTCCGGCATCATGATCCAGCCGTACTGGCGCAAGCTCTACAGCCACTCGGTGAAGGCGGTGCAGAACTACAAGATGCACCCGACCTTCGAGCGCGACTACGGCAAGGTCTGGCTCGACCAGGCTTGATATCGCATCGACATGGAGGGAAGGGGCTCGCTCCCTTCCCTCGCTCTTTGCATTGTCCGTCCCTGCTGGTCCGCACATTCTCAAAAAAGTTGCGGACTCGCGGGCAAGGCCATGCAACAAAAACAGGGTTGATCGCATCCGAAGGCCTGTTTGACAGCCAGCCCCGCCGGTCACGGCAGGGTTGGCTTTCATAGCCGGCTCAAACCCCAACCCATCGGCAGGGGGCCGCCATGCTTTCCTTCGTTATCAGGCGTCTTGGCACCATGGCATTGACGATGCTGTGCCTGACCATGGTCGTCTTCTTCCTGATCAACCTCGAACCCAATCTGAAGAAGCTGGCGATCAGCCAGACCGAAATGCATACGTCGGCCGAGCAGCTCGAGAGCTGGCTGGTCAACCATGGCTACCGGCAGAACTTCTTCGTCCGCTACGGCCAGTGGCTTGGTGTCTTGCCCAAGCAGCCGGTAACCGACCCGGCGACCGGTAAGCCGGCGCAGCGTTTCTCCTTCTGCAACGATCCGCTAGTGCCGACCTTTGCCGGCGTTTTCCAGGGCGATTTCGGCTGCTCGACCAAGTTCAAGGCGACCGTCGCCTCAAAACTGTTTCCGGCACTCGGCGCTACGGGCATCCTGATGTTCTGGGTGCTGGCGGTGATGGTGCCGATCTCGCTGCTGATCGGCATTCTGGCCGGCATGCGTGAGGGGTCGCGAACCGACCGGGTGCTGTCCGTGGCGTCGATCGCCTCGACGGCGACGCCTGAATATGTGTCGGGCGTCATCTTCACCGTCATCTTCGCCTCATGGCTAGGCTGGCTGAACGGCTCGGCGGCTTCGGCCAGCCAGGGCATCACCTTCTACAATTTCACACTGCCGGTGATGACGCTGGCGATCTACGGCATCGGCTATATCGCCCGCATGACGCGAGCTTCGATGGTCGAAGTGATGACGCAGCAATATATCCGTACCGCGCGGTTGAAGGGTCTCTCCTTCGGCAGCGTGGTGGTCAAACATGCCTTGCGCAACGCGCTGATCGCACCGTTCACCGTCATCATGCTGCAGTTCCCTTGGCTGCTCACCGGCGTCGTCATCGTCGAGGTGATGTTCCGCTACCAGGGCTTCGGCTACACGCTGGTCGAGGCGGCCGGCAACAACGATATCGACCTTTTGCTCGGCTGCTCGCTGGTCTCGGTGTTCATCGTCTTGATCACGCAGCTCATTTCCGATGTCGGCTACGCATTTCTCAATCCGCGTATCAGAGTTCAGTAGGGAGCGAAGCCGATGCCGGTTCAATACATCAGTGGCTTCACCGTCGTTTTCGAAGTGCTGTCGCGCTTCTGGCCGGTCTGGATCGCGCTCGTCATCGTCATGGGCGCGAGCTTCGCCTACAAGAAGAAGCTGGCGCTCTACGGCCAGCTGTTCGACAGCGGTGTCGGCATTGTCGGCGTCGGCATCTGCCTGTTCTGGCTGTTCACGGCGATCTTCGCCGCGACCATATCGCCCTTCGATCCGCTGGCCCAGATTCCGATCATGAAGGACGTGCTGCCGGGCGCCGTCGAACCGCAGTCGGGGCTGACCTATCTGTTCGGCGGCGACAAGCTGGCGCGCGACGTGTTTTCGCGCATGGTCTATGGCAGCCAGATCGTGCTGATCATCGCGCCTGCCGCGACCGGCTTCGCGCTGATGGTCGGCATCACGCTCGGCCTGCCCGCCGGCTATTACGGCGGCAAGATCGACACCGTGCTGTCGTTCCTGGCCAACCTTGTGCTCGCCTTCCCGGTGATCCTGCTGTTCTACCTCTTGGTGACGCCGGGCATCATGGACACGCCGATCCCCTATGGCATGGCCGGCGTGTTCTTCCTGTTTCCGATCATCTTCTTCAGCGTGCTGTTCTGGACCCGCTACAAGAACCGGCCCGACCGGCTCTACATCCTGCTCGGCATCACCCTGATCCTCGGTGGCTGGATCTATCTCGGCCTTGTGTTCGATAAGGACCCGCTGCACATCGTCCATATCGATCCAAACCAGCTCAACATCTTCGTGGCGGTGGTGTTCGCCTCCAGCCCCGGCGTGTTCCGCATCGTGCGTGGCCTGGTGATGGACATCAAGACGCGCGATTATGTGGCGGCGGCGCAGACGCGCGGTGAATCGCCCTGGTACATCATGCTGTGGGAGATCCTGCCCAACGCGCGCGGGCCACTGATCGTCGATGCCTGCCTGCGCATCGGCTACACCACGATCCTGCTCGGCACGCTCGGTTATTTCGGCCTTGGCCTGGCGCCGGAAAGCCCGGACTGGGGCACCGCGATCAAGGACGCCAGCCGCCTGCTGCGCTCCTTCATCCATCCGGCGCTGCCGCCGACCATCGCACTGATGTCGTTCGTGCTGGGCTTGAACCTGCTCGCCGACTCGCTGCGCGAACAATCGATGAAAGACTGATGTCGCGGGTTTCGACCCGATGGGCCTGAGAGAAACAGGCCTGGAAGAACCAGGATTGGAGCGACCCATGAACGAGGCAGTTCGAAATCCCGCCAAGCCGACCCCCGGGCCAACCAAAGGGCCGATCATCGAGATCGAGAACCTGTCGATCTCCTTCTTCACCCGCAAGGGCGAGATACCGGCGGTCATGGATTTTTCCTGCACCGTCATGCCGGGCGAGGCGATGGGCATTGTCGGCGAATCCGGCTGCGGCAAGTCGACCGTGTCGCTCGGCATCATGCGCGACCTCTCCAACATCGGGAAGATCGTCGGCGGCAAGATCAAGTTCCAGGGCAAGGACATGGGCGAACTCTCCGACGAGGAGTTGCGTTCCATCCGCGGCAACAAGATCGCCATGATCTACCAGGAGCCGATGGCGAGCCTGAACCCGGCGATGAAGGTCGGCCAGCAGCTGATGGAAGTGCCGCTGATCCACGACAAGGTGTCGAAGGAAGAGGCCTATAAACGCGCCCTCGATATGGTGCGCTCGGTCAAATTGCCCGATCCCGAGCGTATGATGCGCTCCTATCCGCACCAGCTCTCCGGCGGCCAGCAGCAGCGCATCGTCATTGCCATGGCGCTGCTGTCGAAGCCGGCGCTGCTTTTGCTCGACGAGCCGACGACGGCGCTCGACGTGACGGTGGAGGCGGGCATCGTCGATCTGGTCAAGGGGCTGGGCGAAAAGTTCGGCACGTCGATGATCTTCGTGTCGCACAATCTCGGCCTGATCCTGGAAACCTGCGATCGCATCACGGTGATGTATTCGGGCGAAGCGGTGGAGACCGGCAAGATCAAGGACGTGTTCGACCGGATGCGCCACCCCTATACGCAAGGGCTGTTCCGCTCGATCCCGCTGCCGGGCGCCGACAAGAACTCACGGCCGCTGATCTCCATCCCCGGACAGCTGCCGCTGCCGCACGAGCGGCCCAAGGGCTGCAATTTCGGCCCGCGCTGCCACCATTTCGTCGAGGGTGTCTGCAACGCCGCCGAAATCCCGATGATCGAGGTCGCTGGTCACGAAGGCCATTTCTCGCGCTGCGTGCGCTTCAACGAGATCGACTGGGAAGCGCTGCCACCCGGTGCCAAGAAGGTCAATGAGCGCGTCGTGCCCGGCGCGCCGGTGCTCAAGATCGAGGACCTCAGAAAATATTACAGGGTCGGCGGCAGCGAGGTGTTCGGCTCGAGCGAGGGCCGCGTCGTCAAGGCCAACGAGACGATCTCGTTCATGGCGCGCGAATCCGAGACGGTCGCCATCGTCGGCGAATCCGGCTGCGGAAAGTCGACGCTGGCCAAGGTGCTGCTCGGGCTGGAGACGGCAAGTGCCGGCACGGTGACGCTGGGCAACACGGAAATCCAGTCGACGGGGATCGACAAACGGAGCGTCGACACGGTGTCGTCGATCCAGATGGTGTTCCAGAATCCGTTCGACACGCTCAATCCCAGCCATTCGGTCGGTTCGCAGATCATCCGCACGCTGGAGAAGTTCAATGTCGGCAAGACGGTTGCCGATCGCCGCAAGCGGATGCTGGAGCTGCTCGACCTGGTGAAGCTGCCGCGGGCATTCGAAACCCGCAAGCCGCGTCAGCTTTCGGGCGGCCAGAAGCAGCGCATCGGCGTGGCGCGAGCCTTTGCCGGTGACGCCAAGGTGGTGGTGGCCGACGAGCCGGTCTCGGCATTGGACGTGTCGGTGCAGGCGGCGGTGACCGAACTGCTGATGGACATCCAGCGCAAGAACAAGACGACGATGCTGTTTATCAGCCACGATCTGTCCGTCGTTCGCTACATCGCCGACCGCGTCGTCGTCATGTATCTCGGCTACATCGTCGAGCAAGGCACGACCGACCAGATCTTCGCACCGCCCTATCATCCCTACACCGAGGCGCTGCTGTCGGCGATCCCGATCGCCGACACGAGTGTCGTGAAGAAGCACATCGTGCTGGAAGGCGACATCCCGTCGGCGATGAACCCGCCACCCGGCTGTCCGTTCCAGACCCGTTGTGGCTACAAGAAGCTGGTGCCGGACAATCTCTGCGAGACCAAGGTGCCGCCGGTCAAGCATCTCGGCGACGGTCATATGAGCCTGTGCTGGCTCTCCGACGACGTGCTGGCCAAGATGGAGCCCGTGATCAAGTTCGACAAGGAACACGCCGCGCACGAAGGTATGCCGGACGATGCGCCGCATGGCGATGGGCCCGGTTTTGCTGGCACGCCACCAAAGCGTCCGCGCGGCAAAAGGCCGAGCTGACCGTCCGAAGATCGAGATCAACGATGCGGCAAGCTCAGTTCCCGCACTCGCTCAACTGCTGGGCATAGTCCCGCGCCATCTTGTCGGTGGCCCGGGCATAGCCCTGCACACCGGCATCGCCCCTGTTGCCGCGGCCATAGGCGGTCCAGCCGAGATAGTAGGCAAGGTAGAGATTGTAGGTGTCATTGCGGGCGACGCCGTAGGTGTCAGATGTCTTGGAATGATACCAGCCGACGAAATCGACCGCATCGGCGAATTTCGTCCGCCGCGCCGCCCAGTTGCCGGTCTCGCGCTGATATTGCGACCAGGTGCCGTCCAGCGCCTGCGAGAAGCCGGTGGCCGTGGAGACGTGCTTCCACGGAATGAAGCCGAGCAGCTTGGTACGCGGCGGCCTTGCATTGCTCTTGAAGCCCGATTCCTTGCGCACCGTCGCCATCAGTACGGGAACGGGAATGCCATATTTCTGTTGGGTGCGCTCGGCGGCAGACTGCCAGTTGTCGAACCAGCCGTCATTCTGGTCGAAGACGGCGCAGACATTGTTGATGTGATTGGGCGGCGTGGCGCAGGCCGAAAGCGCCAGCAGCACGCAAACCGCACCAATTTTACTAAAACTCGAACTACGCATCGGCAGAGCAATAGGCCGAAATCATAAAGGGAATCTTGCAGCGTCCATTAACGCTTCGCCCGAGCGGTCGCTCGAGGAAATCCCATATCAACAATCCGACATATTTCGTCGTATTCTATAAATGGATACTGCGGAAATGCCGCCGTGGCTAAAATCACGCCCGCAAACGGCGTATTTATGACAGCTTGCCTGGTTTGCCGGGGCTTTGATGCCAGGCATGAACGAACCAAGACGCAAACGCGGCGCCGAGCGCACCAGCAATCGGGGGCCATCGGCCATTCCGCAACTGCCGCTCAGGCGGGTGACCAATCCCTATCCGCCAATGGCCATGCTGTCGCCCGATCAGATCAAGCAGATCCATCAGGCGTCGATGCACATATTGGAGAATTTCGGCATCGAGGTGATGAGTCCGCGCGCGCTGTCGCTGTTCGAGAAGGCCGGCGCCAGGGTCGATCATGCCTCAGCGAATGTCCGCATCGATCGCGGCCTGATCGAAGACGTGCTGAAGACCACGCAGCCCAGCTATGTGTTGACGCCGCGCAACCCGGCCAACGCGGTTCATCTGGGCGGCAACACCATCAATTTCACCCTCGTTGCCGGGCCGCCCAATGTCCATGACATGGAGCGCGGCCGCCGCGCCGGCAATTTGCGCGACTATTCGGATCTCACACGGCTGGCGCAGCATTTCAACTGCATCCACATGCTGGGCAACCAGGTCTGCGCGCCGGTGGAGCTGCCGGCAAACTCCCGCCATCTCGACACTTATTTCACCAATCTGACGCTGACCGACAAGAGTTTCCATGTCTCGGCGATCGGCCGGGGCAGGGCATTGGACGGCATCGAGATGATGGCGATTTCGCGTGGGCTGACGCTCGACCAGATGCGCGACGATCCCGGCATCACCACGATCATCTCGGTCAACTCCCCGCGCCGCTTCGACGAGATGATGGCCGAAGGCCTGATGACCATGGCCGAGTTCGGCCAGTCGGTGGCGGTGACGCCGTTCACGCTGATGGGGGCGATGAGCCCGGTGACGCTGGCCGGGGCGCTGGCGCAGCAGAATGCCGAGGCGCTGTTCGGCGTAGTGCTGACGCAGCTTGTCCGTCCGGGCGCGCCGGTCATGTATGGCGCCTTCACCTCCAATGTCGACATGAAGTCGGGCGCACCGGCCTTCGGCACGCCTGAGAACACCAAGGCCAACATTGCGTCAGGGCAACTGGCGCGGCGCTACGGGCTGCCCTACCGCACGACGCCGGGCTCGGCTTCCAATGCCGCCGACGCGCAGGGCGCCTATGAGACGCTGATGGCACTGTGGGGCGCGGTGCTCGGCCACGGCAACCTCGTCTACCACGCCGCCGGCTGGCAGGAGGGCGGGCTGACGGCGTCGTTCGAAAAACTCATCATCGATGTCGAGATGATCCAGCATATGATGGAGTTCTTGCGCCCGATCGAAGTCAATGAGGCGGAACTCGCCGTCGAGGCTTTGGGTGCGGTGCCAACCGGTGGGCATTTCTTCGGCGAGCCGCACACGCTGGAGCGCTACGCCACTGCCTTCTACCAGCCGATGCTGTCCAACTGGCAGAATTACGAAGCCTGGCAGGAAGCCGGCGGCCTCGACGCCACGGCACGCGCGACGCGGCTGTGGAAGAAAGCGCTGGAGGACTATGTCGAGCCGGTGATGGATATCGCCGTGCGCGAGGCGCTAGAGGCTTACATGGCCAGGCGCAAGGAAGCGATCGGGCAGGGCGAGCCGTGATCGTTCCCAGCTTGAATCCATTCACCCATTCAACTCACTGATATCAGAGAAAAAATCCATGAAATCGCATGCAAAGGTCGTGGTCATTGGCGGTGGCGTCGTCGGATGCTCCGTGTTGTTCCATCTCGCCCGCCACGGCTGGACCGACGTTGTCCTGCTCGAGCGCGACGAGCTGACCTCAGGCTCGACCTGGCACGCGGCCGGGGGCATGCACACCATCAATGGCGACCCCAACGTCGCCAAGCTGCAGAAATACACGATCAATCTCTACAAGGAGATCGAGGAGCTTTCCGGCCAGGCGACCGGCGTGCATCTGACCGGTGGCGTGCTTCTGGCAGCGACCGAGGCGCGGCTCGACTGGCTGCGCGGCGTCGTCGCCAAGGGCCGCTATCTCGGCATCGAGCTCGAGGAGATCTCGCCCAACGAAGCGGCCGAACTGATGCCGCTGCTCGATCCCAAGCAGTTCGTCGGCGCGGTCAGGAACAAAGAGGACGGCCATCTCGATCCCTCCGGCGTCACCCACGCCTATGCCAAGGCCGCGCGGAAACTCGGCGCCGAGGTCGAGCGTTTCACCAAGGTCGAGGACATCGTGCGGCGCCCTGACGGGCTGTGGCGGGTCATCACCAACAAGGGCGAGGTGGTGGCCGAGCATGTCGTCAACGCCGGCGGCCTGTGGGCGCGCGAGGTCGGCCGCATGGTCGGCCTCGAACTGCCGGTGCTGGCCATGGAGCACATGTACCTGATCACCGAGGACATGCCGGAGGTCGCCGCCTGGAACGCCAAGACCGGCACCGAGATCATCCACGCGGTCGACTTCGATGGCGAGCTCTATCTGCGCCAGGAGCGCGGCGGCATGCTGATGGGCACTTACGAAAAGGCCAACAAGCCATGGTCCGAATACCAGACGCCATGGAATTTCGGCCATGAATTGCTGGCGCCCGACATCGACCGCATCGCGCCGTCGCTTGAGGTCGGCTTCCGCCATTTCCCGGCCTTCCAGAACACGGGCATCAAGCAGATCATCAACGGGCCTTTCACCTTCGCGCCCGACGGCAACCCATTGGTCGGGCCGGTGCGCGGGCTGCCGGGCTTCTGGGTCGCCTGCGGTGTCATGGCCGGGTTTTCGCAAGGCGGCGGCGTCGGCCTCGCTTTGTCGAACTGGATGATCGAGGGCGATCCCGGCGCCGACATCTGGGCGATGGATGTCGCGCGCTACGGCGACTGGGCGACGATGGCCTATACCAACGCCAAGGTGCGCGAGAATTATTCCAGGCGCTTTTCGATCCGCTTCCCCAATGAGGAGCTGCCCGCCGGGCGGCCGCTGAAGACGACGCCGGTCTACGACCTGCTGTCGGCCAAGGGTGCGCAATGGGGCGTTGCCTATGGGCTGGAAGTGCCGCTGTGGTACGCGCCGGAAGGCGTCAAGGACGAATTCTCCTGGCGCCGCTCGAGCGATTTCACGCAGGTCGCCAAGGAGGTCGCCACAGTTCGCGACGGTGTCGGCCTGTCGGAGATTTCGAGCTTCGCCAAATACAAGGTGACGGGTGAGGGAGCGGCCGCTTGGCTCGACCGGATGCTTGCCTGCAAACTGCCCAAGCCCGGCCGCATGACGCTGGCGCCGATGCTGAAGGAAGACGGCAGACTGATCGGCGATTTCACCCTCGCCAATCTCGGAAGCGAGGGCTGGTTCCTCGCCGGCTCCGGCATCGCCGAGCAATACCATATGCGCTGGTTCGAGAAGCACCTGCCTGACGATGGATCGGTCCGCATCGAGGCGCTGGGCGCGAAGCTCACCGGTCTGTCGATCGCCGGCCCGAAGGCGCGGGATGTGCTGGCAAAGGCGACGCGCTCGGATGTCTCCAACGCGGCCTTTTCCTTCATGGCCATTGGCCGGATGGATATCGGCATGGCGCCGTGCCTGGTCGGCCGTGTGAGCTATACCGGCGATCTCGGCTACGAGATCTGGGTGGCGCAGGAATACCAGCGCGCCGCCTATCAAGCGCTGATGGCGGCGGGCGGGGAATTCGGCATCGGCCTGTTCGGCTCGCGCGCCCTCAATGCGCTGCGGCTGGACAAGAATTACGGCTCATGGGGGCGCGAGTACCGGCCGATCTACGGGCCGCTGGAAGCGGGGCTCGACCGCTTCGTTGCTTACGGCAAGGACGCCGATTTCATAGGCAAGGCCGCGGCGCTGGCCGAGCGCAGGCAGGGCGGCAAATTGCGCCTGCGCGCTTTTATCGTCGATGCCGACGATGCCGATGTCATTGGCGATGAGCCGATCTGGTTCGATGGTGCGGTGCGCGGCTGGGTGACGTCGGGTGGCTATGCGCATCATTCGAAGAAATCCGTCGCCGTCGGCTATGTGCCGAAGGAGATCGCTGATGAGAGCGACGGCTTCGAGATCGAGCTGCTGGGCAAGCGCCATGCGGCGCGCATTCAGGCGGTGCCGCTGTTCGACGCCAATTTCGAACGGATGCGTGCTTGAAGCGCTTCGGCTTCGCCGATGCGCTTCAGATTCCTGTTTTGTGGATGTCGTTGTCCCAAGACCGCCGGGCACTTTTGGGCGACATGCACCAGGCCCGCATCCTCTTTCTGGCGTCAGGCGCTGCGGCGGCTGTCCAGCGCGAAAGCGCCGGCGCCGGCAAACACCAGATAGAGGAAGATGAAGCAGAACGAGATCGCCGAATCGCCGCCATTGTTGACCGGGAAGAAGTCGCGCGGCATGTGCGCCATGAAATAGGCGATCGCCATTTCGCCGGCCAGAAGGAATGCCACCGGTCGCGTGAACAGGCCCAGCGCGAGCAGGATGCCGCCGGCGAATTCGAGGATGGCGGCAGTCGTGGTCAGCCCGGAAAGGGCGTGGGGATCGACGCTGACGGGGAAGTTGAACAGTTTCTGGCTGCCATGCTCGATGAACTGCAGCGCGGTCATGATGCGCAACACGCCGAGCGCCTGCGGCTGGTATCTGGAGAGGCTTTCGAAAAGCTTCATAATGACTCCATTTTCAATCCGTCCGGCCATAGATTATCGCCCAGGAATGGACCATTCACTTCCCATGGCCTGGCGTCAACAATCGGTGATTGAAAATGTCCCCAGCTTGACCCTTCATATTTTTCCCGCAAGGGTTGCATTTCTATCGTTGCGGTTGTATTAGTGCGGCCACTCTAGAAATGTGGGTTCCCTTTGCCATGAAAAAAGTCGCCATCAGCCTCTTCGCAATTCTTGCAGGCACCAGCTTTGCCATGGCCGAGGATGCCGGCTGTGAGGCCTTCAAGTGGCCCGTGACGCGGGAGCAGACCCTGTTTGCCGCGGCACCGGCAACGCCGTCCGGAGCGGCACTGGCGGTTGGTGCGGCTGCGGACCTGGCGCTGGTGCCGGTAGAGAAAGCCGGTTTTGCGGTAGCGCCCGAACGTGCGCCGGCATCAGACAGTTTCGGGGCCGTCGCCAGCGTGGAGGTGCCGTCCGAGGGAGCCATCCAGATAAGTCTCTCGGGGGAGGCCTGGATCGATGTCATCCAGGATGGCCAGGCCATCAAGTCGGCGGGCTATAGTGGCGTGAAAACATGCCCTGGCATCCGCAAGAGCGTGCGCTTCAAGCTTGCGCCCGGCCCGGCCACCGTCCAGTTCAGCGGCGCGAAAAAAGCTGAGTTGAAGGTTGCGGTGCTGGCGCCGGAATGAGGCGGCGCCAGGCAGGGGGAGGCCTTCATCGGTGGTCCGATGAAGGCCCGCACTTTGTGTCGGCGGTGTTCGATCGCCGTCAGCGGACTGGCGCCATCAAGGCGAAGTGCGCGCCTTGCGGGTCCTGGCACTGCACGATCCAACTGCCGCCGGGGACCTCCATCGGCCCCATCAGGATCTTGCCGCCATTGTCGGTGACCCGTTTGGCCGCCGCGTCGATGGCCGCAACGTTGAAGTAGAATTGCCAGACCGGGACCGGGATCTGCGCGGGCTTGTTCATGATGCCGCCGCCGGATTCGGGGCCGGCCGTAAAAGTCTGGTACGTGCCCATCGGGCCCATGTCGAAATCGCCGGCGTCGACCCAGCCGAACTGGTCGGAATAGAAATCGAACGCGGCTTTCCAGTCCGACGTGTAAAGCTCGTGCCAGCCGATGTGGCCCGGCGTGCTGGCCGGCACGACAGGCTGGTCGGGACCGTTCGGCTGCAGGAACATGAAGGTCGCGCCTTGCGGATCGGCGACGACGGCAAAGCGGCCGACGCCCGGAATGTCGTCGGGCTGGCGGTGAACGGTGCCGCCGGCTTTCTCCAGCGATGCAGTTGCGGCATCGACATCCCTGGTGTGGATATAGCCGAGCCAGGCAGGCGGCATGCCCATCTTGGCGGCATCCTCGGGCAAGGTCATCAGGCCGCCGACGCCACGTTCGCCGACATTCATGACGATGTAGCGCGGCATGCCGGGTGCCTTATCGAAGGGCTGCGCCGTCCAGCCGACCACTTGGGTGTAGAACGCCTCGGCGGCGTCGAGATCTGATGTCATCAATTCGTACCAGAAGAAGGGCATCGGGGTTTTTGGCATTTTCGGTCTCCTCACCTTTCATGGATCGATCGTCGTCCATCATAGGACGATCCTCACGACGGAAATCCGACACCGCCCGGACAACAATGGGTGTGTGTGCCAAGCGTTCCCTGATTGCGCATCCAGCGGTTTTCGATTTCTCTGCGGTGATGAGGGGTTGTCGTCCATGCGTTTGATGTCGCTCACGCCCGAGCTTGTCGCACTGTGCCATCGGGAAGAGGCCGATCCCGGTCCGGACCCGAGCTGGACAGACATGGACGACGAGGACTTTCGAACCCTCGCCTTGCGACTGTCCAATGAAGCCGATGAGGGACCGTTATGGGTGTTCGCCTATGGGTCGCTGATCTGGAAGCCGGAATTCGAGTCGGTCGAGCAACAGCTCGCCACGGCCTTCGGCTGGCACCGCTCCTTCTGCCTCGACATGGTGCGCTGGCGCGGCAGCGCCGAGCAGCCTGGGTTGATGATGGCGCTCGAGCGGGGCGGGCGCTGCAACGGCGTGATCTATCGCTTGCCGGAGGGTGAGAAGCCGGCGCAGATCGAAAGGCTGTTGCGGCGCGAGATCAGCGACCATGAAAGCATCGAGACGGTTCGCTGGCTGCCGGTGCATACGCCGCAGGGTAAGCTGCGCGCGCTCGGCTTCTGGGTGGGCGTGAAGGGCAGGGGAACGTCGCTGAACCAGCCGCTGGACAGAGTGGCGAGCGTGCTGGCCAGAGCCTGCGGGCATATCGGATCCGGCGCCGAATATCTCTACAACACGGTCAGCCATCTCGAAGCATTCGGCATCCGCGACCGCAATCTGTGGCGATTGCAGGAATTGGTGGCGCAGGAGGTCAGGGCCATCCATGGCCGCAAGCTTGAGCCTGGCCTTTCGCTCGCACTGCAAACCCGACCGCAGTCGCAATAATATGAGTAAAAAAATCATATTATTGCCGAGCCTTTTCAGTGACTTGCGTCGAAAATTGACCAATTGATAAAAAAATAAAACGTGCTAGCCTTCCCCAAAAGAAAACATGGGGAACTGACGATGCCAGAAGGCCAATTCAGGGAAGGCATTGCGGGCGGCAGGCTCTCGGCCGACCAGTATGCGGATAATTTTTCCGACCTGCATCCGCCGCTCGATCACCACGAGGCGCTGGTCGAATCCGATCGCTGCTATTTCTGCTACGACGCGCCGTGCATGAATGCATGCCCGACCTCGATCGACATTCCGCTGTTCATCCGCCAGATCTCGACCGGCAATCCGATCGGTTCGGCCAAGACCATCTTCGACCAGAACATATTGGGCGGCATGTGCGCCCGCGTCTGCCCGACCGAGACGCTTTGCGAGGAAGTCTGCGTGCGCGAGGTGGCGGAAGGCAAGCCGGTGCAGATCGGCCGCCTGCAGCGCTACGCCACCGATGTCGCCATGGGCGAGAACAAGCAGTTTTATCCGCGCGCCGAGCCGACCGGCAAGACGGTCGCCGTGGTCGGCGCCGGGCCGGCCGGCCTTGCCGCCGCGCACCGGCTCGCCCGCCACGGCCATGACGTGACCATCCTGGAGGCGCGCGCGAAGGCCGGCGGCCTCAACGAATACGGCATCGCCGCCTACAAGAGCGTCGACGATTTCGCCCAGGCCGAAGTCGACTACGTGACCGCGATCGGCGGTATCGACATCCAGAACGGCAAGACGCTCGGCCGCGACTATCAGCTGTCGGATCTGATCCGCAATTACGACGCGGTGTTTCTCGGCATGGGCCTTGGCGGTGTCAATGCGCTGCGTGCCGATGGCGAGGACGCTGACGGCGTCATCAACGCGGTCGAGTTCATTGCCGAGCTGCGCCAGGCCAGCGACCTTTCCGGCCTGCCGGTTGGTCGCCGCGTCGTCGTCATCGGTGGCGGCATGACGGCCATCGACGCCGCGGTACAGTCGAAGCTGCTCGGCGCCGAGGAGGTGACGATCTGCTACCGGCGCGGCCAGGAGCACATGAATGCGTCTGAGTTCGAGCAGGATCTGGCCGCTGCCAATGGCGTCAGCATCCGTCACTGGCTGCAGCCGAAGCGGGTGATCGCCGAGAGCGGCAAGGTCACTGCCGTCGAACTCGAATACACCGCCCTCAACGGCGACAGGCTTGCCGGCACCGGCGAGACGCTGACGCTCGTTGCCGACCAGGTGTTCAAGGCGATTGGCCAGAGCTTTGTCCCGGCCGCCCTCAACGGCAGCGGTGCATCGATCGAGCTCGAAGCCGGCCGCATCAAGGTGGATTCGGAAGGTCGCACGTCGCTTGCCAAGGTCTGGGCCGGTGGCGACTGCATCTTCGGTGGCGACGACCTCACCGTCTCGGCGGTCGCGCAGGGACGCGACGCTGCGGAGAGCATCAATCGGGCACTGACCTCGAACGGGAGGGCATGAGCATGGCGGATATCAGAAACAATTTCGTTGGCATCAAGTCGCCCAATCCGTTCTGGCTGGCCTCGGCGCCGCCGACCGACAAGGCCTACAACGTCATCCGCGCCTTCAAGGCCGGCTGGGGCGGCGTGGTGTGGAAGACGCTGGGCGAGGAGGGCCCACCGGTGGTCAACGTCAACGGTCCGCGCTACGGCGCGATCTGGGGCGCCGACCGCCGCCTGCTCGGCCTCAACAACATCGAACTGATCACCGACCGCGACCTGCAGGTCAATCTGCGCGAGATCAAGCAGGTCAAGAAGGACTGGCCCGACCGCGCCATCGTCGTCTCGCTGATGGTGCCTTGCGTCGAGGAAGCCTGGAAGGCGATCCTGCCGGTGGTCGAGGAGACGGAGGCCGACGGCATCGAGCTCAATTTCGGCTGTCCGCACGGCATGTCGGAACGCGGCATGGGCGCCGCCGTCGGCCAGGTGCCGGAATATATCGAAATGGTGGTGCGCTGGTGCAAGCAGAACACCCGTATGCCCGTCATTACCAAGCTGACGCCCAACATCACCGATGTGCGCAAGCCCGCGCGCGCAGCACATGCCGGCGGCACCGACGCGGTGTCGCTGATCAACACCATCAATTCGATCACTGGTGTCGATCTCGACAGCTTCGCGCCGCAGCCGACCATCGACGGCAAGGGCTCGCATGGCGGCTATTGCGGGCCGGCGGTAAAGCCGATCGCCATGAACATGGTGGCCGAGATCGCGCGCGATCCGGAAACGCAGGGCCTGCCGATCTCCGGCATCGGCGGCATCACCACCTGGCGTGACGCGGCCGAATTCATGGCGCTTGGCGCCGGCAATGTGCAGGTCTGCACGGCGGCGATGACCTACGGCTTCAAGATCGTGCAGGAGATGATCGCGGGCCTGGAAAACTGGATGGACGAGAAGGGGCACGCCTCGCTCGACGACATCGTCGGCCGCGCCACGCCCAATGTCACCGATTGGCAGTATCTCAACCTGAACTACGTCGCCAAGGCGCATATTGACCAGGATGCCTGCATCAAGTGCGGCCGCTGCCACATCGCCTGCGAGGACACTTCGCACCAGGCGATCACCAGCATGGTCGACGGCGTCAGGCACTTCGAGGTCATCGAGGCCGAGTGTGTCGGCTGCAATCTCTGCGTCAATGTCTGCCCGGTCGAGAACTGCATTACCATGGAGCCGCTGGCAGCCGGTGTGATGGACCAGCGCACCGGCAGGCCGGTATCGCCGGTCTACGCCAACTGGACCACGCACCCGAACAACCCGATGGCCAAGGTGGCTGCGGAGTAGGAACTACCCCCAAGAGAAAATCGGCGCTTTCGAGCGCCGTTTTTCATTTTCCTATTGCAGATAGGAATTATCCACGATAGTATGTATCCATGAATAAGGAACCTGTTCGATGAAGCTGGGCGAGGGTGTTGAAGCAGCCATCCATTGCGCCGCCACGCTGGCCAGTGTGGAAGGCAATAGCACCATGCCGGGCGCCGCTCTCGCCGAGGCCTTTGGCCTTTCGCCGAGCTATCTGCTCAAGCATCTCAACATGCTGAGCGCGGCGCGCGTCCTGGAATCGGTGCCCGGGCCTGCCGGTGGCTATCGGCTGGCGCGGCCAGCCGAGCGCATCACGCTGCTCGACATCGTGCTGGCCGTCGAGGGCCGCGAGCCGGCCTTCCGCTGCGGCGAGATCCGCCAGCGCGGTCCGGTGAAGCTCGATGCGTCGGCCTATGTGAAACCCTGCGGCATCAACGCCGCGATGCTGAAGGCCGAACGCGCCTATCGCGCCGCGCTCGCCGAGACCAAGCTGTCCGATATCGTGGCCACCTATGCGGCAGAAGGCGATCCCAGGTCGCTTGCTGCGAGCTGCGCCTTTGTCGAGCGCCACCAGCGGCCGCAGAAATCCAGTTAACCCCAAAACCTCAAAACCCAAGCAGACGTGAAAGGACGAGACGATGAAACAGAGGCTGCAATTTTTCGCCAAGGCGCCGGAGATCATGAAGGCGGTGTCGGCGCTCAACAAGGCGGTGGACGAATGCGGGCTCGAGGTGAGCCTGCTGCACCTGATCAAGCTCAGGGCTTCGCAGATCAATGGCTGCTCGTTCTGCGTCGAGATGCACAGCCGCGAGGCCAGGCGCGACGGCGAGACCGAGCAGCGGCTCTATCTGGTTTCAGCCTGGAAGGAATCGCCGCTGTTCTCGGAGCGTGAACGCGCGGCTTTGGCCTGGACCGAAGCCGTCACCCTGATCGCCAACAACGGCGTGCCGGACGAACTTTATGCACGTACGCTGGAGCATTTCTCAGAAGAGGAGCTGGTCAAGCTGTCCGTTGCGCTCGGCATGATCAACACCTGGAACCGGCTGTGCATCCCGTTCCAAGCCATACATCCGATGCCGGCGGCCAAGGCCGCCTGATTGTCCAATCATGTTGGGAGCGCCGTGGAGAGCGCGCTCCCACTGCCTTAAACCTTTAAAGGGGAGAGTTTGATGCCTGCGGATTTGCCTTCGACCTTGTTGTTTCTCGCTCGCTTGCTGCTCGGCGGCGCCTTCGTTTTCGCCGGCCTGCGCAACATCCAGAACGCGGCCTTCCTGACCCAGTTGATGGCCGCGCGCGGTGTGCCGCAGGCGCGGTTGGCACTGTGGACTGGTATCGTGCTTCAGGTCGCCGCCGGTGTGCTGGTCATCGCAGGATTGTGGACGGCACTCGCGGCCACGGTGCTGCTGCTGTTCCTCATCGTCGCCACGCCGATGTTCCACAATTTCTGGGACCATCAGGGTCCGGACCGTGCGTCCCGCATCAATGGCTTCGTCGGGAATGTTGCCCTGAGCGGTGGCTTTCTGACCCTGATCGCGCAATCCGTTTAACGCACAGTTCCATGCCGACTGCGGCCTCTGGTGCCGACGGCTCGACCATAAAATCGGAACCAATCGAGCCGTTGACGCATTTCACACCTGCATGCCCAGCATCCAGGATGAAATATGAAAATCGCCCATGTCGCGCCGCTTTATGAATCGGTGCCGCCAAGGCTCTATGGCGGCACCGAGCGCATCGTCTCGTATCTGACCGAAGCGCTGGTCGATCTGGGTCATGAGGTGACGCTGTTTGCCAGTGGCGACAGCCAGACCTCCGCGAAGCTGGTACCCAGCCGGGAACGCGCGTTGCGCCTCGATCCGCGTCCGCTCAAATCCGAGATCGCGGCGCATCTTTCGATGCTTGCGCAGGTGAGGGAACGGGCGTCGGAGTTCGATGTCATCCACTTCCACCTCAGCCACTTCCTGCATTTTTCCTTCTTTGAGGATATTGCGGAGCGGACGGTGACGACGCCGCATGGCAGGCTGGATTATGTCGACCTGGCGCCGGCCTATGAACGGTTCCCGCGCTTTCCCCTGATTTCCATTTCGCACAGCCAGAAGGCGGGCCTTGCCAACGCCAACTGGTTGGCGACGATCCATCACGGATTGCCGACTGCTCTCTACGAACCGACGTTCGAGACGGCCGCCGAAGAACCCTACCTTGCCTTCCTCGGCCGGTTCTCACGCGACAAGCGCCCGGATCGCGCCATCGAGATCGCCTTGCGTTCGGGGCTCAAGCTCAAGCTCGCGGCAAAGATCGGCGACGACGATCGCGCCTATTTCCGTGAGGTGGTCGAGCCTTTGATCGATGGCGATCGCGTTGTCTATGTCGGTGAGATCGAGGAAAACCAGAAGGCGGAATTTCTCGGCAAGGCGGCAGGCCTGCTGTTCCCGATCGACTGGCCGGAGCCGTTCGGCCTTGCCGCTATCGAGGCAATGGCCTGCGGTACACCGGTCATCGGCTGGAATTGCGGTGCGCTGCCGGAGATCATCGATCAAGGCGTCACCGGTTTTATCGCTGACACAATGGATAGCGCGGTCGCTGCGGTGCCGGACTTGCTGCAACTCGACAGGCGAAAGGTGAGGGCCGTTTTCGAAAAGCGGTTCTCCGCCCGAAGAATGGCCGGCGACTATCTGGCCGCCTATGCGGGCCTGATCGGCGTCCCGAGCACGGCGAAGGCGTCTTGAGCAGCGACGTGCTCGAGCCACGGCAACGAAACAACAGGGATCTTTGACGAATGGCCCAACTCGATGAGCGCCAGCTCGATCCTGCGGTTGCGCTTGCATCGCTCGACGCCACCGCCCCTCGCGAGCCGCATCGGTTGTTTGCGCTCAAGCAGGGCGATTGCTTCGCCGTTGCCGACGCCTATGGCGACATACGTGGCGCCGGCGACGGTTTCTTTCGCGACGACACGCGGGTTCTTTCCGAGTTCCGGCTGACCGTCGGCGGCAGGCAGACATCTCTGCTCGGCGCCTCGCTCAGCCAGGACAATGTGCTGTTCACCACCAATTTGACCAATCTGCCGATACAGAGCGCCGGTGGACGCGACATCCCGCAGGGAGCCATTCACATCGAACGCGTCAGACTGCTTTGGCAGGACAGGCTGTTTGAACGCATCACCCTTTCCAATTACAGCCGGGAACACTCGACGATCAGCGTTTCCCTGCACTATTCCGCCGATTTCCGCGACATGTTCGAAGTGCGTGGCTCGACACGGCTGAAGCGCGGGCTGGCCCATGCCGCCGAAACAAACGCGACGTCGGTCCTGCTGCGCTATGATGGGCTCGATGGCCTGGCCCGCCTCTCGGCGATATCGTTCTCGCAGGCGCCGGACCAACTGAGTGCCAACCGTGCCGATTTCCTGATCGCCGTGACCAAGCGCAGCAGGAAGGTGCTTTATGTCGAGGTCGGTCCCGAGGTGGCCGACAAGCCCGACCGCGACCGGTTCCGCGCCGCTGCCGCCCGCGCCCGTTTTGGCATGCGGGCCAAACGTCGCCATGGCGCGACGGTGCGCAGCTCGGGCCGTGTCTTCAACGACTGGGTCGAGCGCGCTCGCGCCGATGTCGCGCTGCTGACCACCGAGCTGGCGACCGGCCCCTATCCCTATGCCGGCATCCCCTGGTTCTCGACGGCGTTCGGCCGCGACGGCGTCATCTCGGCGCTGCAGATGCTGTGGCTCAATCCGGGCCTGGCGCGGGGCGTGCTGGCCTTTCTGGCCCAGCATCAGGCGACCGAGACATCGCCGTTCAGCGATTCGCAGCCGGGCAAGATCATGCACGAGACCCGCAAGGGCGAAATGGTGGCGCTGCGGGAGCTTCCCTTTGGCCGCTACTACGGTGGCGTCGATACGACACCGCTCTACATCTATCTTGCCTGTGCCTACGCCGATCGTACCGGTGACATGGCGTTCATCGACGGCCTGTGGCCGTCGCTGTGCGCCGCGGCCGAATGGACGGAGGAGGCGGGCCGGGAGACCGGATTCGTGACTTACCAGCGAGCGGCGGAGTCCGGCCTCGCCAACCAGGGATGGAAGGACAGTTTCGATTCGGTCTTCCATGCCGATGGCCGCATTCCCAAGGGCCCGATCGCCCTTGTCGAAGTGCAGGGCTACGTCTTTGCCGCCTTCCGGGGGCTGGCGGCACTTGCCCGTCGCCGGGGCGAGAACGACAGGGCCGACCACTGGGATGATCGCGCCGAAGCGATGCGGGTTGCCGTGGAACGGGATTTCTGGCTTGACGATCTCGGCTTCTATGCGCTGGCAATCGACGGCGCCGGCGAGCCCTGCAAGGTGCGGACCTCGAATGCGGGGCATCTGCTCTTTGTCGGATTGCCTGAGCCGGCGCGGGCCCAGATGGTGGCTGACCAGCTGCTTTCCGCCTCCTTCCATTCGGGCTGGGGACTGCGGACGCTCGCCGACGATGCCGTGTTCTTCAATCCGATGTCGTACCACAATGGCTCGATCTGGCCGCACGATACCGCCCTTTGCGGTGCCGGGCTGGCGCGCTATGGCGAGCGCGAAAGCGTGGTTCGCCTGATGAGCGGCACGTTCGAATCCGCGGTCCATTTCAACATGCGGCTGCCCGAACTGTTCTGCGGTTTTACACGTGCGCCGGGCGAAGCACCCATCGCCTATCCCGTCGCCTGCCTGCCGCAAGCGTGGTCGGCGGGCTCCGCTTTCATGTTGATGCAGGCCTGTCTTGGCCTGGAGATCGACGGCTGGGAGGGTGAGATTCGCGTCGGCCGCCCCAGGCTGCCGATCGGCATCGACACGCTGACACTGCGGCACCTGGGCGTCGGCGACCGGGTCGTCGATCTCACCTTCCAGCGCGTCGGCGACCGGGTCGTCGCTTTCCTGGCCGACCGCCATGAAGGGTTGGTGCCGCTCATAGTAAGAACATGATCCGAACAAAATTGGCGGAACCGATCCAGGCCTTGTGCGTTGCAAAAACACTGGTCCGAACGCCGACCACGTGGCCGGCGGACCGTTTCAAACGGGAAACACGAACAAACGGTCGCCGACGGCCGGGGTGAGTTGACGTTCAATGACAAACTACGGTGCGGACCTGCTCTGGGTTCTGATTTTCGCGAGCCTCGGTTTTTCCGCTCTTGCCGTATTCCTCTCCATATCGCGGCACCGTCGCCGTCATCCTCCTGCCGTCCCACATACGGCAGGCGAAGATGTGGCGGCGGAGGCCGCGCGCAAGGTGATACGGGAGTTCGAAAAGAACGGCCAATCGGCCGATGCCGCGCTGGTGACCTGGTCGCCAGAAACATTGCGCAAGATCCTGGCCGACGATCTGCCCGATGCGCAGGTTATCGTGGTGTCCAATCGCGAGCCGTACATCCACAATGTGAAGGACGACGGCGTCGAGTTGCTCGTCCCCGCCAGCGGGCTGGTGTCGGCGCTCGAGCCCATTACCCGCGCCTGTGCGGGCACCTGGATCGCCTATGGCGGCGGAACGGCGGACCGCCTTACCGTCGACGACCACGATCGCGTGCAGGTGCCGCCTGGCAACCCGTCCTACACGCTGCGCCGGGTCTGGCTGACGGAGGAAGAGCATCAGGGTTATTATCTCGGTTTCGCCAATGAGGGCCTTTGGCCGCTTTGCCATATCGCCTTCACCCGGCCGATTTTTCGCGCCTCCGACTGGGCTGCCTATGAAGCCGTCAACCGGAAGTTTGCCGATACGGTGGTTGCCGAGGCGCGCAACGAGCGGCCGATCGTGCTGGTCCAGGATTACCATTTCGCGCTGCTGCCGCGCATGATCCGCGAGCGCTTGCCGGAGGCGATCGTCATCACTTTCTGGCACATCCCGTGGCCAAATTCGGAAGTGTACAGCATCTGCCCATGGCGTGAACGCATCCTCGAAGGCCTGCTCGGCAGCTCGATCATCGGCTTCCACACCCAGTTCCATGCCAACAACTTCACCGAAAGCGTCGATCGCTTCCTGGAAAGCCGCATCGAGCGGGCCGATGCGGCCATCTCCTACGGCGGACGGACCACATTGGTGCACGCCTATCCCATCTCGATAGAATGGCCGGCGGACCTGCTGGCGAAAGTTCCCGCTGTCGACGATTGCCGCGCTCGCATGCGCGAGAGGTTCGGCCTTAAAGCGGATGTGAAGCTGGCCGTCGGGGTCGAGCGCCTCGATTATACCAAGGGCATTCTCGATCGGTTTCACGCTTTGAACGAATTGTTCAAGCGACAGCCTGAGTGGATCGGAAAACTGGTCTTCCTGCAGATCGCGGCACCCAGCCGCGGCAGGCTGCCCGCCTACAAGCTGCTCCATGACGAGTGCCACCGTTATGCCGAAGAGCTCAACCGGCGTTATGGCAGCGAGGGCTACAGGCCGGTGATCATGGTGGCCGAACATCACTCGCAAGAACAGGTCTACGAGATCTATCGGGCCGCCGACATATGCATGGTCACCAGCCTGCATGACGGCATGAACCTCGTCGCAAAGGAATTCGTCGCCGCGCGCGACGACGAGCAGGGCGTTTTGATGCTCAGCACATTCGCCGGCGCCTCGCGCGAATTGCTGGAGGCGCTTATCGTCAACCCTTACGATGCCGCCATGATGAGCGGAGCGCTGTTGCAGGCACTGACCATGTCGCCCGAAGAACAGCGCGAGCGCATGCGCCCCATGCGCGAGACAATCCGCAACAACAATGTCTATCGCTGGGCCGGCAGCATGCTTCTGGATGCGGCGCGTTTGCGCAAGCGCGGGGACCTCGATCGGGTGACCGGTGCCGTCAGCGATCCGCCGCCCAGCGTCGACAATGTCGTCTCCATTTTTGAACGCAGACGGGTGGCGATGTCATGAGCGATGCGCTGCAAAACATTGTTGGCGAGACCCTGCACAAGCCACAGGCCGTCATGGAGAAACCGCACACTGTGCTGACCGGCGAATGGGCGTTGTTCCTCGACGTCGACGGCACCCTGCTGGAACATGCCGAACACCCGGACGCCGTCTCGGTCAGCGATGAGCTCCGCTCCTTGCTGCAAGGCCTGGATCGCAAGCTGAACGGGGCATTGGCCTTCATAACAGGCCGTTCCGTCGCGGCTGTCGATCATCTGTTTCAGCCTTTGAAGCTGCGCGCCGCCGGGCTCTATGGCCTGGAACATCGGCTCCTGCCGAACGACGACGTCGAAGTCGCGGATGAGCCGGCGGATATTTCTGCGCTTGCCGACGAGATCGAGGCCGAGCTCGGTCGTGGCGCCTATATCGAGCGCAAAGGACGGGTGCTGGCCATCCACACGCGCGCCGCCCCGCATCTGCTTCCGCGCGCGACGCAGCTTGTCGAGCAGGCGCTGGCCACGCTGCCAAAGGGCTACCGGGTGGTTCCCGGCAATGCCGGTGTGGAACTGCTGCCGCTCGAGGCCGCTAAGGGCGCCGCGATCCGGCGTTTCATGGAAATTGCGCCATTCACGGGCCGTCGCCCGGTCTTCCTGGGCGACGACACGTCGGATGAAAACGGTTTTGAGGCCGTCAATGATGCCGGCGGCATATCGATCCGCGTCAAACCACCAGCGCACACCGCAGCGCGGTACGGGCTTGCCGACGTTGTCGAGACGCTGGCCTGGCTGAGAGGTCAACTTTAGATCCAGCCGACGCAACCGCGATCGCGCCTCCTGGAAAGGGCAAGGAAAGGAACGGTTTCGATGGGACGCTTTGCACAATTGGTCCGAGAGATCACCCCGAACTGGCTGCACTCTCGCTCCTCCCGCCATGACATTGCCGACGTTTCACCGTCCGACGCGGATTTCAGCTGGCAAGAGGCGATCGACAACAAGATGTATGGGGCTGATACGCCTGATTATTCCTATGTTCCGGAAAAGACCGCTTCAGATGCGGTGAGACCGGGCGGTGACAGCCCCGGCGAAAAGAGCGTGCGGGGCGGTCCAAAAAGAGCCAATTGAGGGTGAAAAGCCTGTCGGCGCCCGAGGAACGCTACGCCGCAAATCGCAGTCCGCCGTCGCAGGTCAGCACCTGACCGGTCATGAAGCCGTTGGAGACGAGGAAAGCTATTGCCGCGGCAACGTCTTCGGCGCGACCGATGCGGCCGACCGGGGTCCTGCCGGCATAGTCGGCAAACAGCGCCTGCCTCTGCTCCTCGGCCAGAAAGTCCCACCAGGGCGTGTCGATGACGCCTGGCGCCACGACATTGACGCGCAGCGGTTTCAACTCCATCGCCAGGATCGGCACCACGGTCAACAGCATGCCGTTGATGGCGGCGATACCGGCGACGCCGGGCGTTGCGAGCTGCGCCGACACCGCCGAGATGAAGGTGACCGATCCGGCCTTGTTGAGTGTCGGCAAGGCGGCCTGCAGGCAGGACAGCTGCGGGCGGACCTTTTCCTCCACGCCACTGCCGATGTCACTCAGGTCAAGCGCCGGGAACGGGCCGAGGCCCTTGCCGCCGCTGGCCGCGAGCACCAGATGGTCGAATGGACCAAGGCGCTCGAAGAACCGGGTGACTTCATCCGGCTTCGAGGCGTCGAATGCAGCCTTCCCGGCAGCGCCGCCAAGACTCTTCCAAGCGCTCTTCAGTTTCTCCTCGTTGCGCCCGGTGATGGTCACCTTCATGTCCGGGCCAAGCAGTTTGCGCGCCGTCGCCAGCCCGATGCCGGACGAGCCGCCGATGATGACGGTGTGTTGGATTGCCTTGGTCATCAATGCTGTTCCTTCGATGTGAGGGAGGCCGGGCCGATGAGATCGAGGCTCAAGCTTCTCAGCTGTTGCCTTGCCTTGGCGTCGTAGGCCTGAGCATCGGCGCGGGATTCCCGCAGGCCGTCGAAATAGAGGCCGCTTTTCCCGTTGAGCGTGGGTGAGGTGGCGAGATTGAGGATGGCATCGGCGCCGGTCTCGACCGAGCTCCACGGCGTCACCCCGGCCTGCCGGACCATGGTTGTGTTCATGTAGCTCGCCGGATGCAATGCGTTGACGGTGACGCCGGTGCCTTTCAACTGTTCGGCCAAATCGACGGTGAACAGGATCTGCGCCAGCTTGCTCTGGCAATAAGCGCGCACCCCGTCATAGGAGCGGGTCAGCATGACATCGCTGAAGTCGATCGCCTGCTGCCCCGCAGAGGCGACATTGACGATGCGCGCCGGCGCACTCACCTTCAGCAATGGCAGGAGCTCCGATGTCAGCAGGAAACCGGCGAGATAGTTGACCGCGAAGCGCAGTTCATAGCCGTCGGCACTCACCTGCCTTTTGGCACCTTGGCCCGCTGTGCCGATGCCGGCATTGTTGATGAGGATGTCCAGCCGGTTCGTCCGGGCGCGCACCGCCTCGGCGAGGTGGCGCACCTCGGCCAGCGAAGAGAGATCGGCGACCAGAAGCTCGGCCTTGCCGCCGGCGGCTTCGATCTCGGTGACAACAGCCTTGCCGCGCGTTGCATCGCGGCCGTGCACCAGCACACGGGCGCCCGCGGCGCCGAGCCGTTGCGCGACAACGCGGCCGACGCCGTCTGTCGAGCCGGTGATGAGGATCGTCTTGTCTTTGAGTTCCATGTTCAGAGCCTCCGTTCTGTTGCTCTGAACGGAAGATGGGGCAGTTGGCGCTGGCCAAACAGTTCAAACTTTATCCTGGTATCAATACTGCTATAATACGCGCATGGAGTCCCAACCTCACGCGGCCCCCACACGTTCGGCTGAAGACAGCCGCCGGCGCGAACTCGGCGCCTTCCTGCGCTCGCGCCGCGAAAGGCTGACGCCCTCGGCCGCAGGCATCACCACCGGTCTCAGGCGACGTACGCCGGGCTTGCGCCGCGAGGAGGTGGCGATGATCGCCGGTGTCGGCACGACCTGGTACACATGGCTGGAGCAGGGGCGGGAGGTCAGGCCCTCGGTCGAGGTGCTGACGGCGCTCGCCGAAGCACTGCGCCTCGACGCCGCCGAAAAACAGCATCTGTTCATCCTTGCCGACCGCCAGCAGCCGGAGCGCCGTGCCGTGGTGCCGGAAAAGGTCGATGGCCCGTTGCTGCACATGCTGCAGAGCCTGGTGCTGCAGCCGGCCTATGTCGTCGGGCGGCGCTGGGACGTGCTGGCCTGGAACCCGGCGGCGGTGGCGGTGTTCGGCGATTATGGCCTGCTGGAGGGTGACGCCCGCAACGTCGTCCACATGGTGTTCACGAGCCCGCACCACCGGCGCCTGCTGGTCGACTGGGAGCAACTGGCGCGCACCGTGCTGGCCTCGTTCCGGGCCACGAGCGCCCGCTATGTCGGCGATCCGGATTTCGAGCGGCTGATCGAGTTGATGACGCGTTCGAGCCCCGAATTTCGTGCCTGGTGGCCGCAGCGCGACGTCGCGCACCGGTTGTCGGGGGTGAAACATGTCCGGCACCCGAGCGCGGGCGCCATGACCTTCGAGCATATGAGCCTGTCGATCGGCGACGGCTCGGACATGAAGCTGATCGTCTACACGCCGTTAGCCGAGCAGAATTCGATCGCCAAGCTGCAGGCATTGCTGGACGCGCTGCCGGCCGAGCGGCGCAGCGCCTGAGGTTGGCTGGCGTCCCCCTCGGCTTCGTCATCCACGGGCGAAGCGGACGCGGAGACCCGAGGATCCATGCCGGGACGTTTGCCGAAGAGTACTACGGAGCAGAATTTGGACCTTTGCGGCGCGTTGAAGTCGCGGCATGGATTCTAGGGTCTGCGCCGCGTCGCTTCGCTCCTTGCTTCGCCCTAGAATGACGAAACCATTTAGCCCTTCGGCTTCAACCCATCGAGGAACAACTGCTCGAGAAATCTTGCCGCATCCTCGAAGCGGCCGTCGCCGCCGCGGTTCGGTCCGAGCACGGCGCGGACCTGGACGTCGAAATCGGCATAATGCTGCGTCGTCGCCCAGATCGAGAAGATCAGGTGCCACGGGTCGGTCTTGGCGATCTTGCCGGCGCGCATCCAGCCCTTGATGACGGCGGCCTTCTCGTCGACCAGCGTTTTCAGTTCGCCCGCCAGCAGCGGCATGATGCGCGGCGCACCTTGCAGGATCTCGTTGGCGAACAGCCGGCTCTCGCGCGGAAAATCGCGCGCCATCTCCAGCTTGCGCCTGATGTAGCTGCGCAGTTCGGTTAGGGGATCGCCAATGTCGTCAAGTTCGCGCAGTGGCGCCAGCCAGGTGTCGAGCAGGCGCTGCATCAGCGTTTCGTGGATGTCTTCCTTGCGCCGGAAATAATAGAGCAGGTTCGGCTTCGACATGCCGGCAGCTTCGGCGATCTGGTCGATGGTCGAGCCGCGAAAGCCGTTGGTGGAGAAGACCTCAAGCGCCGCCTCCAGGATGAGTTCGCGCTTTTCCTGCTGGATGCGGGTGCGGCGAGGGGCATCCGTGCCGATGGTCACCGTTGCAAGCCCTCGTGTTGAGGCTCGTCTGGACCAATTCTCTGGACCAGTTTTTCCCTAGCCTGTGGAACGCACTTCAGGTGCCGCATTTCCGCTAGTAATCCTTGACCGCCTAAAGGGCGGTGCTAACGTTTGTCCAATCGGTCAAAAATTTGCGTAGCATGAAAACGCGGCAAAGACCAAGCGTTGGGCGCAGCGAAACAGTTTACAAGGGGAAGTCCTGGTCATGTCCAACCGGCTGAAAGTCACGCCGAACGATCTCAGTGCATTCTGGATGCCGTTCACGGCAAACCGGCAGTTCAAGCAGGCGCCGCGCATGATGGTGTCCGCCAAGGACATGCATTACACAACCAGCGACGGCCGCAAGGTGCTCGACGGCACCGCCGGCCTGTGGTGCGTCAATGCCGGCCACTGCCGTCCGAAGATCACCGAGGCGATCCAGCACCAGGCTGCCGAACTCGATTATGCGCCGGCCTTCCAGATGGGCCATCCGATCGTGTTCGAACTGGCCAACCGCCTGGTCGACCTGGCGCCCAAGGGCATGGACCATGTCTTCTTCACCAATTCCGGCTCGGAATCGGTCGAGACCGCGCTCAAAATGGCGATCGCCTATCACCGTGTGAAGGGCGAGGGCTCGCGCACCCGGTTGATCGGCCGCGAGCGCGGCTATCACGGCGTCAATTTCGGCGGCATTTCGGTCGGCGGCATCGTCACCAACCGCAAGATGTTCGGCACGCTGCTCGGCGGCGTCGACCATATGCCGCACACGCATCTGCCGGAAAAGAACGCCTTCACCAAGGGTGTGCCGGAGTATGGCGCGGAACTCGCCAACGAGCTGGAGCGTATCGTCGCCCTGCACGACGCTTCGACCATCGCCGCCGTCATCGTCGAGCCGGTCGCCGGCTCCACCGGCGTCATCCTGCCGCCGAAGGGTTATCTGGAGAAGCTGCGCGAGATCTGCACCAAGCACGGCATCCTGTTGATCTTCGATGAGGTCATCACCGGTTTCGGCCGTCTCGGCACACCGTTCGCCGCCGACTATTTCGGTGTCACGCCCGACATCATGACCACCGCCAAGGGCGTCTCCAACGGCGTCATCCCGATGGGCGCGGTGTTTGTGAAGAAGGAGATCCACGACGCCTTCATGACCGGCCCCGAGCACATGATCGAGTTCTTCCACGGCTACACCTATTCGGGCAACCCGATCGCCTGCGCGGCCGCACTCGGCACGCTTGACACCTACAAGGAAGAGGGCCTGCTGACCCGTGGCGAGGAGCTGGCGCCGTACTGGGAAGACGCGCTGCATTCGCTGAAGGGCGAGCCGAACGTCATCGATATCAGGAACATCGGCCTGATCGGTGCGATCGAGCTGGCGCCGATCGCCGGCCAGCCGACCAAGCGGGCCTTCTCGGCCTTCGTCAAGGCTTTCGAGCGCGGCGCGCTGATCCGCACCACCGGCGACATCATCGCGCTGTCGCCGCCGCTGATCATCACCAAGGGCCAGATCAACGAATTGATCGACCATGTTCGCGATGTGCTGAGGTCAATCGATTGACGGACTGACGCGGTCGGTTGAGGTCGGCGCGGCAGCGCGCCGACCTGACCTTTTGCTTGCAACGAACCATTACAGTCAGGCGGGCAACGCACCGATCCCGGTCAGGATCACCCGCTTGATATTTTCCTTGGCTTCCCGCCATTGCCGGTCGGACAGAGGTTTTCCGCCATTGAGTGTCTCGATCTGATGGCCGAAATCGGCGTAGTGCTGGGTCGTGGCCCAAAGCATATAGAGCAGATGGCGCGGATCCACCGGGTCCATCTTGGCTTCCTCGATCCAGCGCCTGATGATCTCGACGCGGCCGTCGGTCCATTCGCGCAGCGTCGATTCCATATAGTCCTGAAGCACCGGCGCCCCGTGCATCACTTCGGAGGCCCAGACCTTCGAGCCGTCGGGATGGCGGCGTGATATTTCCATCTTGGCGTCGATATAGGCACTGATGCCGTCTATGGGCCCGCGCGCCGCGTCGAAGCAATTGGCCGCCTGTAGCCAGATTTCAAAGATGTTTTGAACGACCGACCGGTAAAGCTCTTCCTTGGTGGCGAAATAGTAGTGGAGATTTGCCTTCGGCAGTCCGGCCAGATCCGCAATCAACTGCATCGTGGCGCCGCCAAACCCTGCCTCCGCAAACACCTTCTCTGCAGCGACGAGAATGGTTTTTTCATTCTCTCGGCGGATCTCCTGTCGCCGCATGGGGCGGGTGGGTTCTGCCATGTCTACCCCAAGATTCTAGTTGACCGCTTGGTCAGGTTGTGTAGTTTAAAAGCTGACCATACGGTCAAGCTGTAAATCACTCAAGGGGCGACAAGACCCCCGGTGTAGATGGGAACTCGAGATGGCCGCACCCGGCGAGAATCTGCGAATCAATTCAGACCGTTTGTGGGATTCCATCATGGAGATGGCGAAGATTGGCCCCGGCATTGCCGGCGGCAACAATCGCCAGACCGTGACCGACGAAGACGGCGAAGGGCGGCATCTGTTCAAGCGCTGGTGCGATGCGGCCGGGCTCGAAATGGGCGTCGACGAAATGGGCACGATGTTTGCCCGCCGCGAAGGCACCGATCCCAGCCTGCCGCCGGTCTATGTCGGCAGCCATCTCGATACGCAGCCGACCGGCGGCAAGTATGACGGCGTGCTCGGCGTACTGGGCGGGCTTGAAGTGGTGCGCTCGCTCAACGATCTCGGCATCAAGACCAAACATCCGATCGTCGTCACCAACTGGACGAACGAGGAGGGCTCGCGCTTTGCGCCGGCTATGATGGCGTCCGGCGTGTTCGCCGGCGTGCTCGACCAGGCCGATGTGTACGGGCATGTCGACAAGCAGGGCAAGAAATTCGGCGAGGAACTGGAGCGCATCGGCTGGAAAGGCCCCGAGAAGGTCGGCGACCGCAAGATCCATGCCTTCTTCGAACTGCATATCGAACAGGGACCGATCCTCGAGGATGAAGATATCGACATCGGGGTCGTCACCCATGGCCAGGGCCTGAAATGGCTGCAGGTGACGCTGACCGGCAAGGAAGCCCATACCGGCTCGACGCCGATGCCCAAGCGCCGCAATGCCGGGCTCGGCATGGCGCGGGTGATCGAACTGGTGCATGAGATCGCCATGGACTACCAGCCCGATGCCGTCGGCGCGGTCGGCCACATGGAGGTCTATCCCAATTCGCGCAACATCATCGCCGGGCGCACCGTCTTCACCGTCGATATCCGCTCGCCGGAAAAGGAAGTGCTGGACGCGATGGATGGCCGCATCCGCGAAGGCATCGACACGATCTGCGATGCACTCGACATCCGCTACGAGATCGAACAGGTCGGCGCTTTCGATCCGGTGACTTTCGATGCCGGCTGCGTCAAGGCGATCCGCGATGCCGCCGACCGCCTTGGCTATTCCCATCGCAACATCGTTTCCGGTGCCGGCCACGACGCCTGCTGGATCAACCGCGTCGCGCCCACCGCCATGGTGATGTGCCCTTGCGTCGATGGCCTCAGCCACAACGAGGCCGAAGAGATCACCAAGGAATGGGCTTCGGCGGGTGCCGATGTCTTGTTCCACGCGGTGGTGGAGACGGCTGTCATCGTGGAGTGAGCTTAGAATCCACCTTCCAAACGACGCTCGTAAAGAAGCGCGAAGAGAACAAGGGAACAGTCAATGACCAAAGTCATCCGAAACGGCACCATCGTCACCGCCGACCGCACCTGGAAGGCCGATGTGCTGATGCAGCACGGCAAGATCGTCGCCATCGGTTCGGGCCTGCATGGCGACCATGAGTTCGACGCCACCGGCTGCTACGTCATGCCGGGCGGCATCGACCCGCACACCCATCTCGAAATGCCGTTCATGGGCACCTATTCGGCCGATGACTTCGAGTCCGGCACGCGCGCGGCGCTCTCCGGCGGCACGACCATGGTGGTCGATTTCTGCCTGCCGGCGCCGCAGCAGTCGCTGCTCGAAGCCTTGCAGATGTGGGACAACAAGACCTCGAAGGCGTCGTGCGACTACTCCTTCCACATGGCGATCACCTGGTGGGGCAAGCAGGTGTTCGACGAGATGGCCACGGTCGTCGACAAGGGCATCACCTCGTTCAAGCATTTCATGGCCTACAAGGGCGCGCTGATGGTCGACGACGACGAGATGTATGCGTCGTTCCAGCGCTGCGCCGATCTCGGCGCGCTGCCGCTCGTTCATGCCGAGAATGGCGACGTGGTGGCGGCACTGTCGCAGAAGCTGCTGGCTGCCGGCAACAACGGCCCCGAGGGCCACGCCTATTCACGGCCGCCCGAAGTGGAAGGCGAGGCGACCAACCGCGCCATCATGATCGCCGACATGGCCGGCGTGCCGCTCTATGTCGTGCATGTCTCCTGCGAGCAGAGCCACGAGGCGATCCGCCGGGCGCGCCAGAAGGGCATGCGGGTGTTCGGCGAGCCGCTGATCCAGCACCTGACGCTGGACGAGAGCGAGTATTTCGACAAGGACTGGGACCATGCGGCACGCCGCGTGATGAGCCCGCCCTTCCGCAACAAATCGCACCAGGACTCGCTGTGGGCCGGCCTGCAGGCGGGTTCGCTGCAGGTGGTGGCGACCGATCATTGCGCTTTCACCACCAAACAGAAGCGCAACGGCGTCGGCGATTTCACCAAGATCCCGAACGGCACCGGCGGGCTTGAAGACCGCATGCCGGTGCTGTGGACCACAGGCGTCAACACCGGCCGGCTGACGATGAACGAGTTCGTCGCGGTGACCTCGACCAACATCGCCAAGATCCTCAACATGTATCCGAAGAAGGGCGCCATCGTAGAGGGCGCCGACGCCGACATCGTCGTCTGGGATCCCAAGCGCAAGAAGACAATTTCGTCCAAGAAGCAGCAATCGGTGATCGACTACAATGTCTTCGAGGGTTTCGAGGTGACCGGCCTGCCGCGGTTCGTGTTCTCGCGTGGCGAACTGTCGATCCAGGAGTCCGAGGTCAAGGCCAAGCCCGGCCATGGTGAATTCGTCGGCCGCGAGCCGAATGCGGCCGTCAACCGGGCGCTGTCGACGTGGAAGGAAATCTCCGCGCCGCGCAAGGTGGAACGCACCGGCATCCCGGCGACCGGGGTTTGAGGTGCGGCGCGGGGGACTTCTTTTCGCGGCAGTTTTGGTTCTGGTGGCCAGCCAAGTGTCGGCGGCCAGCATCGACCTAGCCAAACCTTATGGCAACAAGTCCGGCTGCATCAACAAGAACGGCCAGGAAGTCTACGCCGAGGACATGCTGCTTCTAACCAACACCGACTTCATCACGGCGACGAGCGCTTGCACCTTCACCGGCAATAGGGTCCAGGCCGACGGCTCGCTTGTGGTGAAGGCGGAGTGCGAGGCCGAAGGCGAAGAGGGCAAGTCGCCCGCCACCTTCATCATCAAGCACAGCACCAAGAACGCCAAGAAACTGGTGATCGCGGATACGGACGGCACCGTCTATGGGGAAGTGTCTCGGTGCCGATGATTGCCGAAGCTGGCGGGCGCAAACCTCTAGCAATTGGCCGACGGGCGCCTAGCCCGGCGAAGTCAGCTTCCGGCGACCAGCGCATCCAGTTCCGGCAGCAGGACGACGCTCTCCTGTTCGTTGGGATCGGTGCGCGCAATGACGGCAGAGGACGGGGCGCCGCTCAGGTTGGCCGGCAGATGCGGCACGCCGGCGGGGATGTAGAAGAGATCACCGGCCTTGACGACGATATGATGCTCGAGCCGGTCGCCATACCAGGTGTGAACTTCGCCGGAGAGCACATAGATCGCCGTCTCGTGGCTCTCGTGCATATGCGCCTTGGCGCGGGCGCCGGGCGGCATGGTGAGCATGTGCATGCAGATGCCGGAGGCCCCGACGGTCTCGGCGGCAATGCCGGCGAAATAGGTCAGCCCCTGCTTGCCTTCATAAGTGCTTTCAGGGCGGATAAGATGACAAGTGGGTTTGGGCGACATCGGGGAAACTCCGGGCGTCGATCGCGTGGGACAAGGTCAGAGGGACAGGGCCAAATGGGACAGGGCAAGTGGAAAACAACATCGCGATAAAAGCAATCGGATTCCAGCCGCAGGAACGGAAACAGGCAGGCGGCAGCCGATGACGGGGAATTCGCCAGCCGTCGTCGCGGCAAGCAAACTCGGGCTGACTTTCCAGACCAATGACGGGCCGGTGCAGGCGCTGTCCAATGTCGATCTCACCATCGGCAAGGGCGAGTTCGTCTCCTTCATCGGGCCTTCGGGCTGCGGCAAGACCACGCTGCTGCGCGTCATCGCCGATCTGGAGAAGCCGACCTCGGGGGCGATTTCCGTCAATGGCATGACAGCAGAGCAGGCGCGCGAGAAACGCGCCTATGGCTATGTCTTTCAGGCGGCGGCGCTGTTTCCGTGGCGGACCATCGAGCGCAATGTGGGGCTGCCGCTGGAGATCATGGGCCTGTCCAGGGCGGAGCAAGGCGAGCGGATCAAGCGCACGCTCGGCCTCGTCAACCTCTCTGGATTCGAGAAGAAATATCCCTGGCAGCTCTCGGGCGGCATGCAGCAGCGCGCCTCGATTGCCCGTGCGCTGGCATTCGACGCCGACCTGCTGCTGATGGACGAGCCGTTCGGCGCGCTGGACGAGATCGTGCGCGACCATCTCAACGAGCAGCTGCTGGAATTGTGGGGACGCACCAACAAGACCATCTGCTTCGTCACCCACTCCATTCCGGAGGCCGTCTATCTGTCGACGCGCATCGTCGTCATGTCGCCGCGCCCGGGCCGTGTCAGCGACATCATCGAATCGACGCTGCCGAGAGAGCGGCCGCTCGACATCCGCGAGACGCCGGAGTTTCTGGCGATCGCAGCGCGGGTGCGGGACGGGCTGCGCGCGGGGCACAGCTATGACGATTGAGGGAGCAAACGACGGGCTCCCTCCTCTCCCCAACGGGGAGAGGGTGGCCGGAGCGAAGCGGAGGTCGGGTGAGGGGGCGGCGCCGACGGATTCGACCAAGAGAAAGGTCGGGGCAACCGCTCGCGCCCGAAAGCTGCGGGTTGACGAGACCGAGGCTGAATACAGGCTTTGGGGGGAGCTGAGAGGCCGTCATCTCAATGGCTACAAATTTGTGAGGCAAGTGCCGCTTGGACCGTTCATCGCGGATTTTGTTTGTCGCGAGGTAAGCCTGATTGTCGAACTTGATGGTAGTCAGCACGCAGATTCTCCAACCGACCCTTCCAGGACAGCTTGGCTGAACGGACAAGGTTATTCGGTTCCCCGGTTCTGGAATCATGAGGTTTTGGCCGAACGTCGAGCGGTCCTGGATACGATCTTGGCTTGCCTTGACGGAAAGATTTCTACCCCCTCACCCGACCTCCGCTTCGCTCCGGCCACCCTCTCCCCGTTGGGGAGAGGAGGGCGCCAGTCGGCTGAGGCCCGCTAGATGGACACCTTCCGCGATAAGCTCGTTCCCGTCACCTCCATCCTCGTTGGCGTGGTCGCGCTCTGGTATGTCTTCGCCGTCATCCTCAACACGCCGTTCCAGCGCGATCTCGATCGTCGCGCCGGTGAAACATCCACGTTCAGCGAACTCATCGGCAAGACGCTGTCGCAGCCGAAGCCGACATTGCCGGCGCCGCACCAGGTGGCGGTGAATTTCTTCGAGAACACCTTCCTGCGGCCCATCACCTCCAACCGCAGCCTGGTCTACAATGCCTGGGTGACGCTTTCGTCGACGCTGCTCGGCTTCGCTTTCGGCACGGCGCTCGGCATCATCATCGCTGTCGGCATCGTGCATGTGGCGACGCTCGACCGCAGCCTGATGCCGTGGATCATCGCCTCGCAGACCATTCCCATCCTGGCGGTGGCGCCGATGATCATCGTCGTGCTGGCGGCGGTCGGCATCACCGGCCTGGTCCCGAAGGCAATGATCTCGACCTATCTGTCGTTCTTCCCGGTGACGGTGGGCATGGTGAAGGGCCTGCGCTCGCCCGAGATCATGCATCTCGACCTGATGCACACCTACAATGCCAGTGCCTCGCAAACCTTCTGGAAGTTGCGCGTGCCGGCCTCCGTGCCGTTCCTGTTCACCTCGATGAAGGTGGCGGTGGCGGCAAGCCTTGTCGGCGCCATCGTCGGCGAACTGCCGACCGGCGCTGTCGCCGGCATCGGCGCCAAGCTCTTGGCCGGCGCCTATTACAGCCAGTCCATCGACATCTGGTCGGCGCTGGTTGCTGGCTCAGTGGTGGCAGCCCTTCTGGTCATGGTGGTCGGCATTGCCGGGCGCCTCGTCGACCGCGCTATGGGCGGGAGGCCGGCATGAACTGGCTGAAACCCTCCTGGCAGGCAGTGCTGGCGATCGTGCTGTGCCTGATCGCAGTGGCGCTCGGCCCGATCGCCGCGCCGAAAGTCGATGCACTGGCGCAGCCTGCAGGGACGTTGATATACCCCTATGTGGCGACGACCTGGCTGATTTTCGGCGTGCTGCTTGTCGCCGCTTTGATCTCGGTGACCAGAATACCGTCCATCGTCGAAGCCGTTGTGCTTTTCATCGGCGCGCATCTGGCCGCCTGGCTGCTGATTGGAGGCATCACCGGTTTCGAAGGCCTGGCGCGGACGCCGTACTTCCTGCTTCTCACCGCCGCATGGCTGCTTGGCTGGCGCTGCGTGGCGGTGCTGTCATCATTGCGTCCGTTCGCCAAATGGGCTCGCACCGCGCTGCGCCTGATCATCCCGGCCATCTTCGGCGCCTGGATCCTGATCATCTGGGAAGCGGTGACGCGTGGGGCCGGCATACCCTTCATCCTGCTGCCGCCGCCAAGTGCCATCGGCGCGCGCATCGCCGGTTCGCTGCCGGTGCTCGGCGCCGATGTCCGCCAGACCATCTTCAAGGCGGTCATCTTCGGCTATGTCGTGGGCAGCGGCGCCGGCTTCATCACCGCGGTGCTCGCAGACCGTGTGCCGTTCCTGCGACGCGGCCTGTTGCCGATCGGCAACATGGTCTCGGCGCTGCCGATCATCGGCGTCGCGCCGATCATGGTGATGTGGTTCGGCTTCGACTGGCAGTCCAAGGCGGCGGTGGTCATCATCATGACCTTCTTCCCGATGCTGGTGAACACGGTCGCCGGTCTGGCCGCCTCCGGCCATATGGAGCGCGACCTGATGCGCACCTACGCGTCGGGCTACTGGCCGACGCTCTTGAAGCTTCGGCTGCCGGCAGCAGCTCCCTTCATCTTCAACGCGCTGAAGATCAACTCGACGCTGGCGCTGATCGGCGCCATCGTTGCCGAGTTCTTCGGCACGCCTGTCGTCGGCATGGGCTTCCGCATCTCGACCGAGGTCGGGCGGATGAACATCGACATGGTCTGGGCCGAAATCGCAGTTGCAGCACTTGCGGGTTCGGTCTTTTATGGCGTGGTCGCTCTTGTCGAAAGAGCCGTCACGTTTTGGCATCCCTCTGTCCGTGGTGGATAGGGGCGGTGGGTTTAGGGCACTAACTTCAGAGGGTAACAAAATGAAAAGACTGATTATTCCCGTTCTGGCTGGCGCGATGTCGCTTGCCGCTTTCCAGGCAATGGCCGCCGACAAGGTGACGTTGCAGCTGAAATGGGTCACGCAGGCCCAGTTTGCCGGCTACTATGTCGCCAAGGCCAAGGGTTTCTATGAGGCCGAGGGTCTCGACGTCGACATCAAGCCGGGCGGTCCCGATATCGCGCCCGAGCAGGTGATCGCCGGCGGTGGTGCCGACGTTATCGTCGACTGGATGGGCGGTGCGCTGGCTGCCCGCGAAAAGGGCGTGCCGCTGGTCAACATCGCCCAGCCGTTCAAGAAGGCCGGCATGGAGCTGGTCTGCCCGAAGGACGGCCCGATCAAGACCGAAGCCGACTTCAAAGGTCACACGCTCGGCGTCTGGTTCTTCGGCAACGAGTATCCGTTCTACGCCTGGATGAACAAGCTCGGCCTGAAGACCGAGGGCGGCCCGGACGGCGTCACGGTGCTCAAGCAGAGTTTTGACGTGCAGCCGCTGATCCAGAAGCAGGCGGACTGCATCTCGGTCATGACCTACAACGAATACTGGCAACTGATCGACGCCGGCTACAAGCCGGAACAGCTGACCGTGTTCAACTACTCGGCCATGGGCAACGACCTGCTCGAGGACGGGCTCTATGCGTCCGAAGATAAGCTCAAGGATCCGGCCTTCGAAGACAAGATGGTGCGTTTCGTGCGCGCCTCGATGAAGGGCTGGAAATATGCCGTCGACAACAATGACGAAGCCGCAGGCATCGTCATGGACGGCGGCGGCCAGGACGAAAACCACCAGAAGCGCATGATGAGCGAAGTCGCCAAGCTGATCGACAATGCCGACGGCAAGCTTGACCCGGCGACCTACGAGCGCACCGCCAAGGCGCTGCTCGACCAGAAGATCATCACCAAGGAGCCGACCGGCGCCTACACCACCGCCATCACCGACAAAGCGGTCAAGTAAGCCTAGCCGGCAACACATCTATCCAGAAAGCGGCGCCTCCGGCAGAAATGTCAGAGGCGCCGTTCCTTTATGGTGTTCATGACGAAGCTGGTCTCGATCGAGGCGACGCATTTCAACCGCGCGATCTTTTCCTTGATGAAGCGCTCGTATTGTTCGAGGCTTCCCGTCACCACTTTCAGCACATAGTCGCGCGAACCGGTGACGAGGTGGCATTCCAGCACCTCTTCCCAGCCGCGGATCGCGTCCTCGAACATCACGATCTCGTCTTCGTTCTGGCGGCTGAGCCGGATGGTGGCGATGGCGACCATGCTCCAGCCGAAGGCTGAGGGATCGACCAGCGTGGTGTAGCCTCTGATGACCCCGGTCTCCTCCAGCCGCCGCACACGCCTCAGGCAGGGCGACGGCGACAGGCCGATGCGCTCGGCAAGCTCGTTGTTGGTGATGCGGGCGTCGGCCCGCAGCTCACGCAGGATTTTCAGGTCGAAATCGTCGGCTATCTTCTGCTGCATTTTCGGTCTCTCCAGGCAATTTGTTGCGGGGATGCAGCCATGTGAGCCCAAAAATAGCAAGGACTGGCGGAACGAGATCGCATAAATTGCCGTTCACTATTTCACTCGAACAGGCAGGAAAAGCCATGACCGCGCCACGCCCGTCGAAAACCCATATCGGCAACCACAAGCTCCATCCGGAGACGCTGATGCTGAGCTATGGCTTCGATCCGCAGCTGTCGGAGGGCGCCGTCAAGCCGCCGGTGTTCCTGACCTCGACCTTCGTGTTCAAGTCGGCGGAGGAGGGACGCGACTTCTTCGACTACACATCCGGCAGGAAGGAGCCGCCGAGCGGCACCGCCTCCGGCCTGGTCTATTCGCGCTTCAATCATCCCAACAGCGAGATCGTCGAGGACCGGCTGGCGATTTATGAGGGGACGGATGCCTGTATCCTGTTTTCATCGGGCATGTCGGCGATCGCCACGACACTGCTCGCCTATGCCCGTCCGGGCGACGTCATCCTGCATTCGCAGCCACTCTACGGCGGCACGGAGACGCTTTTGACGCGCACGCTCTCCGGTTTTGGCATCGGTGCTGTCGGTTTCGCGGATGGCGTGGATGAGTCGGCGGTGCGCACGGCCGCCGACGCGGCCGTCGCGAAAGGCCGCGTGTCGGTCATCCTGATCGAGACGCCGTCAAACCCGACCAACAGCCTGGTCGACCTCGCGCTGATGCGCAAGATCGCCGACGAGATCGGCGCGAGCCAAGGGTCAACGCCGATCATCGTGTGCGACAACACATTGCTGGGTCCGGTGTTCCAGCGGCCGATCGAACATGGTGCCGACGTGTCGGTTTATTCGCTGACCAAATATGTCGGCGGCCATTCCGACCTGATCGCAGGTGCCGCCATGGGCAGCAAGGCTATCACCAAGCCGATCAAGGCGCTGCGCGGCGCGATCGGCACGCAGCTCGACCCGCATTCCTGCTGGATGCTCGGCCGCTCGCTGGAGACGCTGTCGATCCGCATGGAGCGGGCCAACGACAATGCTCGCCTGATCGCCGAATTCCTGCGCGACCACGCCAAGGTCGACAAGGTGCACTACCTGCCGTTTCTGGGCGAGAATACGCCGGCCGGCCGCGCCTACAGGGCGCAATGCAGCGGCGCCGGATCAACCTTCTCCTTCGACATCAAGGGCGGGGAGAAGGCGGCTTTCGCCTTCCTCAACGGATTGCAGATCTTCAAGCTGGCGGTGAGCCTCGGCGGAACGGAATCGCTGGCCAGTCACCCCGCGGCCATGACCCATTCGGGCATTCCCTTCGAGGTGCGCCAGCGCATCGGCGTGCTGGAGACCACGGTCAGGCTGTCGATCGGCGTCGAGCATCCGGACGATCTGATCGCCGACCTGACGCAGGCGCTGGCGGCGGTCTGACCGCTATCGCTAAAGCCGGACAGGACGGCCCCTAGGATCTCTATACGTCATCACAAAAACGTGTGGTTGGATACATTGTGCCGCCAGGCCGTTCCGTTGGCGCATGCGCGCGCCGGGGAGCCGCGACGCGTGCACAGTCAATCGGAGGTTCTTCATGCGCACCCAATCCTTCTTACCGGCGCTGTCGGCGCTGGCCATTTCGACCGCTTTCCTGTTCGCATCGCCGGCCCTGGCAGCCATGGAAAAGTTCAAGGCGACACTAGACGGCAGCCAGCAGAGCCCGCCCGTCACCACGAAGGGTAAGGGCACGGCCACTTTCACCTTCGACACGACCAAGAAGAAGCTCAACTGGAACGTCAAATATTCCGGCCTCAGCGGACCGGCGACGGCCGCGCATATCCATGGCCCTGCGGCGATGGGTGAAAACGCCGACCCTGTCATCCCGTTCAAAAAACTCAAGAGCCCGATCAAGGGGTCGGAGACGCTCACTGATGCCCAGGCGGCTGACCTTGAGGCCGGCAAGTATTACGTCAACGTCCACACCAAAGCGAACCCGAATGGGGAGGTCCGCGGCCAGATCGAGAAGGCGAAGTAGCTGACCGTTGAAGGTTGGCGGGACAGCGCCCCCTCTGTCCTGCCGGACATCTCCCCCTCCAGGGGGAGATCGAATGTACTTCGGGTTTCGCCAATCGCCAGTGTTGGAAGAAGGGCGAGACGACGAAACTGCCAATCTCCCCCCTTGAGGGGGAGATGCCCGGCAGGGCAGAGGGGACGTGAAGAAACTCGACTTGCCCCGGTCGGCTCTCAAACCTTGTCGCGGATCTGGGTCATCGTCCGGGTCGGGGTGATCGCTTCGGGGTCGAGCCTGATCTCGACGATCGCCGGCTTGCCGCTGGCGCGGGCGCGTTCGAAGGCCGGGGCGAAGTCCGCCGTCTTCTCAACCGTTTCGCCATGGCCGCCATAGGCGCGGGCGAGAGCCGCGAAATCGGGGTTCTTGAGGTCGGTGGCCACCACGCGGCCGGGATATTCGCGCTCCTGATGCATGCGGATGGTGCCGTAGATGCCGTTGTTGACGACGACGACGACGATCGGCAGGTCGTATTGCACGGCAGTGGCGAATTCCTGCCCGTTCATCAGGAAGCAGCCGTCGCCGGCGAAAGCGACCACGGTGCGCTCTGGAAACAGCTCTTTGGCGGCGACTGCCGCAGGCGTGCCATAGCCCATCGAGCCTGACGTCGGTGCACCTTGAGTGGCGAAGCGGCGGAAGCGATGGAAGCGATGCACCCAGCTGGCGTAATTGCCTGCGCCGTTGGTGAGAATGGCGTCGTCGGGCAGCATCTTTTCGAGATAGTTCATGATCGGGCCCATCTGGACCGGGCCGGGGCCGCTTTCGGGTGGTGTCGACCAGTCGAGATAGGCGGCATGCAGCTTTGGCGTCTCGGCTGCCCAGACGGGTGCGGAGGCCGGCTTGCGTTTGGCGAAAGCGTCGACGAAGGCGGACGGCGAGGCGTTGATCGCCAATGCCGGCCTGTAAACGCGGCCGAGCTCGCCGGAATCGGCATGGACATGGACCAGTGTCTGGGCCGGGTAGGGGCTTTTCAGCAGCGTGTAGTCCGAGGAGGGCATTTCGCCCATGCGGCCGCCGATCAGCAGCAAGAGGTCGGCCTGCTTGATCGCCGTGGCCAGCTTCGGGTTGATGCCTATGCCGACATCGCCGGCATAGTTCGGATGCAGATGATCGAACAGCATCTGGCGGCGGAAGGAACAGCCGACCGGCAGCGACCAGGCCTCGGCGATCGTGCGCATTTGTGCAACCGCCTCGGCGTCCCAGCGCGTGCCGCCAAGGATGACGAAAGGCCGCTTGGACTTGGCCAGCAATTTCTCAAGCGCATCGAGTTCGGCTTCCCCGGGCCGCGTTTCGACCGGTGTGTGCGGCAAGGCGACGGGCGCTTCGACGACACTGGTCAGCATGTCCTCGGGCAGCGAGATCACCACTGGGCCGGGACGGCCCGATGTCGCCACCGCGAAGGCGCGGGTGACGAATTCTGGGATGCGCGAGGCGTCGTCGATCTCGACTACCCATTTGGCGATGTCGCCGAAGAACCTCTTGTAATCCACCTCCTGGAAAGCCTCGCGCTCTTTGGCGTGGCCGGCGACCTGGCCGATGAACAGGATGACGGGTATCGAATCCTGCATGGCGATGTGGATGCCGGCCGAGGCATTGGTGGCGCCGGGGCCGCGGGTGACGAAGCAGATGCCGGGCTTGCCGGTCAGGCGGCCGTGGCAATCGGCCATCATGGCGGCACCGCCTTCCTGGCGGCAGACGATGGTGCGGATCGCTGAATCGTGCAGCGCGTCGAGCACCGCCAGATAGGATTCACCGGGCACGCAGTAGATGCGGTCGGTGCCGTTGGCTTCGAGAGCGTCGACGATGAGTTGTCCGCCGGTCTTCATTGTCCAGACTTCTCCAGTTCGGCAAGGATTTCTTGCGTGTGCTCGCCCAGGCGCGGCGAGGGGCGCTCATAGACCAGCGGCGTGCCCGACATCACCATCGGCGCGCGCACCGAAGGCAGAAGATTGCCATGGCCGTCGTCCAGGTCGAGCCGCATGCCGCGCGCGATCGTCTGCGGGTCGGCGAACATCTGGCCGATCGTGTTGATCGGGCTCGCCGGCACGCTGGCCGCTTCGAGCTTTGCCAGCAGCGGATCGCGATCAAAAACCTTCAGCGCCTCGACCATGCGTTCGCGCAACTTGGCCCGGTTGGCGACCCGGGCGGGATTGGTGGCGAAGTCGGGATTGGCAGGCAGGTCGTCCAGCCCGACGGCAGCGCAGAATTTGGCGAACTGGCCGTCATTGCCCACCGCAAGGATGATGTGCCCATCCCGGACCGGCACCACCTCGTAGGGGGCGATGTTCATATGCGCATTGCCCATCTGCACCGGCGATCTGCCGGAGACGAGATAGTTCAAATTCTGGTTGCCGAGCGCCGAGATCTGGGTGTCGAAAAGCGCCATGTCGACATGCTGGCCTTCCCCGGTCTGCTCGGCATGGCGCAGTGCTGCCTGGATGGCGATGACCGAATAAAGGCCGGTGAAGATGTCGGAGATGGCGACGCCCGCCTTTTGCGGCTCGCGGCCGACCTCGCCGGTGATCGACATCATGCCGGCCATGGCCTGGATGATGAAGTCGTAGCCGGCGCGCGGTGCGTACGGACCGTCCTGGCCGAAACCGGTGATCGAGCAGTAGACGAGGCGCGGGTTGATCTTGCGCAGGCTGTCATAGTCGAGGCCGTATTTCTTCAGGCCGCCGAGCTTGAAGTTCTCGATCAGCACGTCCGAAGTGGCGACCAGCCGGCGCACCGTCTCGGCGCCTTCCGGGGTCGAGAAATCGATGGCGATGGAGCGCTTGCCGCGATTGCAGGAATGGTAATAGGCGGCCGACAGGTTCTCGCCGTCCTTGCCCATGACGAAGGGCGGGCCCCATTTGCGGGTGTCGTCGCCGCCATCGGGGCTCTCGACCTTGATGACATCGGCGCCGAGATCGGCAAGCAACTGCCCGGCCCATGGCCCGGCAAGGATGCGGGCGAGTTCGACGACGCGGACGCCTTTCAGCGGGGGCTCAGCCATGGATCACCGTGGTTGCCGCAATCACTGCGATTGCTGCGAAAGCAGAGCCTCTATCAAGCCCTGCAACGGCTGTCACGGCTCTTGCAATGGGCCAATCCGTCACGCTTTGAGGACTTCGTCGGCCCAGGCGGCGAAATCATCCATGATAATGTCGCGATTCACCTCGTTCAGGCTTTCGTGGCGGGTGTCGGCATAAACCTTTGAAACCAGATTCGAAAAGCCCATCTTGCGCATGCGATCGGCAAGATGGGTGATCCCTTTGCCATAGTCGGAAGCCGGATCCTTCTCGCCTCCGACGATGCTGACGGGCAGGTCGCGCCGGATACCGGCAAAGCCGGCATCCTTGCCGCCGTTCAGCGCCATACCGACGACGTCGCGCCACATCGACACCGAAGCGTCCCAGCCGCACAAGGGATCGGCAATGTATTTCGCCACTTCCGCTTCGTCGCGCGACAGCCAGTCGAACACTGTGCGGTGATTGGGCACCGCCTTGCCCCAGGCCTGGAAGGTGAGTTTCGGCAGCAGGCGCGATGGCACGTCGGAGCCGAGCCGCATCCGTTCCCAGGCAAGGATGCCGAGCGCAAGCTGCCCAAGCGGGCCTTGGGAGAAATTGCCGTTCCAGATTGCTGCCGCGTGAACGCGTGGCGAGTGGCGCAACAGGTAGTTCAGCGCCACCGACGCACCCATCGAATGGCCAAACAGGATGACCGGTCTGTTCGGCCGTTCGCGGGCGATGAGATCATGGATGACGTCGACGTCGGCGATCACCTTGGCGGCACCGTCCCTGTCGGCGAACCTGCCGAGCGGAGCGTCGGACGCCTTGGTCGCGCCGTGGCCGCGATGATCGTGGACATAGACGTCGAAACCGCGCGAGCCAAGAAAATCGGCAAAGCGGGCATAGCGCGCTGCGTGCTCGGCTAGCCCGTGATTGATCTGGACGACGGCGCGTGCCCGGCCATCGGCCTGCCTGACGAAAAGATTGAGCTCGGCACCGGTCGGCGAGGCAACCACGCGCTGCTGGCTGAATGACATGCCGCCTGGTCCCGCCCTTGCTTTTGTCGTCGTTGGCTTTGTTTGCGCCGGCCCACATTATGCGTCAATCCGGCAAACCCGCTTTTCGCGACGATGTTTCTTGCGTTCGGTCAGCAAAATATCGCAATTCTGACATGGAGACAGCTTCAGTCTGTCGCCCACTTCTTCAGCCGGGGATTCTCCATGCGCATCGGTGTCGTTTTCGGATTGGCCATGTTGGCGGCGTCGCTGGCCGGGGCCGCGCATGCCGATGTGAAGATGAGCGGCAGCTTCGTCGCCGACGCCGCCTGTCCGGCGACGCAAGCGATCAAGAACGGCAAGAACCCCGGCAATGTCTCGACCGATGCCGGGCAGAGCTATCAATTGCTTGCCGGCAACAAGGATACGCCGACGCATTATCTCATCCTGGTGCCGGGCGCCGATCCGGAGCGCCGCTGGGTGAAGGTCAGCTGCGGCCATGTTTCCGGCAGCAGCGCGGCGACCGTGCCGGCCGCGCCTGACGGGCAAGGCAAGCCGGCGGCATCGGGGAAGCCCGAATACGTCTTCGCGCTGAGCTGGCAGCCGGCGTTTTGCGAGACAAAGTCGAACAAGACCGAATGCAGGGCACAAAGTGCCGGCGATTTCGACGCCACGCATTTCACCTTGCACGGCCTGTGGCCGCAGCCGAATGGCAATTTCTATTGCCAGGCGACGGCGAGCGACAAGGCCAACGACAATCCGGCCCACTGGAAAGACCTGCCGCCGGTCAATCTTGACGCCAACACCCGCACGGAACTCGATCAGGTGATGCCTGGAACGGCCTCCCATCTCGAACGGCATGAATGGATCAAGCACGGCACCTGCTACGGCAAGAGCCAGCAGGACTATTTCTCCGACGCGCTGAATTTGATGCGCGCGGTGAACAGTTCGCCGGTGCGCGATCTCTTTGCCAAGAACATCGGCGGCAAGCTGACGGCCGACCAGATCCGCGGCGCTTTCGATACTGCCTTCGGGGCGGGAGCAGGGGACCGCGTGCGCGTTTCCTGCGTCATCGATCCGTCGAGCGGCAGGCGGCTGATCGGCGAACTGACCCTCGGCCTCGCCGGCCCGATCGGCCCGAACAGCGCGCTCAAGGACCTGCTGCTGGCTTCGGTGCCGACCAACAAGGCAGGCTGCCCGACCGGCACCGTCGACGCTATCGGGTTCCAGTAAGGGCTGCTGAACAGCCCCCAGACTGCACGAGCAGCGGTCCACACTTGTCCGTGTGATTGGCCTGATCTGGCAAAAGCGATTGCCGTTCGCCGCCGCATCGCCTACATAGCGGCCAACCTCCATTCAATTCGACAAATCCAGTCGGTTTTTCAGGGAAGCGCGCGTGGCACGCCAGTTCATCTATCACATGGCCGGCCTCAACAAGGCCTATGGCACCAAGAAGGTGCTCGAGAATGTCCATCTCTCCTTCTATCCGGACGCCAAGATCGGCATCCTCGGCCCCAACGGTTCGGGCAAGTCGACGATCCTCAAGATCATGGCCGGGCTCGACAAGGAGTGGAACGGCGAAGCGTGGCTCGCCGAAGGCGCCACTGTCGGCTACCTGGCGCAGGAGCCGGCGCTCGATCCGGACAAGACCGTGTTCGAAAACATCATGGAAGGCGTCGCCGCCAAGACCGCCATCATCGAGCGCTACAACGAATTGATGATGAACTATTCCGACGAGACGGCCGACGAGTCGGCCAAGCTCCAGGACGAGATGGATCGGCTGAACCTGTGGGACCTCGAACAGCAGGTCGAGATGGCGATGGAAGCGCTGGGCTGCCCGCCCAAGGATTCGGAAGTCACCAAGCTTTCGGGCGGCGAGCGCCGCCGCGTCGCGCTCTGCCAGTTGCTGCTGCGCCAGCCCGACCTTCTGCTGCTCGACGAACCGACCAACCATCTCGACGCCGAAACCACGGCGTGGCTGGAAAAGCATCTGCGCGCCTATCCGGGCGCCGTGATGATCATCACCCACGATCGCTACTTCCTCGACAATGTCACCGGCTGGATCCTCGAACTCGATCGCGGCCGCGGCATTCCCTATGAGGGCAACTACACCAAGTACCTCGAAGCCAAGGCCAAGCGCCTCAAGCAGGAAGGCCGCGAGGACGATGCACGCCAGCGCGCCATCGGCCGCGAGCGCGAGTGGATCCAGTCGAGCCCGAAGGCCCGCCAGACCAAATCCAAGGCGCGTATCCAGGCCTTCCAGGATCTTTTGGATGCAGCCGACAAGCGGCGTCCGAGCGACACGCAGATCGTCATTCCGCATGGCGAGCGGCTCGGCAATGTGGTCATCGAGGCGGAAGGCCTGTCGAAGGGCTTTGGCGATACGCTGCTCATCGACGGCTTGGAATTCAAGCTGCCGCCGGGCGGCATCGTCGGCGTCATCGGCCCGAACGGCGCCGGCAAGACGACGCTGTTTCGCATGATCACCGGCCAGGAAAAGCCGGATGCGGGTTCTGTGCGCGTCGGCGAAACGGTGAAGCTCGGCTATGTCGACCAGAGCCGCGATGCTCTCGATCCGTCGAAGACGGTGTGGGAAGAGATTTCCGGCGGCGCAGAAGTGGTCAAGCTCGGCAAGTTCGAGGCCAACACGCGCGCCTATTGCGCGTCGTTCAACTTCCGTGGCGGCGACCAGCAGCAGAAGGTCGGCAACCTCTCCGGCGGCCAGCGCAACCGCGTGCATTTGGCCAAGATGTTGAAGACCGGCGGCAATGTGCTGCTGCTCGACGAACCGACCAACGATCTCGACACCGAAACGCTGGCCGCGCTCGAAGACGCGCTGGAAAATTTCGGTGGCTGCGCGGTCATCATCTCCCACGATCGCATGTTCCTCGACCGCCTGGCGACGCACATCCTCGCCTTCGAGGGCGACAGCCATGTCGAATGGTTCGAGGGCAATTTCGAGGATTACGAGCAGGACAAGATCCGCCGCCTCGGGCCGGATGCCGTCAACCCGCACCGCATGACCTACAAGAGGCTGACGCGGTAGGGGGGGTTCCGGGCGGCGATCTCAACCGGCATGAGGAGCTCAAATGGCTGATTGGTCCGCCGCCCAATATCTGAAATTTGAAGACGAGCGCACGCGGCCCGCGCGGGATCTTGTGGCGCAGGTGCCCGTCGACTTTCCACGCCGGGTCGTCGACATCGGCTGCGGGCCTGGCAACTCGACCGAACTGCTTGTCGGGCGCTGGCCGGATGCTGAGGTGAGCGGCTTCGACACTTCGCCCGACATGATCGAGAAGGCGCGGGCTCGCTTGCCCGAGGTCACCTTTGATCTGGCCGATGCCTCCAAATGGCAGCCGGCGGAGTCGGTCGACGTGATTTTTGCCAATGCGGTGTTCCAGTGGCTGCCCGAGCATCCCGCAGTCTTCCAGCGGCTGATGGGTTTCCTCGCGCCAGGCGGCGCGCTGGCCGTCCAGATGCCCGACAATATGGGCGAAGACTCGCACCGCCTGATGCGCGAGACCGCCGCCGAAATGCCGTTTGCCGAAAAGTTCAAGGGCGCGGCACGCGGGCCGTTGCCGCCGGTGTCGTCCTACTATGACCTCCTGTCGCCGCACAGTGATCGGCTGGATATCTGGCATACCATCTACAACCACCCGCTTGCCGATGCGCAGGCGATCGTCGAATGGGTGAAGTCGACGGGCCTGAAGCCGTTCCTCGATCCGCTGGATTCCGACGAACGGGCGATGTTCCTCGAAAGCTACACGGCCAAGATCGCCAAGGCCTATCCGAAAACGGCTAGCGGTAAGGTGCTTTTGCGCTTTCCACGCATCTTCATCGTTGCCAAGCGGGCCTGATTATCCACGTTGCACGAGGACTAGTCCGGCCTAAACCTTTGGTTTAAGCCGGCGTAAACCGCCGCGGTGAGAAAACTGTTGCGCCGGAGCGTTCCGGCGCCCACATGAAGCCCGCAACGCCTGCGGATGGGACGGACTGGACATGCATCGCGTCATCATCAGCGGCATCGGCGTTGAAATCCCTGAAGCCACAATCACCAATGAAGAGCTGGTGGCCAGCTTCAATGCCTGGGTCGACGCGGAGAATGCGCGCCGCCTGGGCACCGACGAGCCGCCGCTGGCGAAATCGGACAGCGACTTCATCGTCCACGCTTCGGGCGTGCGCACCCGTCATGTCATCGAGCGCGAAGGCATTCTCGACCCGACCCGCATGTCGCCGCGCATTCCGGCTCGGCCCGACGATGCGCTGTCGCTCGAAGCCGAGTTCGGCATCGCCTCGGCGAAGAAGGCTCTCGAGCATGCGGGGCTACAGCCGTCGGATATAGACCTGGTGATCTGCTCGGCCTCGCATCACCAGCGGCCCTATCCGGCGATCGCCATCGAAATGCAGGAGGCGCTGGGCACGAAGGGCGCAGGCTTCGACATGGGGCTCGGCTGTTCTTCGGCGGCGGCGGCCTTGCACATCGCCGTCAATTTGGTGCGGTCCGGCGCGCACAAGCGCATTCTGGTGACGACGCCCGAGATCATCACCGGCCATCTCAATTTCCGCGACCGGCAGACGCATTTCATTTTCGGCGACGCTTCGGTGTCGATGGTGGTCGAAGGCCTGGCCAAGGGCGACAAGCGGCCGGGGCGCTTCGAGGTGCTCGACACGCGCATCTGGACGCAGATGTCGAACAACATCCGCACCAATCTGGGCTACCATACCCGCACCGCCCAGGATGATCCTTACATGATCAATCTGGAAGGCAATCTGATCAAGCAGGTCGGCAACAAGGTGTTCAAGGAAGTCACCGTCGCCGGGCAGAAATTCATCGTCGAATTCCTCGCCGAGCACGGGCTGACGCCGCAGGCGATCAGGCGCTTCTGGCTGCATCAGGCCAATGCGCGGATGAATGCGATGATCCTGAAGCTGTCGTTCGGCCACGAGGTCGATCACGACCGCGCGCCAATGGTGCTGGAGCGGCTGGGCAACACGGCGGGCGCCGGGGCCATCGTCGCGCTGTCGGAGAACCACGCCGACATGAAGCCGGGCGATTTCGGTCTGATCTGCGCCTTCGGCGCGGGCTATTCGATCGGCGGCGCGCTGCTGAGAATGCTTTGAGGCTGCCGCGTCATGCTGGTGCGAACGGCACCAGCATCGGAACGCGCGCGGCATAGTCGTCATAGGCGCTGCCCAGTTCGCCGCGCAGGAAATTTTCTTCCAGCCTGGCTTTCGTCACGATGCCGATGATGAGCAGCGCGGTTCCGGCTATGCCCCAGACGGTGCCCTTGGCCGCCATGGTGGCGAGGATCGCCAGCAGCAATCCGGTGTAGATCGGATGCCGGACAAGGCCATACGGGCCGGTGTTGACGACACGGTGCCCGGCCTTGGCGGTGATGGTGCCCGACCACAGCCTGCCGAGATGCAGGCGCGCCCACCAGGCAAAGGCGATGCCGATGGCGATCAGGGCGACACAGATCCAGGCTTCGGGGAGATCAGGCATCCACAGCCTGAGCCGGCCTTCATAGCCGTGCGCCGGAATGAACAGCAGCACCGCGCCGGCTATCCAGAGACCCCGATAGCGGGCCTCCGCCTTGAACCCGGCGCGCTTCTGGGCAGGGTCGGACCACAAAGCGGCGACGGCCCAGCTTCCTGCCCAGATCAACCAAAGCAACGTGATTGCCGTCACAGGTCGCATTGATCAGCCTCCGCAAACCGTCTGGACGTCACTATGAAACCGGCACCGCGCGCCGGCAATGCGGTGCGAGATCGATGACAGGTAAGAAAAGCGTGATCGCGATCCTATCGGTGCTGTTGATCGGACGATCAGCACTTTCGACTGGACGCCGCGAAGCGCGCCCGGCTAATTCGCTGGATGACGAATAGAAAGAACGCCATGCCGGATCTCTTCCCCGAGGCTGAAAAGCCGGTTGAAATCATCGCCGCGCGAAAGCTTGCCGCCAGGGCGGCAGCGCTTTACGTGGCGCCGGCGGATCATTTTCAGACGCGCCCGGTGGCCGAATTGCGGCTGGGTTTCGACGGCATATCAGGCGATTTCCATGCTGGACCGACGCGGCGCTCGGGCGGGCGCGAGCCCTGGTATCCGCGCGGCACTGAAATGCGCAACGAACGGCAGCTGTCGATCGTGGCAGCGGATGAACTCGCCATCGTCGCCGAGCGCATGGGCCTGGCCGAGATCAAGCCGGAATGGATCGGCGCCAATCTGGTGATGGAAGGGGTGCCGAACCTCTCCATGCTGCCGGCCGGCACGCTGCTGTTCTTCAAGGGCGGCGTCACCATCAAGGTCGACGCACAGAACGGCCCGTGCCGCATCGCCGGCCGGTCGATCGCCGAAAACGCCGGAATGGCCGACGTCGAAGCCGGCGCGCTGCTGTTCCCGAAAGCGGCGAAGCGGCTGCGCGGCATTGTCGCCTGGGTAGAGAAGCCAGGCACGGTTAGGGCAGGCGAAGAGATATCGCTGCGCGTGCCGGAGCAGTGGATTTATCAAGCCTGAGGGCCGGCTACGCCGCCCATGGAGCGGCGCAGCAAAAGCGCTGGACTTCAGCCCTTGCGGTTCTTCTTCACGCCTTGCGCCATGATGGAAACGTCGTCCCACTTCTTCCAGGTGGCAATGCGGTTGGCGTATTCCTGCTTGATCATCGGCAGGCCGCCATCGCCGAAGAATACCCGCAGCGGCGGCTCGGCGGCGTCGACAATGGCCAGCATGGCCGGCCCGGTGGCGTCTGGATCGCCGGCGACCGAATTGGCGCGGCGCTCGGCCATCTTGGCACGGGCGGGCGCATAGGCCTCGATCGGTTGGGACACCTTGGCCGACGGCCCGGCCCAGTCGGTGGAGAAACCGCCCGGCTCGACCAGCGTCACATGGATGCCGAATTCCGCGACCTCGATGCTGAGCGACTGGCTGAAGGCCTCCAGCGCCCATTTCGAGGCGTGGTAGAGGCCGAGCGAGGCAAAGGCATTGACGCCGCCGATCGACGAGATCTGGATGATGTGGCCGGAACGCTGTGCCCGCATGATCGGCAGTGCGGCCTGAGTGACCCACAGAGCGCCGAAGACATTGGTTTCGATCTGGTCGCGAGCTTCCTGTTCGCTGACCTCCTCGATGGCGCCGAAATGGCCGTAGCCGGCATTGTTGATGACGACGTCGAGCCGGCCAAAACGCTTGTGCGCCTCGGCGACAGCGGCATCGACGGCTTTCTTGTCGGTGACGTCGAGCTTTATCGCGGCAACCCTGTCGCCGTATTTCTCGACGAGATCGGCGAGCGTGCCGGCATCGCGGGCGGTGGCCGCGACGCTGTCGCCACGCGCGAGTGCGGCCTCGGCCCAGACGCGGCCAAAGCCTTTCGACGATCCGGTGATGAACCAAACCTTGTTTGTCATGATCTTGGAGTCCTTGCCCCTGCGGGCGTGATTTTGGATGAAAGCGGAGGCTTCTCCGCTTTCGGGCATATACGGTCGATCCTCTGATTTTCCAGAGGCGACGGGAATCTTTTGACAAAGACGCCTGAATTATCGGGGATAATTCACCTGAGACGACCAGGCTGGGTCATCGTGCTTTTGCCAGTAGCGCGCCATCAGCCGGCTGGTGATCGGTCCGACCTTGCCATTGGCGATCGCCGCGCCGTCGATCTCCGTCACCGGCATGATGCCGCCCGCGGTGGAGGTGATGAACACCTCGTCGGCCTCGCGCAATGCGGTGACGCTGACATCGGTCGCCGTGGCGGCAAGGCCTTCTTCTGCACAGAGATCGAAGACGGTGCGGCGGGTGACGCCGGGCAGCACGCCGGTGGCCGGCGTCGATAGTTTGCCGTCCTTGACGCAGAAGACGTTGAAGCCCGGGCCTTCGGCGACATTGCCGTTGAAGTCGAGGAGCAACGCGGTCTCTGCACCGCGATCATAGGCATCGTAGAGGCCGCGCACCAGATCGAGCCAGTGGTAATTCTTGATCGCCGGGTCGATCGAGGCCGGCGGAATACGCATCTTGTCGCTGATGGCGACGCGCAGGCCGCGCTGCAGCTGCTCGGCGTTGGCGACCGAGCCGAACGGCACGGCGAAGGCCATGAAGCGGTTGACCGCCTGGCGCGGGTCGCGGCTGAAGGTCGGAGAGGCGCCGCGCGTGCACAGCATTTCGACATAGGCGGCGCGATGACCGGACAGCGCCACGCAATTGTGCAAGATTTCGGTCACGCCGTCGCGGTCGAAGGGAATGGTCATGCGCAGCTTTTCCAGCCCGCCGAGGAAGCGGTCGAGATGCAGATCGAGGCGGAAGAAGCGGCCGTTCCAGACATGCACGGTGTCGTAGGTGGCGTCGGAATGCAGAAAACCCCAGTCCAGCACCGAGATCTTGGCCTGCGACATCGGCAGGTATTGGCCGTCGAGAAAGGCGATGCCGTCGGGGTAGGAATGCGGGTCGACATGGCGGTCGCCAACCACGGGCAGTTGCTTCTCGTCCTGTGTCGTCGCCGTGTGGCTCATTGGGGCCTCCTGTCACGCAAGGCGAGTCAGCAGGCTATCGGCGCAGGGCAGAACGCATAGAGCCACCCGCCCGGTGCTGTTCGGCCTCGATGACGATCTCGCCGATACATTGGATCGGAATTGCCTTAGATTGCGCGCTCTGAACGGGAGGGGGAAGATGGGCAGGCTTGGGGCCGTCATAGCAGCCATGACGATGTTCGCCGCCGCGGGCGAAGCCAGCGCCCAGTGCGCGCGCGAAGGCGAGGAATTGTGCCAGGGCGGGCAGACCTATCGCTGCGAGAAAACCGGCAGCGAATTGACACCGATCTTCCAGAACCTGCCTTGTGCGGTGAACGTGCCGTCGCTGAGCGGCACCTGGGTCGGCAGCGGCCATCAAAGCCCGGCGGGTGACGCCGGGGCCGACTGGCCGATCGCCATGACCATCAACGATGGCAGCGCGTCGATCGACTATCCGTCACTCGGTTGCGGCGGATCGCTGTCACAGACGTCCAGTGACGGCATTTCGGTGGAATACCACGAGAGCATCACCTACGGTCAGGACAAATGCATCGACGGCGGCAACATCACCGTCAGGTTTTTCAAGGAAAATCTGTCCTGGACCTGGATCGGCCAGGCCGATGGTCAGCCCTATAATGCGGTCGCAGTGCTTAAGCGGAAGTAGCCGTGGTCATTCCTCCTCGTCATCCGCGTCGAGCAGGCGCGTCGCGCGCCAGCGGGTGAGCACGACGTTGGTCTGCTCGATGACGAAGAAACGCGCCGAGTCGCGGTCGTAGCCTTCGCTCAGCAGTTTCTCGTAATCTGTGTGCATGTGGCGGATATGGGCAATCGTCGCCAACCATACGGCGATGCCTGGTGGTAAGGTCTTCATGTGGACCGCGCCGGCGTCGCCGCGGATCTTCTCCAGGTCGGCATAGGGTGCCAGCGGCAGAAGTGCTGTCAGCGCCTTGGCGATGGCGCGGCGGCGACCGGTGGGCGCCGTCATCGCCGACCCCCGGGCTCGTCACGCCCTTCGATGGTCGCCTCCGGTATAGCGTCGGTCGAGGCGAAATAGGGTTTTATGTCGATGACCGGAGTGCCGTCGAGCACGTCGATGGCGTCGAGATCGATGCGGCCGGTGTTTTGGTCGAGCCCGACGAGCCTGGCCACATGCAGCCCGATTGGGTTGGGACGGGCAGGGGAGCGCAGCGAAAATACGCCTTTTGCTTCGGCCGCATGGCGTGGTTTCTGCACAATCAGGTCCCGCGGCGCGTGATGCAGCCAGGACAGGATGATGACGTGGCTTGCGCGCTCCAGCCCCCGTAAGCCATTTCGGTAGGGCGCGTCGATGGTCAGCACTGCCTTCTGTCCGGTCTCGCGCGCGGCGCGCATGTTCTTCGGGCAGGTTTCGCGCGTCGTCCACGGCGAGGCAATGCGGCCGATGAAGACGATGCCGTCATCCGGCGGCATCAGTGCGGGATCGTTTTCCAGCCTCTGCTCGCCTTCGCGCGCCTCGAACATCTCACGCGGTCCAGTCATGGCCCATGTCTCTTAAAACGCCACACAAGCGGCATTTTCTTGTCCGGAAGCGACATAGCGCTTGCAAGGTTTCGAAAACTGACATAAACATATGTTTATATCTTTTCAAAGAGAATACGCTGATGCATGTCTCGCTCGACACTATGGTGGATACGTTAAAGGCGGCGGCCGAATCCAGCCGATTGCGCATACTGGCACTTCTGTCGCGCGGTGACCTCACCGTTTCCGATCTTACCGAAATTCTCGGCCAGTCGCAGCCGCGCGTTTCGCGGCACCTGAAGCTGCTTCTGGAGGCAGGGCTGATCGGCCGCTACCAGGAAGGGTCCTGGGCCTTCTTCCGCCTGTCGGATGCGGATTCCGCGCGTGACTTCGTCATGGGCCTGGTTTCCGGCATTCGCGGCGCCGATCCGCAGGTCGAGCGCGATCTTGAGCGCCTGGCCTCGGTCAAGCGCAAGCGGCAGGACCGGGCGGTCGAGTATTTTTCCGTGAATGCGGCAAGCTGGGACCATATCCGCTCGCTTCATGTGCCGGACCGCGCCGTCGAAGCCGCAATGCTGAAACTGGTCGGCAAGCGGCCGTTCCAGTCGATGCTCGATCTCGGCACCGGCACCGGGCGGCTGCTCGAAATCTTCTCGCCGCTCTATCGGCGCGGTGTCGGCATCGACATGTCGCGCGAGATGCTGACCGTGGCGCGCGCCAATCTCGACAAGGCCGGCGTTTCGAACGCGCAGGTTCGGCAGGGCGACATCTTCGCGCCGCCGGTCGAGCGCGATGCCTTCGACCTCGTCACCATCCATCAGGTGCTGCACTATCTCGACGATCCCGCCCGCGCCATCCACGAGGCGGCTCGGCTTTTGCGTCCGGCAGGACGCCTGGTCATCGTCGATTTCGCGCCGCATGCGCTGGAATTCCTGCGCGAGGAGCATGCGCATATGCGGCTCGGCTTTTCCGACCGGCAGATCGCCGACTGGTTTTCGGAAGCCGGCCTCGATCTCGAAGATTCCCAGGAGTTCGAGCCGCGCGGTGGCAATGAGGCGAGGCTCACCGTGAAACTCTGGCTCGGCCGCGATCGGCGCCTGCTGATTGCCGATCCTTCCAACGACACAAGGCAGGCCAAAGCGAACTCGATGGGGGAAATCGCATGAACCAGTTCCGCTTTTCCCGCCGCCCCGACATCGGCGACAAGGTCAGGGTTTCCTTCGAATTCTTCCCGCCGAAGACGGACGAGATGGAAGCGAGGCTGTGGGAGACGGTCACAAGGCTGGAGCCGCTGAAGCCCAAATTCGTCTCGGTGACTTACGGCGCCGGCGGCTCGACACGGGAGCGCACCGCGCGCACTGTAAAGCGCATCCTGACGGAAACCGGTATTCCTGCAGCGGCGCATCTGACCTGCGTCGGGGCAACGCGCGACGAGGTCGATGCGGTCATCCAGGATTACAAATCGATCGGCATCAACCGGTTCGTGGCGCTGCGCGGCGACCCGGCCTCCGGCGTCGGCGAGCCCTACCGGCCGCATCCCGGTGGCTACGAGAATGGCGCGGAACTGGTCGCCGGGCTCAAGACGATCGCGGATTTCGACATCTCCGTCGCGGCTTATCCGGAAAAGCATCCGCAAAGCCCCGATTTCGCCACCGACATCGAGATGCTGAAGCGCAAGGTCGACAATGGCGCGACGCGGGCGATCACCCAGTTCTTCTTCGACAACGATCTCTACGAGCGCTATGTCGAGCGCGTTCGCCGCGCCGGCATCTACATCCCGATCGTGCCGGGCATCCAGCCGGTTCACAGTTTCAAGCAGGTCGCGAACTTTTCCGCGAGGGCGGGCGCGCATGTGCCCGGCTGGCTGGCGGAGCGTTTCGAAGGCCTCGACAAGGACCCGCAGACGCATGCGCTGGTGGCATCGGCGGTGGCAGCCGAACAGGTCATGGACCTGGTCGAGCGCGGTGTCGGCGATTTCCACTTCTACACCATGAACCGCGCCGATCTGGTCTTTGCCATCTGCCATATGATCGGTATTCGCTCGCACGAGGCGGCGGCCGCCGGATCAGCCGCGGCATGAGGTCGGGCTCAACAACAAAAGGCCGGGAAAAACCCGGCCTTTTGAATTGGTTGGACTATTTGGGTGCTGGTCTTCCCCGCTTTGGCGGTCAGGGAAGGAAGCCCATAATGAGGGCTCCGATAAAGGCGAACGCAGCACAGATCATCAATGCGTTGATAGGCCTCGTAAGTCCCATGACATAGCCTCCTCTTAAAGAGCTATGTCATGGAGTCTAGGTTCATTTGTGCCACAGGCAAGCGGAAAATGTGCTGCATTGCGACGTGATTGTGAAATCCGCGACATGTCTTTTGCCGTTAGGCTTTGAAACTCCTAGGCAAATACCGACTTCAGACCTGTGAATAAAATGTGGCCGGCTCGTGTCGCTGCCGTGTCATGGCAGCGCTACCGCCGCGAAAGTCGAATTCGACTTTCGCGGCGATGTGGGGGTTCAAAGGACGCGCTAACGTCTTCCAAGGACGCGCCCGTCGATGGTGATGAGGCCGAGCGCGATCAGCACCACCCCGCCGATTTCGAACAGCTCCAGCCGCTCGCCTAGGAACAGGAAGCCGAGCAGCATGGCGCTGGCCGGCACGACAAGCGTGACCAGCGAGGCGTTGGTAGCGCCCGCCGAGGCGACGAGGTTGAAATAGAGGATGTAGGCGACGGCTGTGGACAGAAGTGCCAGCGCCAGCACCGCCGCCCAGACCGGCGGCGAGGCCGAGAACAGGCCGGATGGGCCGTAGGTGAAGAGCACGATCGGGATCATGATGATGGTCGAAGCGGTCAACTGCCCGGTGGCGACGACCGGCGAGGGCACGCCCTTGAAGCGGCGGGCGACCATCAGCGCAATGCCATAGGACAGCGAAGCGCCGATCAGCGCGAATTTGGCCCAGACGGGGCCGCCGAGCCCGGCAAGCAGGCCGGGGCCGATCATGACGGCCGTACCGGCGATGCCGAGCGCAATGCCGGCGAGCTTGTTCCAGGAGAGCTTTTCGTCCGATGTCAGCGCATTGGCGAGGATCAGCGTCCAGAACGGCGTCGTGGCGTTGAGCACCGAGGCGACGCCGGCGCCAAGCTCCGTCTGGCCGGCGAAGATCAGCGAAAAGGGCACGACGTTGTTGGTGAGCGCCAGTAGGAAGAACAGGCCGGCATGGGGAAGGGCGAGGCGGAAGGACGGGCCACGCAGACCGAGATAGATCTGCAGCGCGATCGCCGCGATGGCGACGCGAAACAGCACCAGCACCAGCGGATGAAGTTCCGCCACCGCGATGCGGGCAAAGAAGAACGAGCCGCCCCAGATCGCGCCGAGCAGCAGGAGCTGCCCCCAGTCCTTGAGCACCATCGGCCCGCGCGGTGCTGATGTCGCGGCTATTGTCATGTGAGTCGCCCTCCCAGACGGCCTGAATGCCAGTCAGTCAGGCAGAAGCCATATCGGACTCAGTGACAAGAGCCACCCGAAACCTGATCGCTGGCAAGCGTTGCTGGCAAAGACCTAGCGCCCCAGCGTCAGCCGCACGAGACACAGAATTGTTTTCATTAGCCGCTAGCTTGGATTAATTGTGCGCAGCCGAAGTGAGGATTCGTCCATGCAGCGATTCGAGAATGCCCGCGAGGCGGCACTGGCGCTTCGTCCGGACGATCCGGTCTATTGCTTCCGCCCGCAAGTGCTGATGGCGGATGCCAGGCAGTTCATGGGCATGTTCCCCGGCAAGACCGCCTATGCGGTCAAGACCAATGGCGAGCAGATCGTGCTGAAGACGCTGGTCGAAGCCGGCGTCAAGGCTTTCGACGTCGCTTCGCCGGGCGAGTTCGCCGCCGTGCGTGCCGTTTCCCCCGATGCCGAGATGCTCTACATGCACCCGGTCAAGGCGCAGTCGGACATCAAGCTGGCGCTGGAGAAATACGCCATCCGCGTCATTTCGCTCGATCATGAGGACGAGATCACCAAGCTGACGCGAGTGGTGCGGGCTCTCGACATCGATCCGGGCTCGATCAGCGTGTTCGTGCGGGTGCAGACCAAGGGGCATGCCGCCTACGAACTGTCGAAGAAGTTCGGCGCCGGGCCGGCCTATGCCGTCGAGCTCGCGGAGCGGCTGAACCGTACCGGCTACAAGGTCGGCCTGTGCTTCCATGTCGGCAGCCAGATCGAGGATCCCGACACCTATGAGCGGGCGCTGGCTTCCGCCGACTGGGTGCGCAACCGGCTGACCTTCGATATTGCCGGGCTCGATGTCGGCGGCGGTTTCCCCGCCGAATACGGCCACGACCCCAATCGCAAGCAGATCGAGATGCCGTCGCTTGGCCAGATCATGTCGCGGCTGTCGGGCGATCTGAAAGAGTATCAGTTCGACCAGATGCCGCTGGTGGCTGAGCCCGGCAGGGTGATCGTGGCGCGCTGCCTGTCGCTGATCGTGCGGGTGTTGCTGCGCAAGGGCAAGCGGCTCTACATCAATGACGGCATCTGGGCATCGCTGTCGGATTCATGGACCGGCAAGATCACGCTGCCGGCGCGCTTCATTCCCGACCCGGCGATCCGCTCGCGCAATGGCGAGGAGAAGAACATCGTGCCGTTCAAGGTCTGCGGCGCGACCTGCGATTCCGTCGACATCCTGTCGCGGCCGTTCTGGCTGCCGGAAACGGTCGATACCGGCGACTGGATCGAGATCGGCCATATCGGCGCCTATTCGCTGTCGCTGAGGACCCGCTTCAACGGCTTCTATCCCGACACCTTCGTCGAGGTGACGACGCCGTTCGACGAGGGCGACGCGCCACAGGGGTTTGCCAGTTTGGAGACGATGGCGGATTGAGGGGAATAAGGCAGTAGGGGAATAGGGGAATAGGGGAATAGGGGAAT